>CAZJHD010000004.1:0-147725 GCA_964545855.1 uncultured Planctomycetales bacterium
GGGGCCGCGCGGCGCGGGCGAGGGCGACGGTGAGCGCGCCCTCGGCCACGGCGACGGGGAGGTGCGCGCCGAGGAGCGCGGCGAGCGCCGCGCCGGCGGCGGCGGCGCCGGAGAGCGCGAGCTCGGCCGCGCAGAGCGCGGCGCCGAGGAGCGTGCCGATGCATGCGGCCGCGAAGAGCGCCGCTCCGTCGCGATGGCGGGGGCGGACCAGCAGGGCGGTCGTGGCCGCCGGGACGATCCCGCCGTTCAGCAGGTTCGCGCCGAGCGCCGTGAGGCCGCCGTCGTGGAGCAGGACCGCCTGCACGGAGAAGACCGCGGCCATGGCGAGCAGAGCGCGGGGCAGCCCCAGGAGCCGCGCGAGGAGCGGTCCGCCGAGGAGGTGGGCCGATCCGCCGCCGGGCACGGGGAAGGCGAAGGCCTGGGCGACGAAGACGAAGGCGCCGAGCGTCGACGTGACACCGATGCCGCCCGCCGTCCCGTGAGGACTTCCCGGAGAGAGCCGCAGCCGGCGCGCGGCGGCCGCGAGCGTCGCCGCTGCCACGAGCGCGGCCGGCATCCAGATCGCCGGCGCGAGGAATCCGTCGGGAAGATGCATGGACGGCCGCTTCGCCCGCGCGGGCGCAGAGCCTCCTATCCGCCGTACTTCCAGGGCGTGTCCGCGAGGATCAGGGCCGCGCCTTCTTTCAGCACGCCGGCCTCGACGACCTGGGCGACGACGATGGCGTGATCCCCGCCGTCCTGCACGTTCGTCACGCGGCACTCGGCGAATCCGAGGGCGGCGTCGAGCACCGGGCCGCCGGTCGCGGGGCCCGCGTGGAACGGCACGTCGCCGAAGCTCGATCCGTCGACGGCGGGAGGCTTGAAGAATCGCTCCGCGATGCCGCGGCCGTCCTTGGCGAGGAAGTTCACGACGAGCTGCTTCGACTCCGTCACCGTGGTGTAGGCCTTCGAGTCGCGGCGGACCCCGATGGCGATGAGCGGCGGCTCGAAGGACACCTGCGTGAGCCAGGTGGCCGTGAAACCGTGGGCGGAGGCGCCGGTGCCCGTCGTGACGACATAGACGCCGTGGGGGATCTTCTGCAGCAGCGCCTTCTTGGCGGACTCGTTCATCGAGCGGATCGGGTCGGGGTGCGGATCGGATCGAAGCGTCGAGAGCGGGGGAATCCGCGACCCCGGGGCCGATCGCCGCGCGATCCGCGTCGCGGGACGCGGACGCGCGCGAGGTCGATCAGAGCTTCGGCAGGTTCGAGATCGCGCCGCCGCCCTTCAGCGACTTGAGCACGTCCTCGAGGTGCGTCTCCGGCTTGATCGTCGTGAAGATCGCCTTCAACAGCCCCTGCTTGTCGACGACGAAGGTCGCGCGCGCGCCATAGCCCTCGCGCTTCATGATCCCGTAGGACTGGGTGACGACCTTCGTCGTGTCCGAGAGCAGGAGGAAGTTGAGCTGGTTCTCCTTCTCGAACGCGCGGTGGGAGTAGAGGTCGTCCACGCCCACGGCGAGGATCTCGGAGTTCCCCGTGTGGAACCGGTCGAGCGCGTCGCGGAACGCGCGCGCGTCGGCGGCGTCGCTCGGGGAGCTGTCCTTCGAATAAAAGAAGAGCACCACCTGCTTCTGGCCCGCGAAGTCCGCGAGGCTGATCATGCGGCCGTCGGTGCACTTCAGCGTGAATGCGGGGGCTCGGTCGCCGACTTTCAGAGTCACTTCGAGATCGCTCCGGTTCGTGTTGCGCCGTTCCACGGTCGATCGGGCAGGAGGCGGAGAGGACATCCACTCCGCCAGGAGGCCGACTTTCCGTGGACTCGGGGCTTCGAGAAGCGAAGCAGGATTCACCGACCTCGCCGAGGATGCAAGGGAGTAGGCGGCGTGGCGCGTCGGGATCTCCCCCAAAGGCCCGCGCGCAGCGGTCCGCTCGTTCTGCTAGAGCTCCGACAGGACCGCGATGAGCGCGGCGAGCGCGGCGAGTCCGGCGACGGACCGGAGCGCGCCCACGAGGCGGTGCGAGCGCAGGATCGCGTCACCGTCGACCCGGGCGCCGGGCGCGGGCTCCCGTAACGCCGAAGCGCGGGCCGCGGAGAACGCACCGGCGACGAGCACGCCCGCGGCGAGGAGCGCCGCCGCCAGGAGGTCGAGGAGGAGCGCGGGCGTCGCACCGGGCGCGCCGCCGGGGACCGGCGCCCGCGACGCCGTGGCGACCAGGGCCGACGCGAGCGCCGCGAGGAGCGGGCGGCGGACGATCGCCGGGAAGGCCGCGCTCGCGGCGTGCGGCGGCAGCGCTCGGAAGAGCGACGGGATCGCGGAGACGGCGAGCAGCCCGGCGAGGGCGCAGGTCGCTCCCTCGGCGGCGAGGGCGAGGTGCGCGGCGTCCAAGGCGGGATTCGACCTCCAGCCGCGCTCCCGATCAATCCGCCTTCCGGGCGGTTTCCGCGCGGTTCTTCCGCGTCGCGGGCGTTGCGTGCGTCGGCAGGGTGGTCTCGAGGACCGTCGCGCCGACACTGGCCCCGAATCATTCACTCTCGGGGCGGAGGACCCTGCCATCCCCCGGGGCCGTGCACGAAATCGAGGCCAGTTTCCTCCGCGCTCATCCGGGGGAAGGCCCGCCGTGCGCCCCGAAGGGCGCGACGGCGAGCTGGAGGACGGCGAACAAGAAGGCGTTTCTGAACTTCGCGCCCGCTATCCCCCGGAGTCGTGAGGCGCCAAGAGCGAGCCCCGAGAGGCTCCTGGATCCTCGGCGTGCCACCGACTGCAGTACTCCCCATCCCCTTCGGCGAAAGGCGGGTTTCTCCTGGAGCACCCTCGCGCGAGCCGCCTCGCGGGGGATCCCCGCGACGCTCTCGATCCGCGTCGCGGTCGCGGCCTCCCGGCGCGTTCACTCCTGCGTCGTCACCTTCAGGTCGCCCCGCACCCGCACCTGGCAGGCGAGACGCCAGCCGATCAGCTCGCGGTGATCGATCATCTGGAGGATGGTCCCCTTCTCGCGCGGCAGCTCCCGCGCCGTGGGCGGCGACGCGTTGCGATCGGGCGAGAGCCGGACGCGGCAGGTCTTGCACTTGCCGTCACCGCGGCAGTTCAGCAGGCGCGCGGCGCCGCGGTAGAGCTTCACGCCCCGCTCGAGGGCGATGGCCCGCAGGTTGGCGCCCTCCTCGACGTCGAAGTCCTGGTTCTCGCGGACGAAGGTGACCTTGGGCATGGGGAGCGGACCGGCGGGGTGCGGTGTGCCGGTGGCGGGATGGTGCGGAATCGGGGCGCTCGGGAGAAGCGCGAGGAGGGAACGAGCCGACTCGACGGACGCCCCCGAAACGACGCAGGGCCGTCGGAGACGGCCCTGCGAGGACGAAAGGTGCGTCCGTTCTACGGCTGCTGCGTGTCGCAGGACTTCTTCGCCGTCGAGCAGGACGACGAGCCCGTCTTCGTGACCGTCGCGTTGATGACGGCCGCGGGGGCCTCCGACTTCTCGGTGCACGTCGAGGCCTTCTGGAAGGGGCACTCGCCCTCGGCGGAGACGTTCACGGTTCCCTTCGTGTCGGTGCACTCCTTCGCCTTCGCGTCGGAGCAGGAAGCCTTCGTCGCGGCCGCGTTGATGGTGCCCTCGGCCTTCGCGCTCTCGGAGCAACCGGTCTTCGCGGCGCACTCGGATTCGACGGAGGCATTCACGCTCTTCGCCGTGTCGCCCTTCTCCTTGCAGCAGGACTTGGCGGCATCGGCGCTGGCGGATGCGTTCGTGTTGGCGTTCTGGGGAGCCTGGGCGCAGCCCACCGCGAGGGCGAGCAGGGCGCCGCCGAAGAGCAGCGAGATCGAGCGAAGCGTCATGGATTTCCTCGGGTTGGAGAGCGCCTCGTCCAGGACGGATCGTCGCGGACGGACGGGCCGACAGCATAGCAGTCCCTTCGGAGCGCGCGCACCCCGGGGATCGCGCCTCCGGTGGGGAATCCCGTTGCGGGAGGGAGGGAGGGAGCTTCTGCTCGTCCGCCCATGGACTCGCCGCGAAGCCGCCCGGTCTCCCTCCGCCGTCGGAGGGACGGAGTCTGGAGCGAGATCGCCGACCGGATGGCGGTGGAGGAACCGCTCGAGATGCGGGTGCTCGGCAAGCCGATCGCCGTCGTCATGCGAACTCCCGGCGACGATCTCGATCTCGCGGCGGGATTCCTCGTGACGGAGGGGATCGTCCATGCCGACGACCTCTCCGTCGTGGGCCCCTGCACCGGCGCCGACGGCGAGCCCGTGGAGAACGTCGTGAACGCCGCGCTCGTGGAGGGGGCCTCCGTCGACGTGGAGAAGCTGCGGCGCAACCTCTATGCGTCCTCCTCCTGCGGCATCTGCGGGAAGGCGACACTGGATGCGGTGGAGGTTCACGCGCCGCCCTTCCACAGCGCGCTTCGAGTCGCTCCCTCCGATCTCCTCGCGCTCGCGGGCCGATGCCGCGAGGGGCAGTCGGTCTTCGACGAGACGGGCGGCCTCCACGCCGCCGCCCTCTTCGGCGCCGAGGGAGATCTCCTGGACCTGCGCGAGGACGTGGGGCGCCACAACGCCGTCGACAAGGTCGTGGGCGCGCGCGTGCGCGCGGGACGCTTTCCCGTCGGCGACTCGATCCTCTTCGTGAGCGGCCGCGCGGGCTTCGAGATCGTCCAGAAGGCGCGCGTCGCGCAGATCCCGATCGTGGCGGCCGTCGGCGCGCCGTCGTCCCTCGCCGTCGAGTGCGCCGAGCGCGGATCGATGACCCTGATCGGCTTCCTCCGCGATGGAGGCTTCAACGTCTACTGCGGCGCGGAGCGCGTCGGCTGATCGCGCCGTCGCCTCGCTCCGACGTGCTCAGCGCTCGTGGATCGCCTCGATCCCGCGGAGCACCGGAAGCGGACGCGGCGACTCGATGCGCCGGACGTTCCACTCGCGCCGATAGCGCCGGTGCGCGTCGTCGTCGGGGAACGACTCACCGGCGCCATAGGGGTATCCCGACATCCCGTGGAAGGGGAGCGGCTCCACCGTCGCCGGCGCGAAAGTGTTGGGGTCGGCATCCTTCGCCCAGCCCGAGGAGTCGAGGATGAAGGTCCGCGTCCATCCTTCCGGGATCTCGGGCGCCGTCGAGGCGTCGAAGGCGAGAGCCACCTCGTCGCCGTGCGGGAAGATGACTGACCGGTCGTCGGCGTCCTCCAGCAGCTCGCGCACGTCTCCGTAGCGCGTCACGTCCCCCACGTGCAGGTCGTACACGAGCTCGCGCGTCGCATCGGCGTAGACCGGCTCCGTCGGGGCGCCGGGGAACGGCGCGGTCCAGCGGGAGGATCCTCGGAGCCGGAGCTCTGCCTCGATCGGCGCGAGCTCCGTCGTGCGGATCGGCGTCTCGTGCTCGCCGACGGAGAGGAACGCGTGGTCCCAATGCAGCTCGAGGTTGGTGACGAGGCGGATGCGCCGCTCTCCCGGTTGCAGCTTCCCGCCGAGGTCGATCGAGAGTGTCTTCTGCATCCCCGCCGGGAATCCCGCATCGTCGACGACGGTGCGCCACGCGCGTCCGTCGGCCGACTGCACGTCGACACGCGGTGGCTGGAAACGGATCCCCGCGTCGGCGATCGCTCGGTTGATGGAGGAGTTCGTCCACGCGAACCAGCCGGTGAGGAAGAGGCGCAGGGCCGGCTCCCCGCCGACCTCCCCCAGATCGAGCTCGAGGGCGTGCTCCGTCGCCATGCCCTGATAGCCGATCCGCTCCGGCGGTCCGACGAAGCGGCGGTCCTCGCGGGCGAGTGCGTCCGTCACGTCGTCGCCGCGACCGTCGCGAGCGGCGAACACGGGACGCGCTTCGCGCACGACGAGCAGCCGCTTCTCGGGGAAGGGCGGGAAGCAGAATCGCTCGTCGGGGAAGACGTCGGTGCCGGCCGGGTGATCGACGCAGAGCAGGCGGACGCGGTCGAGGTACGTCACCTCGCGCATCTCCTCCGTGAAGCGGATCTCGTAGCGGCCGTCGCGGGGCACGAGCTGATCGCCGCGGATGCGCAGCCACTCGCGGTCCTGCGGCGGCACCCAGACTCCGGGCGCCGCCTGGAGGCCGAGGGGCGTGGCGCCGAGGGCGTCGGTCACGAACTCGAACCGCTCGCCGTTCCAGCTGAAGACGAAGGGACAGGATCCCTCGCGGCCCCGGCGCTCGATCGCGAAGTGCCACCGTCCCGTCGGGACGCTGCCGCTCGCCTCGTCGATGCCGTTCGTCCACTTCAGGAAGACGCCGTCGATGCGCGGTCGTGGCCCCACGGCGATCCACGCGGGCAGCGACCAGACCTCGCGTCGGACTCGGAGTCCGCCGGCGCGCGCCTCGACCTTGGTGCCGATGCCGGCGCGGTTCGTCTTGGTGCCCCGGAAGGCGAGCGCGATGGCGGGGCTCGTCTCTCCGCCGAGGTGAGCGTAGATCGTCGCGGGGCCCTCGGCTCGGGGGACGACGAGGTCGAGATCGAAGTCGTCGTCGAGGTCGGTCGCCACGATCCCGGTGGGCGTTCCGGAGAAGCCGGCCGGGAAGAGTCGTGACGAAACGTCCGAGAAGGCGCCCGTGCCCTGGGATCGGAGGACGGTCACGCGGTCCTCGGAGAAGCAGAGCACGTCGAGGGCGCCACGATTCGAGAGATCGACGAGCGAGACGCGGGGCGACGCGAGGCGCTCCGTGTGGAGCGTCGCCGGCGCGTCGAGCCCCGTGCCGCGGCTCCGTGCGAGCACGAGCCCATCGCGGGTCGCGAGCACCACGTCCGTGAGCCCGTCGCCGTCGAGGTCTCCCGTCGCGCCGTCCTCCGCGCCCGGCAACGTCGCCGCGCGCTCGAAGCGGAATCCGCGGCGATTCGCGAAGAGGGACGATTCGGAACGCCCCACGACGAGCACGTCGGCGTCGTTGCGGCCGTCGAAGTCGAGGGGCACGACGCGGAGGGCCTGCGCCGCCGCGTCGACGGCGATCCCGGATTCGGCGGCGACGTCGTGGAAGCGCGGGACGAACAGGAGGTTCTCCGGCGGGGTCTCGGCGGGCGCGGGCTGCGGCTGCGAGTCGTTGCGGAGCACGCGCAGCGAGGAGGCCTGCGCCGTGCCGGCCACGGCGACGAGATCGAGGTCGCCGTCGGAGTCGAGGTCCGCAGCGAGGAGATCGCGCACGGGACCGAGGTCGTCCGGCACGCCGTCGAGATCGATCGGCTCGTACCCGTCCTCCGCCCGCGGTCCCGACGCCCGCAGAGCGCGCAGGCCCGTCTCCGTCGCGAGCACGACGTCGAGGAAGTGGTCGCCGTCGAGATCGAAGGACACGGAGCCGAGCACGCCGACGGCGCCCGCGGGGAGCGCCGCCTCTCGGGAGAGCGCGGGACGCCCGCCTTCGAGACGCCACGAGATGGACGCTCCGTCGCGCGCGATGGCGAGGAGCGATGCCCTCGCCATCGCTGCGGCATCGCCCATCTGCGAGACGCCACCGGGCACGAAGGCGGGGTCGCCGCGGAGGACGGCGAGGGCGTGGATCGCCGGACCCGGCGCGTCGGCACGCTCGAAACGGCTCGCGCCGTCGACGAGCGGCGCCGGCGTCGAGGAAGCGACGATCACGAGCTCGGGGAACGCCGCGTCGAACACCGCGTCGGGATCCCATTGAGCGCGCTGCTTGCCGATCTCCTCCTGAAGCGCGCGGTGCCTCTCGAAGATCGGGTCGATCTCCTCGCGAGGCTTCCCCTGACGCGCGAGCGAGAGACCGAGGGAGTTGTAGGCGTTCGGATGGTCGGGGTCGATCTCGATGGCGCGGCGCAGGTCTCGCTCGGCCTCGTCGTAGCGCCCCGCCTTGAACTGCAGGAACCCCAGGTGATAGCGGAGGGCGGAGCTGCGGTCCTCCTTCGCGAGGTAGGCGTCGGCGCTCGCGCGGAATCGCGCCTCCCAGGTCGATGCGGGATCGGCGGCCTCGAGCTTTCCCAGGCGCACGAGGGCCATCGCCTCGTGGAACGCCGCGACGGCAAGGTCCGGCCGCTTCTGGCGCACCTGCGCGAGGAGCGCGAGCGCACGCTCGAGCCGCGGCTTCGCCGTCGCGATCCACGGAGCACCGGCTCCCGGATCGGTTCCGGGCGGCGACCCGGGATCGGCGTGGAGCTTCTTCTCGTCGAAGAAGCGGAGGAGCGTGATCGCGAGGTTCAGCCGGTCGAGGTCCGACTCGGGAGCGAGTCTCACGCACTCCTCGGCGTCGTCCACCGCCCGGAGGATCTCGTCGCGCATGCGCGGATCCTCGAGGCGGGAGTTCGTGTAGTGCACCGACGCGAGGATGCGAAGGCGCTCGAGACGCTCCTCGACGGTCTGCCCCGCGGAACTTCCGTTCGGGGGACCCACGTGCGCGCCCCCGACGGAGTCGGCCGAGCCTCGGCTCGACGCGCCGGGCGGGCGCAGCCACAGCCAGAAGGCCGTTCCTCCGAAGACGAGGAAGAAGCCGACGAGGAAGACGATGCGTCGGCGCGAAGCGCGCGGATCCGGCACGAGTGGGGTCGGGCGGGAGCCGGGGTTCTACTCGACGGCGCCGAAACGATCCACTTCGCCGGCGGCGGGCCCGATCACGCCGCCGGCCGTTCCACGGGTCAAGCCACGGGAGCCGGCTTGGCGCGCCGCTTCTCCGGGATCCACAGGTCGCGAACCTCCTCGGCGTGGAAGTCGACGGAGATCTCCGTGTGGATGTTGATGATGCGCCCCGTGCGCTTGAACTCGTTGAAGAGGATCGCCCCATCGATGATGCGGCCGTCCTTCAGGAAGAGGCGCACGCCGTTCACCGTGTGCGCGCTCGAGAGAGCTTCGTGGGCGCGTTCGGGATCGAGGTTGCGGAACTTCCGCATCCGAAGGGGAGACTTCGTGACGGCGCTGGAGACGCGCTTCTCGGTGCCCGGCTCGATCGTGTCGGGACCGAGGTCCTGCGTCACGGCGAGGGGAGCATCCATCTTCATGCTGGTGGAGAAATCGGATCGCATCGACGTTGCCTGGAGATACGGGAGATCGTGTTCCGACGGGGGACGGAGGCGCCGAGCCCGTGGGCTCGGGAGGGGGGTCGAGTCTTCGAGGCCGAGGTCATCGGCCGCTCGTGATGGGAACGGGGAGGAGTTGGTGGAGGAGGAGTCGCGAAGTGCGTCGTGCGGGTGATCGGGTGCCGTCTCGGGACGCGTCGGCCGCTCAGGCCTGGGCGCGTTCCGGTCGGAGAGCGGCGTCCTTCGGCACTTCCCGCGAGCGGCTGGATCTCGCGGGCACCGAGGCCTTGCGTGGCCGCGCTGCATCGAGCGACGCCTCGAGGGCGTCGGCGGACCAAGCCGCCAGAACGAGTTGCGACCAGCTCTCGAAGACCCCCTCGGGAGCCGCGGTGCCTCCGAGCGGGGGAGGCGTGCCGAGCGCCCGCGCGCGGAGGTTCTCCCAAGCGATCCAGGAGCCCGTCATCGCGTCGGTCTCCCGAACGGAGAGGTCCTCGGACGCCTCGACGAGATGGACGACGCCGAAGTGCACGCTGCCGACGGGAGTCGAGTCGTCGTTCAGGACGCCGATGGCGAGCGCCTGCGGCCCCTCGACGACGAGTTCCTCCTCGATCTCGCGGCGGGCGCCGCGTGCGACCACACCCTCTCGGCCCTGCTCGGCGTCGATGGGATCGAGGTGCCCCCCGATCCCGATGGAGAGCTTCCGGTGGAGCCGCATCTCGCCCTGCTTCGGCAATCGTCGCAAGCAGAGGGCCCGGAGGTTCGGCACACCGTCGCGCGTCGCACGCGACGTGCCGGACGCGGGCGTGCGCCCCGCCGGCGCTTGTGGTCGCGCGACGACGACGCAGTAGGGGATGATCTGCTTCAGCGAGGAATCCTGCTCTGCATGCCGGCGTTCGACGAAGAAGCCGCGCGCGGCGATCGGACGCAGGAAGTGCGAGGAGAGGGTCTCCCCCGACAGAGCTCGAAAGCCCTGGATCGACTCGCGTTCGAACAGATCTCTACGTCGGACGACGTAAACCAGCTCCATGGGCCCCCAGGGATTGGGGTGTTGGAGCGCACGATAACGAGATGTGGTGGCTTGTCCAGAGCCAGTCCTCGGAGAACGCCACCCCTGGTGGGTGGGGCTCGACGGAACCCTCGATTTGGTTCCTGGGCGCGGCCGCCGGTTGGTCGGTGGGTCCGCGGGGCGCGATGCCAGCCTCACTCGCGAGGCGTGGGCTCGCGCGTTCGATCGTCGTGAGAAGTCTCGTCGGGAGAGGCGCTGTAAGCCGAATTCTGTGGGGGCTTGCGCCCCCGGCGACCATCGATCTGGGCCCGTCCTCGCGAACGGGCTCGAACGACCTACCCGAGAGTCGAACGGCGCGGGCCGCGCCTCCTCTCCTATTTGGTCTTTCTCCGGGTGGGGTTTGCCGTGCCGGAGATGTCACCACCTCCGCGGTGAGCTCTTACCTCGCCGTTTCACCCTTACCGGCTCCATCGCCGGTCCCGGCCCGAAGGCCGTCCGTTCGATGGGGCAGGCGGTTTGTTTTCTGTGGCACTGTCCCGGCTCTCGCGAGCGGTGGGCGTTACCCACCACCCTGCCCTGGGGAGTTCGGACTTTCCTCCCGGCGACCGGACGAATCCGGCGCCGAGCGATCGCCCGCGCCTCTCCCGACGAGGAGGGCAAGGCTAGTGCGGGTCCCGTCGAATGCGCTCCCCAAATCGTTCGCGCGCCCGCGCTCCGCGGACCACTTTCGCCTCGGGCTGATAGGATCGCGCCGGAATCGATCCGGCCCGCTGTGGAGATCCCCGAACTTCGCGCGGACCGTCCTTCCAGCGCTTCGTCGCGCGGCTCCGGCCACCCTGTGCTCCGCTCGCGCTCGCTCGGCGGAGCCCTCTCTGCTCCGGTCCACTCGTGAGGCGATGACCGATGATCCGACCGTTGCTCCTCGGCCTGCTCTCCACGCTCGTCCTCCTCGCTGGCCCGCGCGACGAGGTGGACGATGCGGTGCAGAAGCTCACGGACGCCCTGGCCCAGACGGACCCGGCCTCCCACGCGGCGGCGGTGCAGAAGCTGATCGATCTGGGGGACGTCCGTGGCATCACCGCGATCCACACCGAGCTGATCCACGCCGTTCCGCGCCTCGATCGAGCGGAGCGGAAGCTCGAGCAGCTCCGGAGCGACGAGGATCGGCAGAAGCGCCAGCTCGAGCGCCGGCGCGTGAACGCCAAGGACGACCGAGACAAGGCCGACGTGGAGCGCGCGGAGGCGAAGTTCGCCGACTGGCGCGCGAAGGATCTCCTGCCGGCGGAGAAGACGGCTCAGGATCTCCGGGCGAAGCGGGAGCTCCTCGCCGGCGCCGCGGGGAAGCTCCTCGAGAAGCTGTCGGCCGATCGCCGACGCACGGAGCTGCAGCGTCTCGACAGTTTGATCGGGTCCGATGCCGCCGACTGGACGGAGCGCGTGGCTGCCATGGAGTGCTACGCGCCGATGGGCGACCGTGGCGTCGTGACGACCTTCCTGAAGCTCGGCAAGGAAGCGCGGCAAGAGCGCAAGCGTGTCGAGATGGATCTCCCCAAGAAGGTGGAGGACTTCGAGAAGGCGAAGGTCGTCTACCACCGAGAGGCGGCGCAGCGGAACGACGGCAAGATCTCCGTTGCCACGGCACAGCTCCTCGAGAGGGCCCAGAAGGAAGTCACGGAGCTCCAGGACAGGCTCCACGGGCAGGTCCGCATTCTTGAGGCGTGCTATCGGCTCCTGGGTGTCGCGATCGCGGCCCAGCCGGAGGATCTGCGCAAGCGATCGGTGGCGGAGGTGATCCAGTCGGCACGCAACACCGACTCGGCGACGCGGATCGCCGCCGTCGCCGCGCTCGGCGCGATCCGCGACGAGGCGGCCGTCGCGTTCCTCCGCACGGCGATCGCGACCACGAGCGGCGACCCGGGGACGCGCGTGGCGGCGCTCGACTCGCTCGCGGCGCAGGGAGACTCCGGGGCCCTCGACGCGATCCTCGACAAGTGCCTGCGCGACTCCGAATGGGCCGTGCGCGCCGCCGCGATCCAGGCCCTCGCCTCGATCCGCGCCGCGAAGGCGATTCCGGCGCTCATCGCCGCCGTCGAGAACGAGGTGGGCCGCCTTCGGGACGACGCGAACGACGTCCTCCGCGACCTCACCGGTCTCGAGTACGCGACGGCCAAGTCGTGGCGCTCCTGGTGGGAGGCGAGTCAGAAGGGGTTCGAGCCCAAGCCCGCCGGCGAGCACCGGGCGCGCGGACCGCGCGAGGGCGGGACCGTCGCCTTCGCCGGGATCCAGACGTCGAGCCAGAACATCGCCTTCGTCGTCGACGTGAGCGGATCGATGAACTTCGGTCTCGACGCGGAGGAGGCCGCCGGCGAGGGCCAGACGTCTCGGTTCATGCTGCTGAAGCGCGAGCTCGCGACCGCCATCGAGCGCATGCCCGATGGGGGGAGCTTCGCCATGCTCACGTTCTCGAGCTTCGTGAATCGATGGACCCCGAAGATCGAGACGATGAAGCCCGAGGTTCGCAAGAGGGCCCTCGCCTTCGTCCAGAACGAGATGAGCGCCGAGGGCAGCACGAACATCTACGGCGCGCTGAAGGAGGCCTTCGAGATCGCCGGGCGCGGCGCGACCGACAAGTGGTACCGGCCCGCCATCGACACGATCTTCTTCCTGACGGACGGGAAGCCGTCCCCGGACAGCGAGGTCAGCGATCCCGACCGCATCCTCGAAGCCGTGCGCGAGTGGAACAAGCTCGGCAAGATCGCGATCCACGTCGTCTGCTTGGGCGAGGCGGACGCGCTCTTCCTGCGGAAGCTCGCGGCCCAGAATCACGGCGACTTCGCCCAGCCGTGACGCGGAGCGGCGCCGCGCACGCGGGCGACGCCGGCTCTCCCCGATCCCGTTCCCCCGAGCGATCCACCGACCCATCGATGATCGAGCCCGTCATCACCTATCTCGAGCAGGGCGACAACGAAGCCCAGACGTCCTCCATCGGCAAGGCGCAGCACCTTCGTCCGAGGCTCTGGGCGCGCGAGTTCTCGGGACTGGGGGAGCCGCGCGGCACGCTCGCGATGATGCACGACCACGGCGAGCACGGCGGCCGGTACTCGCGTCTCGGAGGGCGCTTCGCCGAGGCGGGATGGGCCGTCACCGTCTTCGACTTCCGGGGCCACGGAGACTCCGACGGCGAGCGCAACGGTGCCTTCCACTCCGCGCGGGAGCTCCTCGACGATGTCGATCTCGCCATGCAGCACGTCGCCTACCAGCTCCCGGAAGCTCCGCGCGTCGCCGTCGGGGCGGGGCTCGGCGGGCTGGTCGCCATGGCCTACGCGATCCAGTGCGCCGACCGGTGCGCGGGCTTCGCCGCGCTCAATCCCGACGTTCGGCCCGGACCCGCCTTCAAGAAGTCGGGGTTCCTCTCCGGTCTCTTCGGCGGAGGCGTTCTCGGCATCGAGGCGCGCGATCGCTTCCGCGATCCCGCGAAGGCCACCGCCTTCGAGAACGAGAAGAAGATCACGATGAAGCGGGACGGGAAGACGACGGCCGCCGTGGAGGAGCTGCGCCGCCTCGTCGCCGATGGGATGGCGAAGCTCGAGCGCCCGGGCTTCGTCGTCGTCTCCCGCGACGATCGAATCGCGGACGCGGAGGCGACGAAGGACGCCGTGCGCCGGGCGCAGGGCCGCGTGGAGCTCCTCGAAGTCGACCTCGGCCACTCGATCGTCGACGACGCGGAATCGGAGCGGGCTCTCGAGCCGCTCTTCGCCTTCCTCGACCGCAACTATCCCCGCGGCGTCGCCAAGCTGCCGACGATCTGACGAGATGTCACGTCAGCGGGGGTCCGGCGTCGTGCGCGAGGTACGTGCGGAGGATCACCATCGCGGCGACGGCGTCGACGCGCCCCTTGCGCTTGCGCCAGCCGACGCCGCCCGCGGCGAGGAGTCCGTGGGCCTCGGTCGACGTGAGCCGCTCGTCGAAGGCGACCACGTCCACGTGCGGGAGTCGCTGGCGCAGCTCCGCGCAGAGCGCACGCGTCTCGCGGGAGCGCTTGCTCTCTCCGCCTTCGAGGTGCAGCGGGAGGCCCACGACCACCGTCGTCGCACGGCGCTCGTCGACGGCGTCGACGATGCGCTCCAGGAGCTCCTCGCGGTCCTGCGTCTCCACGACGCCGATCGGCAACGCGGCGATCCGGAGGCGGTCGCAGGCCGCCAGCCCCGTGCGCCGCGCGCCCCAGTCGACGGCGACCACGGCTCCGCGCGGCGGGCGCGGTCCGGGATCGTGGCCGCCGCCCGGAGCGGCCGGCGCCTCAGAGGAGGTCGTCACGACGTCGCTGCGCCAACTCGTCGACCACCTTCTTCACGTCCTCGGCGCGGCCGCGGCGGCAGACGAGCGTCGCGTCCGGCGTGTGCACGACGATCAGGTCCTCCACGCCGACGAGCGCGATCGTGTGCTGCGCGGAGGACTGCACCAGGCAGCCGCGCGCGTCCACGGAGACGACGAGGGATCCCTCCGGTGCGACGACGCGATGGCCGTTCCCGTCGGGAGCGACGAGGTCGTCGAGGGCGTCCCACGATCCGACGTCGCTCCATCGGTACCCGATCTCGATGACGCGCACCGTCTCCGCGCGCTCGAGGATGCCCACGTCGACGGAGACGGAGGGCATCGACTCGTAGGCCTCGCGGAGCGCGAGCTCTCGATCGCCCGCGGCGAGGGACTCGGCCAGGCGGCCGAGGGCCGCGCCGATCCTCGGCTCGAAGCGGTCGATGGCGGCGCGCAGCGTGCGTGCGCGCCACACGAAGATGCCGCTGTTCCAGAGGTACTCGCCCGTCGCGAGGAACTTCTTCGCCGTCTCCTCGTCGGGCTTCTCGCGGAAGCCGCGGACGCGCGCCACGGCGATCCCGTCGGATTCGTGGTCGACGTCGCCCCGCCGGATGTAGCCGTAGCCCGTCGCCGGATACGTCGGGCGGATCCCGAAGACCATGAAGCCGTCGTGTCTCTCGACGCTGGCGCAGGCCGCGCGGATCGTCCGCTCGAACTCCGTGACGGGCCGGATGTCGTGGTCGGCCGGCATCGTCACGAGGACGGCTTCGGGATCGACCGCACCGATCTCCGCCGCCGCGAGCCCGGCGCAGGCGCAGGTGTTGCGCGCCCGAGGCTCGGCGAGCACCTGGCCGGGCGGCACCTCCGGCAGCGCTGCGCGGATCGCTTCCGCCTGGTCGCGGTGCGTCACCACCCACATGCGCTCCGGCGGGATGACTCCTCGCACGCGCGTCACGGTCTCGGCGACCATCGCCGCGCCGCCCGTGATCGGGAGGAGCTGCTTCGGCCGGAGCTTCCGGCTGACGGGCCAGAATCGAGTGCCGGAGCCGCCGGCCATCACGACGCCATGGATCATGGGGTGCAGAGTCTCAGAAACGCTCTCCGAGCTCGACGGGCGGCTCCGGAGCGATCACGCGTTTGCGGAGCTGGCTCCTGCGGCGCGAGGAGAGCGGGGTGTCGATCGTGTATTGGGGGTTCCACAGGTCGCCGAACACGAAGACCTCGATCACGCGGTCCTGCAGGAACGTGAGCACAGGGCCGATCAGGAACCACTCGGCGGGATTGAGCACGTCGTGCAGCCTCGGCTTGAAACCGAGCTCGAGCCGACCGTCGAACCGGATGCGTCCGGCGCCCAGCAGGCTCAAGGGGTCGCTGACGAGGTCCAGCGGATCGAAGTCGACGAGGCCGTCGCGCACGCGGAAGATCCCGAGGAGCTCGCGGAAGGAGGGCTTCTTCTTCAGATCGAGACGGTCGTAGAGCGGCTTGAATCCCGGCACGTCGAAGAGTGAGGCGTTCGCGACGCGGACGCGTCCCTCGCCACCGTAGCCGCGATGGTCGGCGCCCTTGCCGCGGAGGCTCAAGGCGAGGTCGAGCTGGCCCCGCACGTCGCCGGGCCCGACGTTCGCGCGCGCCATGAGCTGCTGGAGGTTCGCCTTCGCGAGATCGATGGAGAGGCTCCACGACGGCACCGGATCGGCGAGCGAGAGATCGAGGAACGGGACGTCCGAGAGCCGGGAGCGGATCGTCCCCTCGGCGACCGTGCCCGCGAGCTCGGAGATCCGGATGCGGGTCGGCGAGAGCTCGACGAGCCCCGAGAGATTCGTCGCCGGGAATCCGAGCGCCGAGAGCCGCGTGGCGCCGAGCCGCGCGCGCATCCGGAATCCCGCCTCGTCGAACACCAGGTCTTCGATGTCGGCGAGGCCCTCGATCCGCGTGAGGATCGGGCCGGGAAGCGCCCAGCCGTTGCGGAGGACCATGGAGCCGCGCGCGCGGAACACCGGCAGCCCGACGTCGGCGACGTCGAGGGACCAAGCGAACTCCTTCGGCTCCACCTGCGCGTCGAAGGCGAGACCCTCCATCCACTTCCTCGCCTCGGGATGGGTCTTCGAGATCGACTCGGCGAGGTCCATCGACTCGACGCTCGTGAGCACGCCCTCGACATGCACGGGCTCGCCCTTCTCCGCCGGGAGCAGCGCGAATCGCTCGAGGAGGACCGGCACGCCGTCGAGCCGTCCCTGCAGCGATGGCGCATCGACGCGGCCGTTCTCGTCGACCCGGACGCGGCCGCGCACCTGGTCGAAGGTCCCCGGGATCCCCGGGCCGCTCACGGCGGCCTGACGGAGCTCGATGTCGACGTCCATCGACTTCGAGTCGTTCGTGGAGTGCCGCTCCAGGAAGAAGTCGAAGCTCCCGCCGAATCGGTATCGCTCGAGCATCTCGCGCGCGCCGGGAGAGCTCCCCGCGGCCATCGGCGCGATGAGCTGATCGCCGAGGGAGAGGTCGATCCCGGCGACCACGAGATCGAGGCGCTCGCGCCGCGCGATCGGTGGCGCGCCCGGCGGGGGCGCCGAGCCCTCCGGTGCGCGCGTCTCGAAGCTGCCCACCACGCGGATCGGATCGCCGCGGTGCCGTGCGCGGATCGAGTCGAGGACCACGTCGAGGTCGGGGTCGTGGCCCTCGCGGGGCACGGAACGGACGCGGAAGGACGCGGAGGCGTCCTCGAGCGCCACCTCGACGCCGGGGACGCGCTGCACCACTCCGCGCTCCGCTTGGATGGACACGACCGAGCTGAGCTCGCGCGTGGGCCCCTCGCGCGGCCGCTCGCCTCGGTACTCGAACTCCACCTGGGAGCGCGGGCTCAGGTCGTCGAGGAACGCCCGCAGGCTCGGCATCGTGCTGCCGAGGTAGGCGCCGAAGGTGTCGTCGAGCCCGAACTTCTTCGCCGACACGATGAGCCGGATGCCGTTGCTCGCTGGCTCGCGGCCCGAAGCGTCGGCGGCGCCGTCCACCAGTCCGTCGATCCGGACGCTGCCGCTGCGCGACGTGCCGTCGAATCCGAAGGTCACGAGTCCTTGGTCGAAGACGGCCGCGCCCGAGAGGCTCTCCACGGGAACGGGGAACTCGCGGAAGCTCCCGCTCACGGTGCCCATCGATCCGACGCGGACCATCACGTCGGCGCGCATGCGGCCCTCGGGACGCGTGGCCCTCACGTCGAAGTCGAGCTTTCCGCGGAGGTCGAAGAGCTTCCAGCCGGCGGCTCCGTCGGAGAGCCCCTGGACCGCATCCGAGACCGCGGCGTCGATCGGCACCGACTCCGCCTGGATGCCGACGTCGAGACCGACCCTCCCGGAGCCCCAGACCTCGCCGGCGACGCGGATCCGGCCCGTCCCCATCTGGCCGCGGACGCCACCGATGGCGACGCGGCCTGGACGGATGGAGATGCGCCCCTCGACGTCGGTCACGCGATAGGGGAACGATTCGTCGATCTCGTCGTCCGCCCCGGGGAATCCGTGGAACGTGACGGCTCCCTGCCGGAGATCGAGCTCGGCGCCGAGATCGACGGGACCGTCGCGGCCGGACCGAGAGACGAAGAGGAGCAGGTCGACGGGGCCCTCGGGACCGAGACCGGCGTAGACCTCGGCCGTGCCGCGGTCGAGCTCCTGGAGGACGCGATGCACCTCGGGGCCGAGGATCAGCTCGCGCACGCGGGCGCCGGCCTGGAGGGCGAGGAGCTCCGCCGTCTCGGGATCGAAGATCGCGTCTCCGACGCTCGAGAGGCCCGCGCCTCCCAGCACGCGCCCGCTCGCTTCCCAGCGAACGTGTCCATCGCCGGAGAGAGTGGCGCGGAGCTTCAGATCCGTCGGCCGCACGTCGATGCGCGGGATCGTTGCCGCGAGGCCCGAGCCCTCGATGCTCCCCTCGAAGCGCAGCGGCTGCTCGGCGCTCTCGCGCACGATCCGCACCTGCATCGCGATCTTCCCCACGGGCGCGAGCTGCCGGATCCAGTCCTGGATCGCGGGGTCGAAGTTCGACCGCACAGGCTGCGCGACGTCGACGTCGGTCTCCGTGGAGCCTCGGATCTCCACCTGGCCCGAGCGGACGTTCACGCTGCCCGTCACGCGCAGGGAGCCCTGGAAGGGCGTGAGGGCGACGCCCGAGATCCGCACGTCGCCTCCGCCGGTCGGCACGGCCGACGCATGCATCTCCGCGAACTCGAGCGTTCCGAGGCCGGGTGACGTGAAGCGGACCGTCGCGTCTCGGATCTCGACGATCGGGAGGGGCGTCGCGTCCCCCGTCTCCGGCGGAGACGCGCCCAGGACGTTGCCGAGCGACAGCGCACGAACGGCGGGCCGCCAGAGGACGACCCGCGTGATGCGAACGCCCTCGTCGAGGCTGACGGACGTCTCGACGCGCACGCGGTCGATGGCGATGTCCGGAGCCTCGGGATCGTCCCCGATGCGGAGGTCGGAGAGCAGGATCGACAGCGTGCGCGCGTCGAAGCGTGCTTCCCCGACGTGCACCCTGGGAGCGAGGAAGACGCCCAGCTCGCGCTCGACCCAGCGCGCGAGCTCCCGCGACGGCCGCGTGGCGAAGCGGAACGCGAGCCCGAAGGAGAGCGCGAAGACGACCAGCGCGGCGAGGAGGAGGAGCCGCGATCCCCGCGCGCGTCCCTCGGATTGGGACGCCATCACGTCACCCGACCGTGAGCCGCCGCGCAGGCGCGCTCTTCCCTCGGCCCGGCGGTGGCGCGTCGGCCGCCGGCAGCGACCGATCGTCGTCCTGCGCGGCCGATCGGGGCCGATCGACGGGGATCCGCCGCACCCGCGACCCCACGGCGCAGGTGATCTCGTAGGGGATCGTTCCGAGGGCGTTCGCGATCTCCGTCACGGGGAGCATCGCCTCGCCGTCGCGGCCGAAGAACGTGACGGGATCGCCCACGCGCACGTCGCGGATCTGGCCGATGTCGGCCATCACGTAGTCCATCGTGATCCGCCCGACGAGCGGCGCGCGCTGACCCCGAACGAGCACGAATCCGTTCCCCTTCAGTCGCCACGGGATCCCGTCGTAGTACCCGACGGGGATCGTGGCGATGCGCGTCTTCGTGGGCGCGACCCAGTCCTGCGCGTAGGAGATGCTCGTTCCCTTGGGAACGTCCTTCATGAAGACGATCTGGGCGCGCAGCGACATGACCGGCGCGAGGGGCGTCGATCCGGCGACGTCCCTCGGCATCACGCCGTAGGCCGCGATGCCGGGCCGGACCATCGTTCCGCGAATGGGCAGCTCCGTGAAGATCCCCGCGCTGTTCGCGATGTGCACCGCGATGCCGCCCTGACCGGGTCCTCCGCGGCCGAGCCGCACGCCGCGGCCGGCGACGTCCTCGAGCAGCCGCGCGAAGCGGTCGCACTGCTCGCGCGTGAACGGATGCGCCGCGCCCTCGGGCCGCGCGAGGTGCGTCATGATCCCGACGAGCTCGAGCTCGCGCGCGGCGAGGATCGCGTCGAGCACCTTCGGCGCGCTGCTCACGGGGAGGCCGAGACGTCCCATGCCCGTGTCGACATTCAGATGCACCCGCGGCCGTTCGCGAAGACGGCCCGCGAGGCGGCGCACGCGTTGTCGCAGCGAGCGCACGCGATCGGCCGAATGGATCGCGATCTCGATCCCGGCCTCGAGGCAGCGATCGAGCTCCGACTCGATGACGGTTCCGAGCACGAGGATGGGCCGTGCGATCCCGTTCGCGCGCAGCTCGAGGGCCTCCGACGAGTCCCGCACTCCGAAGGCTTCGATTCCCGCGCTCTGCGCGGTCGCGGCCACGAGACGCAACCCGTGACCGTAGGCGTCGGCCTTGACGACGAGCATCACGGCGCGGTCCGCGCCGGCGCGCGAGCGAATCGCTTCGAGGTTCTGCCGAAGGGCCGCGACGTCCACTTCGGCCCATGCGCGTTCCGAGATCATCGATCTGCCGCCGGAACATAGCGACGCGGATCGGCGATTCGAGCGTCGATTCGCGCACCGTCGCGCGCGCTCGCGTGGAGCGCGATCAGCCCGCCGTGCCGTCCGTCGGTGCGGCCGCCGCGCGCAGCCGCTCCTCGGCGGCGGAGGCCCGGAGGTAGAGCGGAACGGATCGTTCCAGGGGGCGGGCGCCGGCGCGATCGAGGGCGAGGAGGGCGGCTGCCGTCGGCGACGCCACGAGGACCTGGCACCCGGGGGCGGGCCAGCGGAGGAGCCTCGCCGGATCGTCCGTCACGAGGACGTCGCATCCGGCGGCGATCGCCGGCAGGCTCGCGCCCGGCGCGAGGCGGGGCTGCACCGTCTCGACGGGGATGCCGCCCGCCCTCCGCTCGTAGCGGGCGACCGCCAGCTCGCCCCGGAGCGCATCGCGGGCGACGGCGATCGTTCGGGCCTGCTCGGGAGCGGCCGCGGCGAGGGCGAGCGTCGACGCGAAAGGCGCGAGGGGGCACCGAGCGAAGGCGGCGAGCGTCCGGGCCGCCGTGGCGCCGACACGGAGACCCGTGAAGGAGCCGGGGCCGACGCCGAGCACGACGCGGGCGATGTCGCGGGGCGCGATCGACCGCTCCCGGAAGAGGCGTTCGATCGCCGGAAGGAGGTCGCGCGCCACGTCGGGGCGTGGCCCGCCGATCTCCGCCGTAAAGATCTCCCCCGATCGGTCGGCGAGGGCGATCGACGCGGGCGCTCCGCTCGTCTCGATCGCGAGGGTCCAGGAAGGGGGGCCGTCTTGAGTGGGGGTCGTCACGGCGCTCACCGCTCTCGCCGGGGTCAGGCCAACGCCGCTCGGATCGCGTCGGCGATGGATGTGGCCCACCGATTCGACGCCTCGCGGTCGGGCGACTCCACCATGACGCGCGCGAGGGGCTCCGTGCCGGAGTAGCGGAGGAGGATGCGTCCCTGCGATCCGAGGGCCGCCTCCGCCTCGCGCTGGGCGCGCACCACGGCCTCGAGCTGATCGAGGGGGTCGCGGCGCGCCACGCGGACGTTCAGCAGCACCTGTCCCCAGGCCTCGAAGGCGGCGAGATCCGAGAGCGGCTTCCCGGTCCGGCGGACCACGTCCAGCACGCGCAACGCCGTGTAGAGGCCGTCGCCGACGAAGTGGTTGTCCGCTCCGAAGATCACGTGCCCCGAGGGCTCCGCGCCGATCGCGAGGGACCGCTCGCGCAGCCGCGCCACCAGGTGGCGGTCGCCGACGGGCACGACGTCGACGCCGATCCCCTGCTGCTGGAGCCTCGCCGCGAGACCGAGGTTGCTCATCACGCTCACGACGACGGTGCGCTCGGGAAGCAGGCCCCGCGCCAGCAGGTCGGGTGCGCAGGCGGCGATCACGCCGTCGCCGTCGATGACGAGGCCGTGCTCGTCCACGAGCATCGAGCGGTCGCCGTCTCCGTCCAGGGCCACGCCGAAGGCGCATCCGCGCGCGACGACGAGCTTCGACAGCGCCTTGGGGTGGAGGGCGCCGACGCCGGCGTTGATGTTCTCGCCGTTCGGCGCGGAGCCCATCTCGATCACCTCGGCGCCGAGGGATCGAAGGAGGTCGGGGCCGAGGTAGGAGCCGCCTCCGTGCGCGCCATCGAAGGCGACGCGCATGCCGCGCAGGGCGTCGGGGCCGATCCCGGCCCGCTCCACGAGGCCTCCGAGGTAGATCTCGGGACGGATCGCGGACCCGGGGCGCCGGCGCCCGAACCGGCTCGGCGCCGGAGCCCGTTCCCGGGAGACCACCCAGGTCTCGATCCGGCGCTCGTCGTCGGAGGAGAGCTTCTCGCCTCCGCGTCCGAAGAGCTTGATGCCGTTGTCGTGGGCCGGGTTGTGGGACGCGGAGACCATCACGCCGCCCCGCGCGTCGTACTCGCGTACGAGCGTCGAGAGGCCCGGCGTCGTGATGAGGTCGGTCTCCTGGGTGTCGAGGCCCGCCGCGGAGAGCCCCGACTCGATCGCCGAGACGAGGAAGTCGGCGGAGGCGCGCCCATCGTGCCCCACGAGGACGAGCGGCGGGCCGGCGTTCGGATCGGCCTTCGATTCCGACGAGCCATCGCCGAGGAGCCTCCGGCCGAAGGCGTAGGCGATGCGCGAGACCGTCTCCGCGTCGAGCGGAGGCTCGCCCGCGAGCGCGCGCACGCCGTCGGTGCCGAACAGAGGAGAGCTCATGGGTGGATCGTCTCGATCGCGCGCGCGACCGCAAGGGCGTCGCAGGCGGGCCGGACCGCATGCACCCGGTGGACCTTCGCGCCGGCGAGCGCCGCGAGGGCGACGCAGACGGCCGTCGCGCCGTCCCGATCCGCGGGCGGGCGTCCCGGGAGGATCTCCCCGAGGAACGACTTCCGCGACGGGCCGACGACGAGGGGGAAGCCGGCGCTGCGGAGCTCCCCCAAGCGGCGCAGGATCTCCCAGCCGTGCGCCGGCCGTTTCGCGAAGCCGAGACCGGGGTCGAGGAGGATGCACGCTTCGTCGATCCCGGCGCGGGTCGCGCGTCGGACGGCGTCGTCGAGCTCGCGCGCCACCTCCGCCACGACGTCCTCGTACTCCGCCATGGACTGCATCGTGGCCGGATCGCCTCGCCGGTGTCCGAGGACGACGGGGACGCCCGCCTCGGCCACGACCTCGGCGAGGCCGGGGTCGGCCGCGAGGCCCGACACGTCGTTCACCATCCGCGCGCCGGCCGCGAGGGCGCGCCGCGCCACCTCCGCCTTCGTCGTGTCGACGGAGACGTATGCGTTCGGCGCGCGCTCCCGGATCCTCTCGAGGGCCGGGAGGACGCGGCGTACCTCCTCGTCGGCGGCGACGGCCGGCGCGCCGGGGCGCGTGCTCTCGCCGCCGAGGTCGACGATGCGGGCGCCGTTCGCGAAGGCGTCGAGGGCGGCCGCGGCCGCCGCATCGGGGCCCGCGAGCAGTCCGCCATCGGAGAAGGAATCGGGGGTCACGTTCACGACGGCCATGACGACGGGCTCGCGGAGCTCGAGGGGCTGGGGACCGGGCAGGAGGAACCGGTCCTTCGTCCACCCCGCGATCGCGCGCAGCGCCGCTTCCGCGCAGGATCTCGCGGGCCCGTCGGCCCGCGCCGCTCGCTGGAGATCCTCCAGGCGGCCGGCGATCGTCGCGGCACCGCCGGCCGATCCGTCGCACGCGAGTCCGAGGGCGTCGAATGCGGAGCGCGCCGCGGATTCGATCGGCGCGATGGCGAGGCGCCAGACTCCGGTCGGCAGGGCGCCCGGGCCGACGACGCGCGCGAGGTGCCGCGCCGCGCCGGCGACCCCCGTTTCAGGCGGGCGCAAGGCCGGCTTCCGGGAGGTCGTCGGCGTCGACGGACGGACGCGCTTCGAGCCGCGACTTCGTCGGGGATGCGGGCGACGGGGGAGGGCTCTTCGCCTTCGAGCTCTCCTCGCGGAGAGAGGCCACGGGCTTGCCCGCGAGGATCTGCGCGAGCTCGCTCCCCGTGATCGTCTCGAAGAGCAGCAGGGCCTCCGTGACGCGCTCGAGCTGCGGCCGGTGCTCCTCCAGGAGGCGGCGCGTCGTCTCGTAGGCGCGCGAGCAGAGGTTCTTCACCTCCTGGTCGATCTCCCGGGCCGTGTCCTCGCTGTGGAAGCGGCCCGCCGAGATCTCCGACCCGAGGAAGTCGTTCCCCACTTTCTCGGCGTAGCGCAGGGGGCCGATTTTCGACGAGAAGCCCCACTCGCACACCATCAGCCGCGCGAGGTCGGTCGCCCGCGCGATGTCGTTCGACGCGCCGGAGGAGATGTCGTCTCCGAGGATCTCCTCGGCGATGCGCCCGCCGTAGAGCACCGAGAGCTCCGACTCCGCACGCTGGCGCGAGAAGTTCAAGCGGTCGTTCTCGGGGAGGCGCATGGTGGCGCCGAGCGCCATGCCACGCGGGATGATCGTCACCTTGTGCACCGGCTCGGTCGACGGGAGGAGCGCCGCGGCGAGCGCGTGTCCCGACTCGTGCCGCGCGGTCACGATGCGGTCCTCCTCCATCACGACGCGGCTCGTCTTCTGGCGTCCGAAGCGCACCTTGTCGCGCGCCTCCTCGAGGTCTTCCTGCGCGACCGCGTCGCGCTTGCGCAGCACCGCGAGGATCGCGGCCTCGTTCATCAGGGCTGCGAGGTCGGCGCCCGAGAAGGAGGGAGTGCTCCGCGCGACGGTCTTCAGCTCCACCGTCGGGTCGAGCTTCACGCGCCGCGCGTGGACCTTGAGGATCTCCTCGCGGCCCTTGTAGTCGGGCGGATCGATCACGACCTCGCGGTCGAACCGTCCCGGTCGGAGCAGCGCCGGGTCGAGCACGTCCGGACGGTTCGTCGCGGCGCAGACGATGATGCCTTCGTTCGTGTCGAAGCCGTCCATCTCGACGAGGATCGCGTTCAGGGTCTGCTCGCGCTCGTCGTGGCCACCGCCGAGCCCGCTGCCGCGCTTGCGGCCGACGGCGTCGATCTCGTCGAGGAAGATGATGCAGGGCGCGTTCTCCTTCGCCTGCTTGAAGAGGTCGCGCACGCGCGACGCGCCGACGCCGACGAACATCTCCACGAAGTCGGATCCCGAGATGGAGAAGAAGGGGACTTCGGCCTCGCCCGCGATCGCCTTCGCCAGAAGGGTCTTTCCCGTTCCGGGCGATCCCACCAGGAGGATGCCGCGCGGGATGCGCCCTCCGAGGCGCGCGAAACGCTGGGGGTTCTTCAGGAACTCGATGACCTCCTTCACGTCCTCCTTCGCCTCGTCGATCCCGGCGACGTCGTCGAAGGTGACGTTGGTCCGGTTCTCCTTCGTGTAGAGCACGGCGCGGCTCCTGCCGAAACCGAGGATGCCGCCGCCCGCCCCCGGTGCGCGCATCTGGCGCATCACGAAGAACCAGAACAGGAAGATGAGCAGGAGCCACGGCGCGAGCATCGGGAGGAGCGCCGCGAGCAGGCCGTTCGGCGCCGCGGCATCGACGCCGCCGCCGGCCGTCATCGGGAAGACCTCCAGCCCCGCGCCCTGATCCTTCAGCAGCCGCGTGATCGAGGCCAGGTCGCCGGATCCCTTCTCGCTCGCCTTGGCGGCGACCTCGACGTACCGCTGGGAACCATCCGAGTCGATGAGATCGACGAAGAGGCGCGTGCGCTTCTCGCCGGTCTTGTCGATCTTCACGAGGACGACGGCCTCCAGCGGCACGATCTCCTTGTGCTCCAGCTTCTCGCGCAGGGACTGGGGCTCCCACGGTGCCGGGTCGAGCGGCCGGATCTTCTTCTGCAGCTCCACCAGGCGCTCGCGCGCCGTCGGGTAATAGAGACGGAAGCGCTTGCGCGGAGCATCGGGACGCGGCACTTCGGCCGCGATGCTTCCCGGCACCGAAGATCCGAGCGGCGTGGATCCCGAGGACGATTCGGCGGTCGGGGACGAGTCGGTGGACGGCTCCGCGCCCGGACCGTGCTCCGCCGAGGACTTCGCGTCGACTCCGCTCGCGGCTCCACCAGCGACCGAGGGCCGCCGCACGGCGCGGTAGGCGCCCTTCACCTCGCCGTCGGTCTCGACGGTGAACTCGGCGACCTCGCCGCCGATCAGCCGCTCGTAGAACTCGCCGACCGTCAGCTTCTCCTCCTCGACGCCGGGACTGATCCGCTGGAAGAGCGTGAAGATCACGACCAGCAGGAAGAGCACCACGAAGACGATGGAGCCGAGGGGACGGCCGCGGCCGCCCTTCTTCGTGGACTCGGATTCTCGCCTGGGTTTCATCGATGGAGGTCGCACGGGGCGCTGGCTCTAAGCCGTCGCGCCGAGGGATGCAATCATCCCGCAGCGAGACCGGTGAGGCTACTCTCGGAACCGCGTTCCGCGACCTGATCCCCGTGCGGGATCGTGGCTGCATCCTGCGGCCGAGGCGCCGAGCCCGCCCGAGTCACGGTCCCGGCGGAGTCTTCTTCGGCTCTCCGGCCTGGGATCCTGCACGCCCCGCCGCCGATTCGGGCGCGCGCGACCTCCCGTCGCCGGGCCCGTCGGCGCGGCGCACCTCCTCCCGCGAGTCCTGGGAGAGCCCCTGCGCCACCTTCCAAGCGAGCTCCGCCATGAGCTCGGCGAGCGCGCTCTCGCGAGATTCCCCGAGGGACGTCGTGAACTCCATGCGTTCCTCGCCCCGCACGGTGGCGAGCACGGCGCCGGACCGGGGGTCGACGAGGCTCGCCTCCACGAGGGCCCGGGCCGAGCCCTCGAGAATGCGCGGTTCGCCGCCTCCCACGAGGACCGGGAAGTCGACGCGGACGATCCGGCCGCGGATCGACGCGTCGGCGCCTTCGTCCGACGCCGCGAGCCCGACGGTCGAGCGCTCCAGGAGAATGCGTCGGATCCGCTCCGTGAGCTCGAACTCGATCCCCCGGACGAAGGTCTCGTTGCCGAAGACGGGGACGGAGATGCGCCGGACGTGGCTCGGGAAGCGGAGCCCGGCCGTGTAGCAACCCGGGAGCAGGGCGAGCGCGCCGATCGCCGCGACGGCGGACCAGCTCCTCGAGATCCGTCGTCCCGACGCGGTCATCGGGACGAAGGCGGGACGGAGACGTCACCGAGCGCGTCGAGCCGGCGCTCGGCGCGCGACGCGAAGAGGGTCCGCGGATACTCCGTCACGACGTTCTTGTAGTGGATCGAGGCTCCGAAGGGCTCGTCGATGCGCTCGTAGAAGGCGCCGATCCGGAACTCGCTCTCGGCAAGCAGCTCCTCGGTCTCGGCGAGCGCGGCGCGCGCCTCCTCCTGCCGGGCTCCCTCGGGCCGCGTCGCGAGGTAGTTGGTGAGCGCTTCGCGCGCGGCGCGGAGCTCCGACTGATCGAGATCGGGTCGAGGCACGGCGCGGAGGTGGGCGATGGCGATCCGGTACTCGGCGAAGTCGCGCCAGGGGCTCCCGGGGTAGCCCTTCAGGATGCGCTCGTAGTCGAGGATCGCCCCGGCGTAGTCGCCCGACTCGAAACGGTATTGCGCGACCCGGCGCAGGGCTTCGTCCGCCAGCGAGCTGGAGGGGAATTTCTCGACGAGGAAGTTCAGGACGAGCACGCCGTCGTCGGAATCCCGGAAGAGCCCCGTTCCGAGGAAGGACGACCGGCTCTGCAGGAGATTGGTGCCGATCTCGAAGATGTGCTTCTCGGCGGCCGCGAAGTAGCTCGTGATGGGGTAGCGCTCGAGGAATTCGCGGAACGAGACGAAGGACTTCCACAGCGAGCCGTTCAGCTTCTTCGCCTCGGAGACCTTGAAGTCGACGCCCTGCCGGTCGGGGAACTCGGGGAACTTCGACTTCAGGAAGTCGAGCTTCGCGAGGGCGGCGTGGCCGTCTCCGCCGCGGAGATCCGCGCCCGCGTCGGCGTTCAGCTCATCGGGAGTCTTCTGCTCGTAGCGGTACGGCGCCTTGCATCCGCCGAGGAGCGGAGCGAGGGAGACGGCCAGGAGCGCGAGTCGGAACGCGGGTCGCATGGATTCGGGGAGTTCGGGGGAGTGCGGCGCCGGCGATCGCGCGGCGCGGAGTCCTTCACGTCGCCGGAGGTGGGTCGAGGAGTTCCAGCGACCGCCGGGATCGGAGCGGGCCGTCGAGATGGTAGGCATGGAATCGGTCGAGCCAACGGCGCAGCTCGCGGGTCGTCGACGAGGCCGCCATGGCCATGGCCATGGGCTCTGGGCCGGCTCCGGCCGCGCGCGCGAGGAGATCCCTCGCCAGGGCCACGGCCGCCGCCGAGAGGATCACCGCATCGCCGCCCCGCGGAGCGCAGCGCCCGCAGAGGGCCCCTCCAGCGGACGCCGACATCGCGACGGAGATCTCGCGAGCGAGCGGCCGCTCGCACTCGACGCAGCGGTCGAGCTCCGGCCGCAGCCCGATGTCGAGGAGGAAGCCGAGCTCGAAGAGGAGGACGGTCGCCATCGCGGGCCGCTCGACCGCGCCTGCATCGATCGACTCCAGCCATGCCACGAAGCGCGCGTAGAGCCCCGGGAGCGGGGCGGCGGGGAGCGCGCGGTCGACGAGCTCCGCGGCGTAGAGCGCCGAACGCAGGGCCGCCGAGGACCGGCGGAGGCCGCGGTGCGCGTCGAGGAGCCGGCTCGAGGAGAGGATCGCCATCGACTCGCCGCGACGCACCACCCAGTCGGCGTCGATCCGATCGAGGAGATCGAGCCCCGCGAAGTGCGGGCTGCGGAATCGGAACGCGCCCTTGGCGAGAGCGGCCACTCGTCCCGAACCGGGTGTGAAGAGGTGCACGACCAGGCTCGAGTCGCTGAAGGGGATTCGGCGCAGGACGAGCGCCTCCGACGCGAGCGTGGTCACGGAAGCGATTCTCGCACGGCTCTCGAGCCGTTCCGTCGGCGTAACGAGATGGTCCGCGGGCGCCGCCGGACCCTCGGTGGTGTCGTGTCGATCGACCCGGCACGGAGAGTGCGTTGCGAAGCGACCATGAACGCCGTCGCCGTCCCCGAGCGTGTTCCGCCCGCCCGCGTCTCCCTCCAGAGCCTCGACGGCGACGTCGAGCCGGCACTCCGGCGGAGTGGATCGGAGCGGGCCGAGTCTCGCAGCGACACGCTCATGCGCCGGTTCCAATCCACGAGAGAGGGCGAGACCTTCGACGAGCTCTATCGGGAGAACCGGCCTCGGATCGAGCGAATCGTGGCCTCCTGTCTGCGCTTCGGCGCGGGCGACCTCGACGGCGAGGAGATCGTGCAGGACGTCTTCGTGAGCGTGTACCGCTCGGCGCACTGCTTCCGCCCCGGTGCCCAGGACGCCTTCGGGCGGTGGTCGTCGCAGATCGCGCGCAACGCCGTCCGCCGCGCCCTGAAGGACCGCACCCGGCGGCGCAGGGTCGGGAGCGCGCCGCTCCTCGAGACGATGGCGGCGCCCGCGACGAACCCGGCCGAGCGCGAGATCCTGAACGCCACGGCGGCCGCGCTCGTCTGCACCCTCCTCGCGTTCGCGCAGTCCCTGGGAGAGTTGATCCCGAGGGACCGAGAGATCCTGGGCGAGGCCGATCTGCAGCAGGCGCCCTACGCCGACATCGGGCGGCGCCATCGGATGCGACCGGGCACCGTCCGCATGATCGTCTTCCGGGCCCGAAGACGGCTCTTCGCGCGCGTCGAGGCGCGGCTCTTCGCGCCGGAGAGCATCGGAGTCGAGAGCGCGCCACGGGGAGATGCGGCGTCCGAGGGGCGCGTGTCCGCGGCGTAGGCGCCCGTGGCGGCGTCGGGCCTCCTCGGCCCGGCGCGCTCAGCGCCGGTTCTCGACGACCTCCACGACCTCCGAGGTCTCGTGCGGCCTGCTGGTAGCCTGCGGGCCCCATGGCGCCGGAGCCTCGCCCTCGATCCATCGATCTCCTGATCCACGGCGCCTCCGCCGTCGCGACGGGTCTCCCCGACGGCGCGGACCCCTCGCGTCCGGCGCGCGGCCGCGAGCTCGGAGACGCGGGAGTTCGCGCGCGGCACGCCGTGGCGATCGATGCCGGATCGGTCGTCGCCATCGGTCCCGAGGCGGAGATCGCGGCGGCGTTCCACGCGCGCGAGCGACTCGATGCCGCGGGCGGTCTCGTGATCCCGGGCCTCGTGGACGCCCACACGCACCCGGTCTTCGTCGGCGGCCGCGAGGACGAGTTCGAGCGGAAGACGCGCGGCGAGACCTACGCGGAGATCGCGGCCGCGGGAGGCGGGATCCTCTCCTCCGTGAGGGCCGTGCGGGCCGCCACGGAGGAGGATCTCGCGGCGCGCGTGCGTCGGAGGCTCGATCGTTTCCTCGACCTCGGCACGACCGTCGTGGAGGCGAAGAGCGGCTACGGCCTCGGAGTCGAGGAGGAGCTGCGCTCCCTGCGCGCCATCGCCGCCGCCGCAGAGGGTCACTCCGTGCGCGTGCGAGCGACGCTGCTCGCGGCCCACGCCCTTCCGCCGGAATGGAAGTCGGATCGCGACGGGTACCTTCGGACGATCGTCGAGGAGATCGCGCCGCGGGTGGTGCAGGAGCGGCTCGCGTCGTTCCACGACGTGTTCGTCGACCCCGGCTTCTTCAGCGTGGAGGAGGCCCGGAACCTCCTCGAGGCGACGTCGCCCGCGGGCCTCCGGCCGAAGCTCCACGCCGAGGAACTCGCTGCGACGGGAGCCGCCGATCTCGCCGTCGAGATCGGCGCCGTCTCCGCCGATCACCTCGATCACCTGGACGCGAAGCGTGTCGATCGAATCGCCTCCTCGAGCACGGTCGCCGTTCTCCTCCCGGGCGTCTCCCACTTCCTGCGGGCGGCGGGCGACGCCCCCGCACGCGCTCTCGTCGAGGCCGGAGCGGCCGTCGCGATCGCGACGGACTACAACCCCGGAACCTGCCCGACGCAGTCGCTCTTCGAGGTGATGCACCTCGCCGCGATGCGCATGCGTCTGACGGCGGCGGAGGCGCTCGTCGCCGCCACGCGCAACGCGGCTTTCGCGCTCGGCCTCGGAGGCGCAGCGGGGATCCTCGCGCCCGGCGTTCGCGCGGACTTGGTCGTCTGCGACGTGCCCGAACTCCGCGACCTCGTCTACTCCTTCGGCCGCACGCCGGTGACGTTCGTGGTCGCAGGGGGCAGAATCGTGCGTCGTGTCGAGATCACGGGGCCGAGGGCTTCGACGTCTCGCGAACCGTTCGTCTGAGCTCAGACTCCACCTCACCTCATCGAGGATCTCGCCGCCGATGGATCCGATCGTCGAATGCGTCCCCAATTTCTCCGAAGGCAAGGATGCAGCGAAGGTCGACGCGATCGTCGCCGCTGCGCGGCGCGAGGGAGTCACGTTGCTCGATCGGGAGATGGATGCGAGCCACAACCGGTGCGTGCTCACCTTCGCGGGCGAGCCGAAGGCGGTCGCGGAGGCCGTGTTCGGCGCCGTCCGGGAAGGTGTCGCGCGCATCGACATGAACCACCACCGGGGCGAGCACCCGCGCATGGGCGCGTGCGACGTGGTGCCGTTCGTTCCCGTGGCCGGATTCTCCGTCGCGGACGCGGTGAAGCTCGCCCGCGGTCTCGGCGAGCGCATCGGCAAGGAGCTGAACGTGCCGGTCTACCTCTACGCGGAGGCGGCGACTCGTCCCGAGCGACGCAAGCTGCCGGACATCCGGAAGGGCCAGTTCGAGGGTCTTCGCGACCGCATCGGATCGGACCCGGCCATGGTCCCCGACTTCGGGCCCAACAAGATCCATCCGACGGCGGGTGCGACCGCCGTGGGTGCCCGGTACTTCCTCATCGCCTACAACATCCAGCTCGCCACGTCGGACGTCGGGATCGCCCAAGCGATCTCGAAGGCGATCCGGGAGCGCGACGGAGGACTCGCCGGCGTCCAGGCCAAGGGATTCGACGTGGAGGTGGACGGCTCGAAGTGCGCGCAGGTCTCCATGAACCTCCTCGATTTCCGGCAGACCTCGATCCTGCGCGTGTTCGAGGAGGTCGAGAAGCTCGCCCAGGCGCAGAAGATCTCGATCCTCGACAGCGAGCTCGTCGGTCTCGTCCCGCGGGCGGCCCTCGACGACGCCGTCGCCCGCCGCGTGAAGCTCCGCGGCTACGACCCGAAGAAGCACGTGCTGGAGGAAGCGCTGGAAGCACGCGGGGGAACCCGATGAGTCCTTCCGTTGCCGGCCGTGCGCGCGCCGACTCCGCCGAGGAGCGGACTCGAACAGGCCGCGCTCCGTTCCTCGTGGCTCTCCTCGGCGTCGCGGCCCTTCTCGCCCCGGCCCCGGCCGCGGCCGCGGCCGCGGCGCAGGCGCCGCCGGCCGAGGGATGCCTGCGATGCAAGCTCACGTGCACGCTCCCCTGCTCGAAGCACCGGAAGGGCGCCGCCGAGATGGAGGCGGAATCCGATTTCTGCTCGATCGCGGCGCGCTGTCCGCACTGCGTCGGGCTCTTCCGCATCGACTGCAAGGATTGCCACGGCCAGGGGGAGGAGGCGCTCCTCCAGGCCGTCGAGCAGCAGAAGAAGCGGATCGAGGAGCAGCTCGCCTTCGAGAAGGAGATGGGGGGCGAGCCTCGCGCGCGCATCGTCACGGCGCACTTCGACCTCGTCTTCGAGGTGGAGAAGCTGACCGTCGATCGTCGCGAGCTCGATCAGCACGAGCTCCTGCACCTCTACTCCCGGCGCATGGAGGAGCTCTACACGAGCTTCAACGAGCTGATGGGGCTCCGAGAGGCCGACCATCGGTGCAAGCGCTTCCAGGTCCTCGTCTGGAGGAATCCCCTGGACCACCGCGACGCCTCCTTGCGCTACGCGCAGAGCGGAGGCGCAGGCACGGGCGTGAAGCTCCTCGGGCACAAGGGCGTCTACTCGATGCTCCGCGACCGGAACGTCCACTCCCAGGACGACGACCTGCATCGAGCGCTCGTGCACAACGTCACCCACCTGCTGCTGGCGTCCCTCTTCGACGGCGTGTGGATCGGCCAGCACAAGGCAGCCTGGGTCGACGCGGGCCTCGCCCATTGGTTCGAGGACCGCGGCTTCGGCGAGTGCACGAACTTCTGCTACCAGGAGACGAACACGAACACGAGCTTCCGCGGTGGGAAGTGGCGCTCGCCGGTGCGCGGCATGGTCGAGAGCGGCAAGCGGCCCTCCTTCGCGGAGACCTCCCAGAAGACGAGCAACGAGCTCACGACGCAGGAGCACGCGCTCTCCTTCTCCTACGTCGACTTCCTGCTCGCCCGCGACCCGAAGCTCCTCCCGAAGCTCGTGAAGGTCCTCCAGAAGAAGCTCCCCACCCGCGATGCGCTGCGGGAGGCCTACGGTCTCACGATGGCGCAGTTCGAGAGCGAGTGGAGCGCTTGGGTGCTCGAGACGTACTCGAAGCGCTGAGAGCGGCTCGCCCAACGTCGGGGCGCCGCCGCCCGCGACGGCGGCGCCCGCGGCGCGGCCCTCCGTCAGCCGAGGAATCCGAGGTCGTTGAAGCCCCACCCGGGGAAGACCTGCGCGACGGAGCCGTTCAGCCACTTGGAGAGGATCGTGCCCCAGACGTCGCGCACGTCGACGACCATGGGCGGCTGCTTCTTGCTCGTGAGATTCCCCGGATCCATCGACGGATGCGGCGTCGTGAGGCCGCCCACCACCGGGTTCCCGAGCACGAAGATCGGGAAGACCGTCCCGTGATCCGTTCCCTTGCTGCCGTTCTCGTAGACGGTGCGGCCGAACTCGGTGTACACGACGACGATCGTGTCGTCGGCGAGGCCGAGTGCAGCGAGGTCCGTCTGGAAGGCCGAGAGGTTGTCCGACACGAGCTGCAGGCGGTTCGTGTGGTAGCCGTCCTTCTCCTGCTCCGAGTGCGAATCGAAACCGCCGTAGCTCACGTGGAACATCCGCACGCCGAAGTTCGCCTCGAGGAGCTGCGCCACGAGCTTCAGCGCCTTCCCGAGAGACCCCGAGGGATAGGTGCCCGTCGGCGTGTAGGCGGGAACCGCCTTGAACGCGTCGACGAGGTTCACGATGTCGAGCGTCGTCTCGGCGAGTGCCTGGCTGCTGCCGCCCGCCGACGAGAGACCGACGGCCATCGCCTGGTACGCCACCTTCCGATTCGTCTTGTCGCCGGAGTACTTCGAGTCCTGTGGCAGCACGAACTCCGAGACGGACTTGATGGCGGGAACGAGCGTTCCCGACCCCGCGAGGATCCCGTCCATGTTGCTGCTGCTCGCGTCCAGTGCGTAGGGCACCGGGTTCGCGGGCAGCGATGCGACGTAGCGGCCGATCCATCCCGGTCCGTAGGGTGTCGCCGGCGTTCCCGTGTCCACGATTCCGCTCGCGACGTCGTGCGAGAAGTTCGGGTTCGAGTAGGAGACCCCCTGGATCACGGCGAGCCTTCCGGCGTCGAAGTGCGCCTTGAGGGACGCCATGCCTGGGTTGAACGCCACCTCCGAGTTCACCTGGAGGAGCGCGTTCTCCGGCAGCGCCAGCGTCGTTCGATAGACGTTGTAGTAGGCGCCCGCGTCCACGCCGAAGGGCACGATGGTGTTGATCCCGTCGTTCCCTCCGTCGAGCTCCAGGAAGACGATGTTCCGCACGCCCGCGGCGGGGCTTCCCCAGGCGGCCCGCATCATCAGATGGGGTCCGAGGAAGTAGAGCCCCGGCGCGGCGAGCGCGGAGTTCCTGAGCAGTTCGCGTCGAGTGATTCCCATGTTCTCTTCTCCCCTCAGACTCGCTGGAATTCGGTGGACGAGAGAACGAGAGCGATCGCTCCCCGCACCTTCTTGTCGATTGTGTCCGACGTGACTTCGAAGGGTCCGGGGGTCCCGTTGTCCTGGGCGGCCATGTAGGCCGCGAGCGCCGTGACGCTGGTGGGCGCGGGCGAGACGATGCCGAGCCCCACCAGGATCCGTTCGGCCGCCTGCGTCGCGTCGAGCTTCTTGGAGCCCGGGCCGAGGATCTTGTCCGGCTTGTACTGCAGGACGTGGTCCTTGCTTCGTGCCTCCGCGATCCAGTCGGCGACCTTCGCCCGCGAGAGCATTCCAGCGGCGGAGACCCAGTCGAGCCCGTAGTCCCAGCCGAAGACGGAGGGCGGGTCGAACAGCGACTGTCCGAGTGCCTCGAGCTGGTCTCCCAGGGCTCCCGTGTTGGAAACGATCTTCTTCTCGTCGTTCTTCTTCGTCTTCTGCAGCTTCGCCTTCAGCGCGCGGAAGGCGCAGGCGAGGAAGACGGCGGGCTCGGAGATACCCGCGTCCTTCGCCTCGGCCGAGTAGAACTCGTCCGAGAGGAAGATCCGCTGGAGGACCGGGAGGATCGCCGTGTCGTTGTCGAGGTAGATCGTCGAGAGCTCGTCGAGGAGCGGGTGCGTGAGCGGAATCGGGTACGCGAAGGCTCCGAAGAGCTGCGCGGGGATGCGCCGCGCGGTCGCCGGATCCACCACGAGGTTCTCGATGACGTCCATCCCGTCGAGCGGGCCGGACGATCCGCGGAACGACTTGTTCCCGAAGTCGTGCTTGTTCGCGTCGAAGAAGAAGGCGCCATTGGCGATCGTCCATCCCGTGAACGCCTTGGCGCCCTCGTCGACGTCGACCTCCGTGTAGTTGGGAGCGCCGTTCTTGTCGAGCACCCCGGTCGTGAACAGCTCCATCAGCTCGCGCGCGAAGTTCTGGTTCGGCTTCCCCTTCACGTTCGTGTTGTTGTCGAGCCAGATGATCATCGCCGGATCCCTCGCGACGGCGACGACGAGGTCTCGGAAGGAGCCCGCGCCGAGCTTCCGGAAGACCTGGTTCTGCGCGTGCATGTACGCGATGTTCCCCACCTTCGCGAAGCCCGTGGCGAAGTGGTTGTGCCAGAAGAGAGTCAGCCGTTCCCCGAGCGGCGACTTGCTCTTCATCATCAGCTCCAGCCACCAAGCCTGGAGCTGATCGAGGTCCTGCGTGTCCTTGGGGAGCTTGTCGTTGGTCTTCTTGATCTTGAGGATCGAGGCAACCGACTTCTCCAGGCCGCGCTTGACGGCGGACTGGATCTGCTTCGGTGTCGCTTCGAATCCCGAGCGGCGAAGAAGGTGCGCCGCGTTCTCTGCGTTCCACGTGACTGCCATGAGTTCTCCTCGATTGCCCGGCCGCGACGCTCGTCTGCGGCCGATGGAAGCGATCGGCAGTTCGCGGAGAACTCTTGTGGCGGCGCAATTCTTTGCGCGCGCTTGACGCTCGCGGACCCTCCGGGCGGGGTCCGGGCTCCTTCAGCGGAGGTTCTCTTCGAAGAAGTCCTTCAGCTTCTGCCCGATGTGGGACCCCGAGAGATCCAGCAGCCGCTCGCGCGCGATCCCGGGCGCGATGAACAGCTCCTTCGGCTCGAGAGAGCGTTCGTAGAGCTCCTGGATCTCGAGCGGCGGAGTGGTTCCATCGTTGCCGGCGCCGACGAAGAGCACCGGACAGGGCGCGAGCTTCCCGACCGCGTCCACGGGCCGCACCGTCGCGGGCGCGCTCCCGATGCGCATGCGGATCATCTCCGCCACGAGGAGACCCGCGGGCTCGAGCCCGATCCCGGCGCGCTGCTTCATGCGGCGGTCGATGGCGCCCTCCAGGGACGCATAGGGTCCGAGGAGCGCCACGGCGCCGCATTCGCGGATCGCCTCGTGCGCGAGGATCACGGCGCTCGCGCCGGTGCCGATGCCAAGGAGACCGATGCGGCGCGGCGAGTGGGGACGGGAGTCCCGCAGGAACCGGTACCCGGCCGCGACGTCGAGGGCCTCCTTCACGCCGAGGGTCTGGAGCGTGCCACCGCTCGCGCCGCACCCCCGGAGGTCCACCAGGAGGAGGTCGTAGCCGAGCAGGCTCAGCGCCCGGGCGATGGGAAGACCGTCGGCGCGCGTGCCGTGGTGGCCGTGGAAGATCGCGACGGCGGGCGACCCGGGCGATCCCGGCGCGTACCAGCCCCGCAGCATCGTTCCGTCGGAGGAGGGGAACTCGACGTCCTCCACGGCGATCCCGGCGGTGGACGAATCTCGCTCCAGAGTGGGCTTGTGGGTCGCGGTGACGTACCACGCGGTCCCGCCGCTCAGGAGCGCGAAGACGAGTCCGAGGGCTGCCAGAGCCTTGAGGAGCTTCCACATGGTTCGTGGCGCGTCGTTGCGACCTCTCCGCGGTCGAGCCGCGGCACGGGCGGGCGCCTCTTCAGGTTCTCGGCGATCCGATGCCGATAGCTCAAGCGTTCGTCCTCCGCCGCGCCCTCGGCGGCCACCCCTTTCCTCGCCAGATTCCCATGCCTCGAACGACCGATCGCAGGAGCAAGTCCCGCGTCGAGAAGACGCTCCACGTGGAGATGCGCCTCCCGTCGGAGGCGATCCAGGCCGCCTCGACGAACGTCAGCGCGTCGGGGATCTACCTCTCCTTCGCCGGCCCGATCGAGATCCAGCTGGTGGTCTCCCTGGGGAGCGAGCGGAAGGCGCTGCGTGGGCAGCTCGTCCGCCTCGAGAGCCGCGACCAGTCGCACTCCGAGATGGGCGCGGCGATCCGGGTCGAGGGCGGGATGCCCGACTTCGGCTCGAGCCCCGCACTCTGAGCCTCCGGTCGCGTTCCGCGCGTCAGCGCGCGAGAGGGATCAGCAGCGGATCGGGGAAGAGCCCCAGGGCGGCCACGGCGACGGCCGCGGCGACGGTCGCGAGCAGCGCGGGCCACGGGAGGCCCTCCTCCACGGCGGCCCCCTCGCCTTCCTCTTCGGCCGACATGAAGCAGGTGGCCACGAGACGCAGGTAGTAGGCGGCGCCGATCACCGTGAGGACGATCGCGGCGACGGCGAGGGCCACCATCTCGGCGCGGATCGCGGTCGCGAAGACGAGATATTTCGCCCAGAAGCCGCCCGTGGGCGGGATGCCGGCGAGGCTCAGCGCGAAGAACGAGAAGAGCAGGGCGAGTCCGGGGCGCCGACGTCCGAGTCCTCGAAGATCGGCGACCCGTGCGAAGGAGTCGCCTCCGCGCTCGAGCATCGCGAGGACTCCGAAGGCGCCGAGGACCGAAGCGCCGTAGGCGGCCAGGTAGAAGGCCGCGGAGATCGTGGCCGACCGCGAGATCTCGGCCGCCATGGGACCGCTCGCGGCCGAGCGCTCCGCCGCGAGCGCGAGGAGGAGCGTCCCTGCGTGGGCGACGGAGGAGTACGCGAGGAGCCTCTTCGTGCGCTCCTGCACGAGGGCGCCGAGGTTCCCGGCCACGATCGTGAGCACCGCGATCGCCGCGATCGCGGGCGCCGTGCTCGCCGGGAGCATGGGGACGACGAGGAGCAGCGCCGCGACGGCGGCGACCTTCGTGGCCGACGCCATGAGCGCCGTGACGGGCGTCGAGGCGCCCTCGTAGGCGTCGGGAGTCCAGAAGTGGAAGGGCGCCGCGGAGACCTTGAAGAGGAGGCCCACCAGCACGAGCGCCGCGCCGGCCGTGCCCGCGGTCGATCGTCCCGCCGCTGCCTGCAGCCGCGCCACGTCGAGCGTGCCCTCGGCGGAGAAGAGGAGCGCCATCCCGTAGAGCAGGAACCCGGCGGCGAAGGCGCCCAGAAGGAAGTACTTCACCGCGCCCTCCACGGCCGCGCCGCGCCCGCGGCGCATGGCGACGAGCGTGTAGAGCGGCACGGAGAGGAGCTCGATCCCGAGGAACAGGACGAGCAGGTGGCGCGCTCCGGCGACGAGGCCGACGCCCGCGGGCACCAGCAGGACGAGGGCGAGGAACTCGCCGGGGAAGCGGTGTCCGGGCCGGTCCCGATCGCTCGACGCGAGGAAGATCGTGGCGAGTGCGAAGGCGACGGCCGACCCCGTGAAGACGCCGGATGCGCGGTCGAGGCCGAACACCTCGGAGCCGTAGCCGCCGAGACCGACGGCGCCGCCGAAGAGCGCGAGGAGCGTCCCCGCCAGGGTGGCGACGGCGATCCACAGCGTCAGGAGGCGCCGGCCCGCGAGCGCGTCCACGAGCACGGCGATCACGAAGCCGGCCATGGGGAGTCCGACGGGAGCGAGCCGCAGCCAATCGTCGTTCGTCATCGGTGCGCTCCCTCCGCCGCTGCGACGAAGGCCGGCGCGGAGCCGGCGGCGCCGCCGCTCCAGGCGACGCGGCCCCTCTCGATGCGCGCCACGAGGCGATCCACGGACGGGGACATGGGATCGACGAATCGCGCGGGCTCGACGCCGATCCAGACGATCGGCACGACCAGCACCGCGGCGGCGAGCCACTCGCGTCCCGAGAGGTCGGCGATCGCGCGGTTCTCCGGCCGCGTGATCGGCCCCGAGAGGACGCGGCGCACCATGGAGAGCATGTAGATGGCCCCGAGCACGACTCCCGTGGCGGCGAGCGCTCCCACGGCGACGTTCGCGTCGAACGCTCCCTTCAGGCAGAGGAACTCGCCGGGGAATCCGTTCAGACCCGGGAGACCGATCGACGCGAAGGTGGCCAGCGTGAGGAGCACCGCGAAGCCCGGGATCACGCGCGCGAGGCCGCCGAACTCGGCGATCTCGCGCACGTGCCGCCGCTCGTAGACGACGCCCACGAGGAAGAAGAGAAGGCCCGTGGAGAGCCCGTGATTCACCATCTGCAGCAGGCCGCCCCGGATCCCGGCGCCGTTCAGCGCGAACAGTCCCACCATCACGGTGCCCATGTGGGCCACCGACGAGTACGCGACGAGCTTCTTCAGGTCGCTCTGGGCGTAGGCGAGGAACGACCCGTAGATCACGCCCGCTGCGGCGACGCCCGCGATCCAGGGCGCCGCCGAGACGGCGGCGGCCGGGAACATCCCGACGCCGAGGCGCAGGAACCCATAGGTGCCGAGCTTCAGCAGCACGCCCGCCAGCACGATGGAGCCCGCCGTCGGCGCCTCCACGTGGGCGTCGGGGAGCCACGTGTGGAACGGCAGCATCGGCACCTTGATCGCGAAGGCGAGCGCGAAGGCGCCGAAGGCGTAGAGCTGCGTGCGCACGGGGAGGTCGCGCTCGAGCAGATCGCGGACGTCGACGGTTCCCGTCGAGTAGGCGACGTAGAGCAGCGCCACGAGCATCACGACGGAGCCGCCGAACGTGTAGAGGAAGAACTTCACCGTGGCGTAGATCCGCCGCGGGCCGCCCCAGATCCCGATCACGAAGTAGAGCGGGACCAGGCTCACTTCCCAGAACACGTAGAAGAGCACCAGGTCGAGCGCGAGGAAGACGCCCTGCATGGCCGTCTGCATGAGCAGCATCCAGGCCAGGAACTCGCGCTCCCGGTGGTGGATGTGTCCTCGGGCCGAGAGGAGCACGACGGGGAGGAGGAGCCCCGCGAGCGTCACCATCGTGAGGGAGATGCCGTCGATCCCGAGCGAGAGCCGCACGGGGATGCTCGTGCCCGCCGCGGCGGGCAGGGAGAACCACGGGCGATCGACGACCCACTGCAGCCCGGCGTCGGCTCCGTCGAAGCGGGTGAACGCGAGGACGCAGAGCACCGCCTCCGCGACGGCGAAGGCGAGCGCGAGCGCGTGGAGCGGACGTGCGTCGCGGACCGGAAGGACGGCGATCAGGAGCGCGCCGGCGGCGGGCAGCGCGACGATGAGGGGAAGGAGGAACTCGTTCATCGGCGGGGGCCCTTCATCGCGATGCCAGGATCGCGGCCACCAGGGCGACGGCGCCGGCGCCGAACCAGAGCGAATAGCTCTGCAGCCGTCCGTCGGCGGCGCGGCGCACCGCCACGGCGGCGGAGCCGCAGAGACGCGCGACTCCGTTCACGGCGCCGTCGATCACGTAGGCGTCGAAGAGGCTCGACAGGAACGCCTTCATGCGGAGCGGCCTCACGATCGCCGCGTCGTAGGCCTCGTCGACGAACCAGCGGCCCTCGAGCCATCGATAGAGTCTCGGGAACCGAGCGGCCCGCGCCTCGGCCCTGTGGAGCCCGGCGCCGTAGGTGCTCCGCGCGAGGGCCCAGCCGGCGAGGGCGACGCCGCCGGCGACGAGCAGCAGGAACGCCTCGCTCGACACCGAATGGGCGGCGGCATCGTGGCCCGGCGATCCGGGACCGGCGAGGACCGGCTCGAGCCACGACTCGAGCAGGTGGGATGCGCCGAAGGGGAGCCCCAGGACGGCCGCCCCGACCGTCAGCACCGCGAGGGCGACGAGCGGGAGCGTGATGACCGGAGGATTCGGGTGCGGATGCGCGTGGCCGCGCGGCTCTCCCTCGAAGGCGAGGAAGACCAGCCGGAAGGTGTAGAAGGCGGTCATCAGGGCGCCCGCCTCGGCGACGACGAACAGCACGACGTTCGATCCGGCCACGCCGAACACGGGCTCGGCGTGCAGCACGCCGGCGAGGATCGCGTCCTTCGAGAAGAACCCCGACAGCAGCGGGATCCCCGCCAGGGCGGCGGCCCCGACGAGCATGCATCGATAGGTGGTCGGGAGCGCGCGACGGAGGCCTCCCATCCGGAAGAGGTTCTGCTCGTGGTGCAGCGCCAGGATCACGGCGCCCGCGCCGAGGAACAGGAGCGCCTTGAAGAAGGCGTGCGTCACGAGGTGGTAGAAGCTCGCGCCGTAGGCGCCGACGCCGGCGCCGAGGAACAAGTAGCCGAGCTGGGAGACCGTCGAGTAGGCGAGGACCTTCTTGATGTCCTTCGCGACGAGTCCCATGGTCCCGGCGAAGAAGGCCGTCGCGCATCCGACGCAGGCCACGACGCCCGCCGCCACCGGCGACGCGTCGAACAGCGGGTGGGCGCGGATCACGACGTACACGCCGGCCGTCACCATCGTGGCCGCGTGGATGAGCGCGGAGACCGGCGTCGGACCCGCCATGGCGTCCGGCAGCCACACGTGGAGCGGGATCTGCGCCGACTTCCCGCAGGCGCCGACGAACAGGAGGAGCGCGAGCGTCGTCGTCTGCCAGGTCTCGAGCCGTCCCGCCTCCACGGCCGCGTTCACGCCCGCGAACTCGAAGGTGCCGCACCAGGCGGCGGCCGCGAACATGGCGAGCAGGAAGCCGAGGTCGCCGACGCGGTTCACGACGAAGGCCTTCTGTCCCGCCTCGGCGTTCTTCATCTCCTCGTGCCAGAACCCGATGAGCAGGTAGGAGCAGAGCCCCACGCCCTCCCATCCGATGAACAGCACGGGCATCGAGTCGCCGAGGACGAGCAGCAGCATCGCCGCGACGAAGAGGTTCAGGTAGGCGAAGAAGCGCGCGAAGCCGGCGTCGCCCTTCATGTAGCCCGTCGCGTAGACGTGGATCAGCGCGCCGACGCCCGTGATCACGAGACACATGACCGACGAGAGCGCGTCGAAGCGGAGGCCGAAGGCGATGTCGGGGCCGCCCGTCGGGATCCAGGTGCCACCGCTCCAGGAGAGGACGCGCTCGGGGAGCGCGCGGAGGCCGAGGATCTCGGCGCACGCGACGAGGAATGCGAGCGCCACGGCTCCGCAGGCGACGAGCCCCACGAGCCCCTCGGGTGCCGCGGCCGAAGGGTCCCGGCGCCGGGCGCCGATCGTCCGGGCGTGGAGCAGCCCGCAGGCGGCAGCGCCCGCGAGCGGGAGGAGGGGGATGATCGGGATCCAGGACACGGGTGGGTGCGCGGCTCCGGCGGCTCAGCCTCGGAGCTCGGTGGCCGCGTCCAGCTCCGTCGACCTGCGGAGCCGGAACAGCGCGAGGACGAGGGCGAGGCCGACGGCGGCCTCCACGGCGGCCACGACGATCACGAAGAGCGCGTAGGTCGAGGCCTCGCTCGCGCGCTCGCTCCCGCGCGCGGCCGCGAGGAACGTCAGGTTGGCGGCGTTCAGCATCAGCTCGATGCTGAGCAGCACGACGATCGCGTTGCGGCGGACGAGGAAGCCGTAGACGCCGATGGCGAACAGGAGAGCCGCGAGCACGAGGACGGGCGCGCCGAAGAAGCTCACGAGGCGCTCCTCGCCGGCTCGGGACGCTCCGTGCTCGCACCGCGCTCGGGCATGGCGAGACCGTCGGGGGCCGCCGCTTCCGGGGCATGCACGACGAGCGGCCGCGGGTCGAAGGCGAGCTCTCGGGCGCGCGACGCGAGCGTCGGCTGGTCGGGCGCGCGACGGGCGAGCACGACGACGGCGACCATGGCGGCGAGGAGAAGGACTCCGGCCACCTGGAAGGGGAGGACGAGCGGCCCGTCGAACATGAGGCGCGCGATCGACTCGACGGATTCGCCGGCAGGCGCTCCCGTCGCCGGCGCGGCCGGCTTCGCGGCGAGCTCCAGCCCGACGACGACGCCCTCCACGGCGAGCGCGAGGGCCACCGCGGCGCCCATGCCGGGGCGCAGCATGCCGCGGACCGGCGCGAGGGTCGTGATCCCGAGCAGCATGATCACGAAGAGGAACAGGACCATGATCGCGCCCGCGTACACGAGCACCTGCACGGCGGCGAGGAACGGGAAGCCGAGCAGCAGGTAGATCCCCGAGAGGCAGAAGAACGTCAGCACGAGGAACATCGCCGCCACCACCGCGTCGCGGCGTGTCACGACGTTCAGGGCCGCGGCGAGGGCGCCGGCGCCGAACACGTAGCCGAGGAGATCGGGGGTGGTGAGGTCCATGGTTCCGGGCGCGAAGGTCGCGCGCGCGACGCTCAGGCCGGCGGCCCTCCGCTCGGCGCTTCCCGGCTCGCGGATCCCAGGCTCGGCGGCTCCCGCCGCGACGGATCGGTCTCGGGCACGCCGACGGGCACCGGCGGGCAGGCGTGTCCCGCCGGGTTCCCCTTGGGATCCATCGAGGGCGGCGTCTTCCGCCAGCGGTTGTAGATCGAGTTGTTCAGCTCGATCCGCGGGCGCAGGCGCTCGATGGGCATGAGGAGCTGGCCCTTGTCGAGGACGTGCTCGGCGCGCGTGGGTCCCGCGTACTCGAGCTGGTCGCTCATGAAGATCGCTTCCTTCGGGCACACCTCCTCGCAGAAGCCGCAGAGGATGCAGCGGAGCATGTCGATCTGGAACTGCTCCGGCTCGCGCTCGATGAAGCGGTCGGTCTCGCCGCCGTGGATCGTGATCGCGTAGGCGGGGCACACGAACTCGCAGAGCCCGCAGGCGACGCAGCGTACGGTGCCGTCGCCGTTCTGGGCGAGGCGCGGCTGTCCGCGCGTGAGCGACGTGCGCGGGATCGGGTCCTCCGGATACCGCCGGACGACGTGCTTGCGGAACATCACCCGGAACGTGAGGACCATGCCCTTCAGCAGCGGCAAGTAGAGCCGCTCGAAGAGCGTGAGGGGTCGGGAGGGGACGGGCATCGAGATCGGGAGGCCGGTGGATCCGCGGCTCGGCTCACCGCAGCGCGACGACGGCGCCGGTCGCCGTGAAGACGACGAGGGAGAGGGGCAGGAGCTTGCGCCAGCCGAGATCCATGAGCTGGTCGTACCGGAAGCGCGGGAGCGACCAGCGCACCCAGAGGTAGAGGAAGAGGAAGGCGCCCGTCTTCGCGGCGAAGGCGAGGAGGGAGAGCCACACCGGCATCGCGTCGACGGCGACGAAGGGCAGGTCGGGTCCGCCGAGGAACAGCGTCGTCATCATGGCCGACATGGCGAACATCGCCGCGTACTCGCCGATGAAGAACAGCGCGAACTTCATCGACGAGTACTCGGTGTGGAAGCCGCCGACGAGCTCCGGCTCGCACTCCGCGAAGTCGAAGGGGTGGCGGTTCGTCTCCGCGAACATCGTCACGAGGAAGATCAGGAACGCGAGCGGCCCGAGCGGAAGGCCCCAGGGCATGAAGAAGACGTTCCAGCCCGACTCGTCCTGCCTCCGGCAGATCTCCGTGAGCGAGAGGCTCCCGCTCATGAGCATCGCCGTCGCGAGGGCGAGGAACATCGGCAGCTCGTAGGAGATCATCTGCGCGGTGCTGCGCAGGCTGCCGATCAGCGAGAACTTGTTGTTGCTCGACCAGCCGCCGAGGATCACGCCGTAGACGCCCATGGATCCGATGGCGGCGAAGTAGAGGAGGCCGAGCGGGACGTCGGCGGCGACGAGGGGCCGCTCGACCCCCGTGCCGGGGATCGCGACGGGAGCCACGGAGAAGGGCACGAGCGCGAAGACCAGCAGCGCGGGGGTCGCGGCGAGCACCGGGGCCAGGCGGAAGAGGAACGGCCGCGCGCCATCGGGGACGACCTCTTCCTTGAAGATGAACTTGATCCCGTCGGCGAGCGGCTGGAGGAGACCGAGGGGACCGACGCGGTTCGGCCCGATGCGGTACTGCATCCACGCGGAGACCCGCCGTTCCGCGAGGGACATGGCGCCGGCGACGGAGAGGGCGACGACGAGGGCGCCCGCCGACAGGAGCAGCATCGAGAGGAGCTGCGGGAGTTCCATCAGCTCTTCTCGGCGCCCGCACCGGCGTGGCCCTTCTTGGCGTGTCCGCCCTTCTCGCCATGGCCCGACGCGAGCACGGCCGCCCTCAGGCGCGCCAGCGTCTCGTGGTCGGCAAGGGCTCCCGGAGGCGGCTGCAGCGCGCGCCGCACGGTCTGCGCGAGGCCCTGCACGTTCGTCCACGTGCCCGACTTCTCGAAGGCGCCGAGGGCCGGGAGGCAGACGGCGACGGCGGCGCGGTCGACCGCGCGCCGCTCGAGGACGATCGCCGGGCGCTTCGCGTCGTCGAGGAACGCCGTCCTGTCGGCCGGCGCGGCCGATGCCGGCGCCGTCCGCAGGGCGTCGATCGTCTTCTCGCCGGCGAGGAGGCACGCCTTCGCGGAGGCCGCGAGACGCGCCGCCTCCTCGGGCGCGACGGGAGCGAGCCCGGCCTCCGTGAGTCCGCGGCGGTTGGCGCAGGGATCCCCCGTGTGGAGCAGCTCGTCGGGACCGCCGGTCTCCGGGGCGACGAATCGCGCCGTCGTGCCGAGCGTCTTGCAGAGGTCGAGGAAGGCCGCGCCCTCCTCGTTCGTGAGGAAGGGCGACGCGAGCGCGAGCAGCTCGGGACCCGCGGCCGCCTTGAGGAGCTTCCCCGCCTCCGCGAGACCCGACTCGTGGCTCGTCTCGGCGAGCCGCCCGTCGCGCCGCAGCAGCGGCACCGACAGCCGGCCCGTCGTGTCGTTCGCGTCGTCGTAGCCGAAGCGGCCGATGTCGCACATCCAATGCTGGTTCACGTCCGCGTGATGGCGCGGGCGGATCCGCTGGATCGCTCCGCGGAAGGTCTCCACGTGGATGTTGCATCCGCGCGAGCAGGCGCCGCAGACGGACGGCGTCGCGCGCAGCTGCCACGCGCGCGCGCGGAAGCGGAACTTCTTCAGCGTGAGCGCGCCGACGGGGCAGACGTCCGCCAGGTTGCCCTGGTAGTTGCCGTGGAGGGGCGTGTCGCCGGTCGCGGTGGCGTTCCCCGGGGCCCCCGGCAGCGTGCCGACGACGGAGTCGGGGCCGCGGTTCACGACGCCGAGCTGCGGGTCCTGCAGGACCGTGTCCTGGAGCCGCACGCAGCGCGTGCAGAGGATGCAGCGCTCCTCGTCGAACAGGATCACCTCGCCGAGATCGACGCGCTTGCGGAGCGCGCGGCGCGCCTCGTGCGACCGCGACCGCCCCTGGCCCGTGTCGAAGGCGAAGTTCTGCAGCGTGCACTCGCCCGCCTTGTCGCAGATGGGGCAGTCGAGCGGGTGGTTCTTCAGGAGGAACTCGAGAACCATCCGCCGCGCCTCGGCGGACGCGGGCTCGTTCGTCCAGACCTCCATCCCCTCGGCGCACTCGGTGCGGCAGGAGATGGCGAGACGGCGCGGCATCTTCCCGGGCCCCGCCACCTCCACCTGGCACACGCGGCAGCTCCCCTCGATGCCGATGCCCGGGTGGTAGCAGTAGTGCGGCAGCGTGTTCCCGAGGCCGCGCACGGCCTCGAAGACGGTCGTCTTCTCCGGGACCTGCACCGGGAGTCCGTCGATCGTGACGCGGATCACCGCGGGGCTCATCGGGGCGCCGTTCCCACCACGCGGTCGCGGTGCTGAACGCCATGCAGCGTGAGGACGTCGGTGTGCACGGTCTTCGCCTTCTCCAGCAGCGCCGTCTCGTGGATGCCGTCGAGGTGCACCTCCATGGGCGGGTTCCCGAAGGGGCAGCGGTGCTCGGCGATGTGCTGCTCGAACTCCGCGCGGAAGTGCTGCACCGCGAGCTGCACCGGGATCGCCGCCGCGTCGGAGAGCGCGCAGATGGTCTTCGCGCGCATGCCGTCGGCGAGGGCGAGCAGCGTCGCGACGTCGTCCGGCTGGCCCTGGCCGTTCTCGATCCGTCCGACGATCTGGTCGAGCCAGGCGCAGCCCTCGCGGCACTGGGTGCACTGGCCGCAGGTCTCGTGGTGATAGAACTGGCAGAGCACCTTCGTGGCGCGGACGACGCAGGCGGTTTCGTCGAGCACGACCATCGCTCCCGTGCCGAACATGGAGCCCGCGGCCTTCGTGCCGTCGTGATCCATCGTGAGCGTCTCGACGACGGACGCCGGCAGGAAGCCGGAGGAGGAGCCGCCGGGGATGAGCGCTTTCAGGCGCCGTCCCTTCCAGACGCCGCCCGCCAGCTCGTCGATGATCCGCTTCGCCGGCATCCCGAGGGGCACCTCGTAGACGCCGGGCCGGTTCACGTGGCCGGAGATCCCGCAGAGGAAGTTCCCGGGCGACGCCTTGCTGCCCATCGTGAGGAACCAGTGCGCTCCGCGGAGCAGGATCGCCGGGACGTTCGCGAGCGTCTCCACGTTGTTGACGGTCGTGGGCTGGCCCCAGAGGCCGAAGTTCGCGGGGAAGGGAGGCTTCGGCCGCGGATGGCCGCGCTTCCCCTCGAGCGACTCCATGAGCGCCGTCTCCTCGCCGCAGATGTAGGCGCCCGCTCCCACGTGCGTGTAGACCTGCAGCGTGACGTCGGCGCCGAGGCCGCTCGACGCGCGCTCCTTGCCCACGATTCCCGCGGCGCGCGCTTCCGCGATGGCGCGGTCCATCGCCGCCTTGCTCGCGTGGTACTCGCCTCGGATGTAGACGTAGGCTGCCGCGGCGCGGATCGCGTAGGCGCCGATGAGCGTGCCCTCGAGCACGGCGTGGGGATCGCGCTCCATCAGCACGCGGTCCTTGCACGTGCCCGGCTCCGACTCGTCGGCGTTCACCGCGAGGTACCGGGGCCGCGGATCGGTGGCGGGCGGCATGAAGGTCCACTTCAGGCCCGTCGGGAATCCGGCGCCGCCACGGCCGCGGAGGTTCGACTCCTTCACGGCGACGCACACCTCCTCGGGCTTCATCGTGAGGGCCTTCGCGAGGGCCTCGTAGCCGCCGGCGGCGCGGTACTGCTCGAGGGTCCCGCCGTAGCCGGGCGTCTCGATCCGCGGAAGGAGGTAGCGCTCGTAGGGGGTGTCCATGGGTGGCGGCGCTCAGGAGAGCCCGTCGAGGATGCGCTCGACGCTCTCGGGAGTGAGGTTCTCGTGGTACTCGCCGTCGAGGTCCATCATCGGCGCCGCCGTGCAGCCGCCGAGGCACTCGGCGAGCAGCAGCGTGAGGCGTCCGTCGCTCGTCGTCTCGCCGGGCTCGATCCCGCACTTCCTGCGGAAGGCGCCGACGATCTCCGTCGCTCCGCGCAGGTCGCACGAGATGTTCCTGCAGACCCACGCCACGTGCCGCCCGACGGGCGCCCGGTGGAACATGGGGTAGAAGGTGGCCGTCTCCCAGACGCGGATCGCGGGGAGCTTCAGGTAGGCGGCGACCGCGAGGATCGTCTCGCGCGCGAGCCAGCCCTTCTCCGCCTGCGCGTGGTGCAGGATCGGGATGAGCGCGGCGCGCGCCTCCGGCACCTGCGCCACCTGCGCGTCGAAGCGCGCGAGGGTCTCGGCGGAGAAGTACGTCCGCGGATCGGGCGCCGTCTCCGCCGGAGATGCCGCGTTCTTCGGCGCCGCGGGACGCGGCAGGGGAAGCCCCGTGCTCATCGGTCGCACTCTCCCATCACGAAGTCGAGGCTCCCGATGATCGCGACGAGGTCCGACAGCAGCCGGCCACGGGCCATGGGCCGCAGCGCCTGGAGGTTCACGAAGGAGGGGGCGCGGATCCCGATGCGGTGCGGGGTGCGCTCGCCCTTCGACACGATCAGGAACCCGAGTTCTCCCTTCGCCGCCTCGATGGCGCGGTAGCACTCGCCGACGGGGAGCCGCATGTCGGTGACGACCTTGAACTGGAAGATCAGCTCCTCCATGGAGTCGAGCACGCGGCTGCGGGGCGGCAGCACGTAGCGGCGGTCCTCGGCGAGGATCTCGCCGCCGGCGAGCTCGCCGTCGAGGAGGTCGCAGGCCTGGAGGAGGATGCGCGCGGACTCACGCATCTCCTGCACGCGCACGAGATACCGGTCGTAGGCATCGCCGCGCGTCCCCACGGGCACGTCGAAGTCGTAGCGCTCGTAGCCGTCGTAGGGGTCGGACTTCCGGAGGTCGTGGGCGATGCCGGAGCCGCGGAGGTTCGGGCCCGTCAGACTCAGGCGCACGGCGTCCTCCGCGGAGATCGTCGCCACGTCGCGGTTGCGGTCGAACCAGATGCGGTTGCGCGTGAGGAGATCCTCGTACTCGTCGACGGAGAACGAGAAGTCGCGCGCGAAGGCGCGGATCTCGTCCGTGCGCTCCCGCGGCAGGTCGTAGAGGACCCCCCCGAAGCGGATCGGGGTCGGGTTCGTCCGGTGGCCGCTGATGCGGTCGAGGATGTCGAAGATCCGCTCTCGATCCTTGAAGCAGTGGAAGAAGGCCGTCACCGCGCCGAGGTCGATGCCGGTCGTGCCGAGGTAGATGAGGTGTGCCGTGAGCCGCGACAGCTCCGCCAGCGCCACCCGGATCGCCTGCGCGCGCGGAGGCACGGCCAGGCCGGCGAGCTGCTCGACGGCCAGGGCGTAGCCGATGTTGTTCTGGATCGGCGCCAGGTAGTCGAGCCGGTCGGTGAAGGGGAACCAGCGGTGGTAGCCGAGGTGCTCGGCCTCCTTCTCCTTGCCGCGGTGCAGGTAGCCGACGACCGGATCGAGATCGACGATCGTCTCGCCATCGAGCGTGACGAGGATGCGCAGCACTCCGTGGGTCGCCGGATGCTGCGGCCCGTAGTTGAGCGTCATGAGCTCCCCGTGCACCGGATCGTCGGTGGACGAGAACTCGAAGAACCGGGTCTCGACGGTCACGCGCCCGCGCCGTCCTCCGGGAGGTCGCGCGACGCACGCTCCCACTCCCGGTACTGCCGATCGGGGACGATGCCCTCCATCGGGAAGTCCTTGCGCAGCGGATGGTGGCCGTAGCCCTCGGGCATGAGGATCCGCCGCAGGTCGGGATGTCCGTCGAAGCGGATGCCGAACATGTCCCAGACCTCGCGCTCCATCCACGCCGCGCCGAGGTACAGGTCGACGACGCTCTCGACGGACGGCGTCTCCGAGTCCGGGACGCGCGTGTGGACCCGCGCGCGCCACCGATGGCGGATCGACTGCAGGAGCCAGATCACGCGGAAGCGCGGCGTGTCGGGCCACTCGTCGGTGGCGGTGACGTAGCTGAGCTGGTCGAAGGCGAGCTCCGGGTCGTTGCGGAGGGCGGCGATCGTCTCGTGGGCGCGCGCCGCGTCGACCTCGAGGGACGGCATGTCGATCCCCGACTCGAGGCGCGCGCCGAAGGACGCGTAGGGCCCCTCGGGCGTACCGATGGCGAGCCGCAGCGCCGCCTCGCAGCGCTGCCTCCTCCGCGCGGCCGCGGCCAGCGCATCGTTCCCCGGGAGAGCGCTGCCCGCTGCGCCCGTGGGGGCGCTGCCGGAAAGGGGACCGGCGCCGGCCCCGGAGGGCATGTTCGCGGAAGACTCCATCGGAAGGGCGTCGGGAGGTCGCTTCGTGAGGAGGCCGCGGCGGGGCTCAGGCCTTGGCACCGAGAGGGGCGACGAGAGGTCCGAGGGGATTCGCCGGCATGGCGCGGCGCGGACCGCGCGACCAGGCGCGATCGCGCTCGATGCGCTTCTGGAGCTTCAGCACCGCGTCGATGACGGCCTCCGGTCGAGGCGGGCACCCGGGCACGTACATGTCGACGGGGAAGAGGAGGTCGACTCCCTGCACCACCGCGTAGTTGCGGTACATGCCGCCGGAGGAGGCGCAGACGCCCATCGCGATCACCCACTTGGGATCGGGCATCTGGTCGTAGATCGTCCGCGCCGCCTGGGCCATCTTCCAGGTGAGCGTGCCGGCCACGATCATCAGATCGCATTGGCGCGGCGAGAAGCGCATCGCCTCGGCGCCGAAGCGCGCGAGGTCGAAGCGCGGCCCGACCATCGACATCATCTCGATGGCGCAGCAGGAGAGCCCGAGCGGCATCGGCCAGAGCGAGTTCTTCCGTCCCCAGTTGACGACGGAATCGATCGACGTGGCGAAGAAGCCGTCGCCCCGATTCTCGACGGGGCTCAGCGATCCCATTCGAGGGCCTTCTTGCGCATCTCGTAGACGAGACCGACGGCGAGGACGAACAGGAAGATCGCCACGGCGGCGAACGCAGGCGCGCCGAGCGTCTTCGCGTGGACCGCCCACGGCACGAGGAAGACCGCCTCCACGTCGAAGAGGATGAAGAGGAGCGCGACCAGGTAGTAGTGCACAGACATGCGCACGCGCGCGTCTCCGCGCAGCGGCATGCCGCACTCGTAGGTCTGCGCCTTCCGCACTCCCGCGCGCCGGCGACCCAGCAGCTCCGACACGACGACGCCCGTCGCCGTGAACCCGGCGGCGAGCGCGAGCATCAGGAGGAGGGGGGCGTATTCGGCGAGCACTTCGAGACAGCTCGGTGGAGTGGGGACGGTGCGACCCGGCGGGAGCCGGTGCCGCGCGGCGGAACGCTCGGAGCCCCGTCGATCGGACACCCGTCGACGCGCACGGAACCGGGGCAGTGAGAGGGGCAGGCTGAAGCGCGGAAACCCTCCGAAGTGCGCCTCGGGATCGGCCGCGCCCGGAACTCGACGCTCGAACGCCGGAATCGATCGCCGCGGCCACGCCCTCGGCGAGGATCGGAGCGAGACGAGTGTATGCAGGCCGCCGAGGCGATCAACAGCCGGGGCGCGCTGCCCGCGGGCATGCCGATTCCCTCGTGTCGAGGGGCGCGCGACGATGGCTCCGTGCGACGTCCGCAACGAGCCCCCGAGGAGCTTCCTGGTGGCTCCTCCCCGAGCCGGATCGCCCTCGTCCGGATCGGCGCCATGGGGGACACGATCGTGCTCTTCCCGCTGCTCGCGGCGATCCGCCGGCGGCATCCCGCGTCGCGCGTGGTCGCCATCGGGCGCACCGACGTCCTCGAGCTGGCGCGCCGCGCGGGACTCTGCCACCGCGTGCTCTCGCCCGACGCGATCGGCTGGTGGACGCTCGGCGCCGCCGGCGTGCGCGCCGACCCCAGGCTCCGGCGGGCGCTCGGCGGCGTCGGCCTGCTCTACGACCTCGACCGCGCGGACCTCCCGGAGTCCGAGGGTCGGTCCCTCGGTCTGCCGCCCCGCCGCCGAATCCCCGCGCTGCCGCCGGCCGGAGAGACGCGCTCCGCGGCGCGCTTCTACCTCGACGCCGCCGGGTTCCCCGAGGCTCCCCCATGGGTCGGCGCGCCCTGCGAGGCGGTGCCCGCGGCGGGCGCGCCCTGGATCGCGATCGCTCCCGGCGCCGGCTCGCCGCGCAAGCGCGCCCCCATCGCGTGGTTCGCCGAGGTCGCGCGCGCCGCGCGCGCCGCCGGGATGCGCGTCGCTCTCGTTGCGGGCGAGGCCGACGACGCGGCGGTCTCCGAGTGGCGCGCGAGGGAGGCACCGGAGGACGCCGCGTGGCGCGGCCTGCCGCTCACCGCGCTCGCGGAGAGGCTCGCCGCGGCCTCCGGCTTCGTGTCGAACGACAGCGGCATCGCGCACCTGGCGGCCTGGACCGGTCTTCCGGGCGTCGTGCGCTTCGTCGCGTCGGATGCTCGCGTCTGGGGTCCGCCGTCGCCGCGCGTCCTCTGCGTTCCGCCGGGATCGGCGTGCACCGGAGCCGAAGTGCTCCGGCGGCTCGCGCGCGCGCGGCGGCTCTGATTCCCTTCGGGCGGGCAGGTCAGTGCTCGGGGATCCGGCGGAAGATGCCGCCGTTGCGCCGGGCGAGCTGCACGAGGAACTGCGCCGGTCCGTCGCCCTCGGGGCCGAGGTAGAGCGTGTGGATCTCCATCCGGCTCGTGTCGTTCGCGGAGGTCGTGATGCGCGCGATCTCCCAGGGGTCGGTCACGCGGCCCACGGTCGGCTTGCCGTCGCTCAGCACGAAGAGCGTGTCCGGCTCACCGGCGGGGCTGGCGGCGCAGGCGGCGTCGAGGGGCAGCGAGGTCGCGAGCGCGTCGTAGAGCCCCGTGCCGCCGCCCGCCCGCAGCCCGAGGACGAACTTCTCGGCCGACTTCTTGTGGGCCCGCGTCGCGGCCGTGAGGCAGGGGAACGCGGCCGACACCTCGTCGGAGAAGGCGACGATCTGGAACTGGTCGCGCTCCTCCAAGCCGCGAATCACGCGCAGGAGCTCGTTCTTCACGCGCTCGATCTTCGTCCAGCGGCCCGGCGATGCCGGCTGGACGATCACGGGATCCTGCTTCCCCGTCGTGAGGGGCGGTGCGCCGTAGTCGTCGTTCATCGACCCGGAGACGTCCACGAGGAAGACCATCCGGTCGCTGCGGATCGGGATCGAGAAGTAGGTGGCGCCGTCGGCGCGCGTCCGAGGCCGCCCCGTCACCTCGTCTCCGATGCGGAAGCGATGGCCCGCCGCGTCCCACCAGACGCGCCAGCGACCGGCGTCGAGCGCCGGGATGTCGATGCCCGTGATCGTCGCCAGCGTCTCCCCGAATCGGTGCAGGAGCCGCTTGCGTCCGGTGCCCTGGCCGATGCGCAGGTGCTCGGCCTCGAGGGCGGCGATCAGGGCCGGGACCGCCTCCCGCGACGGATGGGCGCCGAGGATCTCGGCGGCTCGATCGCGGATGCGCCAGTCGTCGTCGCCGAGCCGCGCGAGCACGGCGTCGAGGAGGGGCGTGCGCGCGTTGGCGTCCTCCACGTCGGCGAGCGCCGAGCCCACGGCGTCGAGCACGCGGCCGCGAATGGGCGCCGACGGATCCGAGAGCCATCCGAGGAGTCGCGACGCCTTCGGGCCCCCGACGCGGATCGCGGCGGAGATCGCCGACTCCCGGACGCCGGCGTCGGGATCGCTCGTCGCGGAGTAGAGCGCCAGCAGCGTGGAGGCGTCCTTCCTCTCGCCGAGGACGCGTGCCGCGGCGACCCGCTTCTCGGGCGGAGTCCTCCTCCGCTCCATCAGGATCTCGCGCGCGAGGAACTGGAGCGTCTCGGGATCGGCGACGGCGACGAGCGCGCGCAGCGCCGCCTCCCGCACGCGCTCGGGCGCCTGGGGAGCGTTGCGAATGGCCTCGACGGACGGGTCGGGATGGAATCGGAACGACGCCAGGGAGAGGAGCCGATCGGTCGCGCCGCGACCGGGGCTGCTGAGGCACGCCGACAGCGCTCGCTGGAACTCGCTCGCGCCCTCGAGCGAGTCGGCGCGGCTCCCCGCAGGCACCTTGCCGGGCACGTCTCCGAAGACGATGCGGCCGTCGCGGTAGAGCCGGAACCAATCGTCGAACCGCGCGAGCTGCGAGCTCTCCCGGGAGACCGTGTCGTACTGGGCGAAGCCCACCGATCCCACCAGGACGAGTGCCGCCGCCGCGGGGGACGCGGCGCGCAGGCAGGTTCGCAGGAAGGTCGTCGTCGCGGGTCGGGTCAAGCGGAGACCGGCGGAGCGGAGTCCCTCGCAGGGCGCGCGCGAGCGGACGACCGAACGATCCTCGCGACGCCCAGTGCGCTGCCCGACGCAACGAGACCAGCGACCCTCCATGAGGGCCGCTCGGCCCGCGGCTCGGATCCCGGCCCTGGGATCTCCCGCTCGGATTCGCAGGTGTCCCGCCACGCTCCCTGCATCGGGCGTTTCGGGAGAGACCTCGGAGCGGATCTTTCGCGATCTCCGTTCGCCCCCTCGGATCGGGGCGCGGTGATCGTTGCGAAGGACGTCCGAGGACGGGGTCAGTGTAGACGGGTCGCCCACGGCCGGAACCCCTCGGTTTCCTCGGTCCCGCACGCGTGCGACGATCGTCCATCGGGTCTCCTCCGTCGTTGCACTGGCCCCGCGTGGGGCACTAAGGTGAACGCGGGTATCGGCCCGATGAATTCCTTCCCAAGTCCGATCCGGGACCGTGGCGAACGCGAGCGAGAGCCCTTCCCGCACGACGCGAAGGGTGCGACTCCGCCGCACCGCGAAACCGGTCGCGACTCATCGAAGCCCCGAAGCCCTGACGCCCGATCCCAATTCCCTCTCGTGAGGAGACTCCGAGTGCCGCTGCTGGAGCCGCGTTTCCGAGGATGAAGACACTCTTTATCCGCAATCTTTCCTTCACGACGTCGGAGGAAGAGCTGCGGGCCGCCTTCGAGGTGTTCGGGCCGGTTCATCGCTGCTCGATCGCGAAGAACCGAGAGACCGGCGAGAGCCGCGGGTTCGGCTTCGTCGACATGGAGGACGACGCCGCCGTGAAGGCCATCGCCGACATGAACGGCAAGGCTCTGTCGAACCGGAACATCATCGTCCAGGAGAGCGATCCGAAGGCGCGATCGGGACCCGGCGCCGGTCCCCGGCCGAGCGGTCCGAGACCGGCCGCGAGCTCCTCCGGCCCGCGCGGCCCCTCGGGCGCCGGCGGGGGCGGAGGCTCCACCGGATCGACGTCGGCGGGGGCGAAGCCGCCCGCGGGGAGGAACTTCGGTCCGCCGAGCCAGAGCGTCTCGGACCGCAAGACCTTCCACGAGCGGCCGAAGGATCGGCTGAAGCCCTACAAGCGGGGCCAGTTCAACTTCCGCGACGCCCTGCAGGACGAGGAAGAGGGCGGACGCCCGGGCGACAAGAAGGACGACTCCGGGGGCGACAAGGCCGAGTAGCTCGGCCGGGAGACGCGCGGAGCACGCGTGCGACGCGTGCCATGCAGGTCACGCAGGCACGCGTACCTGCTCGCGACGTCAGCCGCGCTTGCGCGGGAGGTCCGCCGCCGCGCGCCGGCTCCGTGCTCCGGAGGACGCCCGAGCGCTCGAGGCCGCCGCGGCCGCGGGCTTCGTCTTGGGCGCCGCCTTGGACGACGTCTCGGACGACGTCTCGGACGACGTCTTGGACGACGTATTGGACGACAACGTGCCGCCCTTGGGTCGCGCCTCGCTCGACGCGACGGCCCCTTCGGGAGCGATCTGGAGACGGCCGCTCTGCCCGAAGAGGGCGATCGGGTTGCTCCAGACGATGCGCTCGATCGTCGCGTCCGAGTGGCCGCGCCGTCGGAGCTCCAGGACCACCTTCGGCACCGAGAGCGGATCGGCGGCGCCCCAGTCGGCGCTCGAGTTCACCATCATCCGCTCGGCGCCGAACTCGTCGACGAGGTTCGCGAAGCGCTCCGCCGAGAGCTTCGTCTTCGGGTAGACCGTGTGCCCGGCCCAGAAGCCGGCGTCGAGGATCGTCTTCGTCGTTTCCTCGGTGGAGTGGTCGATCACGCACTTCGAGGGCGGGAACCCCATCTCCTGCAGCACGCGGATCGTCCAGTCGGTGCCGCGTCGCTTGTCGCGGTGCGGCGTGTGGACCATCACCGGCAGGCGGTGCTTCACGGCGAGCTCGATCTGGACGCGGAGAGCCCGCTCCTCGGCGGGCGTGTTGCTGTCGAAGCCCACCTCGCCGACGGCCACGCACCGGGGGTGGTCGAGATAGCGGGGGAGCGCCTCGAGCACGCCGTCGCACACGCGCGCGTCGTTCGCCTCCTTCGGATTGAGCGCGATCGTCGAGTAGTGGTCGACGCCGTGCGCCGCGGCGCGGCCGCGCTCGAACTCGAGGATCGAATCGAAGTAGTCGAGGAACGTCCCCACGTGCGTCCGCGGCTGCCCCAGCCAGAACGCCGGCTCCACGCAGACACGGACGCCGGCGAGCGCCATGGCGTCGTAGTCGTCGGTGACGCGGGAGAACATGTGGATGTGGGGCTCGAAGATGCGCATGGAGGCCTTGCTCGCTGGTCTCGGACCGAGGCGGACCGCCCAGTCTAACTGCCCGTGGCAGAAGTCATCCGAGCAGAGCTACGAGCCTCGTCGTCCGGCGCGGCGTTGCGCGTCCTCACCGAAACCTCCTGTTACGCCCGCGCCGCGCGCCTTGCGCCGAACGACGATTCTTCGCGCTCGCTCTGCGGAGCACTTCTGCCACGGGCAGCCAACCACACGCGATGGTCCGGACGGGGCGGGGGCACCGCTCTTCCGCGCGGCGGCGTTGCGGCGGCGCGCGCGAGAGTCCAGGCTTCGCGGCCATGCCCTCGGACCTGCAGATCTTCGCCATCCTGGCGGGGCTCGCGTCGATCCCCTTCACCATCGGCGGCGTGATCGGCTACCTGCTGGGGCGGCGCGCGCGGCCGGCGTCGGCGTCTCCTGCGTCGGCGTCTCCCGCGACGGCGCTTCCGGCCCGGAGCGCCGCGCCGCCCGTCGCGGCGCGGACTCCGCCGCCCGCGCTCGCGCCGGCGAGGTCCGGTGCCCCCTCCGTCGTGCCGACGACCGCCGCCGCCGACGTGGAGGCGCTCGCCGCCGCGACGTCGACGGGCGGCCGTCCCCTCGTCGTGAACCACTGGGCCACCTGGTGCGAGCCCTGCGTCGAGGAGCTTCCCTACCTCGCGCGCGTCGCCGCGCGGCATCACGCGCGCGTGCGCTTCCTCGGCGTCTCCTGGGATCGGTTCACGGACGCGCGGCCGGAGGAGCAAGTGTGCGCGACCGTCGACGAGGCGCGGCGCGCGGCGGGGGCGAGCTTCCCGACGGTGCTCGCCCCGCCGGATCCGCGCGCCGTCTTCGGCCGGCTCGCGCTGCAGTGGGAGGTCGTGCCGCAGACCTACGTGCTGGCGGCCGACGGAACGCGGATCTGGACGCACTCCGGCGAGATCGTCGAGGACGCCGACCGCGCGGCCTTCGAGGCGGCGATCGAGCGCGCCGCGGGCTCGGCGCCGTGACGACGACGCCTGAGGGCGAGCGTCCGGGGCCGCGGCGGCCCGGCCTCGTTCGCGTGCTGCTGTTCGCGGCGGCGGCGGCCGTGCTCTTCGCGCAGGGATACGTCGTGATCGGAGCCCTCGCCCTCGCCGTGGCCGTGCTCGTCGCGGTCGTCGACCGGCGCATGCGCTCGAGCGGCGACCGCTGAGATCGCGGCGCCGGGCCGCCAGGGCCCCGCAGTTGAAGGCTCCCCGGGGTCTCCCTACCCTCGATCGACGGAGCCCGGCACCGTGGTCGTTGCGGCGCGGCGCAGCCCCGCGCCGCATGGGAGCAGGGCGTACCGATCCGTCGATTCCCCCACGTCCACCCCGCTTTGAACGGGAAGAGGCGACCGAATGCTCTCGAACCTGATGCAACTCTCCCTCGACGGCGGCGGATCCGGCAACGGCTCCGTCTGGATCGAGTCGTTCCTCCGCTGGATCCACGTCGTGGCCGGCATCTTCTGGATCGGCCTCCTGTACTTCTTCAACTTCATCAACGGCAGCTTCGCGGCGAAGCTCGACGCGGCCACGAAGAAGATCGTCGTTCCGCAGCTCATGCCCCGGGCCCTGTTCTGGTTCCGGTGGGCCGCGCTGTTCACCTTCGTGACGGGTCTCGGCCTGTTCGCGGTGGTGTACATGATGAACAAGTACTTCTGGGTCGGCCTCGACTCGGCGAACGGCATCTCCGGCCGCGGCTGGTGGATCCTCGTCGGCGTCGTGTTCGGAACGGTCATGGCCTACAACGTCTGGATGATCATCTGGCCCGCCCAGAGGAAGATCATTCCGGCGATCCGCGACGGCGTCGCGCCCGATCCCGCGCTCGCGAAGAAGGCGACCCTCGCGTCGAAGGTGAACACCTACCTGTCGGTGCCGCTCGTCGCGTCGATGCTGAGCCAGCACTTCGCGGCCTGGATCGGCGAGCCGATGATCTACGTGCCGATGGTCCTCGCCATCGGATTCACCGTCGTGTTCCTCGGCTACAAGTTCGCGCCGAAGGTCCAGGGCATGTGAGACGCGGCGGAGACGCCGCAGGGCGGGCCCCGAGGCGCCTCGGGGCCCGCTGCGTTTCGGGAAGGGCCGGCGCGGAGTCTTCTTCCCGGTCTTGCTCAGAGCCCCGGCAGCGTGTGCGTGCGTCCGGCGTTCTGCTGGACGAGCCAGACGCGCAGCGGCTCGAAGTAGTCGAGCATGGCGCGCGCCGAGAGGTCGCTCCCGGTCTTCTCGCGCAGCATCTTCCGCCAGTCGACGCTCGCGCCGGGCGCCATGATCGAGGAGAGGAACGCGCCCACGTCCTTCCGGCCGAAGTAGTTCGTGTCGCGAGGATCCTCGTGGAGGATCGTGCGCGCGACGTGGTCGTGGAGCTGGAAGAGAAGCACGAAGGAGAGGGCGTAGTCGTAGTACTGCGCCGGATCGTCGTTCACGTGGGTCTTGGTGGCGGCGTCGCACCACTCCTCGCCGCGCGGCGCCGGCGGCGCGATCCCCTGGTACTTCCCGGCGAGCTCCCACCAGCGCGCGTTCCACCGCTCCTGCGGCAGCTCGTCGGCGTAGAGCTCCTTCTCGAAGAAGGTCATGGTGCCCGTCGACCAGGGGATGAAGACGACGTAGTTGAGGGCCTCCTTCAGGAGCTGCTGCATCGGGTCGGGGCGTGCGCCGCCCGGCGCCACGAGGCCGATCGCCTCGACGAAGCGCGGCTGCATCGCGGCGAGCCCCATGAGCGAGCCCATGGCCTCGTGGAACGCGCGGTTCGCGCCCTCCCGCAGGACGACCGGCACCTCGGGCCGCGAGTAGAGCAGGTAGTACTCGATGTGTCCGAGCTCGTGGTGCGTCGTCTCGTACCACTCGGTGTTCGCCTCGACGCTCATGAGCGAGCGGACGTCGCGGTCGTAGTCCATGTGCCAAGCGGAGGCGTGGTTGTTCTTCTTCCACGCGGCGCCGGCCGGGAGCGGGTAGAGATCGGAGCGCTCCCAAAAGACCGCTGGGAGCGGCGGCATCCCGAGGCTCACGTAGAAGCGCTCGGCCTGCTGGACGAGCCACTCGGGAGATTTCTTCGCGAGCGCGCCGTCCAGGTCGAGCCCCTCCACGTCGACGAGCGCGCCCCAGTCCTGCCCCCAGCGGTTCGGGAGCCAGTGGGCCGGGAGGAGCTCCGGCACCGGCTCGCCGAAACGCTCCGCCAGCGTGTAGCGCGCCCAGGTGTGGAGCTCGCGGAAGAGCGGCCGCAGCTCGCGGTTGATCTTCTGGAGCGACTCCACCATCTCCTCGGTGGTCATGCCGTAGTCGGCCACCTGGTAGGCGAAGAAGTCGCGGTAGCCGAGCGCCCGCACGACGCCGTTGCGCAGCCGCTGCAGCTCGGCGAGCCCGGGCCGCAACGCGGTGCCCACCTGCTTGGAGGTCTCCCAGACGACGCGACGCCGCGCGAGGTCCTTCTCCGAGCGCAGCGCTTCGTCGATCCGGTTGGCGGAGACCTCCTCGCCCTCGAGCCGGTAGACGAATCCGTAGAGCGCCTCCGTCTGGGCGGTCTCGGCGGCGATGCGCTCCTTCACGAGGTCGGGGACGGTCTGCGGATTGTCGCCGGCGCGCAGGAGGATCTTCTCGAGCTGCAGGCGCTGCAGCTCCGTGAGCTTCTCGGGCGCCGCGAGGTGCCGCTTCGCGGTCTCGATGTTCGCCACGCTCCCCGTGAAGGCCGCGAGCGCCTCCTTCGTGGCGCGCGTGCGGCGCGCATTGCTGTCGTCGCCCTCGACGATGCGCGTGTTCGACGCCCATTCGGCCTCGGCCGACGCCGTCGAGAGACGCTGGTACTCGAGGCCGTAGCGCTCGAGGAATGCCGACAGGGAGTCGCCTTCGCGCGCCGCGGAGGAAGGCGTCTCCGTCGCGCTCGCGCAGGCGAGGATCGAGGGCAGGAGGGCCGCGAGAAGGAGTGCGAGGAGCTTCGTGCGGAGAGCGTGGATTCCCATGGGCGGCCCACGATACGGCCTCGCGACGGTTCCCCCGAGCCGTTCGAAGTCCCCGGAGCGGCTGGTAGCCTTGCCGCGATGGCGAGCGCGTCCCCGGCCTTCCGCATCCCGTACCACGAGCCCTATCTCGACGAGCGCGACGAGCGCGCCGTGATCGAGTGCCTGCGCGGCGGACACCTGCAGGGAGGCGGGCGCTACGGGAAGCAGTGCGAGGCGGCCATCCGCGCGCGAACGGGGGCGCGGCACGCGCTCGTCACCACCTCCTGCACCCACGCCCTCGAGCTCGCGATGATGGTCCTCGACGTGAAAGAGGGCGACGAGGTGATCGTGCCCTCCTACACCTTCGCGAGCTCCGCCACCTGCGTCGTCCGGCAGTTCGCGAAGGTCGTCTTCTGCGACGTGCGGAAGGACAACCTGAACATCGACGTCGCCGACTTCGAGCGGCGCATCGGGCCGCGCACGAAGGCGGTGATTCCGGTCCACTACGCCGGCATCGCCGCCGACATGGACGAGCTGCTCGCGGTCGCGCGGAAGCGCGGCGTGCGCGTGGTGGAGGACGCCGCCCAGGCCTTCGACTCCACGTACCGGGGCCGTCGGCTCGGCACCCTCGGCGACATCGGCTGCTTCTCGTTCCACGGTACCAAGAACCTGGCGGCGGGAGAGGGCGGCGCCCTCGTCACGAACGACGACGCGCTCGCGCGCCGCGCCGAGGTGCTCCGCGAGAAGGGCACCGACCGCGCGCAGTTCCTCCGCGGCGAGGTGGACAAGTACACCTGGCGCGACACGGGCTCGTCCTTCATCCCGAGCGAGCTCGTCATGGCGCTCCTCTCGGCGCAGCTCGCGAAGATCGAGGAGATCCAGCCGAGGCGGCTCGCCCTCTTCGACCGGATCCTCGGCGCCGTCGAGCCCCTCGTGCGCCGCGGCCTCGTCACGAGGCCGCACGTCCCCGCCGACTCGCGGCCGAACGCCCACATCGCCTACCTCTTCGCCCGGGACGAGGCGCTGCGCGACGCGATCCTCGACGGGCTCCGGGAGCGCGGGATCCAGGCGATGCTCCACTACTACCCGCTCGACGACTCTCCCTATGGCGCTCGGTTCCGTGCGCCGGGCGAGCCGCCCTGCGCGAACGCCCGCTGGGTGACCGACCACATGGTGCGGCTGCCGCTCTTCACGCGCATGACCGACGCACAGGTGGACGAGATGATCGCGGAGCTCTTCGCCGTGCTGGGCGTCGCGGCCGCCGAGGTTCCGCGGCGGCTCGGCGTCGGCGCCTGATACCCGCTCCTCGAGCGAGGCGCGGGTAGGAAGCAGGCGCCCCGCCGCGTACGCTCTTCGGCCGCTCATCGCCCTCGAAGGGGCCGCGAGCGTCCCTCCCATTCCAATCGCTTCCCTCCTTACCCCGAAACATGCCCGAGACCACGACCCCGATCCAGGTGGGCCAGAAGGTCCCCGACTTCAAGCTCGAGACGTACAACCCGGTCGAGAAGACCTTCGGCGAGTTCACCCTCGAAGCCGCTCGGAAGGCCGGCAAGTGGACCGTCCTGTTCTTCTATCCGGCTGACTACACCTTCGTCTGCGCCACCGAGTTCTCGGCGATGGCCGACGTCTACGACGAGTTCAAGAAGCTCGGCGCGGAGGTGGTCTCGGTCAGCACGGACACGAAGTTCACGCACCTCGCCTGGCAGCGCGAGGAGAAGGAGCTCGCGAACGTGAAGTACCTCATGGGCGCGGACAAGACGGGTGCGCTCGCGCGGATGCTCGGCGTCTACATGGAGAACACGGGCCTCGCGCTCCGCGGCTCGTTCCTCATCAGCCCCGAGGGAACCCTCGCGAGCGCCGAGGTCAACTTCCTGAACGTCGGCCGGAACATGGAGGAGCTGCTGCGCAAGCTCCAGGCGAACGTCCACCTCGCGAAGGCGCCCACGGAGGCCTGCCCGGCCAAGTGGACCGCGAAGAACGCGAAGACCCTCAAGCCCGGCCCCGACATGGTGGGCCGCGTCCACGACGCTCTGAAGAAGTAGACGTCCGGGACCCTTCGGCGCGACCGGCGCCGTGGCTCGCCTCGAGTCACGGCGCCGCGTCGTTCCCGGAGGGGATCGCCCCGCGCGCGATGCTCAGCGTCGGGCGCCGGCGCGCGCCTCGCGCGTGCGCCGGTGGAGCTCGAGGTAGCGCATCGTGTCGCTCACGCCGCCGAGCCAGGAGACCTGGAGCCCGGCTCGCCCGTCGAGCAGACCGCCCTGCAGCAGGTACATCTTCAGGAACCGAGCGGGACCCAGCGCGAGCGCCGTGAGGAGCCCGCAGCGCTTGCCCGCGGCGAACTTCCCCGCCGCCGATTCGACGGAGTAGGCGGCCATCTTCCGGTAGAAGCCCTCGAGCGACTCGTAGGGGTAGTGGAGGATCTCCGCGCGCAGCTCGCCAGCGCCGCCCTCGATCTCGATCTTGGCGTGGATCCCCGGGCGGTCGAAGTGCCACGCGTCCTTGCGGAAGAGGCGCGGCATCCGGTCGGGGTACCAGCCGCAGTGCCGGATCGGGGAGCCGAGGAAATGGCTGAGCCGCGGAGCCGTGTAGCCCTTCCGCGTCGGCTCCGACGCGAGCAGGCGGCGCACCTCCGATTGCAGCTCGGGCGTGCATCGCTCGTCGGCGTCGAGCCAGAAGAGCCAGTCGGTCCTCGGCAGCGCGAATTGGTGCACCCGCTGGTCGTGGAAGCCCGACCAGGGGCGGTCGAGGACCTCCGCGCCGGCGGCGCGCGCGATCTCGATCGTTCGATCGGTGCTCCCGGAGTCGAGCACCTGGATCGCGTCGGCCCACCGGAGGCTCTCGAGGCAGGCCGGGAGGTTCCGCTCCTCGTCCTTCGTGAGGACGCAAGCCGTGACGCGGGTCATGGCGTCGCTCCCGCGCTCAGGGCGCCGGAGGGAACCGGGGGTCGTCCTCGTCCACGACCAGCTCGTCCCAGTAGCGCAGCACGCGGCAGCGGCGCGGCTTCATCGGCTCGATGGGAGCGCCGTCGAGGAAGTTCCGCACCACGGCCGCCACGTCGTTGAAGCCGGCGCCCATGCGCATGGAGGTCGTGCCCGAGAACCGCGGGTTGATCTCGAAGGCGACGGGCCCGCGCGCGACGACGCGGAGCTGGAGGTTGATGGACCCGACGAATCGGTGGCGGCTCGCGAAGGCCCGCACGTAGTCGTCCACGTCGCGGCGCGCGACGACCTCGGCGCGGAACGTGGTGCCGTTCAGCAGATCGCGCTTCATCACGACGTGGTCGCGGTAGGCGCCGGATCGGTCGAAGACGACGGCGCAGGTGAACTCGTCTCCCTCCAGGTACTCCTGGAGGATCGGTTCCTTCGTGTGCTCGGCGAAGAAATCGAGGGAGGCCCGCTCCTCGATCCTCTGGACGCCACGCGCGGACCAGCCGTGCCGCGGCTTCAGGATCACGGGGTAGCCGTGCTTCTCGACGAAGGCGCTCCGGTCGTCCATGCGGATCGTCGAATCGGGGTACGCGAGGCCCGCGTCGCGGAAGAGCTCGACGACGCCCCACTTGTCGCTGCAGCGGTCGACGAGGCCCGGCTCGTTCACGACGATGCGCGCGCCGGTCTCCGCCTCCACCTGCGCGCGCGCCCGCGCGAGGACCCACGTCTCCACCTCGGAGCCGATCAGCACGAGCTCGACGCGATGGCGGCGGAGGATCTCGACGAAGCGAGGGACGTACTCGGCAGTCGTCGCGAAGGGGACGGTCTCGGCCGCGGCGCACCAGGCGAAGCCTGCCGCGTGGCGGAAGACGTCGGTGCCGACGACGTCGCCGGGGATCGCCGCCGCCCGCAGCGAACGCAGGATCCCCAGCCCGATGTTCGAGCCCACGCCCGTGACGAGGAGCTTCGGCATCTACGTGTCGTCGGCGTGATCCGGAGAGGAAGGGGGCGTCGGCGCGCTGCGGCCGCGGGCTTCGAGCATTGCGCGGAGGCCGCTCTCGAGATCGTATCGGGGGCTCCAGCGCAGTTCCCGCGCGGCCTTCGCCGTGTCGACACGGAAGTGCGGCGCCTGCGGATCGGTCTCCTTGTCGGAGATCCGCGTCGCCGATCCCGTCGCGTGGATCACCGCCTCGCCGAGGCTCCGCATGGTCGTGGAGGTCCCCGATGCAATGCAGAAGATGCCGTCGGCCTCGAGGCGCAGCGCGTCGAGCGTCGCCTGGGCCGCGTCCTCCACGTAGAGGAAGTCCTGCACGCGGCCGCGCGCGCCGTCGAGCACGAGGGGCTGGCGCGAGAGAGCCCGCTCCACGAAGCGGGGCAGCACGGTCCCGTCGAACTGGGCGGCGCCGTAGATCGAGCTGAAGCGGAGGATCGCCACGGGGATGCCATGGCGCTTCCCGAACTCGGCGACGAGCGATTCCTGCGAATGCTTCGAACGCGCGTAGGGCCCGCCCGGGAGGATCCGGGTCTCCTCGTCGACGATTCCGCGCAGCGTCCCGTGCACGGCGAGGGTCGACGCGAGCACGATCCCTCGCAGCCGCGACGAGGACAACGCGCCGAGGAGGCAGCGCGTGCCCTCCTCGTTCACCGCGGCGTAGCGGTCGAGCGCGCCGCGGTCGACGGGCCAGACGGCAGAGGCGAGGTGCACGACGTGCGTCACCTGCTCGGACACGAGGTCGCCGCGGCGCAGGCGGAGGAGGTCGGTCGCGATCGGCTTCGACGCTCCCGGGAAGAGGCTGCGGTGCTTCTCCACGTCGCGGACGAGCGCGCGCGTGCGCCCGCGCGCGGGGTCGAGGGCCGCGTAGACCCGCTGCCCGAGGAAGCCGGTCGCGCCGGTGACGAGGATCACGCGGCCTGACTCGTCCCGCCGCTCACCGCAGCGACTTCTTCCTGACGGCGGGGACGCCCGCGACGAGGGAGTCGGCCTCCACGTCCTCGACGACGACGGCTCCGGCCGCGATCACGCTACCGGCTCCGATCCGCAGCTTCTCGATGACCGTGCAGCCGATGCCGACGAAGCAGCGCGGGCCGATCTCCGTGAAGCCCGACACCCGCGCCGCGGGGCCGAAGTAGCAGTGCGCACCCACGCGCGCGTGGTGCGCCAGCACGACGCCGGTGTTGAGGAGCACGTTGTCGCCGAGCTCGACGCCGAGGTCGACCACGACGCCCGGGAAGAGGTGCACTCCCGCGCCGATCCGCGCCGACGGATGGATCCAAGCCGTCGGATGGACGACGCCGCGAAGGGAGACGCCCTGCTCCCGGAGTCTCTCGAAGAGGCGCGCGCGCGCCTCGAAGTCGCGGTAGCCGATCGCGAAGGCGACGCCGTCGATGGTGCGGTCCTGCTGCAGGGCGAGCGCGTCGGCGCTGCCGCCGAGGACGGGGAGACCGTGGGCCTCCGATCCGCGAGCCTGCCCGTCGTCGAGCCAGCCCACGAGGCGGGCGTCGCCTCGATCCTCCACGTAGGCGCGGATCGAGCGCCCGAGGTCGCCGGCGCCGAGGATCGCGATGCGGTCCATCGGACCAGCATGGCGCTCCGAGCCCGCCCACGGAAGCGGACCGTGCCCGGTGTCCCGGCGCCGAGGAACGTGCGCGTCCGCGGGGAGGCGCGGGATATCCTCCTCCGAGGCACGACCGATGTCCGACATCCTCCACCTGTTCGGGAACTGGAAGTGGACCGGCCCCACGGAGCTGGCGGTCCATCTGGCCGAGAGCCAGCAGGCAGCGGGACACCGCGTCCGCATCGCCTTCGGCCGCCAGCGTGGAGGCGACGACCACTTCACGCGGCAGGCGGAGCGCCGCGGTCTCCAGCGGATCCCCGGCTTCGAGCTCGCGAAGCATCTGGAGCCGACGGCGCTCGTGCGCGACGCGATCCGCCTCTCGCGGATCTACCGCGAGGATCCGCCGGACCTCGTGCATTGCCACCTGCGCAGCGATCACCTCGTGGCGGCCTTCGCCCGCAAGATCGCGCGTCGTCGCGTACCGATCGTGCGGAGCACCTACGAGCCCACGGGCCCCGCCACCGACGCGCGCGAGCGCTTCTGCCTGCGCCGTGCGACGGACGCGCTCGTGCTCTCCTGCGAAGGGGCCCTCGAGGCCGTGCGCTCGGCGGGGGTCGTGGATCTCGCCCGCGCGCACGTGATCGAGCCCGCCATCGACACCGACCGCTTCGACGCGAAGCGTCCGGTCCCCGACGCGCGGGAGAAGCTCGGCATCCCCCGGGACGCCTTCGTCCTCGGGATCGTCGCGCGGGTCCAGGCGAAGCGGAGGTTCGACGTGTTCCTCGAGGCGGCGCGACGGCTCTGCGCCCGCGACGCATCGGCGCGCGTCGTGATCCTCGGCGGCGGCACGAACCAGAAGGTCGTCGCGCGCGATCCCGCGGCGGCCATGGGGATCGGCGATCGCGTCCTCTTCCCCGGGGTCCTGCGGGTGGACGAGTACGTGGCGGCCCTGCGGACCTTCGACGTGAAGGCCTACATGGTCCCCGGCACCGATGGGACCTGCCGCGCCGTGAAGGAGGCGATGGGCGTGGGTCTCCCGGTCGTGGTGGCGAACGTCGGGATGCTCCCGGAGATCGTGCGGCACGGGGAGACGGGGCTCGTCTTCGACGGGACGCCCGACGGTCTCGACGCCGCCGTCGAGCGGCTCCGCGCGGATCGCGCGCTCCGCGCACGCCTGGGAGCCGCCGCCGCCGAGGAGGTCCGAGCGCGCTGGACTCGCTCCACCATGGTGCGCAGGATCGACGATCTCTATCGGCGGCTCCTACCGGCGGCCGAGACGGCGACGCGGCCGACCTGAGAGCGTCCCGGGCAAGGCCGCCGAAGCGCTCCTCCGGAGCCCCGCGTCCTCTTCCGCCCCCCCACGATGGCCCGCACGGCGACCACGACCGACCTCGACGTCCGCGATGTGGGCGACGAGGGCGCTGGCGTCTTCGACGCGCCGACCCGATGGGCGTGCGCCGACGCGAGCCTGGAGGGGGAGCTGCGGTCGCGGCTCGCCGGGTGGCTCGCCGATCCGCCGCGGACCACCGGCGTCGAGGTGGTGAAGGCCACGCGCCTGCGGAGGATCGTGCGCGTTCCGGCGCAGGCGCCGCTTCCCGCGCTGTTCGTGAAGCTGCACCGAGTGCGCGGGCGATGGAACGCACTGCGGTCCGCGGTCCAGCGCTCCCGAGCGCGCCGCGAGCACGAGGCCTCCGAGCGCCTGCGGGAGATCGGGTTCCTCGCGCCCCGCGTCCTCGCCTACGCGGAGTGGCGCCGCGGCCCGGTGCTCGACCGCGCCGTCTCCGTGCTGGAGGAGGTGGCCGGCGGCCGGAGGCTCGACGAGTGGCTCGGTGGATTCGACGGCGCGGCCCGCGAGGAGGCCATCGGCGCCGTGGCGCGGCTCCTCTCGGTGATCCACCATCGCGGCGTCGACCTGGTGGATTGCCACCGCGGCAATCTCCTCGCGCTCGGCGACTCCCCGGAGTCGCTGCGCCTCGCGCTCCTCGATCTCGCGGAGGTGCGCTTCCGGCCCCTCGGCCTCCGCACGCGCGCCGAGCGCGTCGGGCAGCTCGGCCACTCGCTGCGGGGATTCCTCTCGCGGCCGGAGCTGCAGTACCTGACGGAGCGCTACGCGGGAGCGGCGTCGATGTCGGCGCCGGACCGCGCGGAGCTGACGCACCGAGTCGAGGTCGCGACGGCCGAGCTGCACGCACGGCGCGAGCGATCCCGAGACCGGCGCTGCGTCCTCGACTCGACCGACTTCGCGGCGGAGCGCGGACTGCGGCGGCGCGTCTTCCGGAGGCGCGAGCTCCCCGGCGAAGTGCTCGGCCGCATCCTCTCCTTCGGACGGACGGCGCGGGAGCTCGAGCGTCGCGGCGCGCGCGTCGTCCACGACGAGGGGCGCAGCCTCGGATGGATCGTGCCGCGCGAAGCCGTCGGCGCGGAAGGGGGCGGCGCCTTCTTCGTGAAGCAGGTGCGCGCGCGGTCGATCGCGGGGGCCTGCGTCGACGCCCTGCGCGGGAGCCGGGGACGCCGCGCGTGGAGCATGGCGCACGCGCTCGCGCGGCGCGGCCTCGCGACGCCGCGCGCGCACGCGCTCGTCGAGGAGGGCTTCGGGATCCCCCTGCGCACGCTCCTCGTGACCGACGCGCTGGAGGACTCCGTCAGCCTCCGCCACGTGGCGTCGGAGTTCCGGGAGCGCTTCCCGGATCTGCGCTCGCGGCGGTCGTTCCTCGAGCGGCTCGGTCTCGAGGTGGCGCGGCTGCATCTCCATGGGGTCGACCACGACGATCTCGCGACGAAGAACCTCCTCGTCCGCTCGACGCCGCAACCGTCCTTCTGGGTGATCGATCTCGAGGCCGTGCGCTCGATCGGCAGGAAGCTCCCTCGCGGCCGGCTCCTGCGCGCCTTGATGCAGCTCGACGACTGTCCGCGCACGGTCTCGCGCGTCGACCGCATGCGGTTCCTCGTCGCCTACGAGCAGGGACTGCAGACCCGCTTCACGCGATCGGACCTCGCCGAGGTGCGCCGGATGCTCCGCGATCGCTTCCGGCTCTCGGGGCGGGACTACGGACGCGAAGGGCCCCGCTGACCGTGGCGCTTCTCGCATTCCTCGCGGCGCCGCTCCTCGCCGCTGGATTCCTTCCCGCGACGGGCGAGGACGGTACCGGCGCGCCCTTCGATCTCTGGCGCCGACGCGCGCTCGCGCCGCGCGTCGAGGTGCTGGAGCCGGCGGAGAGCCCGTCGGGGGCCGTGGCGGCCGCCCGCGCGCGCATCCGCCGCGACCTGGAGGACCGGGAGGCCCGACCCGTCGTCTCCAGGAGCGCCCCGTCCGACTTCTCCCGGGGCAGCCTGCGGGTCGTCGCCGGCCTGTCCTCGGAGGCCGTCGTGCGGGAGTCGCTGCGCGGCGTCGCCGGTCTCTCCATCGAGCCTGGCCGGATCGTCTCCGGCCCCGAGACCCTCGATCAGCCGACCGATGCGGTCGTGCTCTTCGCCGAGGCCGGAGGCGCGCCGACGCTCGCGCTCCTCGCCCACACGGAGGCGGCGCTCGTCGCGCTCGCCGCGACCGTCGAGTTCCCCGATCGGCCGAGCTCCCTGTCCCTGCGCAACGGCGAGATCGGGGGCTTCCCGCGGGCGGTCGCCGAGTTCGCGTCCTTCGAAACGGGGGCCACCACCTACCGCTTCGCGCCGGGGGGAGTCGACGAGGCGCGCATCGCCGACCTCCACGCGCGGCATCGCGCGGCGCAGCAGCGTCTGGAGGAGGCCCTCGGGCCCTATCCGCCGAGCCGCGTCGAGGTGTTCGTGTATCCGAGCCTCTCGTCCAAGGCGGCCGCGACGGGCGATCGAGGGCCGGCCCACGTGAATCTCGTGGGCCGTCGCGTGCACCTCGTCGAGGGAGCGGGGTGGAGCCCCTCGACGGGCGAGGAGTTCCTGCGGGCGACGCTCTTCGACGTTCTCGGTCTCGCGGCGTCGAGAGCGCTCGAGACGGGTCTCGCGCGGTGGTGCGCCGTCTCGATCCCTGGACGGCCCGGCGTGCCGGCTCTCGCCGCGCGCCTGCGGAGCGCGCACTTCGCTCCGAAGGCCGAGGACGCGGTCGACCCCGTCGCCCGCCGCGGCCTCTCGCGCTCCATCCTCGACGTGCTCGATGCGGTGCTCGCCGACGAGACGCTGCGCGAGCTCGGTCGCGCTCGCTTCGAGCGTCTCTACCGCGGCGAGGATCCGCCCGCGAGCGCCGCCGAGAGGGCTGCGCGCCTCGAGCGTGCGCTCGCCGGGATGCCGGAGGCGGGCGTGGCGAGCGCGCTGCGGCGCCAGGAGGCCGTGGCGGCCCTTCCGCTGCGTGGATTCGTGCTGCCCCAAGTGCAGCTCGATCGGACCGATCTCGGCAGCGCCTTCGTCGAGATGAAGGCGCTCGGAGCGAACGTCGTGATGCTCGACCTCGCGCGGCGTCTCGGAGCCGGCGCCGAGGATCGCGCCGCCGAGGCGAGGATCGAGGAGATCGCGTCCCTCGCGCGGAGCCGCGGGCTCGCGCTCTGCCTGCGGACGCGGCTCCTGGAGCTGCGCGGCGGGACTTGGGCGGGGGACCAGTTCGTCCTGCATGCCGACGAGTGGGGAGACCTGTTCCGGGAATTGGATCAGCGTCTCGTCGACGATGCGCTCCTCGCCGAGCGGATCGGGAGCTCCTGGTGGTTCGTCGGGTGCGAGCTCCGCGGATCGTCGGGGATGGCGACGGCGGGAACGCTCTGGCGCGACCGGATCGCGCGTCTCCGTTCTCTCTTCCACGGCGCCATGAGCTACGGCGCCTCCTGGGGACCCGTGCCGACGCGTCCGCTGACCGACGCCGACGAGTGGACGCCGCGGATGGAGTACGAGCAGGTGGCCTTCTGGGACCTCCTCGATGCCGTGGCCGTGAGCGCCGCGTTCCCGCTCTCCCTGGAGGAGACTCCGCCGGACACGGTGCTGGAGGCCGCCGTGCGCGGCTTCGCCGAGAGCATCGAGTCGATGAGCCGGCGCTTCGGGAAGCCGGTCATCCTCTACGACGTCGGCTACAGCGCGACGTCGGCGACGTTCCGCACTCCGTGGCGCGAGAACGGCGCGGCCGACCTCGAGGCGCAGTCGCGATCCTGGCGCGCGTTCGTGAGCGCCCTCGGGCGTCGCGACTGGCTCGGAGGCGCCTTCGTGCGGGCGGGAGACTTCGGCTCCTCGCGCGAGACGCGCGGAGACCGCGCCTTCGAGGTGTCGGGGCGTCCGGCGTCGAACGGGCTCCTGCAGCTCTTCCGGCTCCTCGGGCGCCCGTGAGCCTCCCAGACTCCCTCGCGGACGCGCTCCGGGGCGCGCCCGCGAACGTGCGGTGGTTCCTCCTCGGGAGCCTCCTGCTGGGAACCGGTGTCGGCGTCTTCGACGTCCTCCTGAACCTCCACCTGCAGGAGGAAGGCCTCACGAAGGCTGCGATCGGCGAGATCCTGTCCCAGCGGGCCATCGGCACCGTGCTCGGCTCGATCGCCGCGGGGCTCCCCGTCGTGCGTGCGCGATTCCGCGCCGTGCTCACCTGCGCGGCGCTCCTCGTCGCCGCGGCGATGGCGATCCTCGTGCTCGCCGACAGCGCCCTCGGGCGTCAGGCCGCCGCCACGGCCTTCGGATTCGGCGTGACGTTCCGGCTCCTCGGCGCCGCGCCCTTCCTCTTCCGGCACGTCCCGGATGCGTCGATGGCGCGCCTCTTCGGGATCGACGCCGCCGTGATCGCGGGCTCGCAGGTCGCCGGCTGCGTCCTCGCGGGCGCGAGCTTCGGCGCCGCCGAGGCCTGGACGGGGTCGCGGCCCCTCGCGCATCGCGTCGCGCTGCTCCTCGGAGCGGCCCTCGTGGTGGGCGGAGCCGTGGTGTACGCGCGCGTGCGCGACGATGCGGCGCCCGCTCACGACCCGCGCGGCCTCGGGCCCGGCACCCCTGCGCGCGCGACGCGGCTCCCTCCTGCGTCGCTGGTGTTCCGGCTCTGCATCCCGTTCTTCCTCGTGGGTGCGGGCGCGGGATTCACGATTCCGTACCTGAATCTCTACTTCGAGGACCGGTTCGAGGCGGCTCCTTCGACCATCGCCCTGTTCTACGCGGCGGTCTCCAGCACGACGATGATCGGGTACCTCGCGAGTCCCTGGCTCGCGGCGCGATTCGGGCTGGTCCGATCCGTGGTCTGGGCCGAGTGGCTCTCGATCCCCGCCTTCCTCGTGCTGGCCTGGTCCAACGACCTCGGCCTCTCCGTCGTCGCCTTCCTCGTGAGGGGCGCGCTCATGAACCTGCCGTATCCCCTCTACGGCAACTTCATCATGCGCATGGTGCCGGCCCATCAGCGCGAGGCGACGAACGCGCTCACGAAGCTCGCGTGGAACGGATCCTGGGTCGTCACCGCGCGGATCGCGGGAGGGCTGCTCCAAGGACGTGGAGACGACTACGCGCCCGTGATGCTGACGACGGCGGCCCTGTACCTCGCCGCATCGCTCTCGTTCTGGGCGTTCTTCCGGAGGACGGGGCTCTGAAGCACGGGCCGCGCCGGCGCGCCGTCTCGTCAGCGAGGGAGCGCACGAACGCGCGCGAGGTTCTGCTCGAAGAGGGGGCTCTGGCGACGCAGCGCGACGACGGCGGAGCCCTCCCGACCGGGATCGGCGTCGCGGTAGACCTCGACCCAGTCGCGCCCGAAGTCGGCGGCGACGTAGGCGGGGTTGTCCGGCGGCTTCCCGTACCCGAGCACCCAGGGTTGGACGAGGAGGAAGTCGACGCCGTACCGCTCCGCCGTCTCCGCCACGCGCTGGCCGTTCTGGAAGTCGCGGACGTCTCGGTAGACGTCGGCGCCGAGCGTCGTGATGCGGCCGTCGAAGGCGACGCGGACCCGCGGGTGGAGCCGGTAGAGGAGGTAGCCGCCCCACGGAGGTCGATTCAGGCAGTTGCCCTCGATGCCGGAGCGCTCGAGGAACGCGACGGCGTCGAAGGGCTCGTGACCCTTCCAGACGCTGCCGAGCACGCCGCCGGCCGCCTCCGCGTAGCGGGGGAGCCGGACGGCCGCGTCGCGGACGAGACCCGTGGCCGCCGTGAGGGCGGCGGCCCACGCCAGGGCACGGACCGCGATGGCAGCGCGCGTCGAGAGCCGCGCGAGGTCCGAAAGGAACGCCGCGCAGTGGACGAGTGGCACGAGGAGGAAGAGGTCGTGCCGGTTGGCGACGAAGGGGGCGAGGGCGAGCCCGACCGACGGCAGCGCCAGTGCCGGATCTCCGAATCGCGCGGCCTGCGCATCGCCGCGGCGGCGGAAGAAGCTCCCCAGGGCGCCGAGTATCGACACTAGCGCGAGGACGGCGACGAGGACGAACTGCGCGCGGAAGTCGTTCCCGGGGCCGATGCGCGAGGTCTCCGCCGGATCGGTGACGAGCGTCGCGAGCGATTTCCACTCGGGGATCAGGTGCGCGAGGTCCTGGGTCTGGAAGGCGTAGTGGCCGATCGCGACGCCGTAGGGATTCACCAGGAGGAACGCGCCGCTCCCGAGGGTGAGGAGCGCGAGACGCCGCGCGCGCGCGGGCGCGCCGCCGAGGGCCGCTCCGAGGGCGGCGCTGCCGAGGATGGCGGGAGCGATCACGGCCGCCGCGTGCGCGTTCGCCCAGGGAACGACGAGGAGCGCGAGACCGACCCAGCGCCGCGCGCGGAGCGGCGCGTCGAGGACGACGAACCGATCCACGAGGATCGCCGTGAGGAGGAGCGTGATCAGGTGCGGCCGCAGGCGCGCCAGGTGCCAGTCGAGGAGGAGACCGCAGAGCGTCACGACGATCGCGGCCCGCGCCGTCCCTCCGAGACGCAGAACGGTCCGCGACGCGACGACGAAGGCGCCCGCGGCGATCGCGGCGAGGAGGACTCGGAAGCCGTCGAGGCCCGCGGTCCGGCGTACGCCCTCGAAGAGGAGCTGCGCGAGCCACTCGTGATCGACGTAGGGAACGCCCGGCGCCGTGAAGCTGAAGTCGTCGACCGCGGGGATCGCGCGATGCTCGATCATCCAGCGCCCCGCCGCGAAGTGGAGCCAGACGTCGTCGTCGTGGATCGGACGGAGGAAGAACCCGAAGGCGAGGGCTCCGGCGAGGATCGTCGCGATCCAGCCGGCGCGCCGCGTCGAGGACGATGCAGGGGCGGTCACTCGGTCCGGACTCTGACGGGGACGGGCGTCATTTCCCACCCTGCACGCCGCGGGCGCGGGCCGTCGCGGTGGAGCCACTCCGACTTACCCTGTCGCCCTTGGCTCCCCGGCCCCTCTCCACGCGGCTCCTCCTCGCCGTGCTCGTCGCGGTGGGAGTCCCCTTCGTCGTCTTCACGACGGTCCTCCTGTCGGTCGTCGAGAGCTCCATCGCGGCGGAGAACGCGGAATTCTTCCTGAGGAACAAGGCGAGCGACGTCGCCGACAAGATCAACCTCGCCCTTCGAGAGCGCCGCCAGGATCTCCAGCTCTGGGTGACGGAGCCGATCGCCGTCGCCGCGCTCCGCGATCCCGACGACGAGGAGGCGCGCTCGGAGCTCCGGCACACGCTCGACCTCTTCTGCAAGCTGAAGGACGTCTACGACCTCCTGGCCGTCGTCGACCGCAGCGGCCGCCTGATCGCGTGGAACAGCGTGGACGCGGAGGGGACGCGGCTGGCCGAGCATCGTCTCCGCAGGCTCGCGGGCGCCGATCTCTACCGCGCGCCTTGGTTCCAGCGCGCGCTCGCCGGCGAGACGGTTCCCGTCGACTGGCATCTCGATCCGCTGCGCGTGGCGGACGTGTCGGTCCGGTCGACGGAGCCGAGCGACTACAGCGTCGGGTTCGCCGCGCCGATCCGAGACCCCGAGGGCGGCGCGGTGCTCGGAGTCTGGTACAGCCTGATGGGATGGTCGAGCCTGCAGGAGCAGGTGCTCGACCGCGTGCAGGACTACTTCCGCGACCTGTCGAAGAATCGCCAGTTCCAGTCGGGCTACGCGTTCCTCTGGATGGAGGACGCGAACGTGGTGATCGCCCATCCCAACCGGGCCCTCTACGGAACGCGCGTCGCGGGTCCGCCGGTGAACCTCCCGAATCTCCACGTGCAGGTGCGCGCGAATCCCAACCGCGTCGTGCACTACGACTACGAGGGGAAGCGCAAGCGCGCCGCCTTCCGGCAGACGCTCGGGAGGGCCGAGGGAGGATTCGGCTGGATCGTCGGCGTCGGCGTCGAGGACGAGCAGATCTTCGCGCCCACGCGACAAGTGGGAACGATCCTCCTCATCGGGGCCGTGGCGGGGCTCATCGCTCTCCTGCTCTGGATCCTGATCATCTCGCGCACCGTTTCGCGTCCCCTCGCCGCTCTCACGGCCGAGTCGGAGCGCATCGCGATGGGCGACCTCGACGCGCGCGTGCAACCCGCCGGTCCGGCGGAGACCGTCGCGCTGGCGCATGCGTTCAATCGCATGGCCGAGGACCTCGCCCGCAGCCGCAGCCGCCTCGTCCGCGCGGAGAAGGAGGCGGCCTGGCGCGAGATGGCGCGGCAGGTGTCCCACGAGATCAAGAACCCGCTCACGCCGATGAAGCTCTCGATCTCGTTGCTCGAACGCGCGTGGCGCGACCGAGCGCCCGAGTTCGACACGATCCTCGCGCGAGCGCTCGCCACGATCGACCGGCAGATCGAGTCGCTCCGCCGCATCGCGGCCGACTTCCGCGCCTTCGCCGGCGCGCCGGAGCGGCGGAGCGAGCGCGTCTCCCTGGAGCGCGTCCTCGAGGACTCCGCGTCGCTCTACGCGGCGATCGCGTCGGAGCGGGGCGTCCGGATCCACCGCGAGGGCAGCGATCTCGAGGTGCTCGGGGATCCGGAGGAGATCCGTCGCGCGGTCGTGAACCTGCTCGACAACGCGATGCAAGCGGCGCCTCCCGACAGCGAGATCGGGCTCGTGCTCGGGCGCGAGAACGGGTTCGCCCGGATCGACGTGCGCGATCGGGGGCCGGGCGTGCCTCCGGAGCTCCGCGAGAAGCTGTTCACTCCCTACTTCTCGACGCGGACGCACGGAACGGGCCTCGGCCTCGCGATCGTGCGACGCATCGTCGAGGATCACGGCGGCACGGTGATCCTGGAGGACTCCGTGACCCCGGACGGGGCCGCCGCCGTTGGAACCACGATGGTCGTGCGGCTTCCGCTGCTCGTCGCTGCCGCACCGGCGACGGAGCACACGGGCTGAGCTGCACCGCTTGGCCGCGCGCGCTCGGGGGCGGCCGGCGGGTCCGGTACGCTCTGGGCCGCGATGGCGATCCGACCGACGAGACCGAGACTCCTCCCGCGGACCGCCGCGGCTCTGCTGCTCGCCGCGGCCGGATCTCTCGCCGCTCCGTCGCAGGGCGTGGCCTCGGAATCGGCGCCGGCGCTGGCGGCGGAGATGCCGTCGGTCCTCGGCCTCGAGCCCGATCCCGAGCGCGAGCCTCGGCCGGCTCCGCTGCCGCCGACGCAGGTCGCGGCGCGCACCATCTGGATCGCCCACGCGGAGTCGCGATCCGCGCCGGCGGGCGTCACGCGGTCGCGGGAGCAGGCGCGGACCCGGGCAGCCGCCATCGCCATCGTCGCGCGGTCGCGCGGCGCCGACTTCGCGGAGCTTGCCCGACGCTGGACCGACGATCCCGAGCGCCGGGAGTCGGGAGGCTTCCTCGGCACGATCCGTCCTCGCAAGGACGCCTCCGCCCTCGAGAGGTCGCTCTTCCGCACGAGCGTCGGCGGCGTGCTGGGGCCCCTGGAGACGCCCGAGGGCTTCATCGTCGCGCAGCGTGTCCCGATCGAGTTCCTCGCCTACGACGCGATCTTCGTCGGCTACTCCGACCCGGGGGCGACGACGCCGTTCGTGCGCTCCCAGGAGGATGCGCTCGGCCGGGCGACGGCGCTGCTGCTGGATCTCGCGCCGGATCCATCGCGTTTCGACGCCCGGAAGGCCGAGGTGATGCAGGGCGCCGAGGCGGAGATGCGAGGCGGCACGTACGGCCCGGTGCCCGTCGGCGATCTCGCACCCGAGATCGAGGGCGCGGTACTCGCGCTCCCGATCGGCGGAGTCGGCGGACCCGTCGCGACGCGCGGTGGATTCCTGGTGGTTCGCCGCATCGAGGTCACGCACTGCAGCGGCGACAAGCTCCTCGTGCGCTACCGGGGCTCCTTGCAAGCGCCGCTCACCGTCGTGCGTTCCCGCGAGGAGGCGAGGGAGCGCGCGGAGGCGCTGCTCGCGGCCGTGCGCACCCCCGGCGCCGACTTCGGCGCGATCGCCGCGAAGGAGAGCGACGATCCGGCCGACCGGACCCGGATGGGCCGATGGAGCTTCGCCGCCTGCGAGGGAGGCAATCCCGTGGCCCTCGCGATCTCGCGGCTCGAGATCGGGGAGTCGACCGTCGTCGAGTCGGAGTTCGGCTTCCACGTCGTTCGACGCGTGGCCCTCGAGCGCGAATGAGCGGGCTGCCGCGCGGGGCGAGCCGGCCGGCGATGGGCTCGCGCGCGCCCTCGGGGCTCGGACGCGTGAGCGTCGTGATCCCCGCGCTCGACGAGGAGGAGGCGATCGGGCAGGTGCTGGCGGAGCTCCCGTGGGCGGCGGTGTCCGAGGTGGTGGTCGTGGACAACGGCTCCCGGGACCGCACCGCGGAGGTGGCGACGGCGGCGGGCGCCCGCGTCGTGCGCGAGCCCCGGCGTGGATACGGCAGCGCGTGTCTCCGCGGGATCGCGTCCGCCGATCGCCCGGACGTGATCGTCTTCCTCGACGCGGACCACAGCGACTATCCGGAAGACCTCCTCGCGATCCTGGGGCCGATCGCGGACGGCCGCGCGGACTTCGTCGTCGGGTCGAGGATCCTCGGCGGCGCGACGCGCAGCGCGCTGCTCCCCCAGGCCTACTACGGCAATCGTCTCGCCTGCGCGCTCCTGCGCTGGTTCTTCGGAGCGCCCCACACCGATCTCGGGCCCTTCCGCGCGATCCGCGCCGACGCGCTCCGTCGCCTCGACATGCGGGACCTCACGTACGGCTGGACCGTTGAGATGCAGGCGAAGGCGGCCCTCGCGGGGATCGCGACCGTCGAGGTGCCGGTGCGCTACCGACCGAGGATCGGACGGTCGAAGATCACGGGGACCGTGCGCGGCACGGTCGCCGCGGGCTGGAAGATCCTGACGACGATCGGCCGGCTCCGCTGGAGCGCGGGGCGCGTCAGCGGTCGACGCCCTCGGTCGGCGTGATGGCCGACCCGTCGATGTTCCGGCGCTCGCCGCGGCGCCGCATCGCTTCCTCGAAGGCCTTGCGGCCCTCCTCCGTGTCGGGAGGGATCCCGTAGACGCCCTCCACGGTGGCGGACCGCCAGCCGATGATGAGCCCGTTCACCCAGTGGAGGATCCCGAGGTCGGGCCAGCTCGTCGAGCGGACGACGCGGAGGTTGTCGCCCCAGGAGTCCCGCGCGAGCTCGATTGCCCGAAGGCGCGGATTCCAGGGGACCTCGAAGAACAGGAGGAAGCGGAACGACGTGGCCGTCGCCTGGAAGCGTCCGGTCGTGTCGGTCTCGCGCTGGAAGCTGTGCGACGAGCACGCTGGCTGCGCGCCCGCGCAGCCGAGCGCCAGCGCGAGGGCGATCACCGGGCGAAGGGTGGAACGTCGCAGGGGAACGAGGGGCAGAGGAGACGACTCCCTATTCGACGTCGAGGTGGCGGCGACCGAAGTCAATGGACGACGATATCGACTTCGCCGCGGAGCTTCTGGAGAAGCTCGTACTGGCTGTCGCGCCGGAGACTCGACGCGAGGGGCTCCACGAGCTCCTCGAAGTCCGGCGTGACGATGCGGGTCCGATCCTCGATCCGCGCGATCACCCAGCCGTCGCGCGTCTCAAGGGGGCCGACGTGGATCTGGTCGGGCGACGCCTCGAAGAGCGCTCGGAGCAGAGGCGCCGGGAACGGCGCGTCGAAGGAGATCCAAGGGAGCGTCTCGACGGGACGTTCGTCGTGCGCGCCCCGGACCTGGCCCTGGATCGTCTCGAAGGACTCGCCCGCCTGGAGCCGCTCGTAGAGGCGCTGGGCGTCTTCCCGCACGCGCGCGCGGCGAGCGAACGGGAGCCGCTTGCCGGAGAGCGGATCGCGTGTCGAGAGCACGATCGTCCGCATGCGGAGTCGCCCGACGGCCTTCATCGGCGAGAGCACGAGGCGACGTTGCAGGGTCTCGCGGTCCGTGACGAGGGGCACGAGCTCGTCGAGCTGCGCCTGGCGCGCGGCCTCGAAGCCGTGCAGACGGCGCGTTCGTTCGATTCTCGTGTCCGACGGAGCGTCGCGCGCCGGTGTCTCTCCCGCCGCCGGGAGTCGGGCCGGCACCGATGCGGCCCATTCTCGCAGCGCGCGGTCGAAGGCTTCCCGCGACGGCATGAATCCCTTCACGCGCGGCTCGCGCCGGAGGATCAGCAGATCGATGTACGCGTCGACCCAGTCGTCGAAGACTCCGGAGGCCAGGAAGGCCTCCCCGTAGCCGCCGGCGAACTCCGCGCGCACTTCGGGATAGAACCACTCCGCAGCGGAGACGATCGCTTCCGCCGTGATCTCCTGGGAGCCGACGCGCGCGACCGGCGCGCGGAGGAGAGCGGCGAGTGCCTCGTCGGGTTTCGCGGCAGCGGTCGACGGCGGGACGCCTTGGAGTGCGGCGCTCGCCAGGAGGAGCGAGCCGAGCGATGCGAGGGGGATCGAGGCGTGCGTCACGGAGCCGAGGGTTGGCGAAGTCGCGAACTCGGGCGCGAAGGTGGCGGAATATACTTCGCAGCAACGACGTGCGATTGTTCCCACCCCAGGATTCGTCTCCACTCGATCGCCTGCACGCCGCCTGGTCGCAGCGTTTCCGAGGCTCCGAGCCACGCGCCTTCTTCGCGCCAGGGCGCGTGAATCTCCTGGGAGCGCACCTCGACTACAACGAGGGCTTCGTGATGCCCGTGGCCGTCGACCGCGGCACCTACGTTCTCGCGCGGCCGCGCGGCGACGGAGTCGTCCGAATCGCCTCCCTGGATCGGGAGCCGGAGGTGGAGCTGCCGATCGAAGGGCTGCGATTCGATCCGGACCACGGATGGGCCAACTATCCCAAGGGGGCGCTGGCTGCCTTCGAGGGCGACCTCGAAGGCATCGACTGCCTCTTCGCGGGCAATCTGCCCATCGGCGCAGGTCTCTCCTCGTCGGCGAGCATCCTCGTCGCGACCGCAGTGGCCGCCAGCGCCCTCGCGAGACGCCCTCGATCGCTCTCGGAGCTGGTGGAGCTCTGTCACGGGGCGGAGACCGGATTCGTCGGCGTGAAGTGCGGGATCATGGATCACTACGCGAGCGTCTTCGGCCGGCGCGATCACGTGATGCACCTCGACTGCCGCACGAATCGGCACTCGGACGTTCCCTTCGACTCCGGGCGCGCGGTCCTCGTCGTCTGCGACTCGACCCTGCGGCGCGAGCTGACGGACGGCCGTTTCAACGATCGGGTGCGCGAGTGCGAGGCCGCGGTGGAGAGCCTTCGCGCCCAGGGGATCGACGTGGCTGCGCTCCGCGATGCGACGCTCGACGACCTCGATCGCGCGCGCGGGGGGATGGATCCGGTCGTGCACCGGCGCGCTCGACACGTCGTGGAGGAGATCGAACGGACCGCCGAGGGAGCTCGGGCGCTCCGATCGGGCGACTTGGAGGCCTTCGGCCTGTGCCTCGTCGCGTCCCATCGCTCGTGCCGAGACCTGTACGAAGTGTCGAGTCGTGAGCTCGACCTCCTCGTCGACGCCGCGATGGAGTCGGGCGTGGCCTACGGATCGAGACTCACCGGCGCCGGCTTCGGCGGGTGCACCGTGGCGATCGTGCGCGTCGACGGTCTCGAGGACTTCCGCCGGGAAGTCTCCTCGCGCTTCCTCGAGGCGACGGGCCGTGAGGTGCTCCTCCACGTCGTCCATCCGGCCGACGGCGCCGGAGCGCTCGGGGAGAGCCCGTCCCGGTCCGGATCGGGCTGAGCCTCGCGCCACGGGTCCGATGGGAGGAGCCGGGCTCGGACGCTCGGCGCCTCGTCAGCGGCCGGCCGGTGCCGACGCGGGCGCAGGATCCGGCGCCGACGCGGCGTTCTCGGCGATCCGAACTTCGGTCGAGGCGAGGAAGAGCTCCGCTGCACGGCGCTCGCCGGCTGGGAGCAGGAGCGCCGCGCGATCGAAGCATTCGCGCGCGAGACCGAGCTCGCCACGGAAGTAGCGGTTGTAGCCGAGCACCAGCCACGCATCGCCATCCGTCGGGTCGCGCTCGAGCCATCGCAGCAGGCGCTCCACGTGCGCATCGAAGTCGCCGAGCACTCCATAGAAGGAGCGCTTGTCGGCTCGGCTCTCCACGAGCGTGGGGTCGAGTCGAATCGCCTCGCGGATCTCCCGCGACGCCTCCGAGTAGCTCCCGACGGCGAAGAGTGCGTCGGACAGGATGAACCGGAGATTGGCGTCGCGTTCGCTGTGCGCGATGGCCTTGCGGTAGGTCTCGACGGCCCGGTCGTAGCGTCCGATCCGGAAGTACAGATCGCCCAGCGCGACGTAGCGGTCCGCGAGCAGCTCGGAAGTGATGCGCGGAGGTGCGATCGGCGCGTCGGTCTCGCGCAGGCGCACCGGCGCGGGCTCGGCGACCACCGGCGCCTGCGGCTCGTACTCGACCGGCGCCGCCGAAGGCTGCTCGGCGGGCACGTAGACCGTCTCCTGATAGGGGACCGGGTAGTAGACGACCGACGACGCGTAGGAGGGCGCCCAGTACACGGGCGCGTAGTAGGCGGGATACGGCGCCGCGTAGCCCCACCAGGGACTCGCCCAGTAGGCGCTCGGGTAGCACCACCAGTAGGGCGATCCCCAACCGAACGACGCGCATCCGATGCCCCAGGCGCTCGAGTACCCGAGATAGAAGGAGTACTTCGATGCGCAGTTCCACGGGTAGTAGGCCGGCCCGAAGAACCCGATCCCGTAGTTGGCGTAGTTGTACCAGCTGAAAACGGCGCCGGACGTCGTCGCGACGGAGACCGAGGTCGCGACACCGACTCCGCCGGAGAGGATTCCCGCGCTCACCGTGCTGGCGAGGCGGTCGGCGGACGTCGCCGCGGGAAGCGCCTTCACGACGCTGCGTGCCCGCGAGACGGTTCGCGCCGCGGTCGAGGATGCGGTGGCGATCGGAGGACGGCCCGGCGTCCCTGCGACCGGCGTTCGGGTCGAAGGCGTTCGGGTCGAAGGCAGACGTGTCGTCGCGACGGACGGCGTTCCGGGCCGACCCGTCGCAGCGGGGACTTTGCGCGCCGACTCGTAGCGATCGCGGCCGGACAAGGGTGCGCGCGAGGACGGGGAGCCGTTGCGATCCTTCGAGCTCGAGGAGGTCACGGCCGGGGACCCGCTCGGGCCGCGGGTCTCGATCCGCGTGGTCGATCGCGGGATCGACCCGTCCCTGGACCCTCCCGATCGGCTCCAGTCGCTGTAGCGCGTGGACCACCCGCTCGGAGGCACGACACGCTCGCGCCCGCGATCGGACTCCGCGCTACGCGAGGAGCCGGAGACGGACGGCGACAGCCCGTCGCGCGTCACCCAGTCGGGCGCGCGGGACTCGTAGCGGGAGCTCGGTGTCGGCGCGGTTTCGTTGGGCGCCGGGACGGAGCTCGACCCGCGACGGTCCCGAGCGTCTCCGCTCGAGGTCTCCGGGAGCGACGGGCTCCGCGAGGAAGAGCGGGAGGAATCGCGGTCGTAGCTCGACGGAGGCAGGTTCGGCGTCGGGATCGAGGGCGAGGGGCGAACGTACGGCGATGGAGACGGCGAGGGACGGATCGACGGAGACGAGGGGCGGACGCTCGGCGTCGAGGGCGGGCGGACCGACGGCGTCGGGGACGGTGGACGCACGCTCGGCGTCGGAGCAGGAGGCCGCACGCTCGGCGCCGGAGCGGGACGGGGCGCCTGCGTCGCCGGAGACGGCGCGGGGCGGACCGACGGCGCGGGCCGAGGGGCTCCGCCTCCCTGCCTTCCTCTCTGGGCGCTCGAATCCGGTGCGGAGATCGAGAGTCCGAGGATCACACCGAGCGAGAGAGTGAGCAGTCCAGGCGTCGTCTTCATGGTGCTTCGAGTGTCGAAGTTCTCGGTTCACTCGCAATCACGGTGCCGCGAGCCACGATTCGACGGAGCGTGGATAAGTCACTGCAAGGAAGTTCTTTGCGGTTATCTCGCGTCGCCGTGTTCGGCTCCCCTTGTCCGGAGGGCGGGACACGGTGCCGCCGCCCGCTCACCGCGTGGGCCGTCGCGCTCTCACCGAGGAGGAGCGAGAGGCCCGGTCACGCGGCGCGTCAGCTCGAGGAGCGTCAGGCGCGTCTCCGCCCGGGCGGGCCCGGACGCAGGCCTCGCCTGGCGCGAAGCGTCGCGGTCGGGTCGGGGGATGGAGAGGAGGGGTGCTGCCTCGAGCACGAATCCGCGCGCGCGGGCGAGAGCGTCCTGCTGCTCGATCGCACGGCGCAGGGAGGCGGGATCGAGCGGGAGTCGAACGAGCACGGACACGGTGAGCGGGCTCGCGCCGGCGGTTGCGGACGCGCGCGGCCGGCTCTCCGGCTCCTCGCTCGATGGCGGCTGCCAACGCTCGAGCGCGACGATCCGGCCACTGGCATCGAGGCGGACGCGCAGGACCTCCTCGGGTCCGCAGGTTCGAGATCCGAGGAGTCGGAGTCCGAGATCGGGCAGCTCCGCGGCCGTGGGGATCCCGATGGCGGGGTCGACCGCGATCGTCTCGAATCGTTCCTCGATCAGCACGCGGAGGAACGGCGTACCCGGCTCGAGGCTCGGAGGGAGCTGGTGGGGATCCACGCTCGGCCCCAGGACGAGCCGAGCCTCGCCCGATCCCGACGGCGGCTCGAAGAGCGCGTCGACGACGAACGACTTCGGGAGCGCGCGCACGATCTCGAGCGACCAATCCCGCGCCTCGCCCTCGAAGGCCTCGACTCGCGACGGGAAGACGAGACCGCCGGACTCGAGCCGGCCCGAGAAGCGGCGGAGTCCGGCCGACGCGTCTGGAACCAGAGCGGAGGCGAGGGAGCCGTCATCGCGGAGCTCGACGGTCACGCCGTCGATTCCTCGCCGCAGCGACCGCGTCGAGGTCGAGGCGAGCCACGATCCGTCGGCGGGGAAGCGCGCCGCCAGGAGGAGTGTCGTCACCTCGCCTCGCAGCCGCGCCAGCTCGACTCCCTCGACGGTCCGATACTCGCCGGTCTCGATGCGCTCGTGACCGCCCTTCGGCGTGAGCAGGAGCACTCGGAACAGGGCCCCGAGCCGGTAGGAGACGAATCCCCGCGGCCCCGATGCCAGGGACTCGACGTACGCCTCCAGCTCGTAGACGTCGTCGACCCCGTCGAAGCGCAGGCGTCCCGCGAGGTGCACGACGCCCGCGGCCCGGGCTCGCGCCTCGCCCCCGCGGGCCTCGAAGGCGCGCGCGAGGAGCGCGTCGCTCTCCGAAGTCGACGCCTGCTGTGCTCCGAGGGGCGCCCCGAGGAGCGCGGCGGCCATGGCGGCGGCGAGCGCGGCTCCAAGGGCGAGCGACCGGGATCGACCACTCGATGCCACGGCCCGCGTCGAGGGCCCCGAGCCGTGAAGCGGTTCTCGAGAATGGGACACTAGCGAGCGCTCCACGCGACGAGCCGGCGCCCGGCCTCCCGGAGGGTCTCGTCCCTCTTCGAGAAGCAGAATCGGATCAAGTGCCGCCCGTCGGCGGGGTCGGCGAAGAACGAGGAGCCGGGCACCACGGCCACACCCGGTTCGCGCACGAGATCGCGGGCGAACTCCACGTCGCTCTTCGCGCCGAACCCCGTGATGTCGGCCATCGCGTAGTAGGCGCCCGCCGGCCGGTAGATCTGGAAGGGGGAGTCCTGGAGGAGACCGAGCAGCAGGTCGCGGCGCGCCTGGTAGCCCGCCGCGAGCTCGCGGAAGTACGCCGGCCCGAACCGAAGAGCGACGGCGGCCGCCTCCTGCAGGGGCGCGGGGGCGCCTACGGTGAGGAAGTCGTGCACCTTGCGCAGAGCGAGGGAGATCTCCTCGGACGCGATCATCCAGCCGATCCGCCAGCCCGTGGCGCTCCACGTCTTCGACAGGCCGCTGATGGTGACCGTGCGCTCGGCCATGCCGGGGAGCGTCGCCAGCGAGACGTGCTCGGCGCCCTCGTAGAGGATGTACTCGTAGATCTCGTCGGTGAAGGCGAGGCAGTCGTGGCGGATGCAGAGGGACGCGATGAACTCCAGCTCCTCGCGCGTGAAGACCTTCCCCGTGGGGTTGTTGGGAGTGTTCAGGATCACCGCCTTGGTCCTCGGACCGATGGCGTCGCGGAGTTCGTCGCGATCGAGCTCGAATCGAGGCGCCCGCAGCCGGACGTACCGGGGCTTCGCGCCCGCGAGGATCCCGTCGGGGCCGTAGTTCTCGTAGAAGGGCTCGAAGACGACGACCTCCTCGCCGGGATCGACGCAGGCGAGCATCGCGACGCACATCGCCTCCGTCGCGCCGCACGTGACCGTCACGTTCTTCTCCGGATCGCACTCGATCCCGTTGTAGGCGCGCGACCGTTCGGCGATGGCGTCCCGGAGCGACTTCGCGCCCCAGGTGATCGCGTACTGGTTCACGTCGCCCACGATCGCGGCGCAGGCTGCTCGCTTCATCTCCTCGGGAGCCGGGAAGTCGGGGAATCCCTGCGCGAGATTCACGGCTCCGTGCTTCGCCGCGAGCCGCGTCATCTCACGGATGACGGACTCGGTGAACTGGTCGGCCTTCGCGGAAGTGCGTCGCTTCACGCTTCGAGCGTACCGCGGGGCGGACTTGGACGCTTCTCGACGCAGCCGTACCGAGGTCCCAGGGACCGCGGGAGATCGGGAGCTACTTCTCCGGAACGGACGTGATCTCGGCGGGCCGGCTCAGGGAGAGCTGCTGCCACCACCGCCGCCACGGACCCGAATCGGCGCCCAGGTCCTCGCCGGAGTTCATGCGGGTCAGCGCGGATCTCGATTCCTCGCGCACGGCGAGGTCCTTCGCGGCGAGTCCCTGGATGAGAGCGGGGATCGCGCTCGGGTCGCCGATCTGGCCGAGGGCGTTCGCCGCAGCCGCCGCGACGAGCGATCTTTCGTCTCGCAGGAGGACGACGAGCTCCGGGCCAGAGGGCGCGTCCCGGACGACCCCGAGGGCGGCGGCACACTGCAGCCGCACGGCGCCGCTCGGATATCGCAGGCCCGCCCGAAGCGCCGGCAGCGCGCCGTCCATCCGGGCACCCGCCTGCCCGAGCCGCTTCAATGCGAAGGCGGCGTTCGACTGCTCTCCCTCGGATCGCTCCTCCGAGAGGTGGAGCGCGACGCGATCGATGGGCGTGTTCGGGTCCGCGAGGATGCCGAGTCCGAGGAGAGCGTTCTCCCGGACGTCCTGCGCCGGATCGGAGAGTGCGTTCAGGATCGGATTCAGGGCTCCGGCCTCCTTCGCGAATCCCAGTGCCGCGGCGAGGATCGCGCGCGCGGGCGTCACGCGGCTGCTCTCGAGGGTGGCTCGGAGCTCCTCGAATCGCTGCTTCACCTGCTTCGCCAGCTCTCGCTCGAGGCCGAGGCGCAGGTTCAGGTTGCGCTGCGTGGGCGGCCGCGTCATCGCGTCGTTCCACTGCGCGACGAGCGCGTCGAGCTTCGTGACGTACACGCCGATCGAGACCGGCGGCTCTTCGTCCGGCGCGGGCGCGTAGGGCTTGCTCTCCGGCGGCGCGGAGCGGCACGAGGCGGAGCTCCCGAGGAGGAGAACGAGGCCGGCCGCGAGCGAGAGGGGAGCGTGTCGGTGCACGGAGGAGGGGGAACGTACCGGCTTTGCGAAGGGGCGGCTACGACGACGTGGGGGGCCGCAGCATTCCGGTCGATTCGTCGCTCCACTTCGGTCGAGCGCGGTGCCGATGGAAGCTCGTCGACACGGCGATCGGGAGGTCGGCACGATGGAAGACGTGAAGAAGGGGAATCCGCCGACGGAGCTTCGGGAGTCGGGTCACTCGGTCGAGGAGATCGAGCGAACGTTTCTGGACGCGGGAGCGACGGTGCAGCGCACCGTGTCCGGCGCGTCGGAGTGCCTGCGCATCGGGCTCGGCTCCGACATGCCCGAGATCCGCGTCGAGTCGCAGCCGAGCGGAGGCGCTGGCTGGCTCTTCGACGAGGGCGGCCTCTTCACCCTGGCTCGTCTGATCCGATCGTCGCGTGTCGCGCGGTGGGAGCTGCAGCGGCAGCAACGATCGGCCGATCGACTGGCGGCGGCGATCCGGTGCTGCGGGAGCCGCGTCGTCCTCGTGGACGCCGAAGGCCGGCCTTGCGAGCGGAGCACGGCCTGGGAGGACGCCCTCGCGTCCCACCCCGACGTCTCGGGCGCACTCACGGAGCTCTGCGTCGATTCGCTCGACGACTCGCGACGGGAGCTGTCGATGGGAGCGGGCCGGGTCCTCGTTCGAGAGCCGCTGCTGGACGCCCGCGGGGCCCGCATCGGCGCCCTCGTCCGATTCGAGCTCGATCCCGGTGCCGCCGCGCCGAATGGCTCGTCGAGCGTGCGTGCGGCTTTCGATCGCGCGACCGTCAGTCTCGCTGCGTCGCTGCGGCGCCGGGGAATCCCCTTCGAGTCGCGGGCCACGGAGTCGATGCCCGACTTCGAGGGCGACTTCGCCGCCTTCGAGGCGGAGGTCTACGAGGAGGCGCTCGAGGCAGCAGCGAGCGTCCAGCCTGGAGACCGGGTGATCCTCGATCTCGCGTGCGATCCGGAGCCCTGCGTCGACGTCTGGCGCGCCGCGGCGCCGGGCAGCGTGCGCCGAGTCCACCTCCGCGTCGTGAACGTCGGCCGCTGATTCCGCTCAGCGGCCCTTCGGCGCCCCGATCGGGAGGTCGCTCGTCTCCTTGTCCGGGCCGTGCTTCCACTCGGGCACGTCGCCGATGCGCGTCGAGATCTCCTTCTCCTCGGAGCCGCGCCGAATCCTCAGCTGGATCGAGTCGCCGGGCGCGAAGGCCTCCACGGCCCGGCGGAGCTCCTCGACCGTCTTCACCTCGGTCCACGCGTCGCGCTTCCTGGAGGACCCGGGCGCGATCGCGAGGATCACGTCGCCCTTCTCGAATCCGGCTCGGTTCCCGTCGGGGACCGTGTCCACGAACTGGGGGGCGCCGCCGGGTCCCGCGCCGATCGACCCGCCGAGCCGGCGGTTCATCGCGACGGCGCGCTTGAAGACCGACGCTTCGAGCGAGTTCAGGCCCTTCGGCATGCCGTTGCTGCCGGTCCGGGAGAATGACATCCGTTCCTTCCTCTCCGCGACGCCTCGGAGCGTCGCGAGGATCGCACGCGCGATGGCGGCGGCGGGCTTGTACTGGATCTTGTCCGGAGTGTCGCGCGGCTGGTGGTAGTCGCGATGGAGATTGGTGAAGAAGAAGAGAACGGGGATGTCCTTCTTGTAGAAGGAGTCGTTGTCGCTCCTCGCCTCGTTGTCCTCGTTGCGCTCGATCTTCTTCAAGAAGCGCGACTCGGTGCGCAGCGCTTTCGAGACGACGGACTCCCACTGGGGCGAGGATCCGAGGCCGCCGACGAAGACGTATCCGCCGTGGGAACGGCCGATCATGTCGATGTTCAGCATCGCCACCGTTCGATCGAGCGGCACCAGGGGCTTGTCGCAATAGGCGAGCGATCCCAGCAGGCCGCGCTCCTCCGCGTCGAAGAGGAGGAAGAGCACGGAGCGCGGAAGGGGATCGGCGGCGACGGCGCGCGCGATCGCGAGCACCGCGGCGGTCCCCGAGGCGTTGTCGTCGGCGCCGTGGTGGATCTCGCCGCGATTCCCCATTCCCCCCGACGCACCGAATCCGCAGTGGTCGTAGTGCGCTCCGACGACGACGTACTCGTCTCGGAGCTTCTCGTCCTTCCCCGGCACCATGCCGGCGACGTTGCGGAAGGACGCATCGCCGCCGCGTCCTCCGCCGGAGAACGGCTGGAACCAGCCGCCATCCTCGCCGGCGGGCCGAGCGCCACGCGCCCGGAGCTGCTCCGCGATGAACTCGGCCGCTCGGTGGCCTCCGGCCTCGCCGCTGCCGCGACCCTCGAAGTCGTCGGACGCGAGGCGCACGATGAGATCGCGTAGCTCCTCCGGAGTGATCGCGCCCTTCGGGACGGCGATCTCCGTCGGCGCAGCGGTTTGCGCCTGGATCGCGGCGCCGGTGGCCGTCGCCGCGAGCACGACCCAGGGGAGGAGGAGCGGCGCGCATCGGATTCGGGTGAGATGCATCGAGTCGGTCACGGGGCCGGAGGTCGCGCGGCGGACCGGCGGATCGGACGGCGCCGACGAGCCGCGGGCGTCGGACACTAGCATGTCCGCCGATGCTCGGATGGGCTCCTCTCCTCCTCGCGGCGGCCGCTTCCGTCACGCCGCGCCACGACGTCGCGTCGGACCTCGACGCGCTCGGCTCCCCTCGCGCGGAGCAGCGGCGCGAGGCGATGGAGCGTCTCCGCGAGGGCTTGAAGTCTGGCGACTTGGCGTCGCTGCTGCACCGCGGACGCGAGGGAGGACCGTCGGTGCGCGCCGCCGTCGTGGAGCTGCTGCTCGACCGGACCGATCTCGCCGCCGCGGCGATCCCCGGCGATCGGCAGGGCGTCGCGGATCCGCTCCTCCTCGATCTGGCGCGCGGCGCGTTCGCGCGCGCGCGCCCTTCCGCGGAGGAGCCGACGCGCGACTTCCCCGAGACGATCTCCGTCCTGGAGGAGGCCCGAGGCGAGTCGCTCGTGCTCGAGCCTTCGATCGCGGAGTCCTCGACCGATCGGCTGGCCTACGAGCTGCGCCGCTCGGGGGCGCTACCCTTCCCGCTGCTGATCGATCCCGAGGCGCCCCGTCGCACGGTGAGGCTCGGGGAGAGTCCGGCGCCGGCCGAGGAGCTCGTCTTCGGTGCGCTCCTCCGGAGCGCCGCGCTGGCTTCCGCCTGGAACGTCGCGGGGCTCGCTCCGCTGCCGGCACTCCTGCGGGATCGCAGCCCCTTCGTCGCGCTCGGAACGGAGCGCCGGGGCGAGCGTGTCGTGCCGTCCCTGGTCCTGGTGGACGCCGTGGCGGGCCGCACGGGGAGCGAGCACGCGGGGCGGTGGCTCGCGCTCTGGCTGGAGGAGACCGGGCCGGTCGCCGTTCGCGCTGGCGTTGCGCTCCTCGACCTGGAGCTCGCACCCGTCGATCGCGCGATCCCGGCCGCCCTCCGGAGTCCGGATCCCGAGCGGCGGCGCGTCGCCGCGCGGACGCTCTCCCGCGTGCCGCGGCGCGGTGCGGCGCTCCTTGGCGAGGACACGAGGCTGCTGGACGCGTTCCTGGCGATCGCCCTCGCGAGCGCTCCCGACGAAGGGGTGCTCCATCGGCGCGTGCTCGAGCTCCTTCCCGAGCGGGACGCGGCGGGCCGAAGCATCGATGCGCGTCTCGTGCTCGCCGTCGAGGGGCTCGACCCGGCTCGGCGCGCAATGGGCCTCGAGGCGCTGGCGCGCAGGCGCTCGCCGGAAGCGCTGGGTCTGCTCCGCAGCGCGGCGGCGTCGCTCGATCCGCGGCAGTGCGCCGCGGGGCTCGCGGGCCTGCAGCGTCGCATGGATGCATCGGCGATGCGTGTCGCGCTCGACGCGCTCACCCGCTCGAGCGACGAGCACGTCCTGCGCATCGCGACGTCGATCGTCGTCGCGGCGGAGGGAGGCCCCGAAGCGGCGGCGAGCCTCGCCGAGGGTCTGCAGGGCCTCGGGCGCGCGGCGATCCTCGGGGTGCAGCTCCACGCGCGAGATGCCACGCTGCGCGAAGAGGCGGTGGCCCGCATCGCGGCCACGACCGATCCTCGGTCGCTCGATTGGCTCGCGGAGACGGCCCGATCGGCCAGCCTCGAGATCGGCGTGGAGCCGCTGGTGGCGGCCCTCCGCCCCGCCGTGGACGCCGGCGCGTGGGGAGCCACCGTCGTGGCGTCCCTCGCCGGGCTCGTCGACGAGACCTCGCGATTCGCGGTCCTTCGAAGGTGCCTCGCGTCGGCCTACGGCGCCGACGAGGCCCTCGCGCTGCGTGCCTTCGGTGCTTCCGCGACGGCCGCCGAGGCCCGGAGCGTTCTCGGCGGCCGCGTGGCGGATCCCGCCCTGCCTCTCGAGAGCCGGCGTGCGGCGCTTGAGGGATTCCGCGAGTTCCTTCGGCGCGATCCGGCGCCGGGGATCCCCGTCCTCCCGCTGCCCGAATCGGCCATCGTCCAGGGATTGCTGGCGTCGCTCGCTTCGCGGCTGGGGACGGGCGGACCGGCGGGAGACGGGGGAGCCGAGACCCTCAGGGACGATCTGATCCGCTGGTCCGGAGTGGCGGGTCGTGCGCTCCCTTTCCCCCGGCCGGACGTGGACGCCGTGGACGCCCCTTGACGGGGAGCCGAAGGGCCCGGGAAATCTCACGAGCGGCCGGGTGAAGTCGATGCCCCCTTCTGGTCGAATCGTCTGGAGGATCCCCGGAGCGCCGTCTTCGCGTCCCAGGAGCGTCCCCAGTTGTCTCCCGAGTGACCGACCACTCGAATCCTGTCCCGATCGCCATCGTGGAGCGGGTCATCGACCCGCGCCTCGTGCTGTTCCACGCCCCGGCTTCGCACGAGGCAGAGCAGTTCCGGGGGCTCCGGAACGCGATCTTCTCCATGAATCCCGATCGGGCTCCGAGGACGGTGCTCCTCACGGCCGCGACCACGGGCGAGGGGCTCACCGTGACGGTCGCGAATCTCGCTCTCGCTCTCTCGGAGCTCGCGGGCACCCGAGTCCTCGTCGTGGACTGCAATTTCCGCAAGCCGGGCGTCGAGTCGCTCCTCGCCATGTCCCATCAGGTGGGGCTCGCCGAGGTCCTCGCCGACCGACTTCCGCTGCACAAGGCGATTCGTCCCACCCTCGCGAACAACGTCGACGTGATCACGGCGGGAAACCCTCCGGACAATCCGGCGGAGCTGCTCGCGAAGGGCCGATTGAAGCCCGTGCTCGACGCCCTCAAGCCCGAATACTCCTACATCCTCGTCGACTCGGCGCCGGCGTCCGAGTTCACCGACGCCCACATCGTCGCGCGAGACTGCGACGGCGTGGTGTTCGTGGTGCGACTCGAGACCGTCGCCAAGACGGTCGTCGAGAACACCATGACGAAGCTGCGCTCCCTCGGCGCGAACCTCCTCGGAGCGTTCCTCGTCGGCTCCTCGGCCGACGAGAAGGCGAGCCCGATCGATGCCGTCGGCTGACGAAGCAGCGCGGGGACTCGTCCCTCGCCGCTTCCGACGTCCCGACGGAAGTCTCCGAGCCGATGGCGGAGTTCCAGCACGCCGCACACCATGACCTCCCGACTCGCGCAATCCCTGATCGAGCTCTTCTCGGGCCACGCTCGCAGCACGCGTGTCTCCGACCTGAAGAGCCAGGGGATCGAGCGCGTGTCGCTCCTCGGCGCGGACCAGCTCGCGCAGCTCATGGAGCGCGCCATCGAGCGGGCCCTCGACCGTCGCGTGCTCGAGCTGAGCGAGCCGGAGAAGGCCCACCTCCTGGAGCGTGCGCATCTGGAGTTCGAGGCGCTCCGGGCGCAGGTGCAGGGTCTCGAAGGGCAGGCGGCCGAGAAGCGGAAGGAGCTGCAGGACGTCGAATCGCGTCTCGCGAGCCTCCACTCGGAGTTCCAGAGGACCAATGCGAGCCTCGACGCGGAGATCCTCGCGGTCGCCCAGCTCGAGCCCGCGGCTCCTTTCGATGGTTCGGCCGAGCTCGAGTCCCTGCGGCGCGTGATCGCGGGTGCTGGAGTGGCCGACGTGTCGGCCGTCGAGCGGGCGGCGCTCGCCGTGGCGGCCTTCCTGCAGAAGGAGAGGGACCGAGCCTCCGAATCGGCCGCCCACCAGCAGCGAGAGCGCATCGCGAATCTGGAGCGGCGGCTCGCCAAGCTCAACGAGACGCTGGCGCGCACCGAGCAGGAGCTCGAGCGCGCGATCCAGGGCACCATGACCGACGAGGGGATCGCGTCGATCTATCGGACGGTGCAAGGTCTCCGGGAGACCGCCAAGGATTTCGAGCGCAAGCGCTCGATGCTTGCCGATATCTACCAGAAGAACTTCACGCTCCAGAAGGGAGCAGAGTCCCCGCGTGGGACGAGGACGTGACATGCCGACGCACACACCGACGACCTCCAAGGGCACTCCGAACTCGCCGCCCGTTCCGGATGCACCCGCGCCCGCCACCACGACGGAGAAGGGGCAAGGCGTTCTCTATCTCGGGATCGACCTCGGAACGTCCCGCACCTCGGTCGCCGCGAGCAACGGCGTCCGGGCCTCCGTGTCGTCCTACGTCGGCTATCCGAAGGACGTGGTCTCGAAGAAGCTCCTGAAGCGCGACGTCCTGTACGGCGACGACGCCCTCGCGAACCGTCTGGCGCTCCGCTTCTACCGGCCCCTCGAGCACGGAGTGATCAAGGGGTCGAGCGACCTGAACGGCAAGGCCGCGGGCCCCGCCGAGTGGCAGGAGAACCTGAAGGCCGCGACGGACCTTCTCCGCCACGTGGTCTCCCTCGCGCGGCCTCGCGCCGACGAGCTGGTCTACGGGGTGATCGGCGCTCCCGCCCAAGCGAGCACGAAGAACCAGAAGGCGCTCGTCGACGCGGCGCGCGAGCTCCTCGACTCGGTGATGATCTGCTCCGAGCCGTTCTCCGTCGCCTACGGCGTCGACCGGCTGGACGACGTGCTCGTGATCGACATCGGCGCCGGCACGACGGACCTCTGCCGCATGCACGGCACGATGCCCGAGGAAGGGGATCAGATCACGCTGCACGAGGCAGGCGACTTCATCGACTCGGAGATCGAGCGCCGGATTCGCGACCGCTTCCCCCAGGCGCAGATCACGCGCCAGATGGTGAAGTCGCTCAAGGAGAAGCACTCGAACGTCCTCGACGACGCACCCAAGGTCGTCGCGAACGTCCCCGTCGACGGCAAGCCGACGCCCTTCGACATGACCGACTGCCTGCGCGAAGGCTGCAGGGAGATCGTGAAGCCGATCGTGGAGGCGATCGCCCGGCTGATCGCCTCCTTCGATCCCGACTTCCAGGACCGTCTCAAGGACAACGTCCTCCTCGCGGGCGGCGGCTCGCTCATCGGCGGCCTCGACAAGGCGATCGAGGAGCACATGCACGAGCGCCTCGGCGGCGGTCGCGTCGTCCGCATCGAGGAGCCGGTCTACGGCGGAGCCAACGGCGCCCTCAAGATCGCGCACGACATGCCGGCCGAGTTCTGGCAGACGCTGCGGTAGCCGCGGCGGACCGTCACGGATCGCCGGCGGCCGCGTCGCCGGTCTCCCCGAAGGGGAGCGGGAGCTGCCGCGCCGCGTCCGGCGCGGAAGCGCCGGCGCGCGGGCCGGGCTCCGCAGGCGCAGGGCCTTCGCCCGGCGCGACGGCGGTCTTCGCCTCGGCGGCGAGGAGGCGCTTCCGGTGCCGCCGCTCCCAGGCGATCGCGCGCGCATGGCCTTCGAAGGTGCGTTCCCGGCGCCGGAACTCGGCACCGTGGAGGATGCGCCGGCCGTGGCCGTCGAGGGTCGCGGGCACGACGGCGTGGAGCATCTCGTGGAAGACGATCAGACGGACGAACAGATCGTCGACCCAGGGAAGATCGAGGACCGGGTGGATGCGGATCACGCCACGGGCCGGATCGAAGACGCCGTACTGCATCGACCGCCGCCGTCGTCGGCGCGGCCGCGCGACGCGGCCGAAGCCGATCGGACACGTGACCGGCGGATCGAAGTAGCGCCAGTTCAGTGCGGCGCGCACCGCTTCCAGGTCGCGGTGGGTGCCCCGGGGATCGAGGCGCTTCGTCCTCGGCCGGTGCGCCGCGCGAAGCCGATCCGCCTTCTCGCGCACGTAGGCGTCGATCGTCGCGCAGCTCTTCTTCGTGGCCCGTGACGCCCACGTGGCGACGGCTTCGAGAACCGCCTCCGGCGCCTCCTGGAAGATCTCGTGGACGCGGAGCCGCACTCGTCCCGCAGCAGCTTCTCGACGCAGCACCGTGCTCGAGGACCGCGTTCGGACGATCTCGAGGTCGGCCGGAATGCGAACCCTGAGGAGATCGGCGAGTGCGTCGAACGAGAGAGTCACGCCGCGCATCGTGCGGCAAGCCCAGGGGCCCGTTCCATCGGGAGCCGGAGCGAGGGCCGCGAACGCTCCGGTGGCGCCCCGCTCGCCGGATCCCCGATCAGTTCGACGGCAAGTAGATGTCGAGCTCCTGGTCCGCTCCCTCGATGAGCGACACGTCCCGGCGCGTCTTCTGCGAGGTCACCATGGCGACGAAGGGGCTCGGCGGAGCGTCGCCGGGAGACGGAGGAGCGGCCGTAACCATGTAGTCACCCGCCGGAAGGCTCTTCGCGAGGTACTTCCCCTTCGCGTCCGTGCGGATCTTCTTCGTGAGCATCGGCCGGCCCGCGACGATCGGCGCGGAGCTGCGGATCGTCACCTCCGAGTTGACGGCCGGGGTGCCGTCTCCGTTGTAGACCGTCCCGTAGATCGCCGAGCCGACCTTCAGACGCAGCGTGCCCACGTCCGTCGAGCCGCCTTCCCGAACGAGGACGTCCGTCTGGTAGAGAGTCAGGAGCTCGGGATGGGTGGCGACGATCTGCACCGCGCCCTCCTCCACGTGCTCGAGGCGGAACGCTCCGTCCTCGTCGGAGGTGCCGGACTGCTCCGCCATCGAACGCTGGTAGCTCGACACGAGCGGACCGAGCAGCGGAACGCCGCTCATGTCCCTCCAGTTGTTCATCTTCGAGGTGACGACGGCGCCGACGACGGGCTTCCCGTTCCGCGCATCGACGAGCCGACCGACGATCGTGCCGCCCATCGGCATCCGGATCTCGATGCCGTGCGTCACCTGTCCCGGCTGTGCCGTGAACGGATCGGACCGCGAGACGGCGTAGCCCGGCGAGGTCACTTCCAGAACGTAGGGGAACTGCGGATCGATGCCCGCCACCTCGAAGGTCCCGTCCTTGGACTCGTAGGTGTACGGACCGCCTGCGAAGGGGAAGCTCACGGCGTTCGGCATGGAGCGGCGGAGCGTGACCGTGAAGCCGGTGACCGGCCGCCCCGTGCCCTTCTCGAGGACGATCCCCTGCACCGCGCACCGCGGCGCGAGGCGGATCTGCACGTCGACCGTCCCGCTCGCGACGGGCTGCGGTTCCGCCTTGCCCTCGCCGAGCCCGGCGGCCGTCGCCGTGACGTAGTAGCGATTCTCCGCGAGGTCGCGCACCACGAAGTCTCCGATCTCGTTGCTGATGGCCTCGCCGTAGGACCCGGCGATGCCTCCGACGGTCGCCATCACGCGAGCGTTCGGGACGCCATGCCCGTTCGAGTCGATGACGCGACCCGAGATGGCGGTTCCGGGCCGCAGCGAGGCATCGAATCGGTGCGTCTCGTCCTCGCCGATGTGCGTTTGGCCGAGGAACGTCCCGAATCCCGGCGCCTGAACGAGGATCGAATGCAGTCCGGCGCGCACGTTCTCGAACTTGAACTCTCCGGAGTTGCCCGCGGTCACCTCTCTCGGGACATCGCTCGAGCGGTTGAAGCCGGCCGTGGTGGGCGCCGGATCGAGAGTCACGATCGCGCCGACGATCGGGATGTTCGGCTGGTTCTGCTCGGTGATGCGGCCATAGACGCGCGTGCCCCGGCGCATCTGGATGTCCACGGGGAAGAAGCGATCGCTCGACGTGGGCACGTTCAGGTGCTCGACGCGGGCGAAGTCCGGATGGACCGCGACGAGCTTCCAGCCGTCTCCTGCCGGTGCCACGATCTTGTAGCGACCGTCCGTGCCCGAGGTGGCCGAGTAGGACTTGCTCTCGGCGGGGTCCGCGAATCCGGTCGGCAGCGGCAGTCCGAGGAGCGGCGCCTTCACGATCTCGACCCGTGTTCCGGGCAGCGGCTGCCCCTGAGGATCGGTCACGAGCCCCTCGAGACCTCCGTTCACGGCCGAGACGGCGGGTCCTTCGACGCTCCTTCGGGTGATCTCCGGCGCCTGGGAGACGACCGCGGGACCGGCCTCGTCCGGTGCCTGCGTGCCCGCGCTCACCGCCGGCGCCGAAGGGATCGTGCTCGGTGCCTCCGTCGAAGAGTCGGAGAAGGCGGCGAAGTAGATCAGGACGCCCGCGGCGAGGACGCCGAGGCCGGCCAAGGAGAGCGTGCGAGAGGAGGCCATGGGATGGTCGATTCGGGGCCGTGACTCGGCCCGACGGGTCGATGGAAAGGGCGGTGGACGCGGCAGGGAGTGCGTCTATTCCGCGCGGTCCGCCCGCGGAGGGCGGAAGCGGGGTGCCGCGTTCGTCCGGGACGAACGATGGCGAAAGGCGTCAGCCGCCGGAGGGCGGATGGGCGTTCGAGGTCGCCGCGCTCGCTCGCTTCGCGGGCTCACCGGGCTTCGCCGGCTCGGCCGGCTTGGCGGGCGCGGCCGGGCGTTCGACACCTGCCTTCGGCACGTTGCCGGGCATCATCGCCTGCGCGAGCTCCGCGGCCTTCGCCGTCGCGGCCTTGGTCGCCGCGTCCTGCGCGACCTTCCGGTCGCCCTGCTCCTCTCGCGTCTTCCCCGGCCAGAGCGAGCGCAGCCACGCACGTCCCGCGAGGAAGTAGGTGAAGACGATGCAGGCGAGCTCGGTCTCCTCCTTGTCGAGAGTCACGAGGACGTCGCTTCCGAAGGCGCTCGCCGGCGTGATCGAGAGGATGCGCTTCGACTTGTTGTCGATCAGCTCGTACCCGCGCGACCAGCCGGCCCGCGGCACGAGGTGGTAGTCGTTGTTCCCGTAGTGGACGCGGATGTCGCGGCTGAGGAGTTTCACCCGGTAGGACGAGGCGAAGAACTCGGTCGTCACCGCGTCCTTCTCGTTCCACATCTGGAAGTGGCTCGCGGTGATGCCCGGCTCGGGTCGGATCCGGAGGGGGAGTCCCTCGGGTGGCGTGAAGACGCCGCCGCCCTCCGATCTCTGGAGCCGGCCGAGCTCTCCGTTCTCGCACGAGAAGACGTGGCGCCCGCCCTGAGTCGAGATTCGGACGGGAGAGACGAGCTTGATCGGCATCGGCGAGGTCGGGGTGGTGTCGGGTACGAGAGGGCGAAGCGGCGGGTCGTTCGGTGCCGTCCTCGGGAGCCGCACCACGGGGGAGTCGTCGCGGGTTCGGGAGGCGTCCCCCGGCGGGCGGATGAGTCTACCTCTCGATTCCGCATCCGAGAACCTTGGCGGCCCGGAAGGATTTTCGCTTTCCCGTCGCGAACTCGCGACGGCAGCGGGGATTGGAACGAAGCCCGAGTTGACGTGGGCTGCGATGCCGCCGATAGTTTCCGGTCGATTTTCCGGCGACGTCGGCCGGCCCGGCGATCCCGCACCATGACTCCCACCCCGAAGACCGTCCTCCTCTTCTTTCCGCGCACGGGCTGGGACACGGAGGGCGTCAATCTCTCGCTGCCGCTCCCGCTGATGTACCTGGCGGTGCCGCTCGAGCGCGCGGGGTATCGCGTCCGCATCATCGATCAGCGCGTGAACCCGCACTGGCGCGAGGATCTTCGGCGCGAGATTCGAGACGGCAACGTTCTCGCACTCGGCGTCTCGTCGATGACGGGGAAGCAGCTGCTCGCGGCGAAGGAGGCATCCGTTCTCGCGAAGAAGGTCGACCCGAACCTTCCCGTCATCTGGGGCGGAGTGCACCCGACGCTCCTCCCGGAGCAGATGCTCGAGAACGACTTCCTCGATGCGGTCTGCGTCGGCGAGGGCGAGGACGTCTTCACGCAGTGGGTCCAGGCCGTCGACAAGAGCCTCCCTTGGGACGACATCCCCGGGATCGCGTTCCGTCGCGAGGGGAGCATCGTCCCCCACAAGCGCCTCCCGCCGACGGTCGACCTGAACACCATCGTCCGCCCCGCCTACCACCTCGTCGACATGAAGCGCTACATCACGTCGCGCCTCTTCGGCGAGCGTGACTTCATCGCGATGATGAGCCGAGGGTGCCCTCACCAGTGCACCTACTGCTACGAGACGGCTTTCAACATCAACAACGCGTGGCGCGCCGTCGATCCGAAGCTCGCGATCGACGAGGTCGAGTACCTCCAGAAGACCTACGGCATCACGGCGCTCACGTTCATGGACGACCTCTTCTTCGGGAAGAAGAAGTGGGCCGAGCAGATGGCCGACGAGATCATCCACCGGAAGATCGAGATGACCTTCCGCGCGGACATCCGCGTCGACTACGTCGCCGGGTTCGGCACCGAGTACATGAAGAAGATGCGGAAGGCGGGCTTCCGCATCATGTTCGTGGGCGTGGAATCGGGATGCGACCGCATCCTCAAGTTCATCAAGAAGCAGATCACGCGCGAGAAGATCCTCGAGTCGATGGAGGTCTTCCAGCAGTCCGGCGTGATCCCGCACTGCGCCTTCATGGCCGGCTATCCGACGGAGACGAACGAGGAGATCCTGCAGACGCTCTCGCTGATGCTCGAGATCTCCGAGATCTGCCCCGGCGCGCGCACGAGCAACCTGCAGATCTACGCGCCCTATCCCGGGACCGAGCTCTTCCAGTGGTGCCTCGATCACGGCATGAAGATGCCGAAGACCGTCGAGGACTGGGCCTCCTCGAGCTTCAACCAGACGAACGAGCACGTCTGGCTCGGGGACAAGGACCGGAATCTCCTGCGGAAGGCGTCCTACTTCACCTACTTCCTCGACGGCAACACCGTCGTCGATTGGTACAAGCGGAAGCCCCTGCAACGCGGCCTCGCCTGGCTCTACTCGAAGATCGTGCGCGCGCGCGTGCGCCGCCACTTCTATGCGGCGATGCCCGAGATGTCCGTCGTCGCGGCGCTGAAGGAGCGCGACATCATCTGACGCGGGCGCGGCCTCCCGGCGAGACGATCGCGCGCGCGAGCGCCGCGCTGGGGGCGGGAAGCCTGCTCCTCCTCGGAGCCAGCCGGCTGCCGCCGTCCCTTCGCTGGCCTTTCACGCTCGCCGGCGAACTCGAGCCATGGTGGCTCGCGAGCGGCGTCGTCCTGGGGCTCGCCGCCGCCGCCGTGCCCGCGTGGAGGGGTCTCCGGGCGGCGCGGATCGCAGTCACGCTCTGGCTCGTCGCGGCGACCGTCGGTGCCGGCGTCCACGGGCCAGCGCTGTTTAGGCCCTCAAGCGAGCTGCCGGCGCATCCCGAGCCCGGCGTCCTGCGCGCGGTGACCTGGAACCTCGGCGATCGCATCGCCGATCCGTCGCGCGCTACCGAGCGCCTGCGCGATCTCGATGCCGACCTCGTGGGGCTCCAGGAGGTGGCGCGGGGCGTCCGCGATCGCATCGAGCGGGATCTCGCGAGCACGTACCCGACGCGGCTCGATCTCGGCGAGGGTCTCGAGGGGACCATGCTGCTCGCGAAGCTCCCCCTCGTGCGACGCGAGGACGTCGCTCCTCCCGGCTTCCGTCCGGTCCTCCGGGCCCGGCTGCGCGATGGCGCCGCGGAGGTCGAGGTCCTCGTCGTCCACCTCTCTCCACGAACGGCGCTCCTCGGATCGGCGACCCGCCGGGGCACCGACGTTCAGGTGCTCGTGGCCGCCGCTCCCCCCGGCCGTTCGTCGATCCTGCTCGGCGACCTGAACGCGACGCGGCGCAACGGCGCCTTCGAGAAGCTCCTCGAGGCCGGATGGCGCGACGCCTTCGCGGAGTCGGGCCGCGGTGCCGGGCTCACCTTCCCCATTCCGGGTCGATGGCGCTCCGTCCCCCTGGGCCCCCTCGTCGGCATCGACCACGTGCTCCACGGTCCGGACTTCGAGGCCGTGGGGGCCTCCGTCTGCGCCGACGGCGGGTCCGATCACCTCCCTGTCGCCGCCGATCTCCGCCGCCGTTCGGGGTGAACCTTGCCGGGTCGCGCTGGAACGGGCCAAGGCGTTGGCGTATCCCTGCGGCCGCGCGTGCCCCGTCCGCACGCCGATCCCGAGACGGCACGACCTCCATGCTCGCCTTCCTCTTCATCGACCCCCTCTGGCTGCTCTTCGCGATTCCCGGCGCCATCTTCGCCGGCATCGCCCAGTGGCGCGTCCGGAGCGCCTTCCACAAGTGGTCCCAGGTGCGTGCCTCGCGCGGGCTCACCGGCGCGCAGGCGGCCGCGGAGGTGCTCCGCGGCGCGGGCATCGACGACGTCAAGATCGAGCAGGTCGGAGGCTTCCTCTCCGATCACTACGACCCGACCTCGAAGACCCTGCGGCTCTCGCCGGCGAACTTCGACGGCCGCTCCGTGGCGGCGGTCGGCGTCGCCGCCCACGAGGCGGGCCACGCCATCCAGCACGCCGACGGCTACGTGCCCCTCGGGATCCGCAGCGCCATCGTCCCGATCGCCTCCGTGGGCTCGCAGCTCGCGTTCCCGATCATCTTCGTGGGAGCCCTCCTCGCGACCCTGGTTCCCGTGGCCGGGCGTTTCGGCGGTCTCCTCGTGCTCGGTGGGATCTGCATCTTCTCGGTGGCCGTCCTCTTCCAGCTCGTGACGGTGCCGGTCGAGATCGACGCCTCGCGCCGCGCCTATGCGGCGCTCTCGAGTCGGGGGATGATCGTCGGCGACGAGGGGGATGGCGTGCGGGCCGTGCTCCGCGCGGCGGCCTGGACCTACGTGGCCGCCGCGGCGGCGGCCATCCTCCAGCTCCTCTACTTCGTCCTCCGCTACGGCCATCTGATCTCGGGCGGCGGCCGGCGAGACTGAGGGACCGGCGCGGCGCTGCGCTTCCGCCGGTGGCCCGAGGCCCCGCCGGCCGCTGGAGGGCCGCTTGCACCGCGAGCGCCCGTGCCCAAAACTTCTTCGTCGCGGAGCCGTAGACCGGCCCGCGTCCGGGGATCGAGTCGCAACCGACGTCGATCCCTCCGGAATGGGCCCCACCGACGAAGACCTCGTGCACCGCTACCGTCACGGCGACGACTCTGCCTTCGAGGCGCTCCTCGAACGCCACGGATCGGGCGCCCTGCGCTTCGCACGTCATCTGGTGGGCGAGATCCACTCCGCCGAGGAGGTCGTGCAGGACTGCTTCGTGAAGCTCATCACCGTCGCACGCCGCGGCGGCTTCGATCCGGCGCGCGGGCGCTTCGCGCCGTTCTTCTTCCGCATGATCCGCAACCAGGCGCTCGACCGGCTCCGCGCCCGCGGGCCCCGGGGGACGATCCACCCCGACCTGCCGAACCCCGACGGGACGGAGGCGTCGCACGACGCCATTCGCAACGAGCGCCGCGCGGAGGTCCGTGCGCTGGTGGGACGCCTGCCGGAGAACGAGCGATCGGCCATCGTTCTGCGCGAGTTCGAGGGCATGAGCTACCGCGAGATCGCGGAGACGATGGACGCCAATCTGGAGACCGTGAAGACGTGGATCTTCCGCGCGCGTCGGCGCATCCAGGAGGCCTGGATGGCGGCCCACGCCGAGGAGGGCGATCCCCGTGCGCTGTGAGGAGCTCGCGGCGGACCTGTCCGCCTACCTCGACGGAGAGTGCGGCCCGGCCGAGAGAGGCCGCGTCTCGGCCCACCTGGAGGACTGCGCGGCCTGCAACGAGACCCTCCTCGCATGGCGGCAAGTATCGGATCGGCTTCGACGAGAGGGAGCCGACGCAGGCGTCGACACAGACGCCGACGCCCTGGCGCCCATGCGGAGCGCCGTCGCGCGCGAGCTCGCCTGGGTCTCGGCGGAGCGGTTCCGCGTCGTGCCCCCGCCCAAGGCGCGCCCGGGAGTCGGTCTCGCCTGGGCGCCTCTCGTGCTCGCCGCCGGCGCCCTGTTGGCGGCGGGATTCCTGTTCCCGGTGGCGCACGCCGAGGAGGAGGTGCGCCGCATCGTCGATCTGGAGGACCGCAATCGCGCGGAGGTGATCCGGCAGCTGGTCGCGACCGACGCGCTGCGGCTCGAGATCGCCGCCGCGGCCCTGCGGGCGCGTGCCTTCGGGTTCGACGCCTCGCAGCTGGCGACGCTCGACGCGGAGGCCGACGCGCTCCTCGCGGAGACCCATCGCCTGCAGGACCGGCTCGCCGAGCTGCAGACGCGCATGCTGCGGGAGGGTCTCCTGGCCGTACCCGAGAGCGACTCCGACGCCCCCGCCCCCGCTGCCCCGAGGGTTCGCCGTGCGACCCCGAGGTAGCCGTGCCCGTGGGCGCGGCCTCGTGGCGCGCGCGGGCCTCGTCGCGGCGGGCATCGTCTGCGGCGCCGTGCCGCACGCCCAGCAGGTTCCCGCGGCCTCCACGGCCGACGAGCTCGCAGGGATCCGCGTCGCCCTCGACCTCGCCTGCGCATCCGTCGAGGACCGCGTCACCGAGATCCTCCGGACGCTCGATCGGCAGACCCTGGCCGGCGAGGTCCTCGAACGCTTCGGGATCGACGGCGAGGGGCTCGAGAGCGTGCTCCGTCTCCAGTCCGGTCTGCTGCAGAGGGGCTTGCCCCCGGCGACCGAGTCGGACACGCAGGCGCTGCTCGACGAGGCCGAGAAGCGGGCCGCGCTGCTGATCGAGCCGGAAGCGGTGCCGCCGGTGATGCAGTGGATGCGCGCGCGTCACATGGCCGTCCGGGGCTCCGTCGTCGATCTGACGCGCTTCGTCACCGACGCGGCCGACTCGACGATGCAGCTCGGGACGCGCACCGCGGCGCTCACGATCCACGCGCACCAGGACCTCGTGGCGGCGCTCGGTCCTTCCGCCGCGGCCGAGAAGGAGGAGGAGGCGCTGGTCCTGCGTGCGGAGGCTCTGTCCCGCTACCTCGCCGACCGTCTCGACCGATTCCGGGTGCAGATCGACCGGGACGCGTGGCTCGCCGAGGCCCGACAGCGATTCGCGTTCACCGACGCCGAGACGGCTTCGATGCGCGAGATCCTCGGCCGGCTCGACGAAGCCGCGCCCGTGACGCAGCCGAGCCTCGATTCGGGTCCGGCCCTCATGGAATGCGACCGCGAGGTGGCCGAGCTCCTCGGCGTCGGCCGCGCGCGCGACGCGACGGCCTGGGTTCGCGAGCGGCATGCTCGGGGGAGGGGCGCCGTCCTGGAGCTCGAGGTGGCGTCCCAAGACCTGCGCAAGCAATGGGAGGAGATCGGTGCGCGGGGCACGAAGGGCGCGCCGGCCGATTCCGGTCCCGCCGACGCCGTGCGACGCAGCCTCGTGCTCCGGAGATCCGCGGAGCGCATCGCCCTCGAGGCCTCGGAACGGATCGAGAGGGCCCTCGAGAGGCTCGAGCCCGTCGCGCCCGACCTCCACCGCACGCTGCTCGCCTCGCATCGCGCCACGAGGGCGCAGTTCGTGGGCTTCCTGAAGCGGGCGCAATGGTCCCACGACGACACCCTGGAGAAGCTCGACCGGGCGGTCGCCATGCGGGAGGCGAGCCGGGCCGACGCGCTCGCGAGCCTCGAGAGAGCGCTCGTCGCCTTCGAGGCGGCGCGGTCGAACCCGGCTCGGGAGTGGGAGAGGGACGTGCGGAGGCTCGTCGCGGACTCGTCGAGGTCCCTCGTCGGACTCGCCGAGTCGAAGGACCAGGTGCTGAAGGCTCGCATCGCCGCCGTGCGCGCCGTGTGGCTCGAGGCGCGGCCGCTCGATCGGGCGCGGGGTCTCGCGGATCGCGAGAGGGCCCGCATGCGCACGGACCGGGAGAAGGAGCGGGAGGAGCTCGAGCGAACGGCTGCGGCGATCGACCGGCTCCGCACGCGCCTCGATGCGCTGACGCCCGCGGGCCGCGGTCGCTGAGCGCGCGATTCCACGGGGCGGTGCCTTCGCTCCGCCTTGCACCCGCTGGTCGCGACGGCGAGACTCCCGGCCCACCCGCCGCTCGCACTTGAGAGACACCCCGGATCCCGCGGGGGCGTGGCCCTGGGTCGATCGGCGCTGGGCGTTCGCGACCCACGGCATCGACTCGGCCCTGGCCGCGCTCCTCCTCGTCGTCTCGCTCCACGCGGCGGTCACGGCCGTCGAGATCGGTCGAGGTCCCGCGGAGCTCTTCCCGGCCTTCGGCGCGGCCGCCTTGGCGGGGATCGCTGCGGCTGCCCTGCTCGCCCTCGTCCGCGGCCGTCCGCTCCCGGACGTGCGCGCCGTCGTGGCCTGCGTCGCCGGCGCGGCCTCCTTCGCCTTCTTCGCGGGCGACGTCTCGGCGACGGCGACCGTCGCCGAGGCGGGCCGGCCGCCGGAACTCCGCTCCGTCTATCTCGCGGCGACGGCGGCTCTGTCCTTCGTCCTGGGATGGGTCGTGCCGGTCCGTCCCGTGGAGGGTCTCCTCGTCGCGGCGATGGTCTTCGCGGCCCCCTGGACGCGCGTCCTGCTGCGTTGGGCACCGGATGGATTCGACGTCGCGCCCGTCGCTCTCGCGCTCGCCGCCGCGATCCACGCGCGCACGGCCGACGTCGAGCCGTTCCGAGCGCCTCCGCTCGCGCGCCCGGCGCTCCTCTTCGTCGCATGGATCGTCGTCTCGGCGCTCTTCTCGTCGTCGCAGCAGACCTCCCTGCCAGCCGCGGGCCGCACCGCGGTGCAAGGGCTGGCCTTCGTGACGGCGGCCGAGGTCGTGCTTCGCGGCGGCACCGGCCGCGGGCTCCTCTACGCCTTCGCGGCGATCGCGACGGCCGTCTCGTGCACGGAGCTCGCGAACGTGGCTCTCTACGCACGGTGGGCCGGTCTCGAGAGCGCCCTCCTTTCGCGACCCTCCTCCTTCGGCATCCATCCGAACCTGGTCGCGCCCTACGCGGCGATCGGCGCCACGGCGTGCATGGGCGCGCTCCTCTGCGCGCGCACCTGGCCCGGCCGTTTCGCGGCGGCCGCGGGCTTCGGTGCGGGAGCCGTCTCCGTGCACCTGCACCGATCGGGCGGCGCCACGGCCGCACTCGTCGCCGGCGCCACGGCGGCGCTCCTGGGCGGCGCGGCGGCGCGGCTCCGGGAGGGACGCGCGACGCGCCTCGCCGCGACCGCCCTGGGCCTCGGAGTGGCCGTGCTTCCGGTCGTCCTCTTCGCGGGAGCCGTCGCGACGTCCCTCGGCGCGTCGCGGATGGAGGGTGGCGGCGAGAGCGGGCGCATCAACGTGGGGACACGCGTCGAGTTCTGGAACGCCGCGCGGAGGGCGATGGCGGCGCATCCCGTCGTGGGTCTCGGGCCGCGCAACGTCGAGCCCCATGCGGAGTGGGTCGAGGAGTCGATCGAGGCGAACGTCGACTGGTCGAACCACCCGCACGACCTGTTCCTCGAGCTCGGTGAGACGCTCGGGATCCCCGGTCTCGCGGCCTTCGCGCTCCTCGTCGCGGCCGCCGGTCTCCGGGCCCGCCGCGCGATGCTCCGTCGCGCCGGCGCCGATGCCGGTCTCGCGGCGGCGGCGACGGCGATGCTCGCGGCCTATCTGGTCGATGGACTCTTCGATCGTGGCTTCGCCGAGTTCGCCGTGGTCTCCGACTCCTTCTGGTTCGCCCTGCTCCTGATCGCGGCGGCGGGAGCGCGGGAGGCGGAAGGGGCGGGCGTCGTTCCGACGGGCGCGCCCACGATCGCCGTCCGGCTCTCGCTCTCCGTCGCCGCCACGGCGGCGCTCGTGGCCGGGGGCGCGATCCCGCTCGCGTGCACGGCCCTCGAGCAGTCGATCCGCTGGATCGACTCGTGGCACGAGCTCCGCACGAAGTACGACAGCCTCCTCGATGCGCCGGGCCGCCGGGGGCGGCTCGAGTGGGCGCTGGCGATCGCTCCCGCGAGAGCCGACCTCAGGCTCACCTACGCGGAGGCCGCGGCGAGCGATGCCGGAGCGCGGACGAGGGACCACGTCGAGCGGGCGGTCGGCGACGCGCCCCACAACGCGGCCGTGCTCCAGCGCGCCGCGGCCTCCTACCTCGACGGTCCGATCCCCGCCTCGGAGCGCGATCCACGGAGGGCCCTCGAGCTCTTCCAGCGTGCGGCGCGGCTCGGCGCGCCCGACGAGCGCGCGCACGCGCACCTCGGTGCGGCACGCTCGCTAGGGATCCTCGGCCGCGCCGACGAGGCTCTCGTCGCGCTCGGCGAGGCCCTCGCTCTCGCGCCGCGCATGCCGATCTCGGTGCACGGGTTCGGACGGCCCAAGCCGTCGGGTCCCGAAGGGGCGCCCGACGTCGGGTTCCACGTCTCTCCGGCTCTGTCGCTGTCGGTGCCCCAAGCGCTGCAGCGCTGGATCGCGAGGCACCGAGGCGATCTCGACACGAGCTTCGACGCCGCCTGGGGCTCCTTCGCGCGCGTCGCGGAGTGCTACGGGACCATCCTGCGCATCGACGAGGCCGTGGCTCTCCTCGACGAGCTGGAGCGGCGCGCGCCGACGCCCCGCATGAACATCCCGGCGCTCCGCGCGCAGCTCCGCATGGCGGCCGGACGGAACGAGGAGGCGCTGGCGGATCTCGATCGCACCGAGGCCGCGGGCGGCTGGACGCCCATGGGGTCGATCTTCCGATCGAGGGCGCTCGAGTCGCTCGGGCGCTTCTCGGAGTCCCGTCGCGAGGTGGAGCGCATCGACGGAGCGCCCATGGATCTCGCCGGGTGGACCGCCCTCGCGCTGGACGGGTTCCGGCGACGCGCCCTCGGCGCGATGGAGAGGAGCGACCACCGCGCGGCGGCGCGCCACTGGGATCTCGCGGCGCGCTGCGCGGGCACGGCTCCGGATCGTCTCGATCTCGCGTGCGAGGCCGCCGGTGCCGAGCTCCGCTCGTTCCTCGAGACCGGAGACGACTCCGATCTCGGCCGCGTTCGGGCGCGCATGGGGGCGGCCTTCCGGGTGGCGGGGGGCCTCACGTGGGCGGAGCTCGACCCGGCCCGGCTCGAGCAGGCGGGAGCGAGCCTCGCGAGGACGGCCGGCCCGCGGGCGGAGCGTGTCTTCGACCTCGTGCGCGAGAGTCTGCCGGCCGACTTCCATGCGGGCTCGATCCTCCTCGTCGTGGGGATGGGGCAGAAGATCCTCGATGCCGCGCGCGCGAACGGGACCGCGCCCGAGGATCGGATCGTCGCGATCACCGATTCGCTCCGTCGAATCGCCGAGAGCCTCATGCCGCGGCTCCACCCGGTGGTGCGATGAGCCGGGAGATCACCACGGCCTGGGACCGGATCCGCTTCCTCCTGGCGGCGACGGCGGTCGTGATCGCGACGATCGTCGCGGCGCGTCTCGTCCTCTCGGCGCGGACGGGCACGGCCGACAGCTACTACTACTTCGCGCGCGCCGCGCAGCTCGCCGAGGACGTCCCGCTCTCGGAGACGACGATCAACTGGGGGAGGACTCCCGAGGGCGGCTTCCATCCCGTCGACCGGAAGTTCTTCCCGGGCTACCCGCTGCTCCTCGCGCGAACGTCGGCGGGCACGGCGCCGGACCGGTCGTGGAAGACCCTCGCCGTCCTCCTCGTGCTCGTGAACCCGGTCCTCATGGGACTCGGCCTCCGGCGTCTCGGCCTCGGGTTCGGCGCGGCATGCACGGCCGTCGCGATGTACGCGACGTGCTACGTCCCTCTGCGCTGGGGCGCGATGCCGATGGCGGAGACGAGCGCGCTCTTCGCTCTCTGCCTCTCGGCGTGGCTCCTCCCCGAGCGTGCAGCGGGGTCGCTCTCCGGGAGCCTGCGGTTCCTCGCGAGCTGCGGCCTCGGCGGGCTCGCGATCCTCTGCCGCGCGGAGGCCGCGTGGCCCGCCGCGGCCCTCGGCCTCGTCGGCGTCGCACGCATCCGGGGATCCCGGGCCTGGGCACCGGTCGCGCTGGGGGGGATCGTCCTCGGCCTCCTCCCCTTCGTCCTGTGGCTGCGGACGCTGCCGCCCGACGCATCGGAGCTCTCGCGTCTCCACTACGTGAACGAGTTCTTCCGCGAGTTCGCGTGGAGCGACCAGTCCGAGGGAAAGGGCGGGTTCCTGACGAACTTCCTCCGCTCCTGGTGGCATCCGGTCTTCGCGTGGGACCACATCCCCTTCGCGCCTCACGTCGACGAGCTGCCCGCCCTGCGTGTCCTCTGGATCTGCCTCTGGCTCGGGATGATCGTCGCCGGTCTCGTCGGCGTGGGAGGCGCGCGGGGCCGCTGGTTCGCCGTCGCGTACCTCGGTTTCGTCGTCTTCCGATCGCTCTGGTACTACCCCTACGACCGCTTCCTCGTGACCGGTCTGCCGATGGGCTTCGCCGCCTGTGCCCTCGTCTTCGAGGGGATCGCGTCGCGGGGCCGGCCCTGGGCGATCGCCGCGGGGTGCGTTGCGGTCCTCTGGATCGGGCGCGGCCTGGAGGCCTACCTCCAGTTCTCCACCTACTCCCGTCTGAACGAGGTGAGCCAGCACTTCTACCGCGACGACCTGGAGGTGCAGCGGCTGCGCGACCAGATGGAGTTCACGAGCTTCCCACTCGACACGCCCGACATGTCGGAGCTCGCCGCGCGGCGCTACTCGCGGCAATTCGCGTCGCGCACGATTCCCGGGATGCTCCGGCGCGAAGTGCTCGCGCGCGAGGCCGTCGCCATCGAGTTCCCGTGGCCGATGATCGCCTACATGCTCCGGCCGCGTCCCGTGGTCGTGGGCTACCCGCTCGAGAACTTCTGGGGCGACTCCGAGTACAGGGCCTGGGAGTTCGTCCCGGAGGGTCCCGACGGGAAGCCGATCCGGGAGAAGCGCCGCGCCATCGACTACTTGCGCGACAAGGGAGTGCGCTACGTGATCACGCGTCTGCCGCGGGTGGAGACGGAGGCCTACGGCGAGCGGGACCTGATCTGGGGCGTGTGGACGGAGCTCGTCGGGCTCGAAGGCGACCGCGCGTCCGAGTCGGCGCTCGTCGAGACCTTCCGGGAACGGAAGACGACGCAGGCTCGGTACGAGTGGCCGATGTACGTGCGCGTCCTCGCGCTCTGGTAGGCGCTCCGCGATCGGGCGCGCGTCGATGGGGCCCTTCGCGGGCGCGGGTTGGTAGCTTCAGCGCATGCTCCGAGCCTCCCTCCTCGCGGCGAGCCTCGCCGCCGCCCTCTCCGCCGTGCTCACCGTGGCGCTCCCCGCGCCGCCCGTCGCCGGATCTTTCGACGAGCAGTTCACGGGGCGGACGCTCCGATTCGACTACTACCACACGGGGAACGCGACCGAGGAGCACCTGAGCCTCGACGAGCTCCGCCTCGAGGGCGCCTGGGCCGGCAGCCGGACGCGGCTCGTCGACGACACGAACCTCGGGAAGTACTTCTTCCGCGTCGTCGACGTGGGGACCCAGGCGACGCTCTGGTCCCGAGGCTTCGCGAGCATCTACGGCGAGTGGGAGACGACCGGAGAGGCGAAGCGGATGAAGCGCACGTTCCACGAGTCGCAGCGATTCCCGGAGCCGAAGGGTCCGGTGCAGCTCGTGCTCGAGAAGCGCGCGGCGGACGGGACCTTCCGGCAGGTCTTCGCGCACCGCATCGATCCCGCCAGCCGCTTCGTGAATCGGGCGCCGATCACGCCCCGGGGCACGGCGTTCACGCTCTTCGAGAACGGCCCGCCGGCGAGCCAGGTCGACGTGCTCCTGCTGGGGGAGGGCTACACGGCCGCGCAGGCGGAGAAGTTCCGCGGCGACGCCGAGCGGCTGACCGGCGCTCTCTTCGAGACGGAGCCCTTCCGCCGCCGCAAGAGCGACTTCAGCGTGCGCGCGATCCACGTCCCATCGCAGGAGCCGGGGATCAGCAATCCGCGGAAGGGGATCTTCCGCGACGCGCCGCTCGGGCTCTCCTTCAACGCCTTCGACAGCGACCGGTACGTCCTGACCCAGGCGAATCGCGCGCTCCGCGAGGTGGCGGCGCAGGTGCCCTACGACGCGATCCTGATCGTCTTCAACGACCGGAAGTACGGCGGCGGGGGGATCTTCAACCTCTGGTCGACGGTCGCGGCCGACACGGAGCCCTCGGCCTACGTCTTCGTCCACGAGTTCGGGCACTCCTTCGCGGGCCTCGCCGACGAGTACTACAGCTCGCAGGTCTCCTACGAGGAGTTCGTGCCGCAGGGCACGGAGCCCTGGGAGCCGAACGTCACCGCGCTGCTCGATCCGCGGGCGCTCAAGTGGAGAGACCTCGTCGAAGCGGCGACGCCCCTGCCGACTCCTTGGAGCCAGGACGCCTACGACCGCGTCGACCTGGAGTACCAGGCGAAGCGCGCGAAGCTGATCGATCGGAACGCGCCCGAGGAGGCGGCCGAGGAGCTCTTCCGCGAGGTGAAGGCGCGCACGAAGCCGATGCTCGAGGCGGAGCCGCTCTTCGAGAAGGTGGGCGCCTTCGAAGGAGCCTCCTACGAGCCGAAGGGTCTCTACCGCCCGCAGGTCGACTGCATCATGTTCACGCGGAACCCGACGTGGTTCTGCCGGGTCTGCGAGCGGGCGATCGAGCGCGTGATCGATCTCTACGCGCGGTGAGCGGCGGCGCTGCCTCCGATCGGCAGGACGCCTGCGCGCGCTTCCTCGACGTCGTTCCCTTCTCGCTCTACCCGTTCCAGGAGGATGCCATCCTCGCCTGGGCGGAATGCGAGGGCGGCGTCCTCGTGACGGCGCCGACGGGCATGGGGAAGACGGTGGTCGCCGAGGCGGCGGTCTTCGAAGCCCTCGCCACGGGAAGGCGGCTCTACTACACGAGCCCGCTCATCGCGCTCACCGACCAGAAGTACCGGGAGCTCCAGGAGAAGGCCGTGAGCTGGGGCTTCTCGGCCGACGACGTCGGGCTCATCACCGGCAACCGGAAGGAGAACCCGGACGCGCGCGTGCGCGTCGTCGTCGCCGAGATCCTGCTGAACCACCTGCTCTCGTCGCAGGAGACGCCCGGCGACCTGGCGGGCGTCGTCATGGACGAGTTCCACTGGTTCGACGACCCCGAGCGCGGGATCGTCTGGGAGCTCTCGCTCGCGCTCCTTCCGCCGTCGGTCCGCGTCCTGCTCCTCTCGGCGACCGTCGGGAACCCCGTCGAGTTCACGCTCTGGCTGAAGGAGCAGTTCGGCCGCAGCGTGCGGCTCGTCCGCACCGACGAGCGCAAGGTCCCCCTGGAGTACCACTGGGCCGAGGACGAGCTCCTCACGGACCAGCTCGTCTCGATGACCTCCGACGACGACGCGAAGTGCCTCGTCCCGGCGCTCGTCTTCTGCTTCTCCCGCGACGAGTGCTGGGACGTGGCGCAGCGGCTGAAGGGGCTCCCGCTGCTGCCTGCCGGCGCGAAGGAGCGGATCGAGGAGTCACTGCCCCAGGACGAGTGGAAGCAGGGCGCGGGCCCGCGGCTCCGCGCGATGCTGCTGCGTGGCGTCGGCGTCCATCACGCGGGCGTCCTCCCCCGATTCAAGGAGGCCGTCGAGGACCTCTTCCTCCGGAAGCTCGTCCCCTTCGTCATCTGCACCGAGACCCTCGCCGCCGGCGTGAACCTGCCGGCGCGGTCCGTCGTGCTCACGACGCTGCTCAAGGGGAAGCCCGGCGAGCGGAAGCTGATCCCGGCGTCGAGCGCCCATCAGATGTTCGGCCGGGCCGGACGTCCCCAGTTCGACACGAAGGGGCACGTCTTCGTGATGGCGCACGAGGACGACGTCCGCATCGCCAAGTGGCGCAAGCGCGCGGAGCAGCTGGACGCGCTCTCGAAGGACCCGAAGGTCCTCCGCATGCGCAAGGACCTCGAGCGCAAGCGCCCCACGCGGCGCTCGACGGAGCAGTACTGGAGCGAGGGGCAGATGAAGATCCTCGTCCAGGCGGGTCCGGCGAATCTCCACAGCCGCTCGTCGATCCCCTACGCGGTGCTCGTGTCGAGGCTCACGCGGTCCGACGACCTCCAGATCCTGCGGGACTTCGTCCGGCGGCGATTCGCCGGTGCCGAGCGGATCGAGAAGTTCGCGAAGGAGCTCGACGCGATGCTCGCGAACCTCGCGAAGCTCGGCTACGTCGACGGCGATCTCGAGGCGGGACGACTGCGGCTGCGCGAAGGGGCGGCCGAGCTGCTGGCGTTCCGGAGCGTCGATCCGCTCTACGGCGCGTTCCTCGCGCGCGAGCTCGTGCCGTCCGACCGCGACGAGAAGCTCCGCGCGATCGAGTCGGTCCTCGCCCTGCCCTGGCAGGTCGTGAAGCGAGCCGGCCCCTTCCCTCGCGACCCGGGCCCGCTCCAGCGCGAGCGGATCGAGCCGCAGATGATCGCCATGGGAGTCCAGCTCGTGCGGCCGGAGCCCGAGTCGGAGGAGGCCTACGACATGTTCCGGCACCTGGAGCGGGAGGAGGAGGACCGGCCGCCGGAGTTCCCCGAGATGCTGAAGATCGCCTTCGAGGCGGAGCTGGCGGTGCCCGAGGACGTCGCGGTGCAGCCCAAGTGGATCGCCGGCGGCGTGCTCGACGCGGAGGACGACTTCCACCGCTTCGTGTCCTCGCGCGACCTCGAGAAGAACGAGGGGATCGTGCTGCGCCACCTCCTGCGCGTGGCGATCCTCGCGGGGGAGTTCCACGCGCGCACGGAAGACCCCGACTACGCCGAGATCGGCCGCCGTGTGACGGCGGCCTGCCGCCAGGTGGATCCCCGCTACACCGATCGCTTCCTGCAGCGCGAGGACGAGTCCCGCGGCGTGTGGTCGGGAGGCTGACGGGCGGAGCGTCAGCCTCCCTTCTTCGAGTCGTCGCCCGGCGGCGGCAGCTTCTTGCCCCGCCAATCGGCCAACGCGCGCCGCAGCACGAACTCGATCTGCGCGTTCAGGCTGCGGAGATCGTCGTCCGCCCAGCGCCGCATCGCGTCGAGCAGCTTCGGATCGACGCGCAGCAGGAAGGGCTTCCGGTCGGCCACCGGCTCAGCCGCCGTAGAGCGTTCCAGCGTTCACGACGGGAGTCGTCCGCTCGCTGCAGAGCACCACCAGCAGGTTGCTCACCATCGAGGCCTTGCGTTCCTCGTCGAGCTGCACGGTGTTCGACTTCGCGAGCTCCTTGAGCGCCATGTCCACCATGCCGACGGCGCCCTCCACGATCCGCGCGCGTGCCGCGACGATGGCGGCGGCCTGCTGGCGCTGGAGCATCGCGTGCGCGATCTCCGGCGCGTAGGCGAGGTGGCTCAGACGGGCCTCGATCACCTGCACTCCGGCTCGGTCGAGCCGCTCCTGGAGCTCGCGCTGGAGGTGCTGGCTCACCTCGTCGGTGGCGCCCCGGAGAGTCACCTCTCCGTCCTCCCCGTCGTAGTGGTAGGCGCTCGCGAGGTGGCGCACGGCCGACTCGCTCTGGGTCTCGACGAACTCCACGTAGTCGTCCACCTCGAAGCGCGCCGCGAAGGTGTCGCGCACCTGCCAGACGACCACGGCGGCGATCTCGATCGGGTTCCCGGCGCGGTCGTTCACCTTCAGCTTCTGGCCGTTCAGGTTGCGCGCCTTGAGCGAGATGCCGTGGCGCAGGGTGAAGGGGTTCACCCAATGGAAGCCGTTCGCCTTGACGGTGCCCCGGTAGCTCCCGAAGAAGACCAGCACCTTCGCGTCGTTCGGATTCACGACGAAGAGGCCGATCTGCAGGACGAGCGAGAGGGCGAGCACGAACAGCGAGATGCCGATCATCCAGCCGTTCTTCCCGATCCCGCCGGCGACGATGCCTCCGATCGCGAGGAGGTGGACCAGGAAGAAGGAGACGAACATCGTGGCACCGCGACTGGGGCGGACGATGGACTCGTGCGAAGCGACGGAAGAGAGGCTCATGGATCCTCGGGGAGTGATTGCGAAGTGATATCACGCCCGTCGTGGCGCGTCGAGATCGGATCCTTCGGCGATTTCCCGGAGGCGCTCTCCTCGGCTCGCACCTGCGGCTCGCGGCCGCGGACGGCTCCCGGCGCCGGAGCCTCAGCAGTGGTCCGTGACGCCGGGGGCGACGGCGGTTCCGCACTTCGAGCAGATCGTGTTCATCCCCTGGAGCCCGAGCTTCTTGCGCGAGTCGAGGAGCTTCCCCACTTGCTCCGGCGTGAGCTCCTTCACGCCGCCGAGAGTGCGCGCGAAGTAGAGGATCGACGCCGTGTGCTCGATCACCTCGAGCTTGCGGAAGGCGTCGATCAGGCTCGTCCCGAGCGTGAGCGCGCCATGGCGCTCGAGCATCACCACGTCCGAGCAGCGCACGAGGCTTCGCAGCGACTCGGGGAGTTCCTCCGTCCCCGGCGTCCCGTAGGGGGCCGTCGGGATCGATCCGATGGTGACGACCACCTCGGGAATGACGCAGAGGTCGAGGGAGAGGCCCGCGAGCGTGAAGGCGACGGCGTGCTGCGGGTGGGCGTGGCAGATGGCGCGCATCTCGGGGCGCTCGCGGTACGCCATCAGGTGCATCGACACCTCCGTCGACGCGCGCGCCTGGCCGTCGACGACGTTCCCGTCGAGATCGATGTGCGCGATCTGCTCCGGCTGCAGGAAGGCCTTCGGCGCGCCCGCCGGCGTGATCAGGATCCCGCGGTCGCCCATCCGGACGGAGAAGTTGCCATCGACGTTCGTGATGAAGCCCTTGTCGTAGGCCATGCGCGCGACCTGGCACACGGCTCCGCGCAGGGCCATCTCCTCGGCGCGGTCGGTCATCGGCGCCCGGCTCCGGATCGTTCATCGAGCGAGTCGAAGTGCTCCGTCGCGCGCCACGCGACGTCGCCGCGGATCTCGATCTCGTCGATCACGCCGACGACGGTCGTCTTGACGGGGGCCACGGGGTCGCCGAACAGGTCACGTGCGCTCGACCCCTCGTCGAGGAGGAGCACGCGGTCTCCGACGCCGGCCTGGGCGCGGTCGACGGCGACCTGCGCGCGGCCCCGCGGAGCGCCGGACGGATCGAGCGTGCGAACGAGGAGCAGCTTCCGCCCGGCGTAGAAGGGGTGGTGCACGGGCGCCACGACGGTGCCGATCACGGTCGCGATCTTCACGCCTTCCCCCGCGGCGGCTTCTTCGCCGACTTCGTCGGAGGCTCCGAGGCAGCCGGCTCCGCGAAGCGGGGGAAGGGCTTCCCCGTGTCGACTTCCTCCACGTGCCCCACGATCGCCGCGTCCACGGGCACGAATCGCTCGCGCAACGCCATGGAGGCCTCGCGGCCGTCGATCCAGAAGACGAGATCGCCGAGGCCCGACTGCGCCGTGTCGCAGGCGACGAGCGGCGAGCCGGACGCGCGCCCCTCGTCGTCGAGCGGCTGGATCCACTGCAACGCGACGCCCTCGAGGCCCTCGACCTTCTGCGTGGCCACGACGCGTCCGATCACTCGGGCGAGGTCCATCCGGCGTCCCTCTCCTTGTGGAAGATCGGCTTCCCCTCGATGTCCCACGAGTCGAGGATCGCGAAGATCACGGCGTCGCAAGGCTTCCCCTCCGTGAGCTTCGTCTGCCGTGCCGACGAGCCGGTGCAGTAGAGCACGGTGTCGTGGAGGCCCGCGCCGACGGCGTCGACGCAGACCAGCGTGTCGTCCGTCGGCCGGTTCCAGGCGTCGTGCCTCTGCACGACGAGGAGCTTCATCTCGCGCATCTTCTCGTCCTTCTGCGTCGAGACGACGGAACCGATGACTCGTCCGATGATCATGGGGTGTTCAGCGACCGTTGTTCTTGCGACCGTCGTCCTTGCGAGCGTCGTCCTTCCGTGCGGAGCCGCCTTGGCCGGAGCCGCCGACGGTGCCGCGGCGCTCCTCGCCGCTCGAGCTCGGAGGATCGACGTAGGTCGTGATCTTGGCGTCCGTCACGAGCCGGCGGTAGAGATCGCCCATCAGCTCGGATCGGATCGAGCGACGGAGCTCGTCGCCCTGCAGGCCGGGCTTGGCGGCCTGGAAGAAGAGGGCCGCCGATCCCTGCTCGACGCGGATCGGTCCGAGGGCCGCGCCGACGGCCGCGTCGGGATGGAAGAGCGCCGCGAGGATCGCCGGATCCGCGCCGCGCTCGAGACGGTGGAGCCAGCCGAGGTCTCCGTTGCGCGCGCGCGACGCGCCGTCGTTCGAGTACATCGACGCGAGACGGCCGAACTCCGCCGCCGACTTCGCGCGTGCGATCAGGTCGCGGAGCTCGCGGTCGGCCTCGTCGTAGGTGCGCGCCACGAGGGCGTTCGGCGCATGCACCGCATGCAGGAGGATCCACGACACGCGGCGACTCTCCCCGAAGAGCCCGTCCCAGTGGTCGCGCGCCTCCGCGTAGCGCCGGTCGATCTCGTCGTCGGGATAGGACTTCTCCGCGATCCCCCAGAGGAGCGTCTCGGCGCGCACGCCCGCATCGGCCCGGAGGTCGTCGAGCGTGATGCCTCGCGTGGCGCGCAGCACCTCCTCCCAGCCGAGGCCCTGGGCCGCCGTCGCCGACGGCTCGTACCGCGCGCGCCGTCGCGCGAGCGTCGCCTCGATCCCCTCGGGAGTCGCCACGACCTCCAGCTCGGCGGCCCTCCGGTCGACGAGCCGGAGCCCCGCCAGATCGCGCAGGGCATCCCGCAGGTCGCGTCGCGAGAGCTTCAGGCGCAGCGTGGCGCCGAGCGCGCGGCCGTCGATCGTGCGGCCGCCGACGCGCGCGTAGCTGCCCGCGGGGAGTCCCTCGCGCTCGACTTGGGCGCGCTTCACCTGCTCGCGCAGCCAGAGCGTCTGCTGCTCCGCGCTCACCGGCTCGCTGCCCGGGAGGCCGAGGTCCTCCCGGACCATGCGCTCGCACGCAAGCTGCTTGCGGAAGACCTCCTCGAAGGCGCGCCGCTCCATGCCCTTGCTGGCGAGCTCCTCCTCGAGCGAGTGGTTCTCCGCCGCGCGGAGCTGAGCATCGAGCTTCTCGAGCGCGGCGGCCAAGTTCGCGGGCGAGACGACGAGGCCGCGTCGCTCGATCTCCGACGACAGGACGACGTCCTGGATCAGGTAGTCGATCGCGTCGCGCCCCACCTCGTCGCGCGAGAAGCGATAGGCGAGCGACTCGTCGAACTCCGAGAAGGTGATCTCGCCGCCGGCGAAGCGCGCGGCCGGCGCCTCCTGCGATGCCGCCGAGGCGACGGCAGTGCCCGCGAGAGCCGCCAGCGCGGCGAGGAGGCTGGCGAACGAGGCGGCTCGTCTCGAGGTGCCGCCCGTGGATCGCGCCCGCGGGTGCCCGGGCGCCGCGGCCCGGCAGTCTGCGTCGATGCCGCCGCCGCTCAGTCGCCCATCGCGCGCGACACGCCGGCGCGGCTCTCCGACCGGGTGCCGGCGGGGCGATCGATCTCGGGGAACGAGAATCCGCATGGGTTCAGGGGGTCGACCAGGTCTCGATCCGCCAGGTCGCGCGGGTCGACGGGGAAGAAGCGGCAGTTGTCGGGCCGGCTCTCGTGGATGGAGCAGGTCGGGACGGCGCCAGACTCGTCGAGGAACGGGCACTGGAACAAGAGCTTGCAGCAGGCGGCGCATCTCCCGCAGCTCCCCTCGCGCTTCTCGGCCTGCGCGCGGACGTAGCCGGGTCGGAAGGTGTGCAGCCAGAAACGACGGACCTTGCCGAAGGCCAGGCGCACGGTGCGGCCCCAGGCGGCGCGCAGACCTTGGGGCAGTGTGAGTTCACGCACTGGGTGATGGGGGGGCGGACCGGCCGGCCAGGAGGTCACGCGGTCGTGCGATCGTAAAGCGCCTCGCGGTGCCCTTCGGGACGAATTCTCGGGCTGGCGGGGGGCAATCCTTTCGCGCTCGTGGCGGTCTCGGCGCGGGACGGCTTCCCTTCCTCCCGAAGGACACCGTTCCCATGGGCCCATCCGCGCGAAGACGTTCGTTCGCCGCGGCGCGCAACGCGACCGCCATTCCGGCGTTCGCCCGCGTCTGGGTCTCCGGGCTCGCCACCTTCTCGATCCTCGTCTGGGGCGGAGTCCTGGTGAAGGGGACCCTCCTGCAGCGCGCCTCCGAACGCGAAATGGGCATCGTGCTCGCCGCGGCGGCGCCGCCGGGGCCCGTGCGCGCACCGGCGAGGGGTGGGCCGCTGCCCGGCGAGAGACCCGAAGGCCCCGATGCGAGCCGCGCGCCCGCGGGCCTCGCGCCGGCCCCGGGGACCGGCGCCGGCTACCCCGCAGCGGAGCCGCCCCGTCCGGCGGGCGTCGCTCCGCAACGCGACCGCAGCCCCATCTGACTCGGCCGCCGGCTTCCCGTGGCCCGAGCGGTCCGGGGCGCGGGCGTCGAGGCTCGCGCGCCGCGCGAGGGAGCTTCGCCGAGGGCCCTCAGGCCGTCGTCGCGCGCGAGCGCTCGGAGCTGCGCTCGGAGCGCAGGAACGGCTCGCCGCTCCGCAGCTCCACTCGGATGCGCTGCGCGCGCCGGCTCTTCCCGTCGAGGACGAGGTTCGCGAGCGGGTCCTCGATGTGCTGGCGGACGATGCGCTTGATCTCGCGCGCGCCGTAGTCGACGGAGTAGCCGCGCTCGGCGACCCACTCGTCGAGCTCCGGCGCGAAGAAGACCCGCACGCCGATGCGGCGGATGCGCGCGGCCACGTCGGCCAGTGCGAGGCTGGCGATGGATCGTGCGTCGTCCGGCGTGAGGTCGCGGAACACGACGATCTCGTCGAGCCGGTTCAGGAACTCGGGGCGGAAGTTCTCCTTGAGGGCCGCCTGCGTGAGCTCCTTGATCGCCGCGGCATCGAAGGAGCGCCGGGAGCCGTTGCCGAATCCGCATCGCGAGCTCGCGCGCTCGATGTCCTCCACGCCGACGTTCGAGGTCAGCAGGACGATCGCGCGATCGAACCGGACGGTCTTCCCCTTGGAGTCCGTGAGGATCCCGTCGTCGAGGATCTGGAGAAGCAGGTTCTTCACCTTGTCGTTCGCCTTCTCGATCTCGTCGAAGAGGACGACGGAGTCAGGGGTCTTCCGCACCGACTCCGTGAGATAGCCGCCGTCGCCGTGCCCGACGTATCCCGGTGGCGCCCCGATCAGCTTCGCGACCTCGTGGGGCAGGGAGTACTCGGTGCAGTCGATCCGCACGAGGTGCTGCGGTCCCTCGAAGAGAGTGCGCGAGAGGGCCTTCGCGAGGGCGGTCTTCCCCGTGCCGGTCCGTCCCACGAAGAGGAAGCAGCCGAGCGGGCGGTTCGGCTCGTTCAAGCCCACGGCGGCCTTGCGGAGAGCGCGCGTCACGGTCCCGATGGCTGCGTCCTGGCCGATGATCACCTTCGACAGATCGTCGGCGAGCCGCGCGACGCGCTTCTGGAGATCGCGGAGCGTCGCACCGAGGGCCGGATCGGCTCCCGGCTCCGCGGCGGTGGATGCTTCGGCTGCCGCCGGGAGGGAGACCTGGTGGATCTCCAGGCGCGGGTTCACGTCGATGCAGAGCTGGTAGAGGAGGTCTTCCACGGCCGAGGGGTCGCTCCCGCAGGCGCGGCCGGCGGCGTGGCGCACGGACGCCTCGAGGTCGACGACGCACGCCTCCACGACGCGCCGGCGGTATTCCGCACGATTCGGTGCGGGGCGGGCCGAGAGCGTCCGAGCGCTCTCCTCCTCGCTCAGGACCCGGACTCGAATGAAGCCGTCGATCAGGTCGAAGTACTTGAACACGACGGTGGCATCACCCTCTCGCACGTTGGCTCCTCCTCCGGCGACAAGGGGACCGCGATCGCCGCCCGGACTCCGCCGGGAGTGTCGGCCGAGCCCGGCTGGCCCTGAATGGCGGGCGCGCCGGAAACATTTCCGACTCCCTGGCGGGACCCGTGCGACTGGAGTCGGGCCCACTCTCCGGCCGATGGGAGGGGAGTCGATCGAGGCCACGCGCCGCTGGTCCGCCAACCGGACCGATGACTTTTCGGAGCATCCCCACTAGAACCCGGGTCTCGGGGTCTCTCGGCGGAGCAACCACCGAGAACTCCCGCAGCTCCTCCATGCCGAGTCGCGAAGACTTCGAGTTCCTGGCCCTCCTGGTGCATCGCGACCTCCTCGCGAAGGACGCGGCCACGGCCGTCATCCAAGCGTCCGACTCCGGGAGCGGCTCCGTCGACGAGTGTCTCGTCTCCCTCGGGCTCTTCTCCTCGGATCGGGTCCACGACCTGCGCCGCACGCGCGCGGGCGAGATTCCCGACGTGCCCGGCCACGAGGTGCTCGAGATGCTCGGCTCCGGGGGAACCTCGCACGTGTTCAAGGCGCGCGAGAAGACGACGGGGCGCGAGGTCGCTCTCAAGATCCTCAAGCCAGAGCTCGCCGCCGATCCCGAGATGCGCGAGCGCTTCATCGCCGAGGGGAAGCTCCTGATGGCGCTCGACGATCCGGCCATCGTGAAGGGCTACCGGATCGCCCACTTCACGCCCCGCGGCGGCGGCGACCCCGTCTATCTGCTGTCGATGGAGCTCGTGGACGGGAAGACGCTCCTGGAGCACCTCTCCGCGCGGCAGACCTTCGACGAGGACAAAGCGCTCTCGATCGTGGTCGCCGTGGCGCGCGCGCTCGAGACGATGCGAGCGAAGGGGATCGTGCATCGCGACATCAAGCCCGGGAACCTGATGATCGACCCGCGCGGCGGCGTGAAGATCATCGACCTCGGCTTCGCGCAGTCGGGTGTCGCCAGGAACGCGAGCAACGGCTCCGGCTCGCCCTCCGCGTCGGAGACGACCGTGGGCACGGTGCACTACCTCTCCCCGGAGCAGGCGCGCGGAGAGTCGGATCTGGACGTCCGGAGCGACATCTACTCGCTCGGCGTGACGCTCTTCCACCTCACCGTGGGAGAGCTGCCCTTCCAGGGAGCGGCGCCCAGCGAGGTGATCCGCAAGCACGTGCTCGAGGGGCTCTCGTCGCCGGCCCTCAAGGGACGCCGCATCTCGCCCCATCTCCACTACTTCATCGAGAAGATGATGGCCAAGGAGCGCGAGATCCGATACGCGAGCCCGAAGGAGCTCATCCACGACATCGAGCGCACGATCGCGGGCAAGAAGTCCGTCGAGTTCCGCGGCCGCCGCTGATCCTTCGGCGTCTCCGTTCGCTCGACGGAGCGCGCGCGAGGTCGGACCCGATCGCCGCGCGAGGCCCTCGACCGGATACCCTCGCACCGTCATGACGGCCGAGCTTCCCGTCCTCGCTCCCGGGCCCGCCGAGTTCGCCTTCGCCTGCAACCGCTGCGGGAACTGCTGCTCCAACGGGACCGGCTACGTCTGGCTGGAGCCCCACGAGATCCCGTCCCTCGCAGAAGCCCTCGGCTCGGACCCGGAGGCCTTCGCCCGCCGGCACGTGCGCTCCGTCGGCGGGCGGCTCTCGCTCGTCGAGGAGTCGGGCCGCTGCTCCTTGCTCCGGGGGAAGAACGAGTGCGCGGCCTACGAAGCACGGCCCGCCCACTGCGCCACGTTCCCCTTCTGGCCCGGCGTCCTGCAGGGTGGCGACGCCTTCGAACGCGCGCGCGGCGTCTGCCCGGGCATCCACGAGGCGCCGCCGAGGCCGGTCCGCGAGGCGGCCTACGCGGCCCTCGAGGCGCTCTACGTCCGCGTCGACGCGGAGGTCGCGCGCCACAGGCCGCTCTGCGTCCTGAGCGGAGACTGCTGCGACTTCCCGACGGCGGGCCACACGCTCTTCGCGACGCTCCTCGAGACCGATCTCGCCGCCGAGCGAGGCCCTGCCCCGGCGGCCGAGCGCGAGGACTGGTGCGCGTTCTATCAGGGACGCCGGTGCTCCGCGCGGGAGGTGCGACCGCTCGCCTGCCGGACGTACTTCTGCGACGCGTCGACGACCGATCGACTGGCGGCGCTCCACGAGGAGTCGCTCGCCGAGATCCGGGAGATCGAGCGCCGCTTCGGGTATCCGGCCGGCTACGGCAGCTTCGTCGAGCTGCTTCCCGTCCGCCGCGAGTCGATGCGCCTCCTCGACGAGCGTCGGGCCCTCGCGGAGACCGTCCGATGATCGTCTCCCGGCCGAGATTCGCGCTCACGACGCTCCTGCTCCTTCCGCTCGTCGGAGCACTGCCGCTCTGCGGGCGCGCCGACGACGACGCGAAGGAGAAGGCCGAGGCCCGCCGCCAGGCGCTCCAGTGGAACGACTCCGGGATCGAGCTGCGGACGCAGGGGAAGCTGCGGGAGGCGATCGCCGCCTTCGAGAAGGCCGTCTCCTTCGATCCGACCGACGAGACGATCGGGCGCAACCTCGGAACCGCCTGGAACGACGAGGGAGTGCGGCTGATCGAGAAGGAGTCGCGCACGGACGATGCGATCTCCGCCTTCGAGAATGCCGCGAAGCTCCTCGGGAGCGACGCGACGCTGCGCCGCAACCATGCGTCGGCGCTCGACCGGCGCGGCCACGAGCGGCTGGCGCGGCGCCAGTTCGACGCAGCCCTCGCGGACTTCGGCTCCGCGGCGGCGCTGCAGCCCGAGATGGGCCGGTTCCCGACGTCCATGGCCTTCGTCTGGTTCCAGCGCGACGACTGGGAGCGCGCCGCGCGCGATCTCGACGAGGTGGTGCGGCGGTTCCCGAAGGAAGTGGACGCCTGGAAGCTCCTCGCGGAATCGAGGCTCCGCATCGGCGATCCGCGCGGAGCCGTCGACGCGATGCGTCGCGCCGTCGAGCTCGCGCCGGGGCGCGCCGATCTCGCGACGCGCCTCGCCGAGATGCGGAGCGAGGCCGACGTGGAGGGGGAGTTCGTGCCCGGGAACTCGCGCCATTTCCAGTTCCACTATCCGCCCGATCGGAAGGACCTGGCGGCGGCGGCGGATCTCGTGGCGGGGCTCCTGGAGGAGGCGCACGTGCGCATCGGAGCCGACTTCGGCTTCTACCCCGAGGGACGCACGCAGGTGATCTTCTACGAGGTGGAGGATTTCTCGGCCCTCACGCGCGCCGACGAGTGGGTGGGGGCGCTCTACGACGGGAAGATCCGCGTGCCGATCCGCGACTTCGCGAAGCAGCGCGACACGCTCCGCCGCACGCTCCTCCACGAGTACACGCACCGCGTCGTGCACGCGCTGGCCCGCGGCTCCTGTCCCACGTGGCTCAACGAGGGTCTCGCGCAGCTGAGCGAGGAGGCGAGCCTCCTCGACGCCGAATCCCGCTTGAAGAAGCAGCCCGAGAAGCTGCTGAGCGCCGCCGATCTCCGCGGGGCCTTCGTCGGCAAGGCCGACGCCGCGCGCGCGCGCGTCGCCTACGACCAGTCGCTCGCCCTGACGAAGTATCTCGTCGACCAGCGCGGGCGCTCCGGAGTCACGCGGTTCCTGAAGGCGATCGGCGGGTTCGACGCGAAGCCGGTCTCGGAGGCCGAGGCCTTCCAGGAGGAGTTTCGCATGACCTTCGAGGAACTCCTCGAGCGCTGGCGGCTCTCGATCGGGATCGCCGAGCGCTGAGCACGCGCCGCTCCGACACGTACTTTCAGAGCTTCGACTTCGCCTTCTCCCACTCGGCCCGCACGTCGATCGACACGGGATCCGAAGAGCCGAGCCCCCGCGCGTAGATCTCGGCGGACTCGCGCAGCGAAGCCTCGGCGATCGCACGGTCGCCGGCTTCCGAGGCCAGGAGCCCGTGGGCGCGGAGGACGCGAGCCGCAAGAGCGCTTCGACTCTCTCCTGCCGAGCGGATGGCTTCGAGAGCGGCCTCGAGGCTCTGCTTCGCCGCCGGGAAGTCGCCTTCCGCCTGTCCGATCTGCGCGAGGTAGAGCAGGGCGAGGCAGCCGGGCTGGATGGCCTGGTGCACACGGGACGCGGAGGCGCGGAGGAGGGGAGTGGCCTCCTTCGTGCGTCCCCGCACCGCGAGCACGATGCCCCAGGCGTCTCGGACGCGGCGCGCGACCCAGTCGCGCTCGCCGAGGCTCGTCTGCACCTCCTCGAGCACCGGCGCGAGGATCGCTTCCGCCTCCTCGCTCCGCCCCTGCATCACGAGCGCGAGCGCCACCATGCGCGTCGCGTCGGCGCGGCGCCGGATGATCCGGAAGTCGAGGTCCTCCATCGTTCGCGTGGTCTCCAGTACGCGACGCGCGAGCGCCTCCGCCTCCGTGGGTCTGTGCTGCAGGAGGTGGCTCATCGCCTGGCCCAGCTTGCTGAATTGCGTGGGGATGGCGCCTGCACCGAGCTTCGCTTCGTAGCGCCGGTCTCGTTCCGCTCGAATGTCCCAGGCTTCCTGCCAGGAGCCGAGCGACTCGAGGGCTCGGGCGAGCGAGTGGTAGATCGAGTTGGCCCACAGGACCTCGTCCTCGCTGTCGAGGGAGCAGTGCGCGGCCGCGGCTCTCAGATACGGAATCGCTTCCTCGTGCTTGCCTCGTTCGACGAGGAGGCGGCCGAGCTGGGCTCCGGCGCGTACGGTCTGCGGATCCTCGAGACCCTTCGCGACGCGGAGCTGCTCGTAGCCCGCACGAAGGGCGGGCTCCGCCTTCTGCGGGAAGCCGATCCCCGCATAGGCGATCCCGATCGTGGCTCGGAGCGACGCGGCGACCCCGGGCTCGTCGACGAAGGCCTCCTCGAGACGCAGCAGCGCGGTGTCGAGCCGATCGACGAGCCGTCGCCCCTCGTCGACGTCCTCGGACTGCGGCGAGAGCACCTCCTGCACGAACTCGTAGAGGATCCGCTGCTGGTAGGCCTCGCGCTCCGCCTCGGCGCGAGCCGTGGACTCGCGGTGCAGGCCGACGGCGAGGCCCGTCACGCCGACGCCGATCGCGAGGACGAGTGCGCACGCGACGCCCATGCCGAGCCGATGCGTGCGTGCGAAGACGCGGAAGCGGTAGGCGGCGCTCGGAGGCCCCGCGACGACGGCGCGCCCGTCGAGCCACGCGCGCAGGTCGGCCGCGAGATCCGACGCCGACCCGTAGCGGCGATCCGGCTCCTTGGCGAGACACTTCTCGACGACCCATTCGAGCTCGGCACCGATGCGGGGATCCAGCGTCCGCAGCCTCGGCGGGGGCTCCGACACGACGATGCGCGCCGCTTCCGCGATGGGCTTCCCGTCGAGATCGAAGGGGAGCCGCCCCGCCAGCAGCTCGAAGAGGAGCACGCCCAGGGCGTAGACGTCGCTGCGCACGTCGATCGCGGCGGCGTCGCCCTGGATCTGCTCCGGGCTCATGCACTGCACCGTTCCGAGGATCTGCCCGGCCCGCGTCGCGATCGTGGGCGCCGACTCCTCGGGGTCGAGCACGCGGGCCACGCCGAAGTCGATCACCTTCACGCGGCCGTGCGCGTCCACGAGGACGTTGCTGGGCTTCAGGTCGCGGTGGAGGACTCCCTTCTGGTGGCCGTGGTGCACGGCGTCGCAGGCGGCCGCGAGGAGCGTCACGCGCCCGCGCGCGTCGAGCGCGCGCTCTCGGGCGTGCTCCACGATGGTGGAGGCGCCCTCGGCGAGCTCCATCGCGATGTAGGAGACGCCGCCGTCGGCGCCGGCCTCGAAGATCTGCGCGATGCCGGGATGGCGGAGCCGACCGAGAGCCTCCGCCTCGCGGCGGAAGCGCCGCTCCGAGGCCGCGGACGAGACGCTCGCACGCAGGACCTTCAGGGCGACGCGCCTCTTCGGCTGGTCCTGCGTCGCCTCGAAGACCGTCCCCATCCCGCCCGAGGCGAGGAGTCGATCGATCCGGTAGGAGCCGAGACGGGAACCGGGCATGGGCACGTCGAGCCCGGGAGGCATGTCGTCGTGCCAGCGGGGCTCGAGGAAGCCGCCGCCCAAGTCGATCCTCGACTCGGTCTCCAGGAGCCGCTCCACGGCGCTCCGCGTCTCCGGATCCCGGCCGCACTCCTTCGACAGGTACTGCGCGCGTTCGGAAGGCGCCAGCGTGAGGGCCGCCTCGAAGACCTCGCGAACGCGCGCGAAGCTGCCGTGGTCCACCTCAGGCCTCCTGGAGCTTGTCGTGGAGCCACGTGCGCGCGAAGCGCCAGCCGCGCTCCACCGTGGGCGTCGAGACGCCGAGGAGCCGCGCCGTCTCCTCGATCGTGAGCCCGCCGAAGAACCGGAGCTCGACGATGCGGACGAGCTGATCGTCGAGCGTCGCGAGCTTCTGCAGCGCTTCGTCGAGGGCCAGGAGATCGATCGCGTTCGCCTCGATGGAGTCGATCACCGCGTCCAGCGGGAGCCGGGCCTTCCCGCCGCCTCGCTTGGTCGCGCCGCGCGCGCGCGCGTGATCGATGAGCACGTGGCGCATGGCACGCACGGCGGTCCGGACGAAGTGATCGCGCCCTTCGAAGCCCACGGCGTCGTGATCCACGAGACGCAGGTAGGCCTCGTGCACGAGGGCCGTTGGCTGGAGCGTCTGCCGATCGCCGCCGCCGAGGACGCCGTGCGCGGCGCGGCGAAGCTCCTCGTAGACGATCGGGAAGAGCTCCGAGGCGGCGGTGGCCTCTCCGGAGCCCATCCGGAGGAGGACGCGAGTGGCGGGGTGCGCGTCGGCCATGCGAGGGAGGCCCTTCGCGGGCCCCCGCGCCCACCAGCCTCGCCGAAGCGGGGAGGGCGGAGCAAGGAGGGGTCCGAGCGCGCGGAGCATCGCGAGGAGAGGAACGGGGTCCCGGGCCAGGCCCCATCGCGCATTCTCCGCTGGCGAGGGGGCGTCCCGGGGCAGCCTGGATCGCGGGCCCGGGTGTAGACTCGTCGCCCACCGTCGCGCGGCCCCCGCCGCGTCCTCCCGCAATGCGGCTCTCTCTCTCGGCTCGAGGAATCCTCGCCGCCGCGTCGTTCCTCCCCGCGACGCTCGCGGTCGCCTTCGGAGGCGTCTCCGACGACGGCCCGTCTCCGAACGACCGCCGCGTCGACTACTTGCGCGAAGTCCGGCCGATCCTCGCCCAGCACTGCTTCCAGTGCCACGGGCCCGACGGCGAGACGCGGAAGGCGAAGCTCCGTTTCGACGAGAAGGAGGTGGCCTTCTCCGAGCGCAAGGGGAAGCACGTGATCGCACCGGGGGATCCCGCGGGATCCCTCGTGATGGAGCGCATCACGTCGGAGAACGAACGCAAGCGGATGCCGCCGGCGGACAAGGCGGAGCCTCTCACGCCGGAGAAGATCGAGACGCTCCGTCTCTGGATCGAGCAGGGTGCGCCCTGGCCCGAGCACTGGGCGTTCATGGCGCCCCTGCGGCCGGAGCCGCCCGCCGTCCGTGACGAAGCCTGGGTCGAGAACGAGATCGATCGCTTCGTGCTGGAACGTCTCGAGAAGGAGGGGCTCTCGCCCTCGCCGCGCGCCGAGAAGGAGGCGCAGCTCCGGCGGCTCACCTTCGATCTGACGGGAATGCCGCCGACGATCGCGGATCTCGATGCATTCCTCGCCGACGATTCCCCCGAGGCCTGGGAGACGCAGGTGGACCGCCTCCTCGCGTCCCCGCGCTTCGGCGAGCGGCAGGCCCAGGAATGGCTCGACCTCGCGCGCTACGCGGACACGAGCGGATACCAGCGCGACGAGCCGCGCACGGCCTGGAAGTGGCGCGAGTGGGTGGTCGAGGCGTTCAACGCGAACATGCCCTACGACCGCTTCACCGTGGAGCAGCTCGCGGGAGACCTCCTGCCGAATCCGTCGCTCGCGCAGCGCGTGGCGACGGGGTTCAACCGCAACAACCCGACGAACTCCGAGGCGGGCGAGGAGGAGGACGAGTACCGGACGGCCTACGTCGTCGATCGCGTGAACACGACGGCGACGACGTTCATGGGTCTCACCATGGCGTGCGCCCAGTGCCACGACCACAAGTACGACCCGATCTCGCAACGCGACTACTACCGCTTCTTCGGCTTCTTCAACCACGTGAAGGAGCGCGACTCGGACGGCTTCGGCCGGCGCAATCCGCGACCGTCGATCCCCGTGCCCAATCCCGATCAGGCGCCCAGGCTGCGGGATCTGGAGCAGCGCATCGCCGCGCTGAAGTCGCGTCTCGAGATCGAGGACCCGCTCGCCGACGCGGCGCAGCGGGAGTGGGAGGAGCGGATGATCGAGAGTCTCGATGAGCGCTACGAGTGGATCACACTCGAGCCCATCGGCATGCTCGCGAGGAACGGCTCGATCCTGCAGTCCCTGGAGGACGGCTCGATCCTCTCCACGGGCGCGACGCCCGTGCGCGACACCTACGATGTCGTCGCCAAGCCCGGGAAGCGCCGCATCGCGGCTCTCAAGCTCGAGGTGCTGCCCCACGAGAGCCAGCCCGAGAAGGCGAGCGGACGATCCACCGACGGCCGATTCATCCTGAGCCGCCTCGAGATTCGCAACTCGTCCATCTCCGAGAGCGCCGATCCGCCGCTCGTGTTCCTCTCGCTCGCGGACGCCGACCTCCGGCAGGAGATCGACGAGGACGCGAACTTCGACGAGCCGCAGCCCGGGTCGATCGACGGAGCCATCGTCACCGAGGCGATCCCGGAATCGCTCCCCGACGGCGAGGCCGGCCGGTTCTCGGGCGGCGGCTGGAGCATCGTGGGCGACGCGATGAAGGAGCCCCACGCGGCGCTCCTCGTCCCGCGGGAGCCGCTCGATCTGAACGAAGCGTCGGTGCTCCGCATCTCCCTGCACCACACCTCGCGGCAGCGCTACAAGAGCCTCATCGGGAGATTCCGCATCTCCTACACCGAGGATGCGCGCGTCCGCGAGCGGATGCTGCCGGTGCTGGGGCTCGCCTGGTCGACGCTGGGCCCCTTCCCCGCCGAGGACGTCGTCGAGGCTTTCCAGAAGGACTTCGGCCCGGAGAAGGATCTCGCGGGCGGCGTCGATCTGAAGAAGACCTGGGAGCCGCCGAAGATCGCCGTGGCGGAAGCGCCCGGCGGGAAGCCGTCCGCGTCCGCCGAGGGCGGTGGGCCGAAGGAGAAGGAGTCTCCGGCGGATCCCGCGGCCGAGCCGAAGGGACCGAAGCAGGGACCGAATCAGGGCCCGAAGCAGGCGGCGAAGCAGGAGAACGGGAAGAAGCCGGCCGATGCCGCCAAGGACGCGCGCGCCGAGGCCGCGTCGAGCGAGTCCGTCGCGGACGCGAAGCCGGCTGCGTCGGCCCGCCCCGCGGCCGGTGAGCCGCAAGGCGACGAAGCGCCGGCGCCGGCCGAGAAAGCCGTCGCGAAGGCGGAGGTCCCGGACGCCGCGCCTGCGAAGCCGCCGGCCGAGGGTGCGCCCGCTCCCAAGCCCGCCGCCGAGGCGGTTGCCGCGAAGCCGGAGGCTCCCGCGGCGGAGAAGGACTCCGAGGAGGCGAAGCCCGAGGAGGGCCAGGGGCGGCGCGGTCCGAAGAAGGACACGAAGCTCGCCTGGGTCGAGCGCGATACCTGGCGCGACGGCAGCGCGCAGCGGCTCGACGGACAGAACGTCGCCCACTACCTCTCGCGAAAGGTCGTCGCCCACGGCGCGCGAACGGCGACGCTTCGTCTCGACGGTCCCGCCGGATACCGCGTCTGGCTGAACGGCGAGTCCATCGCCACGAAGGTGCCGGATCCGCCGAAGCCTCCTCCCAAGAAGGAGGAGGCCAAGGAGCCGAAGAAGGAGGGCGCCGACGCTCCCGCCGAGGACAACGGCGGCGAGGACGATTTCGACTTCTTCGAAATGATCCGAGGGCGCGGCCGGGGCGATGGGCCGAAGATCCGCATCGGGCTGCGGGACGGCGAGAACGAGATCGTCGTGAAGATCGTGAACGGCGCGGCGGCGGCGCCCTCGCGCCGCAGGTTCTCCTTCGGCGACGACGGGGAAGCTCCTCCCGGCTTCGGCGGCGGGCGCGGGCCCAGCGGGGCGTCCTTCACGTTCGAGATCACCGCCGAGGGCGACGACGTCCTCACCTACGAGATCGCCACCGCCCTGCGCGAGGAGGCGAGCGAGCGAGCGAGCGCCGTGCTCGAGCCGGCCGCCACGGACGCGTCCGAGACGGCGCCGGTCCCGGAGGTCTTGCGCACGCAGGAGCCGACGACGCCGGATCCGGCGACGCCGGCCGAGCTGCCGACTCCGCAGCCCTTGTCGTCGGCGAAGGCCGCGGGCTCGGGAAGCGCCTCGGGCGGAGGCGTCGGGAAGAGCGGACCGAACGCACGTCGCGCGCCGGAGTCCGTTCCGGTCGACGCGAGCCTCGGGAACGGCGACGAGCCGCCCGCCTCGGTCGTCCCGGCGCCGCTCCGGTCGCCCGTCGTCCCGGCGCCGCAGACTCCCGTGGCGAGTCCTGCGCCTGCGAAGCCGACTCCCGCCGAGCAGCGGCGATCGAAGATCCGCAAGTTCTATCGCTCGCGCATCTCACCGATCGGACGCGTCCTCGCCGAGGAGCTGGAGCGTCTCGAGAGCGAGAAGCGCACGTTCCTCCGCGAGGTCCCCGAGGCCCTCGTGATGGAGGAGCGCAAGGAGCCGCGGAAGACGCACGTGCTCCTGCGCGGCCACTACAAGAACAAGGGCGAGGAAGTGACGTCGGGCGTTCCGGCCGTTCTGCCGCCGCTCGCGGAGAGCGGCACGGCGAATCGCCTCGACCTCGCGCTCTGGCTCGTCTCGGACTCGCATCCCCTCACGGCGCGCGTCGCCGTGAATCGGATCTGGCAGCAGTACTTCGGCTCCGGGATCGTCCGGACGAGCGACGACTTCGGCATCCGCAGCGAGCTCCCGAGCCATCCGGAGCTGATCGACTGGCTCGCCGTCGAGTTCCGCGAGTCCGGATGGGACGTGAAGGCGCTGCACCGGACGATCGTCACGAGCGCCACCTACCGTCAGGACTGCAAGGTCTCGCCGGAGCTCCTCGATCGCGACCCCGAGAACCGCCTCCTTGCGCGCGGGCCGCGTCTCCGCCTCAGCGCCGAGATGGTGCGCGACAACGCGCTCGCCCTGAGCGGTCTCCTGGTCGAGAAGATCGGCGGGCCGAGCGTCAAGCCCTTCCAGCCCGCGGGTCTCTGGAAGTCCGTGACGGGAGGCCGCGACTACAAGCGCGACCGGGGCGAGTCCCAGTACCGGCGCGGCCTCTACGTCTACTGGAAGCGCGGCGCGCCCTATCCGTCGATGGTCCACTTCGACGCCTCGAAGCGCGAGTCGTGCAGCGTGACGCGCCCACTCACGACGACGCCGCTGCAGGCGCTCACGCTGCTGAACGACCCCGTCTACGTCGAGGCGTCGAAGATGCTCGGCCAGCGCATCCGTCTCGAGGGCGGGAAGGACGACGCGGCGCGCCTCGCGTGGGGGTTCCGCCACTGCACCTCGCGGACGGCGAGCGCGGAGCAGCTCGCGCTGCTGAAGAAGCTCCTGGACGACCAGAAGGAGCACTTCGCGAAGGAGCCGGAGGCGGCGAAGAAGCTCCTCGAGGTCGGCGACGCCGCCGTCGATCCGAAGCTCGATGCCGCGGAGCTCGCCGCCTGGGTGTCCGTCGCGAACGCGCTCCTGAATCTCGACGCCGTGATCCATCGCGGATGAACCCATGAACCCGGACCCGATCCCCATTCCGAGCGACCCGCTCCTCGTCGAGACCTGCCGCCGCGCGTTCCTGCGCTCCGCCGGGCTCGGCATCGGGTCGATCGCCCTCGGCGGGCTCCTCGCGCGGACCGCGTCGGCACACGCCTTCCTCGGCGGTGACGGCGCCGCCGCGGCGGCGTCCCCGGGTGCTCCCTGGGCCCTCCCCAAGGCCCCGGCGAAGCGGGTGATCCAGATCTTCCTGTCCGGCGGTCTCTCGCAGCTCGATCTCTTCGACGAGAAGCCGCTCCTGAACGCTCGGCGCGGCGAGGAGCTCCCCGACTCGGTGCGGCGCGGCCAGCGCATCACGGGCGTCACCGAGAAGCAGGGCGCGCTCCCGGTCGTGGGCTCGTCCTTCGAATTCCGGAAGTGGGGGAAGTGCGGCACGAGCCTGAGCGAGCTCCTCCCGCACCTCGGCGGCATCGCCGACGACATCACGCTGGTGCGCTCCCTGCAGACGGACCACGTCCTGCACGAGGCGGCCATGACGATCCTCTTCACGGGCTCGATGCAGCTCGGCCGGCCCTCGGCGGGCTCGTGGGTCACCTACGCCCTCGGCAGCGCGAACGAGAACCTGCCCGACTTCATCGTGCTCCTCTCGGGCGGCAACGGCGGCACGCCGCTCCACCCGCGGCTCTGGCACAACGGGTTCCTTCCGGGGCGCTACCAGGGGGTGCAGTTCCGCGGAGGCAAGGACCCGGTCCTCTACGTCTCGAATCCGACCGGCCTCGACGACGGGTCGCGCAAGCGGATCCTCGACACCGTGCGCGCGATCGACGAGCAGGAAGCGAAGGAGAGCGGCGATCCCGACGTGGCGACGCGGATCCAGTCCTACGAGATGGCCGCCCGCATGCAGACGAGCATCCCGGAGCTGAGCGATCTCTCGAAGGAGCCGCCCGAGACGCTCGCCCTCTACGGCGCCGAGCCCGGCAAGGACTCCTTCGCGAACAACTGCCTCCTGGCGGCGCGACTCGCGGAGCGAGGCGTGCGGTTCATCCAGGTGTGCGACGGCGGCTGGGACCACCACTTCAACATCCCGACGGCGTTGAAGCGCAAGTGCGGTGACGTCGACAAGCCGGCGGCGGCGCTGGTGCAGGACCTGAAGAACCGCGGCCTCCTCGACGACACGATCGTGCTCTTCACGGGCGAGTTCGGCCGCACGTCCTACTGCGAGGGACCGCTCTCCTTCTCCACCTACGGCCGCGACCACAACGCCCTCGTGAACTCCGTCTGGATCGCCGGCGGCGGGTTCAAGCGCGGCTTCACCTGGGGGCGCACCGACGACTGGGGCTGGGACGTGGCCGAGAACCCGGTCCACGTGCACGACCTCCACGCGACGATCCTCCATTGCCTCGGCGTCGACCACCTGAAGCTGGTCCATCGGTCGCAGGGACGCGACTTCCGCCTGACGGACGTGGCCGGGAACGTCGTGAAGGCGCTGCTCGCCTGACGGAGCCGGGCGAGCGGGACGGCGCGGACGCGTTCGCCGGCGCTCCATGAGGATCCTCTTCCTGCAGCTCGCGTCGCCGAGCTTCGAGCCGGCGGACCAGCGCGCGAACGTCCCGCTCGCCGCCGGCAACCTCGCGGCCTGCCTGCGCGCGCCCCGCGGCGCGGACACGCACTCGGTGGAGGTGCTCGACCGCGATCTCCTCGACCGCGCGGGCGACGCCGCCCTCGTGCGCGCGCTCGTCGACCGCGCGCCCGACCTCGTGGGCGCATCGCTCTACTGCTGGAGCTCGTTCCGCACCCTCGCCGTGCTCGCGCGCGCCCGCGCCCTCGCGCCCGGCCTGCGCGTCGTCGTCGGCGGGCCCGAGGTGGATCGGGGCAACGCCTTCCTCGCCGAGCATGCGGGCCGCTCCTTCGACTTCGCGGCGGCGGGCGAGGGCGAGGAGCTGATGGCCGACCTCGTCGACGACGTCGCCGCGGGCGGCGACGGCCGCGCCGTCGCCGGGATCGGCCGCGTCACCGGCCCCGGCGCGATCGACTGGAGCCCTCCGCGCTCGCCCGTCGCCGACCTGGCGCGTCTTCCGTCGCCGTACCTCGAGGGCCTCTTCCCGCTGCGCGCCCGCGGCGTCGCGCACCTGGAGACGGCGCGCGGCTGCCTCTTCGAGTGCGAGTTCTGCTTCTATCACGCGGACTACCGCAAGGTCCGGACGTTCCCGCGCGAGCGCGTCGGCGCCGAGGTGACGCACGCCCTCGAGCAGGGCGTGCGCGATCTCTATCTCATGGACCCGACCTTCAACGGCCACTCGGGCTATCGCGAGACGCTCCGCGCGCTCCGGCCGGCGCTGCTCGACCGCGGCGCGCGCGTGCACACGGAGCTCCGCGCCGAGCCTCTCACGCGGGCCGTCGTCGGCGAGCTCGCCGACGCGGGGATCACGACCGTCGAGGTGGGACTCCAGACGGTCACCACCGAGTCGCTCGCCGCCGTGGGCCGCACCTTCGACCGCGCCCGCTTCGCGCGCGGCTGCCGCGAGCTCCTGCGCGCCGGGATCGGCGTCGAGATCGGCACGATCGTCGGACTCCCGGGAGACACACCCGAGGGGATGCGCAGGACGTTCCTCTACGCGCGCGACGAGTGCGGCGAGGAGGCGGAGACCGTTCCCTTCGTGCTCTCGCTGCTTCCGGCGACGGTTCTCCGTGAGCGCGCCGGCTCCTTCGGCATCGAGCACCGGCACCACCCGCCCTACGCGCTCGCCCGCTCACCGGGCTGGGACGAGGAGGCGATCCGCGCGACGCTGCGCGATTGGTCCGCGATCTTCGGCCGCGAGCTCGACCCGATCCCGACGGTGCGCCTCGTGGAGCGTGGCGGCGCGGAGAGCGCGGACCTCGCGCCGGGCGACCTCGTGCGACGCCTCGTCGTCGAGCCCGCGCGCGCGTCGCGCGAGGAGCTCCGCGCGGCCGGCCGCGCGTTGGCGGAGCGCGTCGAGGCGACGGTCGCCCTCGTGGGCCGCGGGCTCCGGAGCGCCGCCGACGTGGAGGCGCTCGCCGAGCTGGCGCGTCCGATCCGCGACGCGAATCCCCACGGTCTGCTCGAGATCGTCCTCGAGCCCGTGGCGCCCTTCGACGTGCCGGCCGCGGCGGCGTCGCTGCGCCGCGCGCTGCCGCCCGTCGAGGGGCACTACCTGAACGAGCACCTGCGCGCCCTCGCGCCCGAGGGCGCCGACCTCTCGCTCCGCATCGTGGCGGTGGTGCCCGTTGCCGCCTTCGAGACCTGGGGCCGGCCGATCGCGGCGTCGCTCCCCGTGCTGTGGCACGCGCGCGTCGCGTCGCTCGAGGCGCTGGACGATCTGCTGGACGGGCCCTTCGCGTCGGGCGCGCTCCTGCTCGAACTCGACGCGAGCGTCGCGGCGCAGGACGCCGCCGCTCGCGCCGGCGACGACGCCGACGATCTGCGCTTCCGCGAGAGCGGCGCGCAACGCGCCGTCGACGCCGCCGTGTCGGAGCACGCGGTCCCGCCGGAGACCGTCGTGCTCCTCGGCGACGGCGCGCGCGTCGTCGCCGTGCGGCGGGGGATCTGAGGCCGGCGCGCGGCCCGTCAGTCGGGCTTCCGCCGGAACGCCTCGCCGAGGCGGTCGGCCGCTTCGCGGGCCGCGTCGGCCACCTGGCTCACGGTCCGCCGCGTCGCGTCGGCGTAGTGGCGGCCGGCTTCGGAGACGTCGTTCCAGAGGGGGCGCTTCGGCTGCTCCTCGCCGCGCCGGACGTACTCGCCGCGGAGGATCTTCTCGTAGTCGCCGGAGGCGATCCAGGTCTGCAGCTCGGCGGCGCGCACGGTGTGGAGCGGGTGCGTGAGCGCCAGCGTGTGGAGCACCTTGTAGACGACGTCGAACCCCTCGTGGCTCTCGGCGTAGCCGCGGGCCTGCGCGAGGTAGGGCTCGACGCGCAGCTCCCCGTCGAAGGCTTCTCCGCGGCCTCCGCCGGCGAGCTTCAGGAAGAGACGGTGCGAGGCCAGCACGTCCTGGCAGCCGAGGAGTCCCGCGCGGTCGCAGGAGAGCTCCGACTTGCGCGCCCACTCCAGCAGCGCCAGCCGGATCGGCAGCAGCGCCATGCCGGTGAGGAAGGGGAAGGCCGAGAGGCTCACCTTCAGGAGGATCGCGGCGATCGTCCGGTAGTGGACGTGCCCGCTCACGACGTGCCCCATCTCGTGGGCGAGCAGCGCGCGGACCTCGCTCTCGTCGAGGATCTCGAGGGCCGGCGTGTGGAGCACGATGAAGGGGCGATCGATCCCGTAGGCGCCGGCGTTGAAGACCGGCGTCTGCGTGACGAACAGCTCCGGTGTCTCGTGCCAGTCGAAGGTCGCGCAGACCTCTTGGTGGATCGCCCACACCTTCGGGAGCTGGCTCGGGCCGAGGCGCACGGCGTTCCCCTGGAAGAGCAGGTTCACGCCGCGCTCGCCGCCGAGGAAGGCGAGGATCCGGCGGATCACGTCGTCGACGCCGGGGATCGCACGGAGGGCCTGGAGCGCCGCGCGATCGGCGGGATGCTCCCAGGAAACGGCGGAGATCGAAGGGAACGTGCGGCGCGGTCCCGGTGTCGGGAGCGGCAGATTCGACGTCATGGTGGAACGATCGGCACCGAGGAGCCGGCTCCGGCCGGCGAGCACCAGCATACGCCGGGTGGCGCGCGGCGCGCTGCGTCCGTGGCGCGACGCGCCGCGATCCTTCGCGCCCTGCCCGGGCATCCACCGGTGCCGCCGGTGGGCATAGAGTCTCTGGCATGTCCTCTTCCGACCCGCCGTGGGTCCGCGATGCGCTGGCTCTGCCGGTCGCCTTCGCCCAAGTGCGCGAGGACCCCCTGATCGACCTGTGGGTCGTCCGCCGGATCGGCGCGGGAGCGCGCGGGATCCTGGTCGCGTCCGGCGGGTGCACCGCAGCGCTGCTCGCGTCGGCGCGGGAGCTGGACGCGCTCCACCTGGTCGATCCGCAGCCGGCGCAGCTCGCCCTGGCGCGCTTGAAGCTGCGCCTGCTCGCGACGCACGGCGTCTCGGAGCGGCGCGCCCTGCTCGGGCACGCGCCGATGGACGCCTCCGCGCGCCGGGAGCGGCTCGGCGCGGAATGGCGTGCGCTCGATCTGCCGGCGGACGTCCTCGGTCCCGAGGAGCTCGTCGCGCGCGACGGGCCGGATCACGCGGGCCGCTACGAGCGGGTCTTCGCGGCGCTCCGCGACGCGCTCCGTGGGGAGACGGACGACCTCGCCGCGTTGCTCCGAATGCGCGATCCGGCCGAGCAGGCACGTCGCGTTGCACCGACGACCCCGCTCGGGCGCTGCATCGACGAAGCCTTCGAGGAGGTGATGGCGCTCCCGAATCTGGTCCGGCTGTTCGGCGAGGAGGCGACCCGGAATCCGGTGGAGCCCTTCTCGCGCCACTTCGCACGCCGGTTGCGCCATGTGCTGGGCACGCTCCCCGCCGATCGAAATCCCTATCTTTGGCAGATGCTCGCGGGACGCTTTCCCGACGGTGTCGTGTCGCCGTGGCTCGCCGAACCGGAGCCCGCGCGCGCGCCGGTGATCACCTGGTCGTGCGAAGGCATGGCGGACGCGCTCACGGCCGCGCCGTCGTCCTTCGACTTCGTGCACCTGTCGAACATCCTCGACTGGCTCTCGCCGGAGAGCGCCCGCGCGACGCTCGATCGCGCGTGGGGAGCGCTGCGGCCGGGCGGGTGGACGATCGTCCGCCAGCTCGACTCGGTGCTCGACGTTCCGAGCCTGGGACCCGCGTTCGACTGGCACACCGCGGAGGCGAACGACCTCCATGCGCGCGACCGCAGCTTCTTCTACCGAGGCCTGCATCTCGGGAGGAAGCGGTGATCATCCACGAGCTCCGGGAGACGACTCCGGCCGCGATCTTCGGGGCGATGGCCCGCTTCGAGGAGCAGTTCCGCTATCCGCTGGGGCCCGGGCGGTCCTTCCGCGTCTCCCACGGCAAGGACTATGCACGCTTCTATCGCTCGATCGGCGAGGAGGCCTGCTTCGCCGCGGAGCGGAACGGGAAGATCCTCGGCGTCATGGGCGCCGTGCTCCGGCGGCTCACTCTGCCGAGCGGGGAGTCGCGTTCGGTCGTCTACCTCGGCGACGTGAAGGTCGATCCCTCGGCGCGGGGCGGGCGGGTGCTGCTGCGGCTCGTGGATGCGGTCCGGCAGTGGGTGCACCTGCGAGCGACCTCGGCCTACTCCGTCGTACTGGAGGGCACGCTCGTCGATCCGACCCGCTACACGGGGCGCCTCGGAATCCCCGACTTCTCGGAGCTGGGTCGGATCACCGTGCTCCGCGTCTCCACCTCGGGGAGCTCGCATGCCCCGGAGTTCGCGGGCCCGACGACCGAGGAGCAGGGCGCCGCCTGCTTCGCTCGTCTGACGGTCGGCTGGTACTGCTGCGCCGGTGGCGATCCCACCCTGCGCTCCGAGATGGAGCCGACATGGCTCGTGGCACGCGACGGGCGCGCCTGCGGCCGGCTCGAGGACACGCTCCGCGCCAAGCGATTCATCACGGACGACGGAGTGGAGATGCGGTGCGCGCACCTCGCGTGCTTCGCCTACTCCGAACGGACGGCGGGGATCGCGCTGCTTCGGGCCGCGCTCCATCACGCCTTCGACCGCGGCTTCACCGACCTGTTCGTGACGATTCCCTTCGGTGGAGCGAAGGCCTTCCGCGAAGCGTTCTCCGGAGTCGAGGTCGTCGTGGTGCCCGTCACGATCTTCGGATCGGGCCTGGAGCCGGGGTCGCTCTGGTGCATCCATCCCTCGGAGATGTGATCTCGTGACTCCGCCGAGCCGAGCCCCCCGTGTCACGGCGCGCGCCGACGCGATCCTCGCGCGCGTCGACATGCTCCGGAACCCCTACCTCCAGGCCCTCCAGGACGGATCGATGTCGCTCGAGTGCTTCCGGAGGACGCAGGAGCAGTTCTTCTTCGCGGTGACGTTCTTCCCGCGGCCCATGGCGGCCCTCGTCGGCCGGATCCCCGATCCGAAGCAGCGACTCGACATCCTGCACAACCTCGTCGAGGAGCATGGCGAGTTCGAGGAGCGGGCGTTCCACCACACGACCTTCCGGAAGTTCCTCCGCACCCTCGGCGCCGACCCGGAGCGACTCGAGAAGCTCGAGATGTGGCCGGCCCTGCGCGCCTTCAACAGCGTGCTCACGGCGTCCTGCGTGCTCGACGAGCTCCCGGTGGGCGTCGCCTGCATGGGGATCATCGAGCACTCCTTCGCGAGCGTCTCCGCGGAGATCGGAAGGGCGGTCGTCGCGCACCGGTGGATCGCCGCCGAGGATCTCGTCCACTACAAGCTCCACGCGGAGATCGACCATCGTCACGCCGAGGAGTTCTTCGCCGTCGTCGAGCCCCTCTGGGACGACGAGCGCAGCCGCTACTTCGTCGAGCAGGGGCTGCAGCTCGGCGCCTACGTCTTCGACCGTCTCTACCGCGACCTGCTCGCGGCGGGACGCGAGGGGTCGGCTCCGTGAGCGGCGCGCCGGCCCGCACAGCGAGCGGGCGCGGCGCGCCGGAGGATCACGGCTGGATCGTGACGGCGAGTCCCTTCGAGCTCACGAGCGAGACCACGGCCGGGCTCGTGGCTTGGCCGTCGGCGACGCTCTCGACCCACACCGACTGGCCGAAGTAGGTCTTCCCGACGAGGAGCGGATCGGCGGGGATCGGCGCCGGCGCGAAACCGGTGCCCGTGCCGTCGCTCCGGATGTCGAGGACGATGACCTCGGTGGCGGCGAAGAGGTCGACGTGGAGCGTCAGACCGAGGCCGAAGGGGTCGCTCCCGCCGACGTCGATCGCATCGGTGAACATGCAGAATCCCAGACTCGACCGGGGAGCGTTGGTGCAGGCGAACCCGAAGGAGGCGCTGCCGATCGCGGGCGCCGACGCGGCGTTCATCGCCATCCGGCCGTAGGCTCCGAAGGTGCCGGACCCGTAGGCCCCGAGCCCCGTCGGCGTCGGCAGGAGATTGCGAAGGACGGCGATCGTCCCGACGTACGTGCGGAAGCTCCCGCCGCAGGCCACGGCAGCGTCGGGCCGTCCGTCCGCGTCGAGGTCTCCGATCGCGACGCCATAGGCTCCGGCATCGGTCGTGAAGTGCAGCGGAGCGTCGAAGCTCCCGGCGCCGTCGCCCAGCAGCAGCGAGACCGAGCTGGAGCCTTCGTTGGTCACGATGAGGTCCAGGTCGCCGTCGCCCTCGACGTCGAAGGCCTCGATGGTCACGGGGAGCATGCCGACGGGGATCGTCGCCGCGAGGAGGAGACCGCCGAACCCATCGCCGAGGTGGACCGAGACCGTGTCCGCGCCGTAGTCCGCCGTGGCGAAGTCGACCGCGCCGTCGCCGTTCCAGTCGCCGATGGCGAGCGAGTAGGGCGCGGAGCCCGTCGAGAAGCTCAGGGCCGGCGCGAAGCTCCCGCCGCCCAGGCCGATCAGCACGGAGAAGCTGTCGGAGGCGACGTTCGTCGAGAGCAGGTCCGGCACGCCGTCGAGAGTCACGTCGCGAATGGCCACGAAGGCGGGCTGGCTCCCGACCGTGAGGAGGATCGGCGCCGCGAAGGCTCCCGTGCCGTCTCCCAGGAGGACCGACAGGTTCGAGTCGTAGAAGTTCGCCGTGGCGAGATCGGGGAAGCCGTCGCCGTTCAGGTCGCCCATGGCGACCACGTTCGAGCCGAGGCCTGCCGGGTAGTGCGCCGCCGCGCCGAAGCCTCCGAGCCCGTCGCCGAGGAGCACCGACACCGTTCCCGAGTTGCGGTTGCCGCTCACGAGGTCGAGCTTCCGGTCGCCGTTCACGTCGCCGATCACGCAGTGGCGCGGGTCGACGTCGACGGGATGGTGCACGCCGGCGCCGAAGGTGCCGTTGCCGTTGTTGAGGAAGACCGTCAGGTCGTCCGAGAGCTCGTTCGCCGAGACGAGATCCCGGTCCCCGTCGCCGTCCAGATCCGCCATCGCGACGTCGAGGGTGAGCGCGCCGCTCAGCAGGCTCGCCATCCCCATGAATCCTCCCTGGGTGTCGTTCCGCAGGATCGTCACGTCGTTCGAGCCGTAGTTCGATCCGGCGATGTCCAGCCACCCGTCCCCGTCGAGGTCGGCGACGACGGCGTGGGTCGTGGTCGAGCCGAGGGGGAAGGTCTTGCCGGAGGCGAAGCCGCCGGCGCCGTCGCCGGCGAAGACCGTGACCGCCCCGTTGAACGACGGCGAAGCGCCTTCGTTCACGACGACGATGTCGCGAAGACCGTCGGCATCGATGTCGACGAGCCGCACGCCATAGGTGAGCGGAGGTGTCGGGAGCGTCGACGAAACGGTGAAGCCGGCGAGGCCGTCGCCGACGAGCACGTCGACCGCGTCCGACGAGTAGAGGGAGACGACGAGGTCGCAGATTCCGTCGCCGTCGACATCCCCTGCGTCGAGGTCGACGGGGCCGAGGCCGACCCCGGTCTGGGAGGCCCACGCGAATCCGCCGGCGCCGTCGCCCGTCAGGATCGTGACCGACGCGCCGCCGTAGTCGGCGGTCGCGAGGTCGACGTATCCGTCACCGTTCCAGTCCCCGAGGGCGATGGCGTAGGGCGTGGCTCCCGTCGCGTAGGCGAGGGGCGGAGCGAATCCGCCCCCGCCCGTTCCGAGCACCACCGACACGGTGCCCGAGACCGAATCCGCCGACAGCAGGTCGATCGTGCCGTCGGCGTCGACGTCGAAGGGCACCACCACGACCGGCTGCGTCCCGACGACGATCGTTCCCGCGGAGGTGAAACCTCCGGCGCCGTCGCCCGCGAAGAGATCGAGCGTGTCGGAGCCGAAGTTGGCCGTGACGAGGTCGGCCGCGCCGTCCCCGTTCCAGTCGACGATCGCGATCCCGTTGGGGAGGAGATCGGTCGGCAGGCCCAGGGCCGGACCGAAATCGCCGCCCCCCAGCCCGAGGAGGACCGACGCCGTCTGGCTGACGTAGTCGGCCGTCGCGAGGTCGGGAATGCCGTCGCCGTTCACGTCGCCCGTGGCGATGCCGAAGGGCGCGGTCCCCACGGGATGGGAGCTGCCGGCGAAGATCGGCGCGACCTGCGCGACGGACGTCGATGCGAGGAGGGAGGCGGCAGCGACCGACGAAAGAACGGCGGCGAGGGAGCGACTGTCGGTGGGCATCGTGGTGAATCCTGGAAGGAGGCACTCCCCGGATGTGCGCCCCGGGCGCCGATCGCACACCGATCTCCGCGCCGTCAGCCCCGACGCTCCTCGAGGACCGCCTCGAGTCCCTCCACGCGCAGCCGCACCACGAGCGCACCCAGGCGCGCCAGCGCGCGGTCGAAGCGCATCCGAGCCGCATTGGCGGCGACGCCGAGCTCCGCGCCGACTTCCTCGAAGGGGAGCCCCTCCTGCCGGAGCTCCACGACCTCGCGATCCTCCGGACGCAGCAGCTCCATGCCGAGACGGAGCCACGCCTCGCGCTCGCGCCGGTCGACGGCGGCGCTCGCCGTCGTCGCGGGCGCTCGCCGCGGGTCGAGGTCGAGCACGGACTCCGTCGGCAGCGGGCGCTCCTGGGCCGCGTCGCGGCGCTCGGCGGCCCATCGGCGGTGCTTGCCGCGGAGGACGTTCTCCACGATCCGTCCGAGGAGCGCGCGGAAGTGCTCGTCGCTCGACACCGTGAAACGCGGGCCGTGGCGGAGGACCTCGACGACCGCCTCGTGGACGAAGTCCTGGGTCTCGGCGCGCTGGCGGAGCTTGCGACCGAGGCGCTCGTGGACGCAGGCGCGGATCCAGGGCAGGTGGCGCGCGACGAGGTCCCGGAGCGCGTCCTCGTCGCCGCCGTGCATCCGGGTCAGGAGGTCGCGCGTGGAGGTCGGGGACGGGTCCATCGTGCGGAGGCTCGGCCCCGTGATCGTACTCGCGGTCCCGCCGGGGGCGCCTTGCCGCGGCTCGGAGCCCGCCCGAGGATTGGGCCCGCATGTCCGAGCCCCCGGAGCCGTCGGCCGACCGCACGCGACGTCTCGCCGACGCCCTGGAGGTCTTCGTCGCCATGCGGCAGGGGAGCGGCCCCCGGGAGGAGGACGTCCTGCGCGATCGGCCGGAGCTGCGCGAGTTCCTGGAGCCGATGCTGCGCGGCGAGGAAGGGGCGAGCCCCGCGGTGGAGACACCCGGCCGGATCCTCGGTGACTTCCGGCTCCTGCGGGAGATCGGCCGCGGCGGGATGGCGACGGTCTACGAGGCCGAGCAGATCTCGCTGCGACGGCGCGTCGCGCTCAAGGTCCTCCCGCCGATCGCCACGCTCCGCCCGGAGGCGGTGCTTCGGTTCCGCCGCGAGTCGGCGGCGGTGGCGCAGCTCTCCCATCCGGGGATCGCGCAGGTCTACTGCTCGGGAGAGGATCGCGGCGTCCACTTCTTCGCGATGGAGCTCGTCGAGGGTGCGCCCCTCGACCGGGTCCTCGCGTCGCTCGAGACGGAGCGCGTGGCGAGCCTCGACGGCCGCAGGCTCGAGCGCGCCGTTCGGGAGACCACGCTTCGGAGCGAAGGCGGCGCGCGGAGCGCTTCGACGGCGGAGACGATCTGGACGCGCTCGTACCTGGAGGCCGTCTGCCGCGTGGTGCACCAAGTGGCGCTCGCCCTCGAGCACGCGCACCGCGCCGGCGTCGTCCACCGCGACGTCAAGCCCTCGAACGTCCTCGTGCGCCCCGATGGCGTCGCGTTGCTCACCGACTTCGGCATCGCGCGGGATCTCTCCGTCGCGTCGCGGACGCAGACCGGCACGATCGCGGGGACTCCCTCCTATCTCTCGCCCGAGCAGATCGAGGGATCCTCGCCCGCCGACGCCCGCACCGACGTCTACGCGCTCGGCGTCACGCTCTACGAGCTGATGACGCTGCGCCGCCCCTTCGAGGACGACGCCACGGCGACCCTCCTCTGGCGGATCGCCCACGCGGAGCCCGAGCGTCCGCTGCGCCGGAATCCCGCGGTGCCGAGAGACCTCGAGACGATCGTCCTGAAGGCGCTGGAGAAGGACCGCGATCGGCGCTACGCGTCGGCGGGCGCCTTCGCCGCGGACCTGCTCGCGTTCCTCGAGTACCGCCCGATCGAGGCGCGGCCTCCGTCGCCGCTGTCGCGCGTAGGGAAGCTGGCGCGCCGCCATCGAGGGATCAGCGTCGTCGCGGCCGTCGCGACCGCGAGCCTCGCCCTCGGTGGCGTCCTCTGGTGGCTCCAGCCGGGAACCCTCGAGATCGCGTCGGCGTCGGGCGGTGCGATCGTCGTGATCGACGGAGCGCCCCTGCCGGATCGAACGCCCTCGACGGGGAGGGCGAGGATCGCGCTCGCGCCCGGGCTGCACACGCTCCGGCTGGAGGCGCCCGAGGCGGGGCTCGTGAGCGCCGAGACGACGATCCGCGTCGAGCGAGGCGTCGTGACGCTGGTGGAGCCGTTGCTGGCGAGCCGCAGCGGCGTCGTGGCCTTTCGGTCGGAGCCGCCCGGCGCACGCGTCTCGCTCGAGTCGGTCGAGGACGGAAGACACGTCGACGTGCCGGCCGCGACGCCCTGCCTGCAGGACGTGCTCGCCGGACGCTACCGGGCGCGCTTCGAGCTCGAGGGCCTCCCGGCGCAGACCGTGGAGATCGACGTGCCTCCGGCGGGACGGAAGGTCGACTGCGGAGCGCAGTGGCGAACCGGCGCGCTCGTGCTCCAGACGGAGCAGCCGGGGATGACGGTTCGTATCTTCGCCGGAGAGAGTGCGGAGGGAACGCCCCTGCGCGAGGTCACTCTGCCGCGCGAGCCGCTCGTTCTCCCGATCGGGACGTACTCCCTGCGGGCCGAGAGGGCCGGCCACCTCGTGCGCGACTGGGAGGGCGAGCGATCGGTCTCTGTCTCCGAGGGTGCGTCGACGACGCAACACCTCTGGGTCTCCCGCGCGTCGGAGCTCCGGCTCGCCAAGCTCGACGGCATCGCGTCACAGATCCGTGCTGGCGACCTCGACGGCGACGGCCTGCCGGAGCTGGTCGCGGCGGGCGCAAGCGGCGAGGTGCTCGCTCTCGACGCGAGCGGCCGGTCGCGATGGAGGCTCGACGCCGGCGCGCCGATGCGAGCGCTCGCGATCCTGCCCGCCAGTGCCTCGTCGCGGGGTGCGCGCGTCGCCGCGGCGAGCGTCCCAGGCGATCTCTGGCTGGTCTCCGGCGCCGGAGAGTCCCGCAAGTGGCCGCGGGAGCACGGAGGCGTCGCGTCGCTCGCCTGGGCCGACGTCGACGCCGACGGGGAGGCGGACCTGGTGACGGCCAACGCCGACGGCACGGCGAGCGCGCGTCGGATCGATGGGGCGCCGATGTGGCGCAGCGAGAAGCTCGGCTCCTTTCCCGTGCAGTCGATCCACGTCGAGGATCTGGACGGGGACGGCCGGCTCGAGGTGGCCGCCGCGCCGTGGAACCAGCCCGCCGTGATCCTCGGATCCGACGGACGCGTGCGAGCGCGATGCGGGAAGCTCCAGCGGGTCCTCGGCTTCGCGTCGGCGGACTTCGAGGGCACGGGCCGGAGGAATCTCCTCGTGCGGACGGACAGCGCTCGCGTCGGCGCCTACGGCGCGGACGGTGGGGAACGCATGGTCGTCCCCATGCGCGACTGGGTGCAGGGAGTGGCGGGCGTCGATCTGGACGGGGACGGCCGCGACGAGATCGTGGTTGGCGACAGCTCGGGCTGGATCGGCGCCTTCGACGCGACGGGCTCGCCTCGCTGGGGAGTGCAGTCGAGCGTCGGCACGAGCGCCGTGCGATCGGTCGATCTGGATGACGATGGGACGCGCGAGATCGTCGTCTCCGCCCATGGTGGTCAGGTGCTCGTCCTGGGCCCGCGCGGCGACACGCGTCTCGACGTGAAGGTGCCGAGCGCTTTCTCCCTGGAGCCCGCCGATCTCGACGAGGACGGCGCGCCGGAGCTCGTCCTCGGCGCGGCCGACGGGGAGATCCTGGTCGTGGGAGTCGATCGCCGCCGGGTCCTGGAGAAGCAGATTCCCGGCGGCATCACCTCGATCACGCGGCTCGATCGCGCGCTCTCGTTCCCCGGGTCTCTCCTGCTGACGACGCGCTCGGGGGCGTGCGTCGCGGTGCGCGACGACGGCGCGACCACGTGGCAGCAGTCGTTCTCCGACGTCGTGCTGGCGGCTGCGGCGACGGAGGAGGGCGCCGCCGTCGTGACGGCGAGGGGAGAGCTGCACCTCGCGGCCTGGAGCGGGGAGCCGCGGCGCCTGGGGAGCGCCGATCGCTCGCCGTGGTTCATGGCCGTCGCCGTCGCGCCCTCGGCCGACGGCTCGTCCGTGATCGCCGTCGCGGACGAATTCGGCCCCACTTGGTTGTCCGGCTCCGAGTGGCAGAAGGGACCCGTGTTCCGAGGCCAGACGCTCGCTCTGCTGGCGACGAGGGGCGCGGACGGCGCGCCGGTGTTCGTGCGCGCCAGCGCGACGCAGCTCGACCTGTTCCGCCCCGATGGGACGGTCGTCGCGTCGTTTCCGGTGCGCGGGGAGATCACGGCGATGACCGCGGACTGGACCGACGGGGAAGCCGGCTCGCTCCTGCTCGGATTCGAGTCGGGCGCCGTCGCGCGCTGCTCGCTCGCCACGGGACGAGTGGATCCGGCCATCGTGCGGCTGCCGGCGTCGATCGCCGGGCTCGCCGTTTGGAATCGTGGCGCGCCGGCAGAGCGGCTCCTCGCCGCCTCGACGGACGAGGGCGAGTGCTTCGCCGTCGCCGAGGACGGATCCGTGAGGCTGCGCCGGCGGGCCGGGACGGGCCGGACCTGCGTCGCCTTCGCGGACCTCGACGGCGACGGCTCGCCGGAGCTCGTCGGTGCGGCTCTGCTCGAGACGACGCTCTACGGCTGGACCCTCGCGCCCGCGGATCCGCGCATCGAGGCACGCCGCCTCTTCTTCGACGGGCTCGGTGCGGCGGAGCGAGGCGACACCGCGAGGGCCGAGAAGAACCTCCTCGACGCGCGGCTCCGCTGGCGGACGCTCGACGACCGCAATGCGCCGGAAGCCGTCGATCGGCTGCGTCGGGTCTCCACCGCGATTCCCGTCGCGGGCACGCTCGCCGCGGCCCTCGAGCGCGTCACGCCGCCGAGCGCCTGGCTCGGGAGCGTCGAGGATCTCCTCGTCGCCGGCCGGTACGACGCCGCCTGCGCCGTGCTCGAAGGGAGCGCCGCGCGTCTCGCGTCGGCGCCGCAGCTCGCGGAGCCGATGAACCTCCTCGCCTGGGCGTTCGTGAATCCCGACCACCCGGTGCCCGAGGCGTCCGCCGCCGCGGCGGCGCTCGCGCGGGTGGCGGTGGCGGCGAGCGGACGCGCGCGGCCGATGATCCTCGACACGCTCGCCGAGGCGCTCTTCCTCCAGGGGCGCTTCGGCGAGGCCGTCGCCGTCGAGTCGGAGGCCGTGGAGAAGCTGCCGGGCTCGGAGGACGAGACGGAGCGCGCGACCTTCGAGGCGTCCCTGGCTCGGTTCCGGGACGCGGCGCTGCGGACCGGCGCACCGGCTCGATGAGACGAGGCGCCGGCGCACAGCCTGTGGCAGAAGTCGTCCGAGCTGCGCGCGGGCCTCGCCGCCCGGCGCGTCGTTGCGCGTCCTCTCCGTCGCCGCTCGCCAAGTCTGCGGCGCGCGCCTCGCGCCGATCGCCGCGGTGTCCGAGGTCGTGAAGAAATCGGCGCCGGGCTTCGGCCGGCTGCGAGCGGCTGCGGCTT
>CAZJHD010000005.1:0-143667 GCA_964545855.1 uncultured Planctomycetales bacterium
CGATCCGTCGCTCCGCGGCGACGAGCAGCAGCGCCGCCGTCGCCGCGACGGCGGCGGTGAGCGGCAGGCACTCGGCGTCGGCGAGGAGCGGCAGGCGCTCGGCCCGCGCCGCCACGACGGCGGACGGGGCGAGGATCGCGACGATCGCGGCCGCGCGGGCCAGCCCCGATCGGGCCGGCGTCGCGGCGCGCACGGCGCTCATCGCGCCGGGGCGGCGGGCTGGATCCAGCGGCCCTGGTCGTCGAAGACGTCCACGTCGTCGTAGCGCAGGTTGACGCAGCCGACGCCCGCGAGGCCGGGCCACTGGCGCGCGACGTGCCCCAGGTTCGCGAACTTCGTCTCGGCCGGGATCTCGCCGAACTTCGTCGTCCGCGGTGCGCGCCCCCACTTGATCCGCGCTCCCGTCGACGTGACGAGGAGGATCTCCGTCTCGCGAGGATCCACGAGACCGCCGGAGTTCGTCACGTCGATCTCCGTCACCTCGATGCCCGGAGCGAACTCGGCGAGACTCTTGAGGGAGAGCGCGACGGAGATGCCGTCGGCGATCGCCTCGTCGTCCCATCGCACGCCCGCCCCCGGCGGCGCACTGCCGGCCGAGCGACGGGTGACGCGAGGCAGGGCGGCGAGGATCTCGGGTGCGAACGTGCCGCCCGGCAGCACGACGGAGTCTTCGTCGACGAGCCGCTCCAGACCGCCCGTCGCGACGAGGACCACGGGGCGCCGCGGCGTGATCGCGAGACGCAGCGTGCGCGGAAGATGGCGCTCCGCCGCCGAGACGCGACGCACCCAGGGGAGGCTCTCCAGGTCGTCCTCGATCGCCTCCACGGCCGCGTCGTCGAACAGGGAGAAGCGGCCGCTCAGGAGAGGGATCGCCGCAGCCTCGCGGCGCCACTCGTCGGGGACCCAGTCGGGCGACGCCGCGAGCTGCGCGCGCGACGCGTCGACGGTGAACATCGGGAGCCGCGTGCCCGTCGACCTCGCGAAGCGGACGAGGAGACCGATGCCGACGGCGAGGAGCGCCACGACGGCGGCGGAGAACCAGGGGAAGGCCTCGCCGCGCCGCCCGGAGCCGACGGTCTCGCGCGCCGCCGTCGGGGCGGTGGCGCCCGTCCGATCGTCGGCGAGCTCCATTTACTGTTCAGCCGCTGGAGAGGGTCCCACCGGGCGGGAGTGCAGGCGTCGCGCGAGCTCCGGGACCGTGGCACTCGTCGGGCCCCGGGGATCAGGGCCGGCAGCGTCCCTGCCTCAGTTCATCCGGGGGAGCGGCTTCTCCGTCACGAGCGCCGGCCGGCGTTCGGCGCCGCCGTTCGTCCCCATCGCTCCCGCGACGGGACGAATGGGCCCGAGTCCGCCCTCGGTGTCCTCGACGAAGAGCTCGAGGGAGCAGACGAGGTTCTCGAGGAGCGCGCGCTCCAGCGGAACGCGCCCTTCTCCGGCGAGATCGAGCTCGTCCTGGAGCATGCGGATGGCGACCTTCACGGACGACAGACGCCGGGAGATCGTTCGAGCGAGCGCGACTTCTTGGGGCTTTTCCATGGCCTATGGGCGATCCGCGAAAGGAGCGCGCGAATCGGCCCGTGGTCTAGCGCGCGCTCGATGCGTTCGCAACCACGGATTGGGGGTAACGAGGGTTCGAACCCCGTATCTTGTTGTCCGACGTGCCGAACGAGCCCAGTCCCCGAAGAGGTCGCAAGCCGCCCTCCCGGCGCCGATCCGGATCGGGCGCACGCTCGAAGAAGCCGGCCGATCGACGACGCTCGAAGAGCGGAGGTGGGAAGAGCGCGCCGACCGGGAAGCGGAAGCCTCTCGCGCCGCCGCCGCCGCCCGGTCCGCCTCCGGCCGGCACGGATCCTGGATTCGTTCCGGCGCCGCCCCTCGTTCCCGCGCCTCCGCCCCTCGCCCCCGAGGACGGGCCGACGCGCTTCGGCGCCTACGCCCTGAACGGCTTCCAGCGGCGCGCCGCGGCGGCGATCCACCAACGGCGCTCCGTCGTCGTCGCGGCGCCGACCGGTGCGGGCAAGACGCTCGTCGCGGAGATCGCCGTCGCCGACACGCTCGCGCGCGGCAAGCGCGTCGTCTACACGTCGCCGATCAAGGCACTCTCGAATCAGAAATACCGCGACTTCAAGTCGGCCCCCGGCGCCGAGGTGGGGATCCTCACGGGAGACGTCTCCATCTCTCCCGACGCGCCGCTCCTGATCATGACGACGGAGATCCTCCGCAACGAGATCTTCGACGCTCCGCACCGGCTGCACGACGTGGAGGTCGTCGTCTTCGACGAGATCCACTACCTCGACGACCCCGAGCGCGGGACCGTGTGGGAGGAGACGATCCTCTTCGTCCCGCCGTCGATCCGCTTCGTCGCGCTCTCGGCGACGATCCCGAACCTCGACCAGTTCGTCGGCTGGCTGCGCTCGGTGCACGCGCACCCCGTCGAGCAGATCGAGTCGTCGGCCCGCCCGGTGCCGCTGCACCACTTCGGCTTCCATCCCGCCGTCGGCCCCTTCGAGGCACGCGACGTGGAGAGGGCGCGGCGCCGCGTCGGGCGCCGGCGCGGAAGCCGTCTCGACCCCGACCTCGCGCGCACGCTCCTCGACGGGCTCCATCACGAGCGCCAGCTCCCCGTGCTCTGGTTCTGCTTCAGCCGCAAGGAGTGCGAGCGCCGCGCGCGGCGCAACTCCTGGCGCACCTTCCTCGATCGGACGGAACGCGCGCGCATGGAGTCGCTCTTCGACGCGTCCTGCACCGCGTTCCGGCAGAGCCTCACGGGCGATCTCGTGGAGCTCCGCAACCTCGCGATCCGCGGGATCGGCTACCACCACGCGGGGATGCTCCCGATCCACAAGGAGATCGTCGAGCGGCTCTTCACGTCGGGTCTCCTGCGGCTCCTCTTCACGACGGAGACCTTCGCCATGGGCGTGAACATGCCGGCGAAGACGGTCGTGTTCGACTCGCTTCGGAAGTTCGACGGCGTCGGCTTCGACTGGCTGCGCACGCGCGACTACCTGCAGATGGCGGGCCGCGCGGGGCGCCAGGGGATCGACGAGGAAGGGCTCGTCGTGAGCGTGCTCGACACGGAAGACCTCCACGAGGCGCCCCTCGAGCGGATCGTCTTCGGAGAAGTGGAGCCCGTGCGCTCCCGCTTCAACCTCGCCTACGCGACGCTCCTGCGCCTGACGGAGCACCTGGGCGACCGGATCGAGGAGGCGTGGGAGCGGTCGTTCAACCGGTGGCAGTTCGAGTACGGCTCTCCCGAGAGCCGCGAGCGCAATCGCGAGCGCCACCTGGAGATCCTGCGTCGCAAGCTGCAGTTCCTCCGCGAGACGGGCTACCTCGACGAGCGCGGCCTCACGGACCGCGGGCGCGTCGCCTCACGCCTCTCGGCCTACGAGGTGCAGTTCACGGAGTGCCTCTTCCGCGGCGTCTTCGAGGAGGCGACGCCGCGCGACCTCGCGGCCGCCTTCGTGAGCATCGTGTTCGAGGAGCGCAGGAACGAGCAGGCCGATCCGCAGGTGCCGCAGTCGTTCCTCGCGACGAAGCGAGGCGTCGCGGAGTCCGTGAAGCAGCTGAAGAAGGCCGAGGCGCGGCTGCGCCTCCCCGACGAGATCAAGACGCCGGACTTCTCGCTCACGGGCGCGACCCTCGCCTGGTGCGACGGCGATCCGATGGACGCGCTGGAACGGCACACGATGAGCTCCCCGGGGGATCTCGTGCGGGTCTTCCGCACGGCGATCCAGTGCCTCCGCCAGATGCGACAAGTCCTCTCGCCTTCCTACGCACTTCGGGCGAAGCTGGACGAAGCGCTCCAGATCCTCAATCGTGACGAGGTGGACGCGCGTCTGCAGCTCGAGCTCGGCTGACCCCGGGCCGAGCATCTCCGTTCCGACTTGGAGGTCTCCATGCGCCATCCCATCCTCGCCGTCGTCTCCCTCGCCCTCCTCGCGAGCGCGGCACCCGCCCAGAAGCCGACGGAATTCACGGTCGAGACGGACGACGGCTACGTCCTGAAGGGCGAGCTGCAGCTCCCGCGCCTCAGGAAGGACGAGAAGGCGCCGCTCGCGTTCTTCATCCACGATGCCGAGGGCAAGCGGGACACCTTCGCGGAGGTGGCCCGGCGCTTCACGCAGTCGGGTTTCGCGTCGGTCCTGTTCGACCTGCGGGGACACGGCGACAGCGCGAAGAAGACCGACGGCCGCAAGGTGGAGCTGGACGAAGACCTCTGGAAGCTCTGCCGGCGCGACGTGTCGGCCGTGCTCCGGTGGTGCGCCGAGCAGCCCTCGATCGACATGGGCAACATCGCGATCGTCGGCGCCGGGTTCGGCGCGACGCAGGCGCTGAAGGCGGCCTCCACGGACGCCGCCATGAAGGCCGTCGTCGTGCTCTCGCCCTACCTCTCCGATCCGAAGAGCAAGGACGACAACGCGAAGTACGTCGAGCGGATCGGCGAGCGCGCGCTCCTCTTCATCACGGGGCGGTTCGAGGAGGACAAGAAGAACACCGAGAACCTCGAGTACTACGCCAAGGCGAAGGGCACGAAGCCCGAGCTGAAGAGCGTCCCCTCCGACTACCGCGGCGCCGACCTCCTCACGGCGCGCAGCTCCCTCGCCGGGGAGATCGTCGCCTGGGTGAAGAAGAACGGGATCGATCCGAAGAAGCGCTGATCCGGCGGCCCGCGGCCCCGCGTGCGTGGACAGCCTCCCGGCGAGGCTCCATGCTGGTCGGTTCCCCCCGACTCCTCGGAGAATCGCCCATGGCCGGATCGGTCGAAGCGTTCATGAGCACCCTCGTCGCCCGGAACCCGGGCGAGGTCGAGTTCCACCAAGCAGCTCACGAAGTGATCGCGTCGATCTGGCCCGCGATCGAGAGGCGCAAGGAGTACCGCGAGGCGAACATCCTCGAGCGGTTCGTGGAGCCGGAGCGCGTCGTGCAGTTCCGCGTGCCGTGGGTCGACGACGGGAAGCAGGTGCAGGTGCACCGCGGCTATCGCGTCGAGTTCTCGAGCGCCATCGGCCCCTACAAGGGAGGGCTGCGCTTCCGCGACTCGGTGAACCTGAGCGTGCTGAAGTTCCTGGGCTTCGAGCAGGTCATCAAGAACAGCCTCACGACGCTCCCGCTCGGCGGCGGCAAGGGAGGATCGAACTTCGACCCGCGGGGCAAGAGCGATGGCGAGGTCATGCGCTTCTGCCAGTCGTTCATGAGCGAGCTCTTCCGCCACATCGGCGCCGACACGGACGTTCCGGCGGGCGACATCGGCGTCGGAGGCCGGGAGATCGGCTTCCTCTTCGGGCAGTACAAGCGGCTGCGGAACGCCTTCGAGGGATCGATCACCGGCAAGGGCGTCGAGTGGGGCGGGAGCCACCTGCGTCCCGAGGCGACGGGATTCGGCTGCGTCTACTTCGTGGAGCAGATGCTGAAGACGCGCCACGACAACCTCGAGGGCAAGCGCGTCGTGATCTCCGGCTCGGGCAACGTGTCCCAGTACGCCGCGCGGAAGTGCATGGACCTCGGCGCGAAGGTGATCGCGCTCTCCGACTCCGACGGCTTCGTCGTCGATCCCGACGGTCTCGACGAGGCGAAGTGGCGCTACGTGATCGAGCTGAAGCAGGTGCGGCGAGGGCGCATCCAGGAGTACGCCAAGAAGTTCAAGGGCGCGAAGTACCAGAAGGGCGGCGGCATCTGGTCGACGCCGTGCGACGTGGCGCTCCCCTGCGCGACGCAGAACGAGCTGGCCGAGGCCGACGCGAAGACGCTCGTGAAGAACAAGTGCGTCTGCGTCGCCGAGGGCGCGAACATGCCGACGACGCCCGGAGCCGTCGACGTGCTGCAAGGCGCGAACGTGCTCTTCGCGCCGGGCAAGGCCTCGAACGCGGGCGGAGTCGCCGTCTCCGGACTCGAGATGTCCCAGAACGGTCAGCGCACGACGTGGGCGCCCGAGATGGTGGACGATCGACTGCGATCGATCATGGCGGCGATCCACGAGGCCTGCGTCACGACGGCGAAGGAGTTCGACGACCCGGGGAACTACGTCCTCGGCGCGAACGTCGCCGGGTTCCGCAAGGTCGCGAACGCGATGCTCGATCAGGGCGTGGTGTAGCGAGGCGGCGCGCGGCGCGCCCGATCACCACGCCTGCTTCAGGCAGAAGACCGAGCCGCCGGACTTCCGGAACTCGCCCGTCTCGAGGGGCACCGGCACGAGCCCCTCGGAACGGAGCCACGCCTCCGTGCGCGTGCAGCCGGACTCCATGAGCACGTGCTTCCCGTCGGGGCAGTGCGCGTTCGCGGCGAAGCGCGCCGCCTCCTCCGGCGGCACCTCGAAGGCGCGCGGGAAGGCGGTGCGCACGAGGCGCCAGCCCTCCTCGTCGAAGCCGCTCCGGACGACGAGCGCTCGCGTCTCGTCGAGCGGCGCGAGCGCCGTGTCGAGGTGGTAGTAGCGATCGTCGGCGAGCCCGTACACGAGCACGTCGAGGTCGGGATGCGCGTCGGCGAGCGCCCGCCAGGCCGACCGCTCCGTGCGCGCGCCGGCGCCGGCATGGAGCAGGAATCGGCCCGGGTGGAGCAGGCCGTCGCCGGTGCCCTCGAAGCGCGCGACGCGCGGCGGCATCTCGCGCACCGTGAGCCCCTGCGCCTCCGCGAAGGCGCGATGGGCCGCGACCTCGCCCGCGCGCGAGGCATGCGCCATCCGCGCGAGCCACATCTCGTGCGATCCGTCCGGCAGGGGAAGGATCATCGACGGATTCGCCGTGAAGCAGAAATCCGGGAGGCCCGGCGGCGCCGGAAGCACCTCGACGGCGACGCCGATCCGGCGGTAGGCGTCGCGCAGCGCCTCCCACTCGCGCCGCGCTCTCGCGCGATCGACCGTGCAGAGTGCCCCCGTCGACTCCCGCATGTGTGGGTTGATCGCCTCGACCACGTCGAAGGCGGCGGGGTCGCCGAGGAAGACGCGGCGCAGGCGCTCGACGCGCGGAAGGTCGCCAGGGCGCCGCGACCAGTCGGAAGCTCGCTCGAAGAGAGGCATGGAAACCCGGGAATGGGGTCAGACCCCTTTCTCTCTCCTCTCCCTCCCGCGCCGCGTGCGGCGCGTGAGGGAGAGGAGAGAGAAAGGGGTCTGACCCCATTCCCGGGTGCAAGGGCTCGACGCGCGAGAAGGAAAACCGAACGGAATCTTCCTGCCCGTTCCCTCAGCGGCCCTCTCCGTCGATCGGGCCTCCTGCCCTCCGGATCGCCCCCTTCCCGAACTTCCCGCGGATCGCGTCGATGGCGCCGAGGACGCGCTCCGCGCGCTGGGAAGTCTCCGGACTCTCGAAGAGACCGCGCTGCACGGCGGCGGGCCCCTCCAGCAGATCGCCCACGGTCACGCCGACGAGGCGGACAGGGGTTCCCGGCGCGCGCGCCGCGCCGAGGAGCGCCGCCGCGACGCGGTAGATCACGAGGTCGTCGTGCGTCGGCCGCTCGAGCGCGCGCTGCCGCGAGACGGTCTCGAAGGGCGGGAACCGCAGCTTCAGCCGCACGACGGAGCCACGGAGCCCCGCTCGCCGCAGCCGCGACCCCACGCTCTCGCAGAGCTGCAGCAGGATCGAGTCGAGACGCACGTCGTCCACGACGTCGTCGCCGAAGGTCGTCTCGCGGCCGATCGACTTCGCGTCGCGGTCGGGCTCGACGTCCCGAGCATCGTCGCCGCGGCAGAGCGCGAAGTAGTGGGCGCCGCCCGCCTCGCCGAAGGCGCGCACGAGCGCCGCCCGGTCGAGCCTCTGCACGTCGCCGATCGTGCGGAGCCCGAGCGCGGCGAAGGTCCGCTGCGACACCTTCCCGGCGCCCCACAGACGCGCCACGGGGAGCGGCGCCAGGAACTCCGGCTCGCCGCCGGGAGGCACCACCACGATCCCGCGGGGCTTGCGCAGGTCGGAGGCCACCTTCGCGACGAACTTGCAGGCCGCGACGCCGACGGAGACGCCGAGGCCCGTCTCCGCGAAGACGCGCTCCTGGATCCTCCGCGCGATCGCCTCGCCGCCGCCGAGGAGCAGCTCGCTCGCCGTCACGTCGAGGAAGGCCTCGTCGAGGGAGAGCCCTTCGACGAGCGGCGTCATCGACTCGAAGACTTCGAAGACCTGCCGCGAGACGCCGGCGTAGACCTCCATGCGCGGCGCGACCCAGATGCCCGCGGGGCAGAGGCGCTTCGCGACGGAGCTCGGCATCGCGGAGTGCACCCCGAACTTCCGCGCTTCGTAGCTCGCCGTCGAGACGACCCCGCGCTTCCCCGCGTGCCCGACGATCACGGGCCTCCCGCGCAGCTCCGGGCGATCGCGCTGCTCGATGGCCGCATAGAACGCGTCCATGTCGCAGTGGAGGATCGTGCGGGGCGCGCTCATCGGCCTCCGGCCGCGCGCGGTGTGGCGCGCCTCACGGGCCGAGCGCGTACGCGCGCACGGCGCCCGCATTGGCGAGGCCGAACATCTGGGACTGCGGAGACCCCACGAGCAGGTCGGGCCAGCCGTCCTGCCCCACGTCGACGCCGCCCTCCAGCGCGAATCCGAAGTTCCCGTTCGGCTCGATGCCGGTGAGCGTCCTGAGGAGCGAGCCATCGAGACCCGACCGCACCTCGACGAACCCGACCGACGCGGACGCTCCGATGGCGAAGTCCGGCACGCCGTCGAGATCGAGGTCTCCGGCGCCGGCGACGGCCCGCCCGTAGTGCGAGCCACCGACGGGGTCGGCGAAGTGATGCAGGAGCCCGCCGGTCGCGCCCGAGTAGACGCGGGCGATCCCCGGGTTCGCGAATCCGACGGCGGAGCCCGTCAGGAAGTCGGACGTGCCGTCCCCATCGATGTCGCCGATCCAGTCGACGGCGGTGCCGATCCTCGAGGACGACGACACGCCGGTGGCCGTGACGAGGGCCTGGGAGTTCCAGAAGTTCAGGATGCGGACCTGGCCTCCGACGCCGGCGCCCGGAGCGCCGACGAGAACCTCGGCGATGCCATCGAAGGTCAGGTCGGGGCCGACGCGCACGTCGGCTCCGAGCATCTCGCTCAGCCCGGTCCCCAGGTGGAACTTCAGCAGGCTCCCGGTCGCTCCCGAGTGGACGAAGAGCGCTCCCGCGTCGGTCTGCGGGAAGTCGTGGCTGGTCGCGCTCACGACGGGGTCGGGCACTCCGTCGTGGTCGTGATCGAGGGAGCCGCCCACGCTCCAGCCGAAGTAGTTGTCGGGGATGCTGCTCGAGAGCCTCCGCAGGACCGTGCCGTTCGCGCCGGAGATGACGAGCGCGATCATTCGCGACGCCTGCAGCGTGGGGCGCATCCCGATCAGCGCGTCGTCGTGTCCGTCTCCGTCGACGTCGCCCGCCGGCGCGACGCTCGCCGCGAAGAGCGGGCCGGGGACGGGCATGGTGATCCCCGCGAGGAAGGCGCCGTTCACGCCGGAGAAGATCCGCGCGCTCCCGGGAAGGAACGCGAAGAGGGAGATGCCCCCGGGAGCGCCGACGACGAAGTCGGTGCTCCCGTCCGCGTTCGCGTCGCCCGCGACGGAGATCGACGCTCCGAAGAACTCGTTCGCGGCCTGTCCGGCCACGGTGAGGAGGGGCGAGAGAGGCGCCTGCGCGAGCGCGGCGCCGGCGAGGAGGACGACGCCGAGGAGCACGCCGAATCGATGCATGGGGGGACCTTCAGGGAATCACGGTGAACACGACGACCTTCCCCACGACGCTGCCGTGGACGCTCGCCGCGGGTGAGCCGAGGAGCGCGTCGAGGCGGCCATCCTGATTCACGTCGATCGGGCCGCCGACGGCGCCGCCGAGTTGCTGGTTCGGCTGTGTCCCCGTGAACGTCGCCAACACTCCGCCCGTCCGGCCCGAGCGCGCCTCGACGCGGCCGAGGCCCCCCAAGTCTCCGGCGGCGCCCACGAGCACGTCGCCGAACCCGTCGGCGTCGACGTCGCCGGCGTCCGACACGGCTCGACCGAAGCCCCCCAGGCCGCTCGCGCCGACCATGTGGTGGATCACGGCGCCGCTGCTCCCCGAGAGGACGCGCACGTAGCCGTCGGTGCCGAGGAACGGATCGGTTCCGGCGACGACGTCGTCGGCGCCATCGCCGTCCTGGTCGGTCGCGCGATCGATCGAGAATCCGAAGGAGTGGTTCGGATCCGTCGCCGCGGAGACGAACCACGGAGCGCCCGTCGCCCCCGAGAAGGCGCGCACGGTGCCTGCCTGCGTGTGGCCGGGATCGTGCGGCGCGCCGACGGCGATCTCGGGGACTCCGTCCCCGTCCTGGTCCGAGAGTCCGGCGACGGCCGCGCCGAATCGCGTCCCCGTCGCGGGGCCGACGATCTTCATCAGGAGCGTGCCCGTCGCACCGGAGAAGAGGTGCACTGCGCCCACGTTGGACGACGGCTGGTCGGCCGTGGGCGATCCGACGAGGAGGTCGGGGACACCGTCCAGATCCACGTCTCCGATCCCGCTCACGGCCCATCCGAACTCGTCGGCGCCGGCGCCGCTCGCGAGTCCGAAGATGCGGGTCCCGTCGGCGCCGGAGACAGCGACGGCGAATCCGCGGCCGACGACGAGCGAGGGTCGCATCGCCACCAGCAGGTCGGGATGTCCGTCGCCATCGAGGTCGCCGGGGCCCGCGATCGACGCGCCGAAGAGGTGCTTGTCGGTCGGCGAGGAGAGCTCGAAGTGCGTGCTCCCGGTCGCCCCCGAGACCACGCGCACGATCGGGCGCTGCGCCGGAATGAGCACGCCGCCGGGCGCACCCACGGCGAAGTCGGGGAATCCGTCGAGGTCGGCGTCGCCGATGGGGCGAACGGCGCGGCCGAAGCCGCCGAGGTGAAGCTCCCCTTGGACCGAATAGATCGGCGATTGCGCCGCGGCCACGGGACCCAGCAGGCCGAGGACGACGAGCGCGAGACTCCGATTGGAACCCATCGATGCACCTCTCGGCGCGACCGGTCTCGGAAGCGAGACGGCGCGCGTCCATCGTAGGCGCACCTCCGCGCGGAGGGGAAGTTGGAGGACTCGGGTCCACTCCCACATCCAGCCCGGGGGAAGACAGCGGCGGAGGATCGCGCCATCCTGGGCGCCCTCCCCCCGAACACCCGGAGCACCATGGAGAAAGTCCCGCAGCCCGTCACCCTCCTCATCGGCACCCGCAAGGGCGCGTTCGCGCTCCGCAGCGACGGAGCACGGAAGACCTGGACCCTGGGCGAGCCCTGGCAGTTCGGCTGCGTCGTGAATCACCTCGTCGCCGACCCGCGCAAGCCGGGGAGCCTCCTGATGGGCGTGCGCACGGGCCACCTCGGGCCGACGGTGATGCGCTCGACGGACGGCGGAGCGAGCTGGGTGGAGGCGACGAGCCCGCCGGCGTTCCCGAAGGCCCCCGTGGGGACGAAGGGGCGCGTCGTCGAGAACGTCTTCTGGCTCGCGCCGAGCGTCTACGAGGAGCCCGGCGTCTGGTGGGCGGGGACGAACCCGCACGGTCTCTTCCGCTCGACGGACGCGGGCGCCACCTGGAGCGAGGTGGAGACCTTCTCGCGCTACCTCGGAACGCTCGATCCGGAATCCCTGAGCGCCGTTCCCGGGGGCGCCTTCACGCACTCGATCCTCGTCGACCCGCGCGACCCGGCGCACCTCTACGTGTCGCTCTCCATCGGCGGCACCTTCGAGACGAAGGATCGCGGCGCCACCTGGGCGCCGCTGAACCTCGGCGTCGCGATGGACTACGCGCCGCCCCGGGAGACGCCCTACGAGGTGGGCCACGACCCGCACTGCGTCGTGATGCACCCGGCGAAACCCGACCGGCTCTACCAGCAGAACCACTGCGGCATCTACCGCATCGACCGGCCGAAGAAGCAGTGGGTCCGCATCGGCGAGACCATGCCGAAGGAGATCGGCGACATCGGCTTCCCCGTCGTCGTCCACCCGCGCAAGCCGAACGTCGCGTGGGTGATCCCCATGGACGGCACGGCCGTCTGGCCGCGCACGAGCGTCGGCGGCAAGCCCGCCGTCTACCGCACGCGCAACGGCGGGAAGACCTGGGATCGCCAGGACAAGGGTCTGCCTCCCGAGAATGCCTGGCACACCGTGAAGCGGCAGTGCTTCGCGGCCGACGACTGCGACAAGGTGGGCCTCTACTTCGGCACCACGGGCGGCGAGGTCTGGGGGAGCGTGAACGAGGGCGGCCGCTGGAGGATGGTGGCCTCGCACCTCCCCGAGATCCTCTCCGTCGAGGCGTTCCGGTCGTGAGCGTGACGGTGCACGTCCCGACGCCGCTCCGCTCCTACACGGGCGGAGCGGCCGCCGTGGACGCGGGCGGCGCGACGCTCGCGGAGGTCCTCTCGGATCTCGACCGCCGCTTCCCGGGCATGCGCTTCCGGATGATCGACGAGCAGGACGGCATCCGCACGCACATCAAGCTCTTCGTGGGAGCGAAGCTCGAGCGGAGCCTCGGGCGCGCGCTTCGGGCCGGCGACGACGTGCACATCGTGTGCGCGCTGAGCGGCGGCTGAACGCGGGCCCTGTCGGGCGGCGCCGCAGGCTCCTACCGCGCGAAGTGCAGCTTGTTCCGGAGCCGGCCGTAGAAGCGGTCGGCGGGGCGGACCGCGAGGCGCACGGTCGAGCGCGAGCGGCGAATGCGGATCGTCTCCCCCTTCTCGACACCGCCGGGGCGGACGTCGAGGCCGTCGAGCGAGAGCCGCGCGGCGCCGTCGGAGTCGAGCACCTCGATCTCGATCGGCGTCGACATGGGCACGACGACGGGGCGGTTCGTGAGCGAGTGCGGACAGATCGGCGTGAGGAGGAGCACTCCGAGGCTCGGATGGAGGATCGGGCCTCCCGCGGCGAGCGAGTAGGCCGTCGAGCCCGTCGGCGTCGACACCACGAGGCCGTCGCCGCGCGTCTCGAAGGCCATGCTCCCGTCCACGTGCACGCCGAGCGTGAGGAGGCGCACGCCGGAGCCTCGGTCGACGACGGCGTCGTTCAGCGCGTTGCCGACGCGCGCGACGCGCCCACGCTTGCCGACGACCTCGACGGCGATCTGGCAGCGCTCCTCGATCCGCAGCTCACCGGAGGCGTCCTCGGCGATCCGGGCCGGCGACTCCTTGGCCGAGACCGTGGCGAGGAATCCGAGGTTGCCGAGATTCACGCCCATGACGGGGATGCGGTTCCGGCCGAGACGGCGCGCCGCGTGGAGGATCGACCCGTCTCCGCCGAGCACGAGCACGAGGTCGGCCCGCACCCTCGAGAGGTCGATCGCGTGGTCGAGATCGACGTCGGACGTCGTGCCGAGCTGCGCGAGCGATTCCTGGAGCGTCTGCGCCAGCGCGGCGACGCGCGCCCTCCGGCGGTCCCCGACGATCAGGACCCGACGGCGACGCACCGCAGGTCGGCGGGCCGGCGTCAACGCAGGGAGGCGTGCGCGCGCGAGCGATCGCGCAGCAGCGCGGAGACGGTGCGTGCGACCGACGCCGCGTCGAGTCCGCAGGAGCGGAGCTGCTCGTCGCGGGACGACGCATGCTCGATCCACCGATCGGGGACTCCGAAGACGATCACGCGGGCGCGCACGTCCTCGCCGGCAGCCGCCAGCTCCGAGGCCGTCTCGAGGACGGCGGAGCCGAAGCCGCCGAGGGCGGAGTGTTCCTCGAGCGTGAAGATCCAGTCGCGGCTCGCCAGCCGGTCGCGGAGGAGCGAGCGGTCGAGGGGCTTCGCGAAGCGCGCGTTCACGACTTCGACGTCGAAGCCGTCCGTCGCGAGAGCCTCCGCCGACTCCAGGGCCTGCTGCACGATCGCTCCGTAGGCGACGATCGTCGCCTCGCTGCCGGGACGCAGCACTTCCGCGCGTCCGAGCTCGATCGGCGTGCGCGACGAGGAGGCGTCCTCCGAGGAGCTGCCGCGCGGGTAGCGGATCGCCGAGGGCCCCGGGAGCGTGACCGCGAACTCCAGCATGCGCTGCAGCTCGGTCCCGTCGCGCGGCGACATGAGCACGACACCGGGCATCGTGCGCAGGTAGGCGAGGTCGAAGAGGCCGTTGTGGGTCGGGCCGTCCTGGCCCACGAGGCCGCCGCGGTCCATCGCGAAGACGACGGGATTCCCCTGGAGGAGCACCTCCTGGAACACCTGGTCGTAGCCGCGCTGGAGGAACGTCGAGTAGATCGCCGCCACCGGTCGGGCGCCGGCGCGCGCGAGGCCTCCGGCGAAGGCGACGGCGTGCTGCTCCGTGATCCCGGTGTCGAAGAAGCGGCCGGGATGGGCGGAGGCGAACGCCGAGAGGCCGGTGCCCTCCGGCATGGCCGCCGTGATCGCGACGACGCGCGGGTCCTTCTCGGCGAGCGCGAGCATCCCCTGGGAGAACGCCTCCGTGAAGGAGCGTGCCTTCTTGGGCGCCGCCTTCTCGGCGGCGCTCGGGATCGCGCAGCCCGGCGGCATCAGCGCCGGCGAGGATGCGGCCGAGATCGACCCGGAGCTCGACGAGCCGGCCGGCTCCACTTTCTTCGGCGCCGCCTTCGGCGAGACGCCGTGCGCGCGCTGCGGATCGTCCGACGCCGGCGCGTAGCCCTTGCCCTTCTGCGTGAGCAGGTGGAGGAGCGTCACGCCATCGAGCTTCTTCACGCGCTCGAGGGTCTCCGTGACGAGCGCCACGTCGTGGCCGTCGAGGGGCCCCACGTAGCGCACGCCGAGGTCCTCGAAGACGTGCCCGGGCACCGCCAGGTGGCGGAGGATCTCGAGGGCCTGGTCGAGGCGATCGCCCACGAGCGGCAGGTGCGAGAGCATCTCGGCGATCCGGCGCTCCGCCTTCGCGACGAAGGGCGAGGTGCGGATCGCCGTGAGGTACCGGGAGAGCGCGCCCACCGACTTCGAGATCGACCACTCGTTGTCGTTGAGGACGATGAGCATGCGGCGGCCCGAGGGCGCGGCGTTGTTCAGACCCTCGAAGGCGACGCCGCATCCGATGCCGGCGTCTCCGACGAGCGCCACCGTGTGTCGGTCGCGGAGGGAAGGGTCGGTCGCGTCGGCGCAGGCCATGCCCAGGGCGGAGGAGATGGCGGTGCCGGCGTGTCCCGCCGTGAAGAGGTCGTACTCGCTCTCCTCGCGGCAGCAGAAGCCCGTGAGGCCGTCGCTCTGCCGGATCGTGTGGAACCGTGCCCGCCGTCCCGTCAGCAGCTTGTGCGGGTAGACCTGATGGCTCACGTCGAAGACGAGCCGGTCTCGGCGGAAGTCGAACACCCGGTGCAGCGCGATCGTCAGCTCGACGACGCCGAGGTTGCTCCCGAGGTGGCCGCCGGTCTTGAACACGACCTCGATCAGCTCGTCGCGAATCTCCTGGGCGAGGGCCGGCAGGTCCGAAGCGTCCAGCAGACGCAGATCGTCGGGAGACTGGATGCGCGAGAGCAGGGGTCGAGAGAGCTGGACCTCGTTCATTTGGTTCGCTCGGTGACGAATCGGGGCAGGGCCCGAAGGAGGCCCTCCGCCGCCCCGCCGAGACGAGCTGCTCGGCGGCATGCACGGTCGGCCAGGCTTCGCGCGTGATCGCGTGCCCGGTCGAGGCCGACCGCCGCAGGGTATGTCATCTTCCCCGAAGCCGCGTCTTTGCCAGGGGTTTTTCCCAGCGTGGCGGCGTCGCCGACGACGTCGAGGACGTCGTCGGCCACCTGGAAGGCGAGCCCGACGATCTCCCCGTAGCCGCGGAGCGCCCGCCGCTGGGCGCGGGTGGCGCGCGCGCCGATCGCGCCCAGCTCCAGGGATGCGGCGATGAGGGCCGCCGTCTTGCCCCGGTGGATGCGCTCCACGGTCTCCGCGCGCGGGCGGCGCCCCTCGGACTCCAGGTCGAGCACCTGCCCCCCCACCATCCCTCCGAGACCCGCCGCCGCGGCGAGCGCCGCCGCCAGGTCGGGCACGAGCGCCGGAGGCGAGAGCGCCGCCAGCGTCGCGAAGGCCTCCGTGTGGAGACCGTCGCCGGCGAGCACCGCCAGGGCCTCGTCGAACTCCACGTGGAGCGTCGGCCGGCCGCGGCGCAGCTCGTCGTCGTCCATGCAGGGCAGGTCGTCGTGCACGAGCGAGTAGGTGTGGATCATCTCCACGGCCGCCGCGGCGCCGTCCACCGTGCGCTCGTCGCCGCCGAAGGCGCGGCAGCCGAGGTACACGAGCGCCGGCCGCAGCCGCTTTCCGCCGCCGAAGACGGCGTAGCGCATCGCCCGGACCAGGCGCCGCGGCTCGCGGTCGGCCGCGAGCCGGCGATCGAGGACGCGGTCGACGCGACGCGCCGCACGCTCCAGGAATCGGTCGAAGCTCGCTGCGTGCGGACGCGCGTGGCGCAGACTCCTAGCCTCCATCCTCGCTCTCGTCGTCGTCGTCGTCCGCGCGTCCCGCCGCCTCGCGCTCCAGGTCGCGGAGCGGCTCGATCTCCAGCGCCCCTTCCGCGTCGCGCGAGAGCTGCTCCACCTTCACGCGGGCGCGCGCCAGCGTCTCGGAGCAGCTTCGCAGGACGGCCACGCCTTCCTCGTAGCGCTCGATGGCGGTCTCGAGCGCGAGGGACCCGCCCTCGAGCTCCTCGACGATCGACCGGAGGCGCTCGAGGCGGTCCTCGAATCCAGCCTCCGCATCGGGCGGTGCCTTCTTCGAGCCGCTCGTGGAACGGGAAGGTCGGGGTGCGCGGGGCTCGCTCACGGGACGCCACGGATGCTAGTGTCCAGTTCTCGAAAACCGCCTCACAACTCGGCGCCCTCGCCGCCGACTCGTGGCGCGAACGTCGAGAACGGAACACCTGCAACCCGAGACCGAGACCCTCCGCGAGGGTCACTCCCGCGGCGGGCGCGGCAGCAGGGCGTAGATCGTGCGGCTCGCGCCGTCGCCCGGGCCCGTCGCAAACACCACCTTGGCGGGCTCCCGGCTCTCGATCAGGCGGACGAGCTCGTAGCCCTCCACGCCTCGGATGAAGACGCGCATGTGGTCCCCCTGGGCACCGCTGCGTTCGCGGAGCTGCTCCCACTGGCGGAGGAACTCCTCCTCCGTCGCCGCCTCGAACTGGACCACCTGCGTGCGCTCGATGTCGGAGAGGACGCGCAGGGTCGAGCGCACGCTCTGCAGGTTCGGTCCCACGTTCACGATCTCCAGGTCGCCGACGAAGAAGACGATCTCGTCGTTCTCCCGGGTGAGCCGCACGCCGTGCGAGTAGGCCTCGACGCGCGCGGAGGCCTCCTCCGCGAGCGGCTTGTAGTGGCGGCTGAACTCGGCCTGCTGCTCCAGCAGGAGCATCGCCAGCACGGCGAGGATGATGGGAGTCGAGACACGCGTGGTGAGGCGTTCCGCGCCGAGGGAGATCGCGTAGGCGGCGAGGCCCGCGGCGAAGGCGGTGCCGAAGTAGGCGAACCGCTGGCGCACGTGCTCGCCGGCGACGGGGAGGAAGGGCGTGAGCGAGATGACGAGCGCCGCCACGAGGATCAGCACGCGCCGTCGATCGGTGCGCGGCGCCTTGACGACGAGCAGCAGGAGCCCGAGGAGGAGGATCGCCCCGACCACTTGGTGCAGCTCCCGGAAGTCGCGGATGTCGACGGGGATCGGCGGGAGCACGAGCCGCTCGAGGCTCACGAGGAGGCGCGAGCTCATGGCCACGAGGTCGAATCGGTAGGCCGGCCCGCTCGGGAGCAGCGGCACGCCCGCCGCCAGGTGGCGGCCCACGAAGACGGCGGAGCCGAGCACGACGATCGTCCCGAGGCGGAGCCAGACCCCGCGTCTCCGGAGCGCATCCCAGCCGCCGTGGGCGAGCTCGAGGGCGAGCGCGAGCGGCACGGCCGCCACCCAGTGCTCGCGGAGGGGAACGGAGAGACCGAAGCAGACGACGGCGAGCACCCAGGGGACGACGCCGCCCCCGTCGATGCACCGTCCGTAGAGATGCAGCCCCGTGAAGAGGAGCAGCGTCACGCAGGGATAGACGAAGGCGGCGATGGAGTGGACCGCCTCGCTGCTCGCCGGCGCGACGGCGAAGATCGCGGCGGTGATCCACCCGACTCCCGGCCGGCGCAGGATGCGCGCCGCGAGGGATCCCGCCAGCAGCGCGTTCAGCGTGTGGATCACGAGGAGCGCCACGCGGTAGGGAATCGCGCTCTCGCCGCCGAAGAGGGCGTAGGCGGCGCCGAAGAGCTGGCCGGTGTAGGGGCGGTAGGCCGTGAAGCTGAGCAGCTCCGTCCGCTCGGCGTCGCCCCACTTCGCGAGCGAGAGCCAGTCGTAGTCGCCGGGCAGGAAGTGGTAGGAGAGGCTCGGCGCGAACGTGACCAGGGAGAGCACGGCCACGAGGAGCGCTTCGACGAGGGGGCGCGACCGTCCGGAGGCGGGGATCTCCCCGGAGGGGAGGACGGCGTTCTCGGTCGGCATCGTGGGACGGCGGCTCGCGGACGCTTCCTGCGTCACCGCCCGCGCCTCACTCGGGCACGGGCTCGCGGCGAACCTCTTCGACACGCGAGGTGAAGGAACCGGAGGCGAGTCGCGTTTCCACGAGGTCGCCGGCCGAGAGGTCGCGGGCGTCGACGAGCAGCCGGCGGTCGTCCTTCTTGCGGGCGAGGGAGTAGCCGCGGGCGAGGATCGCCACCGGGGAGGCCCCTTCGAGGCTCGCGGCAGCGACCCCCACGCGGCGCTCCGCATCGGCGAGCCGTGTGCGCAGGGCGGTCCGCAGGCGAGACCCGATCCCCTCGAGCCGCCGGCGCTGCTCGGCGAGGGCGGCGCGCGGCGACCGACCGGCGAGCCGCGAGCGCAGGCGACCCACGGCCTCCGCGCCGCGCAGGAGGCGCCGGTCGACCGCGCCGCGCAGGAGCCGCGCCTCGTGGCGGAGCCCCCGAGCGTGGCTCTCCACGAGCTCCGCCGGACTCGCCATGGCCGACGATCGACGCAGCTGGAGCCACTCGGCCTCGCGCGCGGCGAGCCGATGGTCCACCGCCTCGGCCATGCGATCGCGGAGGTGCTGCAGATCGCGGCGGATCGCCGCGCGGTCGGGCACCACCACGCTGGCGGCATCCGTCGGCGTCTTCGCGCGGCGGTCGGCCACGAGGTCGGCGATCGTCGTGTCGATCTCGTGGCCGATGCCCGTCACGACGGGCACGGAGCAGGCCGCGATCGCGCGCGCGACGATCTCGCTGTTGAAGGCCGCGAGGTCCTCGATGCCGCCGCCCCCGCGCACGACGACGACCGCGTCGATCCCGAGGTCGCGCGCCCCGGCCGAGAGCTCGCCGATGGCGGCGGCGATGGAGACCTCGGCCCCGATGCCCTGCACGGGCGTGGGCGCGAGCAGGACCCGCACGGGGAGCCGCTCGTGGAGGTGGCGCAGGAAGTCGCGCGCCGCCGCCGCCTCGCGGCTCGTGACGAGTCCGATCCGCCGCGGGAGGAAGGGCAGTGGGCGCTTGCGCTCCGCCGCGAAGAGCCCCTCCGCGAGCAGCTTCTTGCGGATCTGCTCCAGAGCGATCGCGGCCTCGCCGATCCCCTTCGGCATGACGCGGTCGACGATCAGCGAGAGGTCTCCGCGCGGCGCGTAGATCTCCACGTTCGCGCGCACGACGACGGCCATGCCGTTCTCGAGGGTGAAGCGGAGTCGGTCGACGGAGCTCCGCCACATCTTCGCGCGGAGCATCGTGGCGGCGTCCTTCAGAGCGAAGTAGGCATGTCCCGAGGCGGCCCGGCCGCGGAACTCGGCGAGCTCACCGGAGACCCAGACGCCGCCGAAGAACGGCTCGATGCGCGCCTTCAGGCGCACCACGAGCTCGCTCACGGTGACGACGTCCGCGCCGCCCCCGGCCTCCGCGCCACCGCGGGGCACGTCGGCCGGCGGCGGTTCGTGCGACGAGCCGTCGAACAGGGTGCGATGAGCCATCCGGCGAGGACCGCACTGTACCGCCTGCGGCGAAGGCACCCCGCAGCGTGAGCGCGAGGAATCGCCCCTCGGCGCCGGCGAGAGCGCTACTGGATGCCGATCGGCAGCGACACGTCGCCGCCGACGACCTCGCCGCGATCGACTCCCGGGAACACGTAGCGCAGCCGCCCCGCCGGGAAGGCGACCGGCAGGTCGCGCCCGCGCGTGCCCTCCTCCAGGTCGAGTTCGAGGCGGCGATCGACCGCCACCCACCGGAGCTTCGCGCGCTGCGCGCGCAGGATCTGGTCGACGCGGGGCTCCCGAGACTCGGGCACCTGGACCAGGCTCTCGAGGACGACGCCCCGCAGCAGCTCGCCCTCGATGGCGACGATGCTCCGGAAGCGGAGCCGTGCGTACTCCGTGTGCCGCGCGAGGAGCGCGTTCAGGCGCTCGAGGACGGCCGCCACCTCCGGCGACTCGGCGCCCGCCGGCGCCGCCGAGGGGCCGATCCCCGGCGCGTCGATCGCCGGGAACGGCGGCATGCCGCGATCCAGCAGCTCCGGGATCCGCGAACGCCAGATCTCCGGATCGACCCCGCGGATCTCGATGCGCCGCGAGGCATAGGGGACCCGCGTGCGACCCGTCGCCTCGTAGCCGTCCGCGAGCACGAGGGTGATGCGGGGCTCCACGAGCGACTCCTCGATGCGCGCCGTGCGCGCATGCACCGAGCCCGCGGGGTTCCCGCGGTCGTCGTAGCGGTGGAAGTACGCGTCGCGCACCTCCGAGCCGACGCGGCCGCCGGCCATCACGAGGCGCAGGCTCGTGGTCGATCCCCAGGAGAGCATCGCGTTCAGCTGCGACGTGAGTGCGTCCGACAGAGGCGTGAGACCCGCCACCGCGGGCGCGAGCGGCGCCGCGTCCGCCGCGACGGTGCCTCCCGGACCGACGGAGCCGACGGGCACGTACTCGGCCTCGGGGGCGGCGGGCGCCGACGGGAGGAGCGGGGCCACGAGCGGCCCTTCGTTCCTCTGGCGCAGCTCGATCTGCTCGACGAGCGCGCGGATGCCCGCCTCGCCGTCGCTCACGCGGGACTGGTACTCGTCGATCTGCCGCATGGCCTCGGCGAGCTTGCGCCGCGTCTCCTCCAGCTCCGCCGACGCGGCTCCGCTCTCGGTGCCGAGCGTGGCCATCCGATCCTCCAGCGAGCGGGCGCGCTGCGTCGTCTCGTCGAGCTGCGCCTCGTAGGCCTTGCGGTCGGCGAGGGCGTCGCGGAACGCGACCGAGAGCTCCGCCATCTCCAGACGGCGATCCTCGGAGCGCCGCGCGGCGTCGTCCTGGAGGGCCACGCGGAGGGCGTCGCCGACGGAGGAGCCCGCTCCGGCGGAGTCGAGCGCGCGGGAGACGGCGAAGAGCGCGACCGCCGCCGCGCCGAGCAGCCCCACGGCGAGGAGGAACGCGCCCGCGCGCGCCCGGCGGGAGCGCCGCTCGGCCTGCTCGCGCCGCCGCTCCGAGTCCTCGACGGTGCGGAGGAGGCGCTCCTGCGTGTCGGCGACGGCGCGGAAGGTCTCGTTCAGCCCCGACACGTTCTTCAGAAGGAGCTCCGTGCGCTCGGCGCGCTCCATCGTGCCGCGCAGGGCTCGCTGGTTCTCCGCGAGGGCATGGATCACGGCGGCCGCGTCGACGAAGGCGCGCTCCACGTCGGAGTTCGAGCGAGCGCGGACCACGGCCGACGCACCGGCGTCCTCCGGAGCCTCGGGCGGCGACGCGCCCGCGTCGGGCTCCGCCGGCGGGATCACCTTCGGATCGACGGGCTCGGTGCCGTCCGGAATCGGATCGGGGCCGGTCACCGAAGGAGCTCCGCCAGGAGCCGCTCCAGCGACGGCATGCCGGGTGCGCGGTCGAAGGCGGCGAGGTCGCGCTCCGCGACGCGGCGCGCGCGGAGCGAGACCCGTGGCCCCTCGGAGCCGAGCTGCACGGTCGCCTCGCTCGCCTCCTCGAAGGCGCCGGCGCGGGCGATCCACCCGATCCGGCGCGACGCGTGCGGCGGCAGCGGCGCCGAGGGATCGCCGCCGGCGAGCGCCGCGGCCACCGGTCCTGCGGGCTCCGGGGAGAGCGCCGAGGCGGTCTCGTCGCCGATGCGCAGCGAGAGCCCACCGGTCCCGAGGGACGCGGGTCGTTCGGAATCGTTGAAGGCGTCCATGCGAGCCACGAGGCGATCGCTCTCCAGACCGAGAACGCGCGCTTCGGCATCCTGGAGGAAACGTCCTTCCTCCTCGGGGCCCGGTCCCCGGAGCACGAATCCGAGATCGCCGCTGCGGCCGACGAAGATCCGCTCGAGACCGGAGCGCCCCGGCGCCGGAGCGCGGTCCGTCGCGGCGCCGTCCTCTCGGCCGCCGATCACGACGAAGGCGACGAGACCCACGGCGGCGAGGAGGAGCACGGCCGTGGCCGCCAGGAGGATCCGGGCGGCGGATCCCGTTCGAGGCGTGCGCGATCCGCGGAGCGGAGGCTCCGGCCGGTTCACCAGGGCTTCGACTTGTTGTCGTTCCACCACTTCTGCCACTCGATCGGCTGGCGGAACGTCTGGCCCGTGAGCCTCTGCAGCGAGTCGATGGCTCCGGGGCTGATGGCTTCGTAGCGCTGGCGCGCGTCGAGGCCCTGGGGAGTCGACGTGTCGGCGGCCTGCCCCTGGAGGCTGTTGATCAGGTTGATGAGCTTCTCGGCGATCTTCTTCCGGTCGTCCTCCTTCGCATCGACGAAGTTCCCGAGGGCCGAAGCCGCATCGGCGACGATCGGCGCGTCCTTGTCGACGAGCTCCTTGATGAGGAACTCGACGGCGCTGGCATCCTTGGTGTCGCCGATCAGCTTGAGGATCCGGCCGCGGAAGGAGATGTCGCGCTTCCACTCACGGAAGTCGTAGGCCGCCTGCAGGTGCTTCGAGCCGTGGGTCGACATCTGGCTCAAGGCGACCACGCAGGTGAGGAAGATCCGGGGCTGCTCCTGGCTCCCCTCCGGCGGGATGCGCTGGACCGTCAGGTTCTTCGCGATGGCATCGGCGATCTTCTTGCGGTCCTTGGGTCCGGACTCGGCGTACTCCCGGACCATCTCGTCGATCTTCACGATCGCGTCGTCGTCCTTCTTGGCGCCGACGAGCTTCTTCATCTCGTCGACGAGCTTCGAGACCTCCTTGCGTCCGTCCTTCTTCTTGTCGTCGCCGCCGTTCTTGCCCTGGGGGGCCCCGATCGGAGCGATCGCGACGACGAGGGCCGGAGCCGGGGCCGTGGTGGGGAGAGGGAACGCCGCGGCGGCGGGCGAGATCAGGGCGAGCGAGACGAGAAGAAGAGCGGTCATGGATACCTCCGAGGGTCCCCACGGTAGCCTCGCACCTCCGGTTCCGGGAGGGCTCCGGCGGCCTCCGCGGGGGATCCCGGCGGCGTCCTTCAGTCGATCGACTCGTCGATCGGACCCGGTGCCGACTCCAGGTCGACCCGCTCGCGCTCGGCCCGGGCAGCCTCCAGCCGCGCGCTCCATTCCGGGCTCGGCGGAAGCGCGTGCCTCTCGCCGTCGGGGAGCAGGACGGCCGAGACCGACTGCACGCCGACGAGCGCGTTCGTGAGGAAGATCTCCCGCGCCGCGCGCACGTCGTCGATCCGGAGGCCCCGGTGCTCGACGGCGATCCCGAGGCGCTTCGCCTCCTCGAGGACGATCGCGCGCGCGATCCCCGGGAGCGGGAAGAGGTCGTCGCCGGGGGTCACGAGCACGTCGCCGACGCGCGCGAAGACGTTGGTGATCGTTCCCTCGACGGCGATCCCCTGGTCGTCGAGCACGAGCGCCTCCCACGCGCCGGCCGTCATCGCCTCGTTGCGGGCCGTGACCTTGGCTGCCCGCAGCGTGTGCTTGAGCGCGTCCGCCACGCTGCGCTTGTCCCCGGGAGACGAGGGCCACAGGAGGACGACGGGACCCTCCGGATCCGTCGTCCTCGGGCGGAACGAAACTCCCGGGATGCCGTGACCGGGCGCCTCGGCGCGCATGGCCGTCGGGGTCTCCGGACAGACGGCGAGCTTCGCGCGGACGATCGACTCCACGCGCTCGCGCGCCTTCGGGATCCCGAGGATCTCGGCGCCCTTCTCCAGGCGATCCAGATGCGCCACGAGGAACGCGGGACGGCGTCCGACGACGGCGATCGTCTCGTAGACGCCGGTCCCGAAAGGGAGCTTCAGCTTGGGCTTCAAGTGCGGTCTTCGTGCCTCGCGAGGAAAGTGGCGTCGCCGAGGCTCTCGGCGAGGGCGCACGCCTTCGCGAGCGTCTCCGAGTATTCGGCGTGCGGCTCCGAGTCTGCCACGATGCCGCCTCCCGCGCGGAAGGTCGCATCCCATTCTCCGCCCGCGGCGCGACGGAAGGTGAGCGTGCGGATGGCGATGCTCAGATCGAGGTCGCCGTCGTGGCCGATCCAGCCGATCGCGCCGAAGTTGGGTCCGCGGGCGTCGGCCTCGAGCTCCGTCAGGATCTCGATCGCGCGGATCTTCGGACAGCCGGTGATCGACCCGCCGGGGAAGGTCGCGGTGAGGATCTCCTTCGCGCCGATCCCCGGACGGATCTCCCCCTCCACGGCGGCGACCCGGTGGAAGACCGTCGCGTAGGCTTCCAGGTCTCCGGCGCGCCGCACCACGACGCTTCCAGGACGGCACACGCGCGAGAGATCGTTGCGCTCGAGATCGACGATCATGGCGAGCTCCGCCGCGTCCTTCTCGCTGCGCAGGAGATCCGCCACGGCGGCGGCGTCGGAGGCGGCGTCCCCGGTGCGAGGGCGCGTGCCCTTGATGGGCCGCGTCTCGAGACGCGATCCGCGGCGGCGCAGGAAGAGCTCCGGCGACGCCGAGACGATCGCACGATCGCCCATTCCGAGGAACGCCGCGAAGGGCGCCGGATTCGCGGCCCGGAGACGCCGATGGACGTCGAAGGGATCCCCCACGTCGCCGGCGTCGAACCGCTGCGAGAGGTTCGCCTGGTAGATGTCTCCCGCGGCGATGTGGCGCCGCACCGTCGCCACGGCGTCGAGGTAGCGCGGGTGCTCCCACGCGGCGCGGACGAGCCTCGGCGAGGCGGCCGCCGGCGCACGCGCGGAGCCGCGCAGCGCGAGACGCTCGATCTCGCGGCGGGCGTCCGAGCCGAGAGCCTCGGCACCGCGGCCCGACGCGCGCGAGAGGACGACGAGCACCGGGCCGGCGCCCCCCACGCGTGCGACGAAGCACGAGGGGAACCAGAGGCGGAGGTCGGGGAGCCCGAGCACCGCGGGACGCGCGGCCGGGAGCCTCTCGAAGAAGCGCCCGCACTCGTGTCCGAGGAATCCGACGGCGCCGCCGCGGAAGGGCAGCGCGAGCCCGGCGTCGTCGATCGGCTCGGCGAGCAGGCGCGCCAGCGCATCGAAGGGCTCTCCCGGTTGTCCGAAGGGAATCTCGATCTCGTCCCGCGGCGCGCCGACGGCGACGAGCGCGTGTTCGTGGAGGTCGGTGGGTCCGCCCTCTCCCTCGAGCCACGCCACCTCGCGTCCCTCGGCCCACGCGCCGGCGGCGACGTCCTCGAGACGGATCGCGGGATCGATCGGGAGCGCGGAGGCGCGGAGCGAGGAGGTCACGCGACGCGCAGTATCGGCGACGCGAGCGCGCGACCGCGCGCGACTCTCGCGCGGCGGACGATAGGATCCGCATCGTGGACGCCGAGATCGGCTCCTTCCTCCGCCACCTCGCGCACGCGCGCCAGTGCTCGCGGCACACGTTGCGCGCCTACGAGGCAGACCTGCGTCAGTTCGCGCGCTTCGCGTCGACGCGCGGCGCGAAGGCTCCTCGCGACGTCGGGCCACTCCACGTGCGGGGCTGGCTCGCGCAGCTGCGCACGTCGGGGCTCTCGCGCGCGACCACGGCGCGGAAGGTCGCCGCGCTCCGCTCGTTCTTCCGCGATCTCTGCGTGAAGGGCGAGGTGGAGTCGAATCCCGCCGTCGTGGTCCGGACGCCGCGCCTGGAGCGCAAGCTCCCGAAGACGCTCACGCGCACCGAGGTGGAACAGCTCCTCGGCGCGGAGGAGGAAGGCTCGCTCCTGGCGCTGCGCAACGAGGCGATGCTGGAGGTGCTCTACTCCGGAGGGCTCCGCGCGGCCGAGCTGCTGGGCTTGCGGGAGGACGACGTCGATCTCGGCCAGGGCGTCGCGCGCGTCCTCGGCAAGGGCCGCAAGGAGCGCCTCTGTCCCCTGGGTCGGCCCGCGCGGAAGGCCTTGCGCGCCTACCTCGCGAAGAAGCGATCGGACGGCATCGCCGAGCCCCGCCTCTTCGTGAATCGCTTCGGCCGCGGCCTCTCCGATCGCTCGCTCCGCCGGATCTTCGGCCGCATGACGACGAGACGGGGCCTCGCCGGCAAGGCGACGCCGCACACGCTGCGGCACTCCTTCGCCACGCATCTCCTCGACGGGGGCGCGGATCTGCGCTCCGTCCAGGAGCTCCTCGGCCACGCGAGTCTCTCCACGACGCAGATCTACACGCACGTCTCCATCGAGCGGCTCCGCGAGGTCTATCGCAAGGCGCACCCTCGGGCGCGCCGCCAACGATGAAGGAGGCGCGCCGAAGGACGTCCAACGCCGTTCCGACGGCGCCCTTCCCCACGATGCGCGTCGCTCCGCGTCCTCGTGTCTCGTGGTCGCGTGTGCGGTCTCCGCTCTCACGGCTCCGCCTTCGCGCCTCCTTCTCCTCTCTTCTCCTCCCTTCCTCCCTTCCTCCCTCGATTCCTCGATCGATCCCTCGAGCGTCGGCGGTCTCCATCGCTCGGCGTGGCGTCCCCAACGGGATTCGAACCCGTGTCCTCACCTTGAAAGGGTGATGTCCTAGGCCTGACTAGACGATGGGGACGTGGATCGAGCGAACGACGATACCCGCGGAATTCGGAAATGCGCCTTGAGAGTTTCGTTCCGGCCGGTAGAACCCCGAAAGTCGCGTGACGAGTAGGCATCTCTCGTTCAGCCATTCGAGATCGTTCATCGAAGGCCCGCAGAGAGCGGTCCCAGGGGATTCCGCCGACCGAGTCGAGCCGGCACGCTCAATCCTCTTGTGGCGCGCGCATGGGGGAAGCACCAGAGCCGCGCTCGCGAACGAACGCGTGAGGGAAGGATCGCGATGAGGATCGCCCTCGTGCACAACGCGAAGGGAACGCCTCCGCCCGGCATCGATTCCCCGGAGTCGCGCGACGCGTGGCGGGGCGAGCTGAGCGAGGAGGAGCTCTTCGCGGAGTGTGATGCGCCGCACACGATCGCCGCCCTCGCGAGCGCCATCGCCGCGGGAGGCCACGACGTCGTTCCGCTGGACGCGGACGGCGGCCTCTTCGAGGCGCTGCGTACGGGAGCGTTCGATCTCGTCTTCAACCTCGCCGAGGGTCTGCGCGGAGAGGCACGCGAGGCGCAGGTGCCGGCGATGCTCGAGTTCCTCGGGCTCCCCTACACGGGCTCCGGCCCGATCGCGCTCGCCCTGGCGCACGACAAGGGGCGCGCGAAGGAAGTCTGGAGCGCCCACGGGATCGCCGTGCCGCGGGGCTTCCGGGTCGAGCCCGGGGACGCCGTTCCCAGCGAGACGCCGTCGACGGCACCGTGGATCGTGAAGCCCGTCGCCGAGGGCTCGAGCAAGGGCGTGCGCGACCGGAACGTGGTGCGCAGCGCCGACGAGCTTCGGGAGCGCGTCCGCGAGGTGCACGACCGTTTCCGCCAGGCGGCTCTCGTCGAGGAGTTCCTGGAGGGGCGCGAGTTCACCGTCGCGCTCCTCGGCAATCCGCCGCGCGTCCTCCCCATCACGGAGATCGACTTCGCGGCTCTCCCCGCGGGCGCGGAGCCCATCTACTCCTACGAGGCGAAGTGGATCTGGGACGTCCCGGAGAAGCCCCTCGCGATCTTCCACTGCCCCGCCGTCCTCGAGCGGGAGCTCGAGCAGCGCATCGGCGATCTGGCCGTCGCCGCTTTCGAGGCACTCGGCTGCAGGGACTGGGCCCGAGTGGACGTGCGGCTCGACGCGTCGGGAGCGCCGCGGATCCTCGAGATCAATCCGCTGCCGGGAATCCTCCCGAATCCCGAGGAGAACTCCTGCTTCCCGAAGGCGGCTCGCGCCGCCGGAATCGACTACCGGCGGCTGATCCTCGACGTGGTGGAGGCCGCCCGCGGCCGCGCGTCGGCCGCGCAGGCTTGCGACGCCGTCGCGGCACGCGGGAAGGGAGCCCGATGATCGCCACGCCGAAGACCGCCCCGCGCGCTCGGGCGACGGCGCACGCTCCGCGTCCCTATCGCGTCGGCGTCGCGGTGTCGCTGCCGGTGCGCGAGAAGCTGCGCGACCCGGCCGTGCTCGCGGCCTACCAGGGAGCCATCGATTGCGGCGAGCAGGCCGTGGTCGCCCTCGGGGAAGCGCGGCACGAGGCGTTCCTCCTGGCCGTGCACGACGACGCCCAGGAGGCGATCGCTCGGCTGCAGGACGAGCGCGTCGACGTCGTGGTGAACTTCGTGGAGGAGATGGGAGGCCGCGCCGCCGGAGAGGCGGACTTCGCCGAGGCGCTCGAGCGCTCGGGGCTGCCCTTCACGGGGTCGAGCGCTCGCACCCTCCTCCTCACGCTCGACAAGGGCGAGAGCAAGCGCTGCCTCGCGCATCACGGGATCCCGGTTCCCGACCATCGCACCGTCCCTCCGGGCGAGCCCGTCGAGTGGCCGGACGCGTGGCTGCCGGCGATCGTGAAGCCGGTCCACGAGGACGGGAGCATCGGCGTCGAGCGCGAATCGGTCTGCCGCGACGCGAACGCGCTGCGGGAGCGGGTGCGGATCGTGCACTCGCGATTCGAGCAGCCGGCGATCGTCGAGCGATTCGTCGAGGGGCGCGAGTTCAACGTCGCCCTCCTGGAGGGGAAGGCCCTCCCGCTCTCGGAGATCGAGTTCGGCGAGGTGGCACCGGAGCCGGGCCGCGCGCCCTTCCCCGGGATCGTCACCTACGACTCGAAGTGGACGCCCGGGAGCGCCGACGACCTGGCCACGAAGCCCGTCTGCCCCGCGCGAGTCGACGCGGCCCTCGAGCTCGAGCTGCGGCGCATCGCGGGAGAGACCTTCCGCGCCTTCGGCGTGCGCGACTACGGACGCGTCGACGTGCGCGTCGACGCCGAGGGGCGCCCCTTCGTCCTGGAGGCGAACGCGAACCCCGACCTCTCGGCCGACGCCGGGCTCGTGCGCGCGGCCGCCGTCGCGGGGATCGACCTCGCGCGGCTCTACGACCACATCGTTCGCCTCGCCGTCGCGCGGGCGCAGCAGCCGAGCCTCGCGCCTCCGACGCCCGAGGGGAGGTCTCGATGATCCTCGTGCGCGATCACCTTCCCGAGGATCGAGCGTCCATCGAGCGCGTGCTGCGCGCGACGGGCGTCTTCTCGGAGGAAGAAGTCTCCGTCGCACTCGAGCTCTTCGATCTCACCGTGAGTGGACGCGACCCCGACTACCGATTCCTCTGCGCCGAGTCGGAGTCGAATGAGCTCGTGGGCTATGTCTGCTTCGGCGAGATCCCGCTCACGCGTGGATCCTTCGACCTCTACTGGATCGTCGTCGACCCACATCACGGCCGGCGAGGCGCGGGACGCGCGCTCGTCGACGAGATGGCGGCCAAGCTCCGCGCCGAAGGTGGTCGAAAGGTCTATGTCGAGACCTCCTCCCGCGCTCCCTACTCGGCGGCCCGCGCGTTCTATCTGCGCTCGGGCTTCTCGCTCCTCGCCGAATACACCGATTTCTACTCGCCCGGCGATACGAAGGTCGTCTACGTACGCGACCTCGCCGCGGCCCCTCTCGATCGTTCAGCCGAACGAATCCGCGCCGACCACGTCGGCGAACCAGCAACCCTCCGATGACCGAGATCCGCAGCTCGACGCCCCACCGTCCTCAATCGAAGCGCAACCCGATCGACCCGCCAGCGCAGAGCGGAAAGAACGCGGCCGACGCAGCGAAGGACGAGACCGGCCACGGCGCCGAGAAGACCTCCCTCGACTCGACGAAGGCGCGGCCGCCCCTGAATCGAGACAACACCGCTCCCGAGCTCTGGAACGACTGGCGCTGGCAGCTCCAGCATCGCTACGCGAAGCTCGACGACTACGCGGCCTGGATCGAGCTCACTCCCAACGAGAAGCGCGCGCTGAAGGGCTCCGAGGGTCTCTTCCGGACCCAGGTGACTCCGTACTTCGCGGAGCTCATCGACCCGACCAACGCGCGCTGCCCGATCCGGCGGCAGGTGATCCCGCTCTCCTCGGAGTTCATCGACAACGCGCACGACATGTCGGATCCGTGCGGCGAGGACGACCACTCCCCGGTGCCGGGGCTCGTCCACCGCTACCCCGATCGCGTCCTGATGCTCGTCACGAACGTGTGCGCGGCCTACTGCCGCTACTGCACGCGCAAGCGATGGGTCGCGAACGAGGACGCGGAGATGCCGCAGTTCGCGGAAGCCGTCGAGTACCTGAAGAAGCACAAGGAGATCCGCGACGTCCTCTTCTCCGGCGGCGACCCGCTCCTCTTCCCGGACGCGAAGCTCGAGCGGTACATCGCCACGATCCGGGCGATCCCCCACATCGAGTTCATCCGCATCGGGACGCGGATCCCCTGCTTCCTGCCGCAGCGCGTCACGCCCGAGCTCTGCGCGATGCTGAAGAAGTACCACCCCCTCTGGATGAGCGTGCACTTCAACGTCGCGAAGGAGCTCACGCCGGAGGCCGTGGAAGCCCTCGCGCGCCTCGCCGACGCGGGCATCCCGCTCGGCTGCCAGACGGTGCTGCTGAAGGGGATCAACGACAGCGTCTCCAAGATGAAGAAGCTCATCCACGAGCTCCTGAAGGCGCGCGTCCGTCCCTACTACCTCTACCAGTGCGACCCCGTGCTCGGCACGGCGCACCTGCGGACCTCCGTCGCCTCCGGCATCGAGATCATCGAGGGTCTCCGCGGGCACACGACGGGCTACGGCGTGCCGACGTTCGTGATCGACGGACCGGGCGGCGGCGGCAAGGTGCCGATCTCCCCCGACTACGTCGTGAGCCGCAACGACGAGTCGATCACCATCCGCAACTTCAAGGGCGACCGGTTCACCTACCACGAGCCCGCCAAGCGGCGCGTCGCCAACTCCTCGAAGAACGGCTGAACGGTCGCGGAAGAATCGGCGCCGGGCCTGCGGCGGCGATCCGTTCACGACCCCTGACCGATCGCGAGCGGTCCGCGCGCCCACTGCAGGGCGCTGAAGAAGGGCTTCGCAGAGCGAGCGCGAGGAAACGTTGCGCAGTGCGAGGCGCGTCGCCGCCGCCGTATCCAGGCGATACGTCGGCGGCGGCGCAACGACGCAATGGGCGACGAGGCCCGCGCGCAGCTCGAATGCCTTCTTCAGCGTCCTGTTAGCGCGTGGACCGCAGCGCGGTCTCCGCGTACTCGAGCTCGCGCGCCATGGTCTCGATGACGGCGGCGTCGTCGGCGGGCGGCTCCGGGAGAGCGCCGAGCGTGTAGGTCTCCACCTCGACGCAGTCCGTCGCGTCCCCGGCGATCGCCAGCGCGCTCGCGAGCTCCCCGCGCGTCGTCTCGAGGGGCCCTGACCGCTCGAGGAAGATCGGAAGGTGGAAGTGAGTGCGGATCTCCTTCACCTCGCGGAGGAAGGCGCCGTCGTCGAGAGCATCGGCGAGGTCTCGACGCGCGACGACCTGCCCGCTCGCCTTCCGTCCGAAGGTCTGGTGGAGGTAGCGCGGCTCCGCGAAAGCGCGCAGGCGCGCGAGCCCCTCGGGGCTCGACGACGGACCGCGGAGCGACGGCGCGACGGACGCCTGGATCTTGCCGATGGGGATCCCCGCGGCCCGCAGGCGCGCGATGGACTCCGCGATCGGCTCGAACTCGACGGCCTGGTGGCAGACGTCGAAGCAGACGCCGAGGTAGCGGCGCGACGCGCTCTCGAGCCATCCCCGGTGGACGCTCCACTCCAAGGCCGCCGTGCGGAGCGGGCCGGACCACATGCGCTCGAAGAACGGAATCAGCTCGGCGACCGTCTCGAGGCGCGAGAGCGGCTCGGGCTCCACGGAGAGCACGATGCGGCGTCCCGACTCCTCCTCCAGGCGCGCCAGGTCGAGCGACATGCGGAGCCACGCGCGCGCGATGCGGTCGTCTCCTTCCGGGGAGACGCCGAACTCCTTGAAGGTGCCCGTGTGGGTTGAGACGGAGCCGGTCGCGCCCCGGGGCAGGAGGTGCGCGAGGATCGTGCAGGCCGAGAGCGTGTACTCCCGCCGCGACGGCTCCTCCCACGTCGGGCGGAAGACCGCCTCCTTCACGACGGCGCCGTGGAATCCGCCGAAGGGGAACGCGTTCAGCGTCACCACGGAGATGCCCCACTGCCGGCACCGATCGGCGAACTCCGGGAGCGCTCCGGGCGCCGCGAGATCCTGCGTCGCACGCGCGGGCAGATGGAGACCGAGGGGCAGCGTCTCGAGCCGCCTCCGCGCGCGAAGCGGGACGCCGAATCGCTGCAGGGCCGACGTCACGTCGGCGAGGGTCTCGCTCGGGAAGAGGTTCGTGCAGTAGGTGAGCGTGGGCGGCATCGCGTCGGGCGCGCGCCGCCCGGGGGAGTTCGATGGTGGGGGCGGTGGGACTCGAACCCACGGCCAACTGCTTAAAAGGCAGCTGCTCTGCCGATTGAGCTACGCCCCCGGGAGGCGCCGGCGAGGATACCAATCGGAGCCACGCTGCCGACTCGAACGGGAGCGACGGGCCGTCGAGCGCCCGTCGTCAGATCGTCAGGATCTCTTCGGTCTTCTTCTTGAGGATCTCGTCGATCTGCGCCTCGAACTCCTTCAGCTTCGCGTCGACCTCCTCCTTCAGCTGCGCGGTGAAGTCGTCGGTGAGGTCTCCGCCGGCGTTGGCGTCGACGGCGGCCTTGTTCGCGTCGCGACGCAGGTTGCGCAGCGCCACTTTCGTCTCGTTCGCCATCTCCTTCGCCTTGGCCGCGAGCTTCTTGCGCTGCTCCTCCGAGAGCGGAGGCAGGTTGATGCGGACGACCTTGCCGTCGTTCGAGGGGTTCACGCCGAGGTCGCTCGTCTGGATCGCCCGCATGATGTCCTTGATCGAGCCGGCGTCGAACGGCTTGATCGCGATCGTGCGCGGCTCGGGGATGCCGATCTGCGCGAGTTGCTTCAGCGGCGTCGACGACCCGTAGTACTCCACCTGGATCCGGTCGACGAGCGCGGGCGACGCGCGCCCCGTCCGGAGGCCCTGGAGCTGCTCGCCGAGGTATCGCGTCGCCTTCTCGAGACCTTCCTCCATCTCGAGGAGGATCATCGTGTAGGAATCGGGAACTGCGCTCATGGCATGCGTCTCGTGGAACGGTGGGTCGGGCGATCGGGGCGTGACGGGATCACTGGACCCGCGTGCCGATGGGCACGCCCTTCACGACCTTGTCGAGGTTGCCGGGCTGCTTGCCGTTGAAGACGACGATCGGCAGGTGGTTCTCCATGCAGAGCGTCACCGCCGTCATGTCCATCACGGCGAGCCGCCGCTCCAGCACCTCGCGATAGGTGAGGTTGTCGAAGCGAACGGCCTTCGGATTCGACTTCGGATCGGCGTCGTAGACGCCATCGACCTTCGTCGCCTTCAGCAGGACGTCCGCGTCGATCTCCGTCGCGCGCAGCGCCGCGCAGGTGTCCGTCGTGAAGTAGGGATTGCCGGTGCCACCGGCGAAGATCACGACACGGCCCTTCTCCAGGTGCCGCAGGGCCCGGCGGCGGATGAACGGCTCCGCCACGGCGCGCATCTCGATGGCGGAGAGCACGCGCGTCGGTCGGCCGAGCCTCTCGATGGCGTCCGAGAGAGCGAGCGCGTTGATGACGGTGGCGAGCATCCCCATGTGGTCCGCCGTCACCCGATTGATCCCGGTCTTCTCGAGCGCGTTCCCGCGGACGATGTTCCCGCCGCCGACCACGACGCCCACCTCGACTCCCTGCTCGGTGACGGCCGTCACCTGCCGTGCGATCGAAACGATCTCTCCGGGGTCGAGACCGCCGACCGACTCGTCGCAGAAGGACTCACCGGAGAGCTTCAGGAGGATGCGGTTGTAGACCATGGATCTCCGAGGGGAGTCGATCGGGGCCCCTCGGGGCGCGAGGAGGATACCCGCCGCCGAGCGCGGCCAAGAGAACGGCCAAGGACAGCGGCGACGAGGCAGCGTCGGCGCCGCGGCTCGCGCGCGCTGCTCCGGTGCGGCTCCTCCCGCGCGGGCCGCGCCCGCGATGCTGTCAGGCGCCGATCTCGAAGCGGGCGAAGCGCCGCACGACGATGTTCTCGCCGAGCTTCGCGATGAGTTCCTTGGCGACCTGCTCGACGGTCTTCGAATCGTCGTGGATCCAGGGCTGCTCCAGCAGGACGACGGCCTTGCGGAAGGCCGCCACCTTGCCCTCGACGATCTTCTCGAGGACCTGCGGCGGCTTGCCCTTCACGGCGTCGCTCTCGCGCGCGATGCGGCGCTCGGCCTCCAGCGCTTCCTCGGGGATCTGATCGGCGCGCACGTACTCCGCGCGCGGCACGGCCGCCGTGACGTGCATGGCGAGCCCCTTCACGAAGGCCAGGAACTCGTCGTTGCGCGCGACGAAGTCGGTCTCGCAATCGACCTCGACCAGCGTGCCCACCTTCTGGTTGTGGTGGATGTAGGCGAAGACGCGCCCCTCCTTCGCCTCGCGGCTGAGCTTCTTCTCCGCCGAAGCGAGGCCCTTCTTGCGCAGGATCTCGATCGACTTGGGGATGTCGCCGTTCGCCTCCACGAGGGCGTTCTTGCAATCCATCATCTTCGCCCCCGTCTGGTCGCGGAGGAGACGGACGTTCTCGGCGGAAATGGTCGTCATGGTGCGCTTCTCCATCGATCGATCGAATGAAAGTCGGGTACGGGCCGTCGTCGCCGTCGCGCTGCCCGGGTCGCGGGTGGCGCGAGGCGCGGTCCCGGAAACGGAGTCGGGCGCTTCGTCTCTTCGCTCTCGGAGCGAAGTCACGAGATCAGCGCGCGACCGAGCCGGTCCCGATCGCGACCGGCCCCATTGCAGCCAGGCCCAGCTTCTCGGCTGGGCCCCGCGTCCTCAACTGGGCCCAGCAATCTCAACTGGGCCCAGCTATCTCAACTGGGCGACGTCTCGGTCTTCGAGTCGCCACCCGCTGACTTCGGCTCGCTCGGCGCGGCCTCGGGGCCAGGTGCGGCTTTCGGCGCGCCCTCGCTCGGCGCCGCGGAACCGGAGCTCGCGGGAGCCGGGGCCGACCTCGGCCCTCCTCGAGACGGCGGGCCGGAGCGGGTGCGGTCGCCCGGACGGCGCGAGCCGCGGCTCGGGCCGGGACCCGGACGGTCGCCAGGGCGGCGCGACGCGCGCGGGCGCGGCTCGTCGGAGACGTCCAGCTCCTTCTGCTTGTCGGAGATCATCGCGGTGGCCGCGTAGTTGGCGCGGCCTTCGACGATGGCATCGGCGAGCTTGCCGAGGAGCAGATCGACCGACTTCATCGCGTCGTCGTTCGCGGGGATGACGATGTCGGCGAGATCGGGATTGCAGTCCGTGTCGAGGATGCAGATCGTCGGGATGCCCATGCGGTGGGCCTCCTTCACGGCGATCTCCTCGCGGCGCGGGTCGATGACGACGAGAGCGCCCGGAAGCCCCTCGAGACCGCGGATGCCGTCGAGGTTGCGGGTGAGCTTGCGGCGCTCGCGCCGCAAGGACGACAGCACCTTCTTCGAGTACTGCCCGACGTTCCCCGTCTCGTCCATGTCCTCGAGCTCCTTCAGGCGCGTGAGGCGGGGACGAATGACGCGAAAGTTGGTGAGGGTGCCGCCGATCCAGCGCTCCGTGACGAAGGGCATCTGGCAGCGCTTCGCCTGATCCTCGATGACGGGCTTGGTCTGCCGCTTCGTGCCGACGAAGAGGACCGTCGAACCCGTGGCCGTCAGGCCCGCCAGGAAGTGGGTCGCCCGCAGCAGACCCCGGACCGTCTGGCGCAGGTCGATGATGTGGATCAGGCTCCTGCGGCCATAGATGTACGGGCGCATCTTCGGATTCCAGCGGCTGGCGCGGCATCCGAAGTGCACTCCGGCGTCGATCAGGGCTTCGACGGAGACGGGTTCGACCAAGGCGATTCTCGGGCCGCCGAGGCGGCATCCAGGAAAAAGGGCGGGCATGGTACCGGCGGCTCCCGAGGGGTCAAGGCAGGGCGGGGCGCACCGCTCCCGGAGGGCGTGACTGGCACCTGGCGGAGCGCCTCGGCGCACCGCCCCTGGAACGATCAACGGCAGCGCGTGCGGACGAAGTCGGCGAGCGCGTCGAGCGCCCGGGCACGCGGCCCGAAGGACACGAGAGCGCCCCGCGCGCGGTCGACGAGGCGGTCGAGCGAAGCCCGGGATCCCTCCAGACCGCACACGCTCACCCAGCTCGCCTTGCCGGCGTCCTTCTGGGCGTCCTTCCCGAGCACCTCGGCCGGCTGCGTCGCATCGAGCAGGTCGTCGGCGATCTGGAACGCGATGCCGAGATCGTGTCCGTAGGTCGCGAGGGCCTCCAGCTGCTCCTCGGAGGCGTTCGCGAGCCGCCCCGCGCCTCGCGCGGCGAACTCGAAGAGACGCGCCGTCTTCCGATGGTGCACGAGCTCCACCACCTCGCGCGTCGCGGATCCGGGCGGCTGCATCAGATCGACGTACTGACCGCCGATCATGCCGCCCTGCCCGACGGTGCGCGCGGCCTCCGACACGAGCTGGAGCAGCCGCGCCGGGTCGGCGCCCGGCGACCGGGTCGCGAGTACATCGAAGGCCAGCACGAGGAGGGATTCCGCGGCGAGGATCGCCGTCGCCTCGTCCGTCGCCCGGTGGAGCGCCGGCCGGCCGCGGCGCAGCTCCGCGTCGTCCATGCAGGGAAGGTCGTCGAGGACGAGGGACGCCGTGTGCAGGAGCTCGACGCAGGCCGCGAGACCCTGCGAGCGTCCGGCCGGTGCGCCGAGCATCTCCTCGACGAGGAGCACCAGGATCGGGCGGATCCGCTTGCCCTGCGTCCCGACGGCGTAGCGCATCGCCGCCGCGACGGGCGCCGACGGATCGCCGGCCGCCTCGCGCGGGAGCACGTCGGCGAGGAGCCGCTCGACCTCGGACCGGCGAGTATCGAGCACCTGGGAGAGAGCGTCGCCGGGCGCCGTCGCCTCCCGTCGCGCACCGAGCGCCGCGCGCTGGCTCCGCTCGTCGATCACGGCCGGACCATCGGCGCGCGCATGCCCGCGGGCACCGGAACGCCGAAGAAGTGGAGGATCGTGGGCGCACAGTGCCGCACGTCGGGCGCGTCCGCGTCGGTCGGAGGCTGCAGCCGCATGGAGGAGAAGAAGATGCCGGACACGAGAGAGGGATCGACCGAGCAGTGGTCTCCACTCCACTTCTGCGTGTTCGGCTCGAGATAGCCGGCGATCTCCACGCCTCCGCTCTCGGGGCCACCCTCGGTCCCGCCCTCGAGCTTGCGCGTGGCGACGCCGCCGAGAGCCGTTCCCCAGGAGACGCGGTAGCCCTCCGCGAACCCGAGCACGATGTCCTCGGCGTTGTCGCGGTCGCCCGGCGCCAGGTTCTGCCCGTGGCCCGGATAGATGTCGCGGGCGAGGTAGGCCTTCTGCACGAAGGGACGCTGCGTCTCCGGATCGAGATCGGCTTCGAGCTTCGCCGCGATCTCGCGCTCGAGCGCTTCCGCCTCGCTGTCCGGCACGATCCCCTTCGGCTCGCGGTCCTTGATGTTGAGGTAGATCTTCCCGAGGCCGAGCGAGTAGGCGCGCGTCTTCTCCCAGTCGACGTAGCCGAAGACGCCGCTCGAGTTGACGAGGTCGTTCAGGTCGACGTCCATCCCCTCGCCGCCCTTGACGCTCATGTAGCCGTGGGCGATGAGCCAGTTGTTCAGGTGGACGCCGCGCCGGAAGGACGAGAATCCGTGGTCCGAGACGACCAGGAGCGCCGTGCGGCCGTCGGACCCGACGCGCCGCATCACCTCGCCGACGACGCGATCGGCCTGCCGGTAGATCTCGAGGATCGTGTCCTTCTTCGAGACGCGCTTCCCGAAGAAGGTCACCTCCTTGGCCGCCTCCGTCACGTCGTGGAGCGGATGGGCCGTGTCGTAGTACCGCATCATCATGTGCTGGACGCGGTCGGTGACGCCGATCACCTCGAAGAGCAGCCGCCAGTCGTTCCGCGCGAGCCCGTCGTAGAGCAGCTGCTCGTGCTGGACGAGGACGTTCTCGATATCGGTCAAGAACGTCTCGTCGGAGATGGCCTCGTCCTTCAGCGCGTTCGTCGCGCAAGCCCAGCCGAGGGTCTCGTAGGCGGCGAGCCCCTTCCCCTTCGCGAGCTCCGCCGAGAAGCCCTTCGGCGAGGAGATGGGCGCCTGGGGCGGCGGCGCGTGCGGATCGAGGTTGATCGGCTTGATGAAGATCTCGAGCGGATCGACGGAGACCACCTGGAAGACCACCACCGTCGACAGCTTCAGCAGCGGGTTCAGCGCGAAGCTCGTGCGGAACCGCTGGCTCCAGTCGCCGGCCGTGAAGTCGCCGCCGTCGGCTCGCGTCACGGCGCGGTGGTCGATCTGGATCGCGACGGTCTTCCCGTCGGCCTCGACGGACGCTTCGAAGAGCACCGACGTCCGAAGCCCCTCTTCCCGCTGCCGGTCGATGGCGTCGAGCCGGTCGCTGAGCTTCCGGTTCTCGTCGACGGTCGTCTTCCCCGAAGCGAGGCGAGCCTTGATCTCCCGCTCGTCGGCGTCGAGCCGCTGCTGGAGCCAGAAGTTGAGCGGCCCCTCGAGGGTCGCCTCGTAGGCCTTGGCCCGGCCGCGATCCCGATCGGGGCTGCGCTCCGCGAGGAGGAAGACGCCCCCCATCTCGCCGGTCTCCTCGATCTGCTTCAGGCGCTCCTTCCGGGTGGAGAGGAGGAACCAATCGCCCCACGACTGGCGCGCGTCCGGGAGCCCGAGCCCCGCCAGCAGCTTCGTCCGCGGGAGCGGCTCCTTCGGGAACGGGAACGAGAGGGGCACCACCAGGCCGACGGTCGGGACGCCCGCGGCGTCGAGGTAGCTCCACATCGGCGTGCCGCGCATCTCCGTGAGAGGCACGGGCACCTTCGCCGGGATCCACCGCGTCATCGCGAGGAGTGCGACCGTGCCGATCCCCCCGAGCACACCGGCGAGGCCGAGCGAGGCGAGCACCGAGAAGCGGGCTCCGAGCTTGAAGATCGCGAGGAACACCAGGAAGAAGAGCGCGCCGACGGCGACCGCGGCGAGCGTCCTGGTGCCCGAGCGCATCGGAGCCGGGAGGTGGAGATCGGAGTCCTGCTCCTTGGGATATCCGAGCGCCAGCGCCGGGGTCGGCTTCGACTTCTTCGGCTTCGGAACGAGGTCCGAGGTCCGGTCCTCGTTCAGTCGGCAGACGAAGTCGTAGATGTTCGTCGTCTCCGGCCCCATGCCCGTGTTGAAGGCGGCCCAGGAGACGGGCGACTGCGCCGGATTCGTGGTTCGGAGCGGGAAGAAGGATCCGCCGTCGCGGAGCTTCGCGAGGTTCGGGAGCTGCCCCTCCTCCAGGAACTTCTGCGTCAGCCGGGAATCGGCGCCGTCGAAGCCGAGCACGACGAGCCTCGTGGCGTCTGCCGGAACGGGGCTCGTCGCGTTCGCGGCCGCCGGGGCGCTCGTTCCCGCGAGACCCGGCTCGTGCGGCATGCGACCGGCGGCCGGAGACGCCGCGAGGCCGATCAGGAGCGCGAAACTGGTGCCGAGCATGGACATGGGCAGGGTCTCGAGTGTGCGGGGCGCGGGGCGACCCATCGAAGGGCCGGCGACGTGCGGGAGCCCGGCACTGCGCGCGCTCCCGACCGGCGCCGCGCGAGGACGACCGGCAGTGCGACCCTGCGACGCCGCACACCGAGGGGCGCGGCGGAGCCGATCGACCGCGAGCTCCCGGCGACGGAAGCTCGAACGTCTACCATACTCCGAGCCCCCCCATGCGCATGTCGAGTCGAAGGCTGATCCTCGCCGGAGTTCCCCTCGCGGCGGGCCTGGTGATCTGGGCGATCTGGCCCGGAGGCGCCGGCGATGCCGCCGTGGGTGGCTCCCGAGCCACGAGCGACGGGACCGGCTCCGCGGCGGGCCGTCACGGCCCCGCTCGCGTCGATCCGCCGGAGACGATCCCGCGCATCCCCCCGTCGGCGGCGGAGATCGCGCGCGGCGGCGCGGTGCAGGGGCGCGTCCAGCTCCGCATCGCCGGCACCGAGTGGATCGATCGCGAGAGCCCGGTCCCGGCGGGCATGCTCGTGGAATTGGGACCTTCGCGCTTCGTCGCGGGCGGCGAGGGCGCCGCCACGCGAAGGCTCGAGGTCGGGAACGACCTCGCCTTCGCGACCGAGGGCCTCCCCTTCGCGTCCTACGAGCTGCGCGCCATCGCGCCCGGATGGAGCGGCGCGCCATCGACGGTCGTCCTCTCACCCACGCAGCCCTTCGCCGACGTGACGCTCCGCGCGATGCGCTGCCCCGATCTCCTCGGCTACCTGCGCGACCGCACGCGCGCGCCCGTCGAGGGCGTGACGATCGTCTGCGCGGGTCGCACCGATCGCGGCGACTCCGTGTCGCACGAGACAAGGACGATCGGCGACGGGAGCTTCCGTTTCGAGGCGATCGAGGACGGCAGCTATCGGATCGAGGCGGGGCCTCCCGGGGAGCTCCTCCTCGATCCGCGTCCGATCGCCGTGCGCGACGGCCGCGCGCCCGACGTCGTGCTCGAGGTGCCACCGCTCGCGGCTCTCGCGATGCGAGTCGTGGTGCAGGGCATCGACGTGCCGATCGAGGGGTTCCTCGTCTCCGTGGCGCGCCGCGGACGGGGAGCAACCTCCTTGATCACGATCACGGGGGACGACGGCCGGGCGGATTTCCGAAATCTCCTCCCCGGCCCCTACAGCGTCGTCGCGACGCGAGACGACTTCCGCGCGGTGAACGCCGAAGTGGTTCTCGAGGAGGGCGCGACGGAGAGATTCGATCTCAACACGATCCCCCTGATCCCCGAGCTCCTCCCGTCCCACCTCTTCGCGCCGGTGCCTCCCGCGCCGACGAAGCGGTGATACTGGCTCCGATTTCGTCACTGCATCGGACCTGCGTTCGAGGCTTGAGTGCCTCGCGCTCAGACGCGTGCGAAGGGGATGGAGATCCTCCCGAGGTCGAGCCGCCATCGCAGAAATCGGGGCCAGTCTCGTGCGGGTCCGATGACTTTCACCGCGGGCCGCCAGACCTCCTGGTAGGCTCCGCGGTTCACGGCTCGCCAGACCTCCCCGGAACCGTCCTCCTCCATGAGCCCGGAACTCCTCGTCGCGCCCGAACGATTCGCGAGCGTCTCGCCCCTGCTGGGTCGGGAAGAGATTCGCCGGCACAATGCCCAGCGCTTCGAGATGGAGATGCTGGACGGAGTCCTCCTCCACGACCCCGAGGAGAAGATCATCGTCGGCTACTACGACGTGAGAGCGGACGCCTGGTGGGCCCGCGGGCACTTCCCCGACCGGCCCCTGCTGCCCGGTGTCCTGGCGCTCGAGGCGGCGGGTCAGCTGTGCAGCGTCTACTTCCATCGGTCGCACCCGGGAACGCGCATGGGTCTCGCGGGGATCGACTCCGTGCGATTCCGGAAGCCCATCGAGCCTCCGTGCACGCTCTACCTCGTCGCCCGCATGGCTTTCACACGAGCACGATTCGCGAAGTTCGAGATGCAGGGAATCATCGACGGGCAACTCGTGTTCGAGTCGGTCTTCACGGGCGCCGCGATCTGACGAGCCCCGCGTGAGCAACGTCCGCCGTGCCACGTGGGGCCTGGCGGCCACGACTCTGGTCTGGGGCTCGACCTTCGTGGTCGTCCGAGACCTCGTCGCGCCGCCTCGGGACGAGCCCGCGTTCCCTCCGTTCCTCCTGCTCGCGCTGCGTTTCGCGATCGCGTCGGCGATCCTGCTCGCGGTGCTCTGGGTCCGGGGACATCGGATGACTCCCGCGGCGTGGCAGCGCGGCGCGGTCCTGGGAGTCCTCGTGTTCGCCGGTTTCGCCTCGCAGACGATCGGTCTGCAGTACACGACCTCCGCACGCTCGGCATTCATCACGAACGTCTCCCTCCTCCTGGTGCCGGTCTTCGCGTGGGTCGCGGGCCGAGCTCGTCCCGGAGCATCGACGGCGATCGGGATCCTCGTGAGCATGGGCGGGCTCTGGTTCCTGGAGTTCCCCTGGGACCTCCGGGCCCCGACCGACCCGTCGGTCGGAAGCACGGCGGAGGAGGTGATGAGGAGCTACTACCGCGGCGACTTGATCACTCTCGGGTGCGCCGTCTTCTTCGCGATCCAGATCCTCACGACGGAGAACTTCGCGCCGAGGACGCAGCTCGTGCCGCTCGTCTTCGCGCAGTTCCTGACCTGCACGGTCGTCTCCTTCGGGGCATCCGCGATGACGGGCGAATTCGCGGAGCCCATCCCGACCCCCGGCGGATTCGAGCGCACGGCGCTCGAGATCCTCTACCTCGGGGCCGCGTGCACCGCCGTCTGCCTCCTGGTGCAGGCCTGGGCGCAGAGGTACACGACGGCGACTCGGGCCGCGCTCATCTTCGCGATGGAGCCGGTCTTCGCGACGCTCCTCGCCTACGCCGTGCGCGACGAGAAGCTCACGGCCGCGCAGTGGGTGGGCGCCTCCCTCGTCCTCCTCGGGATCCTCGTCACGGAAGTGCTCCCCTCCACTCGGCCGCCCCACGAAGACGCCGTGCGCCCCCTCGCGCCTCCGGTGTACGACAACGAGATCCGGTAGGGGTCGGTGGACCCAGCGGACCGCGCCCGGGGATCGCGGCGGCCCGGAGTCCCTCAGCTCGGTGTGGCGGAGAGGATCGCGGTCACGTCGAGCTCGACGCAGGTGCACGGCGTGCCGAGGAGGCTCGCGAGATTCGGCTCCGTGCGGCCTCCTTCGCCCGAGACGATCTCCTTCACGTAGGTGCCGTGCTCGCAGCGAAGGAGGAAGCGCAAGTTGCCGTCGGCCTCCGGCTCGACGGAGACGATCTCCGCCCAGCGTTCCCGGTCCAGGTCGGCACGCCGGTGGGCAACGCGCTCGGGGGTGCGCTGGCGCACGGTGATCTTCCGGCCGACGAGCGCTGCCAGCACGGCCGGATCCGGCGACGCCTCCGGACGCACGAGCACGCTGTACTCCTTCGGGTGCTTCGCCTCCTTCAGCTCGGCCACGCGGGCGCGGGGAACCAGCCGGAGGCCGTGCACCTCGACGCGATCCACGCAGGCGCGATTGATCGCCTCCTGGAGCTCCGAGAGGTCGACCATGGGGACCTTCGGGTTCACGACCTCGAGGATGAAGGGCCGCCCATCGCCGAGCATGCGGACGTCGACGTCCTCGCGGCCGGCGCCGTGGAACTTGGACTTCCAGGAGCGGAACCGCGGGAGCGACACGCGTTCGATCAGCTCCTGCACCGAGTCCTTCGTGAGCTTCCCGTAGCCCTCGCAGCGACCGCAGGGTTCTCCCTTCCGCCGTCCACGGCCCTTGCATTCGGGGCAGAAGAACACCGTTTGCGGAAGGTCGCGCACGAGCTTCCGGTAGCGACCCTCCACGAAGAGCTTGATCTTCGGACGGCCGGCGGGGCTCCCGCTCCGCGACTCGCCCTCCTGCGGATGCACGGGACGGGGACCAGGGTCCGGGTGGGAGGCGTTCTCGGATTCCATCTGCACGATGCGTTCGGGAGGACCCGTTGGGCCCGCGGGAGGGCGCGACGGAGCGCCGGTCTCAGAGGGCGGGACGATGCGCGCCCCGAGGAACGAAGAGCGTGACCACGAGGAGGACCGCCGCGGCCACGAAGAGGGAATGGTGGAGGAGCATCGTGGCGGCCCGCACGGTGAGGAGCGCGACCGGGAGGAGCACGCCCGAAGCCGAAGGCGCCGCCGGGCTGTCTCGATACTCGCGGAACTCGGGTCCCGCGAAGAACGTGACGGCGCCGACGAGCACCGCGCCGAGGTAAGGGCCGAAGAGCGCGAGCCGGAGCCAGTGCCCCAGGCGCTCCGTGCGCGTCGGCGCATCGAACCACGCCCTCCAGACGGCCACCAGAGCCAGGGGGACGAGGAGCCCGAAGAGCGCGATCGCGGCCCGAAACGTCTCGTGGGGCTCCAGTCGCGACCGCAGGAGCAGTGCCGGAGCCCAGAAGACGACGGCCCCCGTGGCGAGCGCCGCGAGGGTCGTGCGCGAGGGAAGTCGCCGGCGCGGCGATCCAGGGACGGCGAGGGCGGGCTGCAAGGGGCGGAGAGGAGAATGCGGAGCGCCCGGACGAGCAAGGGCGATCTTTCCTGGGGCCCTCGAAACCGTACGCTTCCGCCGAGTGCACCCCATCCTCTTCACGATTCCCGGGATCGGCGTCCCGATCTATTCGTTCGGGGCGATGATCGCGGTGGCGTTCTTCCTGGGGTCGCTCTACTTGGAGCGCCTGGCGAAGCGGAGCGGCGACGATCCGGAGAAGTACGCAAACCTGAGCCTCTGGCTCCTCCTCGGCGTGGTCGGAGGCGGCCGCCTCCTCTACGTGATCGTGCATCCGAGCGAGTTCACGCAAGAGAACGGGGAGGCGCTGAACGGCTTCCGCGTGATCGGCCGCGTGCTCGCCATCTGGACCGGCGGCCTCGTCTTCTATGGGGGCTTCATCGCCGCCTTCCTGATCGGGATGTGGAAGATCGGCGCCTACCGTCTCGATCGATGGCATGCCGCCGACCTGGGGATGATCGCGGGTTTCCTCGGTCTCGGCATCGGCCGGATCGGCTGCTACCTCGTGGGAGACGATCACGGCCGGCCGTGTCCCGAGTGGCTTCCGTTCCCCTTCGCCCTCACGGTCCCCGATCCGTTGCCGGACCACTCGTACTTCGATCCGTCGCTGGTGGGACAGCGCATCTACGGAACCCAGTTCTTCATGATGCTGAACGGGTTCGGCCTCGCTGCGATCGGACGCTGGATCCTCGCTCGCCGCGCGTTCCCTGGTCAGGTGACGTTCACGATCGTCGGCATCTACGCCGTGAGCCGCGGCGTGATCGAGTACTTCCGCGGCGACGACTTCGCCCGCGGGTTCACGGACGTGGTGCTCCTCGGCCACGAGGTGCGCCTCTACACGAGCGTGAAGATCGGCGCCGCCCTGCTCCCGCTCTCGATCGTGATGTACCTCTGGCTGCGCGCGCGGCACCGGCGATCCCGGCCGGCGGCCGCACCGGCTTCCGCGGGCGCGACGGGAGAGTGAGCGGCGTGAAGCTCCGCGAGGCCGGAGCCTGCAACGGGTTCGCGAGCGGAGCCCGTCTCTGCCGAGCGAGCGGAGCTCGTCGCCTGCATGCGAGCGGAGCTCGTCGCCTGCATGCGAGCGGAGCGCCGCGCCTCCGAGCGAGCGGAGCTCGACGCTTCCTAGCGAGCAGAGCTCGACAGCCGCTTGCGGAGCTGCACGGCGAGCCGGAAGAACTCGCCGACGTCGACGGGCAGCGAGAGGAACGCGGTGATGCCGATGCGCGTGCGCTCGGGGGCGAGCATCCTCGCGGCGCGCTCCTCGGCGACGACGACGATGTCCGCGTCGGGGACCAGCTCGCGGAGCCGCACGAGCCGCGCAACGGATCCTCCCCGATTGGGCTCGTGATCGATGAAGATCGCGTCGTAGGAGCGCCGCCGGGCGCGATCGACGTCCGGGAATCCGGCCGGCGATTCCGCGTGGACATCGGGAACGTTGCGGAGCCCCACCAGGACCGTGTCCCGGATGGCCGGATCCTCGATCAGCACGAGCGCTTCCATTCTCGGTCTTCTCCCCTTCCTCCATCGGCCGTCGCCGGTCCCCGCCTGAAGTGAAGCTCCTCGGAGGCATCGACGAGGCCGGCTACGGACCACTGCTCGGCCCGCTCACCCTCGGCTACGCGCTCTTCGCGTGCCCCGAGGGCCCCGACGGGCTCCGGCGCACTCTGCGACGCGCGTGTTCCGGCGAGCCGCGCGCGGGGGATCGGCGCGTCGCCGTGTGCGACAGCAAGGTGCTCCATCGGGGACCCCGGAAGCTCGCGCGACTCGAGCGGACGGCGCTCGCCTTCCTCGCGGCGGCGCGCGGCGGGTCGCCGCCGCGAACGGTGGGCGACGTGCTCCTCACCGGCGTCACGCGACCGGAGGCGCTCGCCGAGCATCCCTGGTACCGCGACCTCGATGTACCGTTGCCGCGCGCCGCATCGCGTGCCGAGGTGGACGACGCCGCCGGCGCCATCGCGAGCGAGCTCGCGCGGACGGGCGTGCGCATCCTCGAACTCGGAACGCGCGTCGTGCCGGAGCGCGAGCTCAATCGCGCCTTCGAGGAGCGCGGGAACAAGAGCCTCGTGCTCTTCGAGGCGCTGATCCCGATCCTCGCCGCGCTTCGAAACCATGCGGGCGGACGGCCGGTCGTCGTGTGCGACAAGCACGGGAGCCGTGGCTCCTACGCGCCGCTGCTCGCCCGCGCCTTGGACGGCGGATGGGTCACGGTGGCGGCCGAGTCGCGAAGGGAGTCCCTCTATCGCGTTCGGCTGCCCGAGGGCGCACTGCGGTTCGCCTTCGTCCGCGGCGGCGAGAGTCGGTCCTTCGCGTGCGCGCTCGCGTCCTGTCTCGCGAAGTACGCCCGTGAGCTCGCCATGGAGCGGTGGAACGGATTCTTCGCGCGGATCGCGCCGGGCGTGCGCCCGACGGCGGGCTACGTGTCGGACGCGCGGCGCTTCCTGCGCGAAGCCGGACCGGCGCTCGCCGGCGCCGACCTCGACCCGGCGTCCTTCGTGCGCTCCCGCTGAGCCTCCGCGCGCTCGATCGAGCGGCGCGTCGCTTCGGGATACTTGAGCCCGGACCCGGTGTCGAAGACGACGACGCGATCGTCGGGCCGGATCCAGCCCTGCGCGGCGAGACGGCGCATCGCGACGGCTGCCGCCGCGCCCTCGGGCGAGAAGAAGACGCCCGTATCGCGCGACGCCGCCGCGATCTCGTCCACGAGGTCGTCGTCGGAGACGGCGATCGCCGTCCCTCCGCTCTCGCGCACGGCCCGGAGGATCAGGAAGTCGCCGATCGCCGACGGCACGCGCAGGCCGCTCGCGACCGTGTGTGCGTCGGGGAACGGGGCCGCGTGCTCCGCGCCCTCCTCGAAGGCCCGGACCAGCGGCGCACAGCCCGTCGACTGCACCACGACGAGCCGAGGCACGGTTCCGGGTGCGAGCCCGAGCGCCTCCATCTCGGCGAGAGCCTTCGCCATCCCCACGATCCCCGTGCCGCCGCCGGCCGGATAGACGATCACCTCGGGGAGGTCGAACTGGAGCTGCTCCAGGAGTTCGTAGAGCATCGTCTTCTTCCCTTCGACGCGGTAGGGCTCGCGGAGCGTCGAGACGTCCATGGCGTCGTCCACTCCGTCGAAGCGCTCGCGCAGGAAGCGCGCGCAGTCGCCGATCAAACCGTCGACCAGGTGCACGTCGGCGCCGAGGGCACGGCACTCGAGGACGTTCGGCTCCGGCGTGTCGCGCGGCAACGCGATGGTGACGGCGATCCCGGCGCGCGCGCCGTAGGCGGCGAGCGCCCCGGCGGCGTTCCCCGCCGACGGGACCCAAGCCCGGCGGATCCCGAGGCGCACCATCGCCGAGACGGCGGCCGACATGCCGCGCGCCTTGAAGCTCCCCGTGGGATTGCGTCCCTCCTCCTTCACGAACACGCGCCGGAGGCCGGCGCGCGCACCGAGACGCGGCGCGTCGAGCAGCGGCGTTCCGCCCTCTCCGAGGGAGACGATCTCGGCGTCGCGGATGACGGGGAGCACTTCGCGCCATCGCCAGAGATCGGAGCGGCGCTCCGAGAGGCGCTCTCGCCGCAGCGTCGTCCGTGCTCGCTCCAGGTCGTAGCGCACGAGGAACGGCTTCCCGCATCGCACGCAGACGGTCGCCTTCGCGAAGGCGTCGGCCGTCGCGGCGCAACGCGAGCACTCGAGGTGGGACAGGAGCGGCTTCACGGGGCCGGAGGTGGCGCGCTCCCGCCGCTCTCCGGCTCGCTCGTGCGCCAGCGCTCGCGACGGAGGAGGAGGAGGAGCACGACGCCGATGCCGAGCGTTCCGACGACGTCGATGATCGTCGACCAGCCGTCGCCCGACTCGTCGACGGTGGGGGCATGGGAGGCGCCGACGCGAAACCTTCGATTCCACTCTCCGAGCCATTCGGGCATCCGCTCCGACGCGATCTCACGGTCGATGAGACGCGTCCGAGCGGAGGCCTCCTTCATCCACGCCGGGAATGCAGCGGGGTCGATTCGATCGATCGGAAGCGGGATCCGGCCGGCCTGCACGTAGGACGCGAGCCACTCGTCGCGCCCCACGTAGTCGACGAACGCCGCGGCGGCGGACGCGTCGGGGGCGTCGGCCGTGGCTGCGATGCACTCGAGGTAGGCCGGCGCGTTCGAGACGACGGTGAAGTCGATGGCGACCCCTTCGGCGTCACGCATGCGCACGATGTCCGAGGCCGTCCAGACCGTGAGGTCGCCGGAGCCGGGCGCTCCCGCCGACGACGCGACGCGCTCGAGGAGCTGCCGCGAGTCGACGAGGTAGTCGTCGGCGCGGTTGCCATCGAGGATCGCGAGCCAATCGAACGCGCGCGACACGCCGCCCTCCTCGCCGGCGCGCGCCGCGACGATCCCCGCGAGGAAGAGCTTCATGGCGGGAGAATCCGTCGGGAGGCGCAGGAGGAGCCGCCCGCGGTAGGCCGGACCGGCGAGATCCTCGATGCGCGAGGGAACTCCCGATGCGCTCCGCCGATGGGCGACGACGAAGGGCTCGAGGAACTGCCCGTGCCAGTACCCCTCGCGGTCCTTCTGGGCGATGGAGAGGCTCCGAGTCCATGCCGGATCGGTGCGGGCGAGGAGGCCCTCCGCCGCGGCTTGCGCATGGAGCAAGCCATCGCCACCCCACCAGACCGACGCACCCCCGAGACTCGGAGCCCCCCGCAGCCGCGCGTCGTGCGCGCCGCGGAGGCGCTCGAGGACGAGCCCCGGCTCGAGGGTCACGATCTCGAGCCGCAGGCGCGGAAACGCGGCCGAGAATCCCCGCGCCACCGGCTCCGACAGCGCCGGGGAATGGGACGTGAGCACGACGAGGGGCGCTCCCGCAGGCCCAGCGCCGGAGTCTTGGCTCGCGAATCCGGCTCCGGAGAGCGCCGCGAGAGGGAGGGAGCAGAGGAGTCGGAGCACCGGAGCGGCCGATTGGATCATGGGCACCGCCACCGTGCGAGCGTCGCGTCCCCCACCGCCTCGGGCAGGCACGCGCGGACGTGCGGTAGACTTCCGGGCTACTCCTCGACGACTCCGAATTGAGAACTGCGATCCTCGGCGGCGGCATTTCGGGCCTGACCCTCGCGCGCAAGCTGCGCGAGGCCGGTCTCGACTGCGTCGTCTTCGAGGCGGCTCCGAAGATCGGCGGGCTCTGCGCGAGCGAGTCCGTCGATGGCTGGACCTACGACGTCGCCGGCGGGCACATCCTCTATTCGAAGGAGAAGCGCGTCCTCGACTGGATGATCGGCCAGGTGGAGAGCGGCTGCGACCGCCGCGACCGCTCCACGAAGATTCGCGTGGGCGACCGCTGGGTGCACTACCCCTTCGAGAACGGCATCGGAGACCTGGCGAAGGAACAGACCTTCGACTGCCTCATGGGCTACCTCGAGGCCGCCTGGCGCCGTCGCAGCGGCGGCCCGGCGCCGACGAACTTCGCCGACTGGATCTCCTACCGGTTCGGCGAAGGGATCGAGCGGATCTTCATGCGTCCCTACAACGAGAAGATCTGGAAGCACCCGCTGGAGCGCATGTCGACCGAGTGGGTCGAAGGACGTGTGCCCGATGCGCCCGTCGAGGACATCGTGCGCGCGGCGATCGGCCTGCGCACCGAGGGATACAAGCACCAGGCGATCTTCTACTACCCGAAGGAAGGCGGGTTCCAGGCGATCACCGACGGCGTCGGGAAGCCCGTTCTCGACTGCGTCCGGCTGCGAACTCCGGCGACGGAGGTGCGGAGGATCGGCTCGCGCTTCCGCGTGAACGGCGAAGACTTCGACCGCGTCGTCAGCACGATCCCGCTCCCGGAGCTCGTGAAGATCGTGCCGGAGATCGACAAGTCGACGGCGGAAGCATGCGCCGCGCTCCGGTACACGTCGCTCACGACCGTCGCCGTCGGGCTCTCGCACGACGACGTGCCCGCCTACTCGTGGATCTACCTCCCGCATCCGGAGCAGGGGCCGACCAATCGAGTCACGTACCTCACGAACTATTCGCGCTCCCTCGCTCCGCCCGGACGCGCCCTGCTCCTTGCGGAGGTCACGTGCGCCGGCGAGCCGCGCCGCGACCCGGCGTTCGTCGCCGAAGTGCTGGCGGGACTCGAGCACGCGGGGCTGATCTCGCGTTCCGACGTGATCTTCCAGCACGCCTCCACGGTCCGGTACGCCTACGTCGTCTTCGACCTGGGCTACCGGCAGCGGATCGACGCGGCGATCGCCGGCGTCACCGCTTTCGGGATCGAGCCCCTCGGACGATTCGGCCGATTCGAATACGTGAACTCCGACCACTGCGTCGCCCGGGCCTTCGACCTCGGCGACACCATGATCGAGCAGTCCCGGTCGGGCGATCCGTCGCTCCGGCTCCGTTCCTGATCGCCGCCCGTCGCCCGGCGATTCGCGCGTGCGTGCATCGATCGTCATCCCGACTCTCAACGGCGGCGCCCAGTACGTCGAGGTGCTGGATCGGCTCCGGGAGCAGGAATACCGGCCCCGCCCGGAGATCGTGATCGTCGACTCGGGATCGACGGACGGGAGCCTCGAGGTCTCGCGCCGAGCCGGCGCGAAGGTGATCTCCATCGACAAGCGCACCTTCAACCACGGCCGTGCGCGCAATCTGGGCATCGGTGCCGCATCCGGCGACGTCTGCGCGCTGCTCACGCAGGACTCTCTCCCGGCCGACCGAAGCTGGGTGGAGAAGATGGTCCGCAACTACGCCGATCCCCGGGTCGGCGGCGTGTACACGCGGCAGTTCCCACGCGCCGAATGCGATCCCGTGATGAAGCACCAGCTCCTCAGCTGGGCAGCATGCCGTCCCGTGCGGACGGTTCAGGAGCCCTTCGCGCCCGGCGAGTGGGAGACCACGCCACCGATCCAGCGACTGCAGCGGTGCACCTTCGACAACGTGGCGTCGAGCGTCCGCCGGAGGACGTGGGAGGAGATCCCTTTCCCGGAGCGACGGTTCGGAGAGGACGTCGCGTGGGGGCGATCCGTCCTCCTCGGCGGCTGGGCGATCGTCTACGAACCGGAGGCCCCGGTGATCCACAGCCACGAGTTCCGCATGTGGTACCAGACGAAGCGGATCTACCTGGACCACTGCAACCTGAACGAGCTGTTCGGGATCCAGACGATCGCGACGAAGCGCTTCCTGATGGAGTGCTTCCGCAATCGATTCCGCGAGTACCGCACGATGCTGCGGAGCATTCCCGGGCTGACCCTGCGTGATCGCGCGCGATGGACCCTCGTGTCCCTGCCCTATGCGTTCCTGGAGAACGCGGCGCAGTACTTCGGCGCGCGCGCGAATCGGAAGCTCGTCGAGGGCAGCCGTTTCTACCGGTACCTCGACGGCAAGCTCCGGCGCGGCGTCTGATCGCTCGCCAGAGAGAGAGTGGTCTCGCGTCGAAGCGCCGCCACCGAAGCGAGGGGGGTCCGCGGCGTCGGGCTGCGCTCCGCAGATGCCGCCCCCTGGATCCGCGGCGGGCGTTGGTAGACTCCCGCGCGCTGGATCGGCCCGATGCCCGAGGGAGGCATTCGCATTGCCTGGTGACGATCGACTGACGAAGCTCCTGGAGTCGAAGCCGGACGAATCGGAGGCATCGGCGGCACGGCTCCTCACGGTCGCGGACGTGACCGCCCTGAAGACCTCTCTCGAGCGCTCGAAGGACATCTCCCGCGTGCTCGACATGCTCTTCGAGTGGCAAACGGGCCAAGTGGAGCGCGCGATGACGGTCGGCGCCGCAACGACGCGCATGGAGCGCGACGCGGGGACGCCGATCCTCCAGCGCGAGCAAGCCTGCTTCCGGATCCATCGGCCACTGGGTCGCCTCAACGCGTTCCAAGTCTTCGGCGGCAAGTCGCACAGCGCGAAGAAGGGGCAGATCCTCGGTCGCGTCGGGTTCCCGCGCGCGGAGAACGTGACGCTCGCGCCGATCACCTGGAACGATCGCGAAGCGGAGATCGTGCGCTGGTTCGAAGTGGGTTTCGGTCGCGGCCGTGTGGTGACGGCGATTCCCGTCTTCTCGGCCGACGGGATCTGGGGAGTCCTCGCCTCGGCGGGTCCTGCCGAGGACGCCTACTCGCCTCTCGTCCGGCGGCTCCTGCGCGTGGGCGCGGCGGGTCTCTCCGACTGGCTCGAAGCGCATACGTCGACCTCCGTCGTGATCGGCGAGCCGCTGCGCACTGGAATTCCGACCACACGCTTCCAGAAGCAGGTCGCGATGCTCCTCGCCACGGAGCCAGGGAAACGCGCGCAGCTGACGCTCGTCGCCTACGCAGTGGCCCGCCCGTCCCAGGGAGCGCCGTCGCCGCGCCGCAACGCTCGATGGCTCGCACCCCATGTCCTGGGGATGTTCCGATGCACCGACGAAGCGACGCTCGTCGGAGAGGACGTGATCCTCCTCATGGTGAAGGGCTGCGAAACGTCCCTGGTCGATCGAGCGGTGCAGCGAGTGCGCGCACGTCTCGCGACCATCGACCCGACGACGAGTCTCGACGGCGTGGAGCTGATGGCGCCCACGGCGGAAGCGTCGAACGATGCCGACGGCGCCCGTGCGCTGATCGAGCGCATCTCCGGTGCGGCTCGCGCCGCGTGCAGCGCGGGCTGAAGGCGCGAGAGCGGATCGGCGGAGGGCGACCGACGACCGCCGTCGGCCATCCGCGCCCTCCTACCCGTCGATCAAGCCCTTCGACTGGAAGAACTTCTTGAAGGGGTTCGGCGGCGGCGGCGTGTCCTTGCGGGGCTCGACCGGAATCGGCGCATCGCCCGAGCCCTCGCCGAAATCGTCTCGCGATCGACCGTCGCGCCGTCCGCGTCGGTCGCCGCCGCCGAATCCTCCGCGGCTCCGACCGCCACCGCCGTCGCGTCGGCTCGTCGCAGCCCGCTGCACCGTCGAGGGCGCACGGCGATCGCCCGCGCCGCGACCCCGTCCTCGTCCGCCGTCGCTGCCGGGCTCCGAGGGCACGACCGTTCCCGCCGCTTCCGCGGCGCGTCGTTCGGCGGTCTCCTTCTCGCGCCGACGCCGCTCCTTGGCGCGCTCGCGGGCCGCCGTTCGGGCCTCCCGTCGCGCCGCGCGCTCCTCCTCCGCTTGCTTCCGCGATTCCTCGCTGCGCAGCGTGAGGGCGATCTTCTTCTTCGCGGGATCCACCTCGATCACGCGGACGCGTACACGTTCTCCCACCTGGACGATCGAGCCCGCGTCCTCGACGAAGTGGTCGGCGAGCTCCGAGATGTGGATGAGGCCTTCCTGAGCGAGGCCGATGTCGACGAAGGCGCCGAAGGCAGCCACGCCACGCACGACGCCGTCGAGCTCCTGGCCCGCAGCGAGGTCGCCGAGGTTGCGGACGCCCGTGTTGATCGGAGTCGGCAGGACGCGGCCCCGGGGATCGACCCCCCGATCCAGGAGGAGATCGCGAACGGCCCGCAGAGTGGCGAGAGGCGCCGCGTCGTCCGACAGCGGAGCGAGATCGAGGGACTCCAGCGCGTCTCGCGAGACGTCGTTCAGCGAAGCCGCCCCGGCGGCGGCGACGAGCTTCGCGACCACGGGCGCGTGATCGGGATGGACGCCCGTCTCGTCCAGCGGCTCCGCGCTCCCGGGCACGCGCAGGAACGCGACCGCACGGCGATAGACCTGCTCGTCGAGACCGACGAGCGCGAGCGCGACACGCGAGGGGAATCGTCCGTTCGCGCGACGCCACTCGACGATCGCCTTCGCTGCCTTGCGGCCCATGCCGCCGACGAGGGCGAGGAGTGGAGCCGGCGCCAGGTTCAGATCGACCGGCACTTCGTGGACGGAGATCTCGAGTTCCTCCTGGAGTGTGCGCTCCAGGCGGCCCTTCGCGACGTCCTGGCCGTGATGGCTCCCGGCGAGAAGCTTCGGATCGACGCGGACGAGCTCCCCCAGCGGGTCCTGGAGCCGTCGCGCCATCGAGATTGCCGCGCGGACCGGGACCGGCTTGTCGCCGAATTCCTCGCGCGCCGCCGCCGAATTGGCGATCGCGGACGTCCCGACCTCGGGCACGCGGAAGATCTCGGGGTCGCTCTCCGCGGCCTCCGCGGCCGAGGGCTCGACCTGCGGCGTGGCCATCTCGGGGACCGCTCCGAGGGGAGCGGCGTCCCCGCGATCCGATGCGCTCACCTCGCTCTTCGCCGGGACCGGCGTCGCAGAGGGCGCCGCCTCGGAGACCGCCGCGGCGGGTAGCGCCGGCTCGGGCGTCGGCGTCTCGGAGTCGCTCGAAGCCGGAGCGATCACGGCCGCGACCTCCGGAGCGTGCTCCTCGGCAGCGGTCACGGGGCCGTTGGGCGCATCCGACGGGCTCGCAGCGGGAACCGCGGAAGCGGCGGAGCCGCTTCCGGCCATGGCCTCCTGGAAGAACGCCGCCGCCTGCGATCCGGAATCCCCCGAACTCACTGCGATGCCGCGGATCCGATGCTCCCGAAGGAACGACCGAGCTCGATCGAGCGCGGCCGCGCGCCCCTCTCCGGTCGTCTCGAAGGTCGCATCGGCGAGGAACGAACCATCGGCGGCGATCGCCGCCGCCCGAATGCCCTTCCGGACGCCTGGGTCGACACCCACCACCGGGTGCGCGCCGAAGGGCGGGCGTTGGCACATCGTGCGGAGATTGCGACGGAGGAACGAGAGCGTCTCGGCGTCGGCACGCTCCTTCCATTCCGTGCGAACGTCGACCTCGAGCGCCCCCACGAGGATGCGGCCCACCGCGTCGCGCAGCGCCGATGTTCGAAGCTCGTGAAGGGCCTTCTGCGCGTCCGCGGCGTCGTCCGCCAGCGGCTCGATCCGGCTCTTCGCGAGTTCGGCAACGACTTCGTCGACGCGGATCTCGACGCCGAGCTTGAGGACCCTTTCCCGCTCGCCGCGCCGGAGCTTCAAGTAGCGTCGGGGTGGAAGCGACTTGCCGCGGCTGCGGAAGTCGAAGAACTCCGAGTAACGCTCGGCGCCCTGCTTCTGCGCATCGAAGACCTTCGCCACGATCTCGCCCCGCTCGCGAATTTCGCGACGGACGCGCTGGCGAATCTCCGGATCGGAAGCGTGGCGTTCCGCGAGGATGGCGACGGCGCCCTGAAGGGCCTCTTGTGCCGTCGCCACGCCCTTCTTCTCGGCGGCACGAGGGGCTTTTCCGGCAGTCCCTTTCTCGGGCTTGTGCGGCGCGCCGGGATTCTCGGCGCCTCGGTCCGTGGAGGCCTCGGGCGCCTGCGTCTCGGACTCCGTGGCGGCGTCCGTCGCGGGCGCCTCGGGAGACGACCCATCGTCCGAAGGAGCGGCAGGCGACGTCTCGGTTGTAGCGGAAGCTTCGGGAGCTCGAGCTGCCTCCGAAACCGGAGCCTTCGATTTTCCGGCGGATTCTCCCGCGGCCGAGTCCGTCGCGGACGAGTCCGACGTGGCCGAATCCGTCGTGGATGGCGCCCCGGCCGTCGCAGTCTCCGCGATGGCAGCGGCCTCGGGCGCCGCGGCGCTCGCTCCGCCGTCTGGCGTTGGCTCGTCGTGACGAACGAACGTCGCGGCGAGATCTTCGAGCGTCTTCCCTTGGAGGTCACCGCTCGCGATGGCATCGGCGAGAGGCTCGAGACCCTTGGCGATCGCCTCGGCGCCACGCGTCCCCTTGGGCTTGCGCACGCGGGCCGCCACGTCGTCGAGCTGGCTCGAATCGGCAGCATTGCGTGCATGTGCGCGGAGCGACTGGCCCTCGTCTCCGAGCGCGTCGAGTTGCTTGAGGACGTTCGCCCGTCGCTGCTCGAGCTCGCGGAGCTCGTCGACTCGCACGCGCAGCTTGCGGAGGGCCGGGATGCCGAGCCCTGCGAATCGATCCGGGTGTCGTCGCGCGAGGACGGGAATCGAGTCGCCGGCTTCCAACCGTTCCTCGAACGCCGCGATGGCGTCGGAAGAGACCTGGAATTCGGCCGCGAGTCGATTCTGAGCTTGCTCGGGAAGCATGGAGCCGGGAACGAGGGCCGCGAATGCTATCACCGGCGTCCGGGGGCGGACACCGTGATGCTGTCCCCCGAGGACCTCTCCGCGACTCGAGAACGGCCGAGGCTCGCGCCCCATTCCGGGACTCCGAGGACCCGGCGACGCGGGAGCGGAATCTGGCGTCTCCCTACCCGGTCGCTCGCCCCGTGCGATGAAGGAGCGCGACGGCTTGAGCTCGGCTCCTCACGTTCAGCTTCTTGAAGATCGACTTCAGGTGGTCCTTGGTCGTGTAGACGCCGATCCCGAGCCCTTCCGCGATGGATCGATTGTCGAGGCCCTTCGCGAGCAGTCGGACCACGTCGGTCTCGCGAGGTGTGAGGCCCGCATCGGCGGGGATCGCCGACACGGGCTCCGAGCGATCGGCAACGCGCTCGAGCAGACAGAGGAAGCGCATGCGCCCCTCGATGAGCGAGGCGACGATCTCGAAGGAGGTGCGCGTTCCCGGCGCATCCGGCGGCAGGACGCCGCTCACGCTCGCCGTGGAAGAAACTGCGGACGAACGCGGGCTCGCCGCGAATCCTCGAACCGAGGCCACGAGGTGCTCTCCATGCGCGTCGAGAACCGTGGGTCCAGCTCCATGTGCGTGGAGCACGCCGCCCCGGTCGTCGAACACGATGAGCCCCGAGCCCCGCGCTTGCGCATGGAGGTCGAACGCGCCGCGAAGCACGCGGAGCTCCCGGCTCGCCCGCGTCCGCGCGAAGCTCGCCCCGAGGATGTCCACCACGCCGCCCATGAGTGCACGTTCGCGCTCGCCGTAGCGATCGCGCGCGCCGGAGCGCGTGACGACGACGTGTCCTACGTGACGGTCGCCTTCGAAGACGAACGCGCCGATCCCATCGTCGATCGAGAGCGGCGCACAGATCTCTCGGAAGAACGAAGTCTGTCGAGCGCGCGACAGCGGCATCAGGTCGTCCGCCTCGAAGACCAGGTGGTTCCCGTCACCCGTGCTTCGGCGCATGGCCTCGTCGACGTAGGGATTCCCCAGGAAACGCGACTCTTCGATCCGGAGGACCGCCTCGGCCGGGAGGCCGACCGACGCGACGGTCTCGACCGCACCGGACGGATGGAGGACCCACGCGAGGCAGTGCGCGCCTTCGAATCGATCCCGGAGGAACTCCACCGCAGCACCCCACCTCGGATCGAGTGCCACGTCGAGTTGCTCCATGAGCTCTCGACGCAGCCAACGGGCGTTCGAGCGGTCTGCTTCGAGAGTCGAGATTTCAGACGACTTGCGTGCAGTCATCGATGGTCGTTCGTGAGTCGCAGCGAAGAGGGGAGGGCGCGCGGCCACGAAGGTGACCGAAGACGTATCGCGGGCACGAATCGTCGAATTCGAGGAGTCAGCGGATCCGAGAGTTCGCGTACCGCGAAACGCGCCTCTCGTCGTAATGCCGCCGGTCACTCGCCCGCGGCAGCCTGAGTCGCGTCGAAGGTGGCCCCAGGGGGACCGTCGGGGATCGGAGCAACGAGACGAGAGGTTCAGCGACCGAACCGCACCTCGACGCCACGCTCGGCCCCAGGCTAGAGAACACGAAGCGTCCCGAAACGCTTGGAACTCAGTCGGTTCCGGCACCCTAGGCCGCCCCCCCCCGGGGGAGGGCCGCGAGTCGCCGATCGTCCCCTGCTTTCGGGGTGCGCCACCGCATGGAACGCGCGACCCGAGCCCTGCCGGCGCGCGCGTCGAACGATGGCGAAGGTCAGTTCGCCGAAGAGTCTCGTGCCGGCGCGGCAACGCCGGATCCGTTCGTTCGATCGGAGTCGCCGGACACCCATGGTCCGCTGCCCCGCGCCAGAACGGCCACGGCTTCGGCGCGCGTGTGCACCGAGAGCTTTCGGAAGATCGCCTTCACGTGATCCTTGGTCGTGTAGAGACCGATTCCGAGGGAGCGCGCGATCGAGAGGTTGTCGAGCCCCCGCGACAGGAGCGTCAGCACTTCGCGCTCACGGGGAGTGAAGTGGACGTCCTCGGGAAGCGTGAGCGTTGGCTCGGCCTCGGTCGGACGCGACGAGAGGAGACAGAGGATGCGGGAGCGGCCCTCGATGGCGACGCGTCGGATCTCGAACGCGAGCCCACCCGCGGGAGCACTCGGAGGCACGTCCCCGTGCGCGTACGTGAAGTGGCCTCGAGTTCGATTGGGATCCTCCAAGAACTTGCTCACGGCGTCCTGGAGCGAGTCGCGAATCGCGTCGAAGGCGCTTCGGCCCGATCCCGCCGCATCGAGGACCAGCCCACGGTGGTCGAGCACGACGAGACCCGAGCCGTCCCCCGATGCCATGCGATCCAAGGCCGCGTTCCGCGCGCGGAGCTCGCGCAGAAGTCGGCTGCGCACGAGTGCCGCGGAGAGGACGTCGCAGAGGGAACGGAGACGCGCCTCGTCGGACTCCCCGTAGCGGAGCCTTCCGCTGCTGCGCCGCAGTGCGACGTGCCCGAGCGGCTTGCCGCCGTCGAAGAGCAGTGCGCACACTGCGTCGTTCACTGCGAGGGGCGCGCAGAACTCCCGGAAGAACGTCATCTCGCGGACGCGCTGAATCGGGACGAGGCGATCGGCGATCGCGACCACGGGTTCGTCGCCCTGCGGGCGACGGCGCTTCGCCTCGGCCATGTAGGGATTGAGGTCGGCGAACCGCTCCTCGTAACGAGACGCCCACTCCGGCGAGAGACCGCTCGCGGCGAGCAGCTCGTAGACGCCGGGCGCGTGCTGCAAGGCGATCACGCAGTGATCGGCCTCGAAGTTGGCCTTCAGCAGTTCCGTGGCCGAGCTCCAGTGCGGCTCCAGGCCCGAGAAGAGTCTCTCCAGAAGCTCCGCGCGAAGCTGGGAAGTCGGCGGAGTGCGAATCGTGACGAGATCGCGCAAGGACATCGGTTGCTCACGTGGCTCTGCAAGCGAGCCAGAACGGGAGAAGGAGTACCGCGAGGGAAGGAAACTCGAGCGGCCCGTGCCGATGCGCGGGACGCCCTGCCCGATCCCCTTCGAGTCGATCGCTTCGGACCGAGTCCCTTCGGGGCAGGCAGATACTCGACCGCGCCCTGCGGGGGCCACCTGGTCGACAGGGCGAAGTTAGGCCCCAGTTCGAGGGTCCCAAGGGTCAAAAAAAAAGGGCCGACGCTTCGCGTCGGCCCGCCCCCCGAAGCCTCCGCCCGCTGGGCGGAACCTCGAAGGGCCCCCTCTGCCCCGCGGAGACACCTTGAAGGCATCTCCGCGCTCCCGCGGCAGTTATCGGTCGGCCGGATCGCCACCTTGATGTGGCATGTTTTTCTCAAGGAGAGCCCTCCCCAGGGCTCTGAGACCCGCCCGCGCATAGGACTTACGCATCCCGATGAGTCGAACCCTCCGTCTCGCAATCGCGGCCGCCGTCGTGCTGATCGGCCTCTTCGCGCTCCACGTGCAGCTGAACCTGGGCGGCTGGAGCTCCTACCTGACACGACTCCGCGGAGGCAGCGACGTCCGTGGAGAGCTCGTGGTCGGATTCCTGCCGGTCACCTGACACCTCACCTGCCCGGTCACCAGTTGGGTGACCAGCCATAGCGATACGGGCTCCCTCTTCCGGTCCAAGAAGTACACGGGCTGGGCGACGATGGCCGAAGACTTCAAGAGCGGCAGCCTGAAGGCGTCGTTCCTCTTGGCACCGCTGGCCATGACCCTGCGGCGTCAGGGGCTGCCAGTGAAGATCGTCTACCTCGGCCATCGTGACGGCACGACGATCGTCGTGCACAAGGACTCGCCCATTCGGACATTTCGCGACCTGAAGGGGAAGAAGATCGCGATCCCGCACAACTACTCGAATCAGAGAATCCTGCTCGCGCGCCAAATGGAGAAGGAAGGGATGGCTCCCGGCGACATCACGATGCTTCCGGTGGAGCCACCCGAGCACCCCTCCATGCTCCAGAAGGGCTCCATCGACGCCTTCATCGTGGGCGAGCCCATCGCCGCGAAGGCGGAGATCAGCGGGTTCGGCCGCGTCCTCTACTTCACCAAGGACATCTGGCCCGACTTCATCTCCTGCGTCCTCGTCGTGCGCGAGGACCTGATCCGCGAAAAGCGAGATCTTGTGCAGGAGCTAGTGAACGGAATCGCCCGATCGGGGAAGTGGATCGACGATCCGGGGAACGACCTCACTCCCGGCGTCCATCTCCCCGGCTCCGGCGCAACGGCGGCCGACGATGTCGTCGTCCTCCCCGAGGGCTGGGATTCGAGCCACCGGGCGCAAGCCGCGGCGATCGCGTCCTCCAAGCGGTACTACGACCAGGCACCCGAACTCGTGCGCTTCGTGCTCTCCAAGCCACCCGATCGCGTTCGCTACACGCGCCTCGCGCCCGCTCGCAAGGATCTCGAGGAGATCCAGCGCTACGCCGAGCAGCTTGGCTACTTCAAGTCTTCGAGTCCCGACGATCCGTTCGGCTACGACGACTACTGCGACCCCTCCTTCGCCGCGGCCCTCCCGTCGAGCCGTGCCGACAAGGAGTCGAAGTGAAACCCCCCAAGCGTCTGGTTCTTGCGATCCTGGGGATCCTGCTGTTCGTCGTTGTCTGGCATCTCGCGGTCGTCGCCTCGACGCCCAGACCGATCGAGCGAGTCACGCTCGCGTTCTCTCCGGCCCGGGAGCAACGATCGCAAGGGCTCATCCTCGGCGATCGTGGCGTCGAACTCGCGCGGGCCGTGTTCGTGCTCGACGAGGCATCGAGCACTCTGAACCTCGAGCGTCTTCAGACTTGGCTCGTGGCCCACCAGCCGAGCCAAATGGCGATCCCCGATCCCTTCGACACCGCGAACGGAAACGGCGCTTCCCTGTTGCTCGCGCTGGTCGAGCAAGCGAAGACGAAATGGGGTGGTGGCCTCGTCACCGAGTCGATGCCGCCTCCGGCTTCCGGCGCCGCTTCACCCGTCGAGGAAGCACGAGATCTGGCGCGCGCTCTGCAGGCGAGAACGGCTACGAGCCAGGACTGGCTCCCGAAGCCGACCCAGGCCCTCGCTGCTCTGCTCGAGATCACGACGTCCGGAGAGTTGGTGCGACACGTCGTCGCTTCGCTCTTTCGAGTCGCCTGGGGCTTCTTCGTCGGTGCGCTCCTCGGAATCCCGATCGGGCTCGCGATGGGCGCATTCGCGATCGTGAACGCGTTCTTCAATTCGCTCATCCAGATCCTCCGGCCGATCTCCCCCATCGCTTGGCTCCCCGCAGCGACGCTCATGATGGGAGGGAGCGACCTGGCCGCGATCTTCCTGATCTTCCTTTCCTCCTTCTTCCCGATCGCGGTATCGACGGCGGCCGCCGTGGGCACCGTCGACCTCAAGTACCGGCGCTCTGCCATGAACTTCGGCGTTCGCGGCCTCGCTTCGGCACGCTACGTCATCGTGCCGGCCTCGCTCCCTGCGATCCTGACGGCGCTCCGCATCGCGCTCGGCATCTCTTGGGTCGTCATCGTGGCCGCCGAGATGCTCGGCGTCGAATCGGGGCTGGGCTATCTCGTGCTCGACGCGCGCAATCAACTCCGCTTCGACAAGGTCGTGGCAGCCATGATCGTGATCGGCCTCATCGGTCTCTGCATCGACATGAGCATTCGACGATTCGAGAGCGCAGAGCTCGAGCGTCGCGGGCTTGGTGCCGCATGACCCGACACCTCGGAGATGCATTCAGGATCGATACGGCTCCCTCCGCTCCGGGCGGCGCGAAGCCGGCGTCGTCGCGACCCGCGAAGATCCGCGTGCGCGATGTCCACAAGACGTTCCGCACGAAGAAGGGTGACGTTTCGGTGCTCGACGGTGTCGACCTGGAAGTGCGGGAGGGCGAGTTCGTGGCCATCGTCGGCCCGTCCGGCTGCGGCAAGTCGACGCTCCTCAACTGCATCGCGGGCTTCGAACGCTTCGACAGCGGGGCGATCGAGATCGACGGCGCGCCCGTCGTCGAGCCCACGCGCAAGCGCGTCTTCGTGTTCCAGGAGCCCGGGATCTTTCCGTGGTTCAGCGTGTGGGACAACATCGGATTCGGTCTCGGCCGGAAGATGTCCTTCGAGCAGAAGAACGAGATCGTGATGAAGTACATCGAGCTCGTCGGGCTCACGGGCTTCGAGCGCGCCTACCCGAGCGAGCTCTCCGGCGGCATGAAGCAGCGCGTGGAGTTCGCCCGCGCGCTGGCCGTCGACCCCGACGTGCTCTTCCTCGACGAGCCCTTCGGCGCCCTCGACGCCTTCACGCGCATCGAGATGCGCCGGGAGATCGTGCGCATCTGGAAGACGACCGGGAAGACGTGCCTTCTCGTGACCCACGATGTGGAAGAGGCGTGCGAACTCGCCGACCGCGTGGCGGTGATGACCCGGAGACCGGCCCGAATCCAGGAGGTCGTCGAGAACGTGATTCCCCGGCCCCGCGATCCGGACTCGGACGAGTTCCGCGCCATGAAGGACCACATCTTCGGCACGCTCGGCGTCGAGCGGCGCGTGTGAGGTGCGCGCCGGCATGCGGCGCGCCCTCGTCACTTCTTCGTCTTCGCCCGCTCCTTCATCAGGTCCTCGACGACCTTCTCGGCGATGTTGCGCGGCACCGGACGGTACTCGGAAGGCTCCATCGTGTAGGTCCCGCGGCCCTGGGTCATGCCGCGGAGCGAGCTCGAGTACTGGAACATCTCGGCGATCGGCACCTTCCCCTCGATCGCCCGGAGACCTCCCTCGACCGCGATGTCGGAGATCTCGACGCGCCGCGAGTTGAGATCGCCGATCACCGCGCCCAGGAACTCCTCGGGCACCTGCACCTCGAGCTTCATGTAGGGCTCGAGCAGGGTCCAGTTCCCTTCCGTCGCGATGCGGAACGCGAGCACTCCGGCCTGCTGGAAGGCGAGCTCGCTCGAGTCCACGTCGTGCGACTGCCCGTCGTAGAGGGTCGCGCGGACGTTCGTGAAGGGGAACCCAAGCGGATACCCCGTCTCGGCGGCCTTTCGAATTCCATCCTCGACGGCCGGGATGAACTGGCGCGGCACGCGTCCTCCCTTGACGTCGTCGACGAAGTCCACGTCGCCTTCCTCGATCTCGGCCGTCTCGAACCGCACCTTCACGACGGCGAACTGGCCGTGGCCACCGCTCTGCTTGATGTGGCGGCCTTCGACGTCCCGCGCCTTCGTGAAGGTCTGCCGGTAGGCCACCTTCGGCTTGCCGACGACGACACCGACGTTGTAGTCGCGCTGAATGCGCGTGACGATGATCTCGAGGTGGAGCTCTCCCATGCCGGAGATCACGAGCTCGTTCGTCTCTTCGTCCGTCTTCGCCTTGAACGTCGGGTCCTCGCGCGTGAGCCGCCCGATCGTCTCCGTGAGCTTGTCGCGATCGGCCGACGACTTGGGGGCAAGGGCCTGGGAGATCACCGTGTCGGGGAACTCCATGCGCTCGAGGACGATGGGCTGAGCCTCGTCGCAGAGTGTGTCTCCGGTGATCGTCTGCTTCAGACCGAGCACGGCGGCGATGTCTCCGGGACCGACCTCGTCCACTTGCTTCCGGTCGTTCGCGTGCATCTTCACGATGCGGCCGATGCGCTCCGTTCGCCGGAGCCGCGGATTCACGAGCTGCATGCCCGACTCGAGCACTCCCGAGTAGACGCGCACGTACGTCAGATCGCCCGAGCGGTCGGCGATCGTCTTGAACGCGAGCAAGCTCACGGGCTCCGAAGGAGCCGGCCGGCGCTCGACCTCGATGAACTCCTTCCCGTCCTCCGTGCGCTTCTCGGGATTGCGGCCCTTGATGTTCCCGACGTCGAGGGGCGACGGCAGGTAGGCGACGATCGCGTCGAGGAGGAATGCGACTCCCTTCTTCTTCAGCGCCGAGCCACAGAGCACGGGCTGGATGTGTCGCCTGATCGTGCCCGCCCGCAGCGCGCGGACGATCTCCTCCTCCGTCACGGCCTCGCCCTCGACGAACTTCTCCATCAGATCGTCGTCCACCTCGGAGGCCTTCTCCACGAGGAATTCACGCGCCTTCGCCACGGCCTCGCGCATCTCGTCGGGGATCGGAACCTCTTCGACGAGGCGTCCCTCGCTCCCCTCCGAGAACTCGAAGGCCTTCAGCTGCACCAGGTCCACGATCCCTCGGAAGCTCGCCTCGCTCCCGATCGGGAGCTGGATCGGAACCGGATTCGCGCCGAGCCGCACGCGCATCTCCTCGATGCACATCGGGAAATTCGCACCGACGCGATCCATCTTGTTGACGAACGCGAGGCGCGCGACTTCGTAGCGGTTCGCCTGACGCCACACGGTCTCCGATTGGGCCTCGACGCCCGCGACGCCGTCGAACACGGCCACGGCACCGTCGAGGACGCGCAGGCTCCGCTCGACCTCGGCCGTAAAGTCCACGTGTCCGGGCGTGTCGATGAGGTTCAGCGTGTGACTGGACCACGAGCAGGTCGTCGCCGCCGACGTGATCGTGATGCCGCGCTCCTGCTCGTCCTTCAGGTAGTCCATCGTGGCCGTCCCGTCGTGGACCTCCCCCATGCGGTGCACGAGCCCCGTCAGATAGAGGATGCGCTCCGAGATCGTGGTCTTGCCCGCGTCGATGTGCGCGCAGATGCCGAAGTTGCGCAGCTTGCGCAGGCGGCCGACGGAAGCCTGATCGCGGGGATCGTCGAGCGTGAGCGTCGAATCGGACACGGAGAACCTCGAGGGCGTGGAATCGGCCGGATCGTTCGTCGTGGATCGATGCGTCGCCGGAGCGGCGAATTCGACAGCCGGCGAAGCCGACCGTCGCCGAGCACTCGGCTCGGACGCTCCCGAAGCACGACACGCATCCGTCCCTGACAAAAACGAGCGAAAGACGGTACAAACCTTCGGCCGGGCGTCAACCCTCGCAGGTCGCGGCAGCCCCCGTCCGGATTCCGAACGGGCCGGGAACTGCGCCGGCGAGCGCCCGCCAGGCGTCGCGCGGTCACGGCGCCTCGGCCGTCGACTCGGTCGATCACGCGGTGCTCCTCTCGACGACTGCCCCCGACGACCTCCTGCTCCCGCACCCCGGGCCCTCCTCCGGGCTACTTCTCCCCACGTTGACCCTGCGGACCCTCTCGATGCGCCTGGCCCTCCTGCTCGGCGCCTTCGTCCTGGCCGTCGCGATCGCCGAAGTCGTCTGCGGATTCACGGGTCCGGGCCGCCAGTTCGTCTCGTCCGTCGTTCCCTTCGGGAAGATGCCGATGCCGAACCAGCGCGCCATGCTCCCGTCGGGTGAGGAGCCGGGAGCCTGGGTGCCCGTCACGATCAACCGCTTCGGCATGCGCGGGCCCGAGGTCCCTTCGGAGAAGGCGCCGAAGGAGATCCGCGTCCTCTGCGTCGGGGACAGCTTCGTGTTCGGCGGAGGCCTCGGAGACGGCGACACGTTCCCCGCCATCGCGCAACGCATCGTGGAGGAAGCTCCGGTTCCCATCCGGTTCATGAACGGCGGGGGGAACGGACACGATCCCCGGTCGGCGAAGGGATTCCTCGAAGCGCACGCGAAGAGCCTCCGTCCCGACGTCCTGGTCGTCGGTTGGAATTGGAACGATCTCGTGAGCATCCTCTCGCGCGTCGAGATCATCCCTCCGCTCCCGGAGTGGATCCGCCGCTTCTCGCTCTATCGCTTCACCGCATTCCATCGGAATCGGATGAACCCATGGAACCCTCCCGACGCGGTGCGGGTGCAGCAATACCTGGATGACGTTCTCGCCGCGGCGACGGGACCGAACTCCGACGAGAAGTGGAACGAGGCGCGCCGTGCGCTCTCCACCATTCGGCACGTCGCGCGGGAGGGTGGCATCCACGCTGCCGTGCTCGTCATGCCGGAGCTCACGTGGAGAGACTCGCCGGCCTTCCCGGGCTTGCCGAAGCTCATCGAGATCCTCGAGCGCCAGGACTGGGCCTGGGTCGATTGCCAGCCCGAGTTCTACGCCGGCATCCAGCGCGGCGAGCAACTCGTGCAGTCGATCGACCCGTTCCACCCGAGCGCCCGGGGCCAGCGCCTCATGGCCGACGTCGCCCTGCGCAAGCTCCGGGAGCTCGGCTGGCTTCCCTGACGCTCCGGAACGACGCGGCCGACGACGGCGGTCCCTCAGGTCCGCTCCTTCGCCGCCGATCGACGCCTCGCCTCGACGTCGCGGATCGACGCGACGAGCGCCTCCTGCAGGTTCGCGACGGAGAACGGCTTCGCGAGGATCCGCGCACCACGAGGGACTCGATCGAGCGCGCTCTCCGCGTCGGAGCGCTCGGCTCCCTCCGTTTCGGACGCTCGCCCCGTCGCGTAGATCACCGACACGGGGCCCGTTCGCTCCTCCACGGCTCGCGCGATCTCCGCTCCCGAGACTCCGCCCGAGCGCGGACAGGTGATCAGGACGTCGATCCCACGGGCCGGCCCCGAAGCGAGCGACGCGGCCTCGAGCGCGTCGCGCGCGATGAAGACGCGATGCCCCGCCCGCTCCAGGGCGGTCTGGAGCACGCCGCGAAGCTCGGCATCGGGCTCGACCACGAGGATGCGGGCTCCCTTCGCCACGCCGTTCGGGGCCGAACCCGGCTTGGCCGCCGCAGGCGGCGCGGGCTCCATCGCGCGCGAGACCGGGAGCACGACACGGAACCGCGACCCGGAGCCGACGGCCGTCGTCACGTCGATCGTGCCGCCGTGGCGATGCACGATCTCGTGCACGAGCGCGAGACCGAGCCCCGCGCCGCGTCCCTCCTCCTTGGTCGAGAAGAATGGCTCGAAGATGCGCTCGCGATCGGCGGGAGCGATCCCGTTCCCGCGGTCGGCGATCTCGAGGACCGCGCGCGGACCCGCATCTCCCGAGCGATCCTGCGCGAGCCGCAGCCGAATGGGACCTCCATGGGGCATCGCGTCCCGCGCGTTCAGGCAGAGGTTCATCACGACCTGCGTGATCTGCGAACGCTCGCCCTCCACGGGGATCGGCGCCTCGTCGATCTCGCAGTGGAGGCGGTGGTCGGATCCGAGGGTCCGTCGCAGAAGGCTCACGACCTCGTTCACGGGATCCCGGAGGTCGAAGTGCGCGCGCAGCTTCGGGTCCTTGCGCCCGAAGAGGAGGAGCTGGCGCACGAGGTCGGTCGCGCGCGCGGCCGCCGCGCGCATCGGCACGAGCATCTCCCTCGCCCTCGGCTGCTCGCGCAGGTAGTCCTCCATGGCATCGAGCTGGACGGAGAAGACCGTCAGGAGGTTGTTGAAGTCGTGGGCGACGCCTGCCGCGAGCCGGCCGAGGCTCTCCAGGCGCTTCGCGATGCGTAGCCGCTCCTCGCTCTGACGGCGCTCCGTCTCGTCGCGCTCGACGCCGACGACGCCGATGGCGCGGCCGCTTCCGTCCCAGAGCGGGCTCCACTGCCCGTCGATCCAGCGCTCGCCTCCGTCGGCGGCATGCACCCGGTACTCGAGCCGGAACGCCTCGCCGCGCAACGCGCCTTCGAGACGCACTTGGAACGATCGACGCTCCTCCGCCAGGGGGAGCGCCGCGGGCATCCCGGCGAAGGGCGGGAAGGCGCTCGCGTCGATCCCCGTGCGCTGCAGCCACGCTGGATTCGCGAAGAGGAGCTTCCCCGACGCGTCGAAGGCCACGATCGCGTCGCTGGAGCATTGGGCCACCAGTTGGAGCCGGCGCTCGCGCTCGCGCACGGCCGACTCGGCGGCGCGCGCCCGCACCATCGCGCGTCGCACGACCCGCACGAAGACGTTCGCCAGCCGGGCGAGCTGCCGGTATTCCCCCTCGAACTCCGACTCGCTGATGGAGCCGACGTCTCCTCCGAAGAAGACCTGCGTGAGGTAGGCGTTCAGCCGCTCGACGGGGCTGCTCTCCTCCGTCGCGCGCACTCCAGCACCGCTGCGCGCGGAGCCCGGCGGACCGCCCTTCGACGGCTCCGAGGCGGAATCCGCACTGGAGACGGCTCGATGCGAATCCTGCTTCCTCGATCGGTGATCGTTGCGCGGCATCGGCGGGGCAGCGCCGAGACTCTACCAACGACCCTCCCCTCTCCGCGTCCCGTGTCGTGCCGGGAGCGCGGCACGCGCCGTCAGGGGCGTCCCTTCTGCGCGACGGCCTTCCGGAACGACTCGAAGTCCTCGAATCGGCCGGGCGCGGCCTGCGGGTCGCTGGGCTTCGGCGCGCCGGGGATCGGCGCGGCCGGCACCGGCTGCGCCGCGGGCCGGGGCGGAGGCACGCCGGGAACGGACGCGGCGCGCGTCACGGGCGGCGGAGAGGACGCGGCGTGCGGCGGCGCGCCCTCCGTGCCCTCGGGCATGCCCAGGAGAGAGCGATAGAAGCCGGGGTTGTTCACGCGCGAGAGGCCGGCATCGAAGGTGATCGTGCCCGCCTTCACGGCCTCGCACATCGCCTGCTCCAGAGTCTGCATTCCGTGCTTCGAGCCGGTCTGCAGGAGGTTCAGAAGCATGTGCGTCTTCCCCTCGCGGATGCACGCGCGCACGCCGTCGATGCCGATCAGGATCTCGTGGATCGCCGTCCGCCCGCCACCGACCTTCGGGACGAGCGTCTGCGAGATGACGCCGGCGATCGTCGTCGAGAGCTGCATGCGCACTTGCTGCTGCGCCTCGTGGGGGAACACGTCGATGATGCGGTCGACGGTCTGCACGGCGGACGTCGTGTGCAGCGTGCCGAAGACGAGGTGTCCCGTCTCGGCCGCCGTGATGGCGAGCCCGATCGTCTCGAGGTCGCGCATCTCGCCGACCAGGATCACGTCCGGGTCCTGCCGCAGGGCGCGCTTCAGCGCCTCTCCGAAGGACGCGCTGTCGTGCCCGATCTCCCGCTGGTTCACGAACGACTTCTTGTCCTGGTGCACGAACTCGATCGGATCCTCCATCGTGAGGATGTGGCCGGACTCCGTTCGGTTCACGTAGTCGATCATCGCCGCGAGCGTCGTCGACTTGCCCGACCCCGTCGGGCCCGTGACGAGCACGAGGCCACGCGGGAGCTCGCAGAGCCTCTTGAACACCGGCGGGACTCCGAGTCCCTCCAGGCGCGGCACCGTCTCCGGAATGAGACGGATCACGAGACCGCAGGAGCCGCGCTGTCGGAAGCAGTTGATGCGGAAGCGAGCGATCCCCGGGATCGCCTTCGACAGATCCGCGTCACCCTTGGCGTCGAAGACCTCCATCCCTTCCTTCCCCAGCACCTCCTCGACGAACGCACGCGTGTCGTGCTTGTTGAGGATCGGGTGCTCCGCCATGGGGACGATCTCGCCGTGGATGCGGAATCCCGGCGGGCTTCCCGACTTCAGGTGGATGTCGGAAGCCTCGACCTCGACCATTCGACGTAGAAGCGGCTCGAGCGGCATGCGGGTGCACTCCCCGTTCGGGATGCGGCGTGGGGATCCCCGAGGATCCCGAGAACGCGCCGACGGGGCCCTTCGGGCGAACGACGACTCGTTCGTCCATCCCGGGAAGGACCCATCCGGCGATCCACCGATGCTTTCGTCGCAGAGGTCACGGAGCCTTGAGACTTCCAGCGCCGCGCGCCCCTCCGACGCCGGGGATCGCCGGCTCCGCGCGCGCGAGCGTCAGACGCGGCGCAGCCACGCGAGCACCTCCACGTGGTCGGTCTGAGGGAAGAAGTCGTGCGGCGTCACGCGCTCGACGCGATGGCCTGCGGCCGCGAGGCGCGCGAGGTCTCGCGCGAGCGTCGCGGGACTGCACGACAGGTACGCGATGCGCTCGGGCCGCGCCCGCACGACGGCGGCGACGGCGCGCGGTGAGAGACCGCTCCGCGGCGGGTCGAGCAGCAGCAGCGCGATCCCTCCGTCACCGACGGCTTCCGGGAGGCGGTCCTCGAATCGGCCCTCCTCGAACCGGACGTTCGCACGTCCGTTGACGCGAGCGTTCTCGCGCCCGTCGCGCACGGCGGCCGCCGTGCTCTCCAGGGCGACGACGTCGCGGAATCGGGGCGCGAGGGCGAGCGCGAAGGCGCCGACGCCGGCGTAGCCGTCCACGAGCCGCCCCGCGGAGGCGCCGCCGCAGCCGGCCTCGATCTCGCGCAGAACCGTGCGGGCGGCCGTCGAGTTCGGCTGCGAGAACGACTCGAGCGAGATGCGGAGCCGCAGGCCCGCGAAGCGATCGCTCAGGTGATCGCGGCCGAGCAGGGGAAGGCTTCGCGAGCCGAGCACGACGTTGGTCTCGGCGTCGTTCAAGCTCCGCACGACGGAGACGACCGACACGGCGCGCCCTGAGGCGCTGCGCAGTCCGACGCCCGCTTCGCGCACGCGCTCGGCGAACGCTGCGCCCTGGGGGAAGACTCCCGCCGTCGTGACCAGCCCGACGAGCACTTCACCAGTGCCCGGCGCGAGGCGGACCGCGAGCGCGCGCACGTCCGCCGCACCGCCGCCCGCGCGCGCGCCGCACCGCGGCGCGGAGCCGTCCTTCGTCGTGGTTCCCGGCAGCGGATGCACGCCGACGCCGAGCCGCTCGAGGATCGCGCGTGCGCGCGTCGCGATCTCCGTGATCGCCGGATCCTGGATCGCGCAGTGCCGGACGTCGACGAGCTCGTGGGTCCCGGCGCGGAAGAAGCCGCCGACGATCCGGCCGCGCTCGCGCGCGAGCGGGTAGAGGAGCCGATTGCGGTAGAGGAGCGGGTGCGGTGCCGCGACGATCGGCTGCACCTCGACGCCGGCGAGCGTGGGCTCCGCGGCACACCGCTCGACGACGAGCCGGTGCTTGCGGCGAAGCTGCTCCTCGTAGGGACGGTCGAGAAGGGTGCACCCTCCGCACGGGCCGAAATGAGGACAGAGCGGCGTCGCCCGCGGAGACTCCCCGTCGCGGCGGCGCGCGGGCCGGGCTGCGCGCGAGCGGGGCTTCACGCGCGCTCCCGCGTGACGAGCGCGCGCGCCACGTGGGGATCGACGGCGATCGACTCGAGGGGGAAGTCGCCTCCGGAGAGGCTCCGCACGTCCTGATCGCGGAGATCGCCCGCGAGCACGAGCGGCACGCCGATCCACTGCGCCACCTCGCGCACGAGAGGCTCCGGGAGAGCCGTCTCGCGCCCGTCCTCGCTCCGTCCCCACAACGAGAAGGCCGGCAGCCCGATCGCTCGAAGAGCGTCGCCGAGGGCCTCCCGCGCTCCATCGGCGACTCCGGCCCATCGGCCGCGATCGTCCACGGCGAGACCCGGGACGAACCGAGTTCCCCACGACTGCGCGAGCTCCGTGAGCCCGCCCGGGTCCTCGAGGGCGCTCTGGAGGCCGATCACGCGGTCGGCTCCCGAGGAGAGCAGCGCAGCGACGCGCGCCGTCGTGGGCCGCTCGACCGCCACCTCGACGCCGACGCCGAGCCCCGCGATCGCGGAGAGGAGCCGATCGGCGTCCGGCCCGGCGTCGATGCGGAGGTAGCGCGCACCTTCGGACACGAGCCGCCCCGCGAGCCCCGCGGCGCATGGATCCGTCGGTCGAAGTCGGGGGATCAGCAGCACGATCGCCGCATGCTGCAAACGAGAACGCCCCTGGGCGAGACCGCGCCAGGGGCGTTTCGAGAGGATCGCGCTTCGATCAGCGCTTCACGACGGCGCCGCCGGCCATGGTCCAAGCCTCGATGCCGCCCGTGAGCGACCAGACCTGCGTGAAGCCATGTCCCGCGAGGTACGCGGCGCCGTCGGCGCTCCGCATCCCGCGCTGGCAGTAGAGGACGATCTTCGTGGTCTTGGGCCACTCCTCGTTCATCTCGCGCACGAGATCCTGGGTCAGCGGGACGGCTCCCGCGAGCATGCCGAAGGCCGTCTCCTCGGGGCTCCGCATGTCGACGAGACGCATCGTGTCCTTCGCGGCGACCCAGCTCTGCAGCGTCTTCGCGTCGATCTTCGTGCGGTCGTCGAGCTTCTGGCTCTCCTCGATGAACGTGATCACCGACTCGATCGGGTCCTCGCACTGGTGGCTCTTCAGGACGTCCACGAGCTTGTCCGTGGGCTGGAAGCCGCAGCTCGAGCAGCCGCCGATGTGGTACTTGCGGAACAGCGCCCTCTGGGCTCCCGGATAGGCTTCCAGGACGTCCTGCATGGTGGAGGTTCCGGAGATCGTAGGCGTCGGCATGAATCGAGTCCTCGTGCGTGTCTTCTCGAAAGGTTCGTTCGATGGATTCGGCGGGAGAGCCGCCGCAACTTCAGGTCGAAGCCCCTTCGGGGCCGACCTCGACATTGCCATGGCGGCTCGAGCCAGGCCTCCTTTCTAGGACATCGGGCCCCTTCGCGCACCCCCGCGTCGAGCCGCGTCTCGGGCTCCGGGGGTCACCGGCCTGGAGGGCCGCCGGTGCGACTGCGAACGAGTTTCCATGCCGGTGACCCCTTGCGCTCGATCGGGGTCCGCCTGCAGGATCCGCCCCTTCATTGCGGTCGCCCTCCCGGCCGCCGGCTCGAACGTCGAGGAATCCCTTGCCACGACGTTCGTTCGCGGGTCTTCGTGGACTCGCTCGGCGATGGACTCCTGCCCTCGAGGCGGCGACCCCCTGGAGCTTCCGCTCGGTCCCCCGGCGACCGAGGGCCGCGAGGCACCCTTCGTGCGCGGCACGCTTCGCACCCGCGCGACCCGCCCGGGTGCGGCCTCGCCGATCCAGAGCGAGCCGAGGCGGAACGGCACGTCGGTCGGCGCCCGCGCCAAGCGCGCGTCGCATGCGCGGCGCCGCATCGGTCCGGCGGCGGCGCACCAGCTCCCCGTCGATGCGCTCGGACCCATCCCGACGCACTGGCTCGCCCCCGCGCGGCGCCGCGAGCTCCTCGAGATCCTCGTCGCGCGCGACTGCGCCGTCGCCACGGAGTGCGCGCGCCAGCTGATCGCGAGCCGTGCGCTGCTCCTCGACCCTCGGACGATCGCTCTCCGGGCCCTGGGTCGCGTCGTCGTCCACCTGTCGGTGAAACGTGACTACGAGGAGCTCCTCCGCGGTTCCATCACCCAGGTCGCCGACGACCAGCTGCGCGACTCGGTGGAGCGTCGCGACGACGGCGCGCCTCCGCCAGGCAGCGTGGCGCTCGCCGGTTCCCTCGACCGGGCGCGCGCGGCCTGCGCCTCCTTCAACCGTCTCCCCGACGCCGCGCGCCACGCGCTCTACCGCGTCGCCGTCCTCGGCGAGTCGATCGCCGAAGCGGCGCGGGCGCTCGGCGACTCGACGGAGAACGTCGCGGCCCGCTCCCGAGCCGCGCTCCTCACCGTCCTCGACTCCACGGATCCCGAGCCCTTCGGAGCCCCCCATGCCTCCTGATCGATCCTTCGCGCAGCTCCTGGCGCGCACCCGATCGCTCCTGCGAACCGACGCGCCAGCGGACGCCGGTGCGAGTCCGGATCGCGTCGACGCACCGAGCGACGTCGCCCTCGACGAAGCGCGCCGAACCCACCGGGCACGCCTCGCGGAGCTCTTCTACGAACTCGCGCTCGCCTACTTCGCGGAGGCCGAGCGTGCGAGCGAGCGCGTGCTCGTCCTGGGGACGCCACGCGCCGCCGCCGGAGTGCGCAAGGATCTCGACTTCGCCTCCGGAGTCGGACGCGCGATCTCCGACGATTCCGAGGAGAGCGAGCGCTGGCTCGACCGCGCCCGGGGAGACGACGAGGGCGATCTCCACCGGCGCAGCCGGAGCTGGTGCAATGCCGCCGTGGCGCTCTCGGGAGCTCACCACGAGGGAGCCCTCGAACTCCTGGGAGCTCTCCTCGTCCTCGAGGGTCGCGACGCAGCTGCCCTCGTCGCCTTCGACCATCTCGCCGAGACGACGCGCTCGCCCGAGATCCGCGCGAGGACGCTCTCGAATCGCTCCAAGGCGCTCCTCGACCTCGGCTGCCCGCGCGACGCCGAAGCCGCCGCGGAGCGCGCCGCGGCGCTCTCTCCCGGACACGCGTACGCGCATTCGAATCTGGCGACGTCGCGGCTCCTCCAGGGGAACGTGTCGGGCGCGCTCCGTGCCTGGGCCTCGCTCGCCGAGGTCTGCCCGCCTTCCCAGTCCGGTGCGCACGCCCGCATCGAGCGGCTCGTCCGGTCCGACCTCCGGTGGGCCAGCCGCCGCTCGGGCCGAACCGCGCATGCCGCACGCATGGCCCACGACGAGCTGAAGTCGATGGGCCTTTTTTGCCGATCCATGGCCACGCCCACCTCTGCCTCCAGGACGTCCACCTCTCGATGACGATCGCTCACCGTTCCAGGCCGTCGCGCCGAATCCTCGGCGCCGCCCTCGCTCTTCTCGCTCTCGGGGGGATTCCGCTCGGTGCCCAGCCCGCCGTCGCCACGACCGGCGGTCCGGGTGGCATCACCGTGGGCGGCGGCATCCTCCTGAAACGTGGCGTCACCACGTCGGGGAGCCCCACCAACGGCCCGAGCGTGCGCACGCCGCCGGAGTCGGCGCCCCTCGCGCCGGCGCATCTCGCGGGCACGTCGCAGCCAGCGACGCCGACGAGACGCTGAGTCCGGTGCACCGACCCCGCCCATGACCCGCACCGCGCCGCGACCGCCCCGGTCCGTGCGACGAGTTCGCTCGTCGCGCGCGATCGTGCCCGCGGCCGCGTGGGTCCTCGCGGGGAGCGCCGTCCTCGTGGGAGCGACGCTCCTCTGCGAGCTACCGCGGACGTCGTCGACGAGCTCGTCGCTGGCCGCGCTCTGGAACGAGCCGCCGCCCGCACTGCGAGTGCCAGCCACCGTCGCACGCGACGCCGGCGCGCCGGAAGCGGCCGCCGAGGCAGGGAGCGTGCGCGTCGCCGGCACACGACCGATCGCCGGCCTCGTCCGCCGCTCGGACGGCGAGCCCGTGGGCGCCGTGGATCTGCTCGCCATCCCCACCAGCTCGACGCTCTTCGCCGACCTCGACGCCTCGGTCGCGCCATCGGCCTCGGCGCTCTGGACCGCGGCGACGCACGCGTCCGTGGACGGCGCCGGGAGCTTCTCGCTCCAGCTTCCGGAGGCGGAGAGCTACGTCCTCGTCGCCCTCGGTCCGCGCATCGTCCCCACCTCGATGCTCGTCGCGCCGCACGATGCCGACGTCGCCATCGAGGCGCCGGCCGCCCAGGAGCTGCGCGGCACGGTCCTCGACCGAGCCGGGCGGGGCATCCCCGGCGCGACGCTCCAAGCGGTCCGCCGGCGCGACGCGACGCTCGATCCGAGCCTCCCTCTCGCGAAGCGCGTCGAGTGGTGGACGTTCCGTCAGTCGGCCACGACGGATGGAACCGGCGCCTTCGCTCTGGGGGGACTCGACGAGGGTCCCTTCACCGTCATCGCGTCGGCGCCGGGCTACGCGACGGCGAAGCTGCTCCAGGTCGCGCCTGGAGCGGGCACGCTCGACGTCACGCTGGAGGCCGGCGGATCGCTCGTCGGCTTCGTCCGAGACGGCCAGGGCAACGCGATTCCCGGTGCCGGCATCGCCGTGGCCCGGCTCGTGGCGCCCGATCTCCTCGAGGAGAGCAGCGACCGGCTGACGGACGCCATGGGGTCTTTCTCCTTCGACGACGTGCTCGCGGGCGGCCACCGCCTCTGCGTGCGCGTGGTGGCGAACGGCTACGCGACGCAGCGGTTCGACCTCGACCCGCTCTTCCCGGGTGAAGCGCGCCAGCAGAGCTTCTCGCTCGAGCGCGGCGCGGCCCTGCAGATCGTCGTGCTGGGCGCCGACGGCGAGCCGCGACCGGACGCGATCGTCGAGGCCTATGCGCACCGTGGCCGCGCCTTCGTCGGCGGCGCGTCGACGAATGCCGACGGACGCGCGCGGATCGAGGGCGCCTCCGAGGGCGGGCACTACCGCGTCCTCGCGATCGCTCCGGGCCATTCCCTCGCCGTCGTTCCGGACGCAACGAGCGGCGATCCCGTCGTGGTGCGCCTGGGGCGGGCCTTCCCCGTGACGGGCACGCTCGTCGACCGCGCCGGGGTCGGGCTCCGCGGGCGCGTGACGCTCCGACGCGAGAACGACCGCGAGGCGATCGTGGAGGAACTCACCGCCGACACCGACGAACTCGGCGCGTTCCGCTTCGAGGACGTCCAGGAGGGCGTCGTCTCCCTCCGGGGCGCCGCGCCGGGATTCGCGAGCGCCGAGATCCCCTCCGTGGCCGTCGGCCCCGAATCCCCCCCGACGCCGATCACCCTCGCACAAGGCGTCGCCTGGACGGGGCGCATCCTCGGCGCCGACGGCCAGCCGCTCCCGAGCGGGACCGTCGCCGTCGCCGACGTGACGCAGTCCTCGGGCCGCATTCGCGGAACGCTCGGCGCAGCGGTCGCACTGCGCGCCGACGGGTCCTTCGAGCTCACCCACGTGCCGTCCGACTCGAGGGCCCTCGTCGTCGGGCGCTCGGGAAGCTCTCCCCGCGTGCTCCGCATCGCGCCCTCCGATTCGACGCAGCCCTCCCGCGATCTCGGCGACATCACGCTCGCGCCGGGCGGGTCCGTCGCCGGCCTCGTGCTCGACGCGAAGGGCTTCCCCGCCGCCGACGTCTCGATCTCGCTCTGCGACACGGGCACTCTCGGAGCCGCCGCCTCCTCCGCGAGGACCGGTAGCGACGGCAGGTTCCGCATCGACGACGTGCCTCCCGGGTCCTACTCCGTCGACGCGAGCGATCCGCGGCAGTGCGTGGCGAGCGGCACGTTCCGGCGCACCTCGGTGCCCGTGAGCGTCTCCGCCGGCGGGGAGTCGTTCGTCGTGCTCGACGCGCGCAAGCACGGACGCGTGCGCGGCGTCGTCCGCGTGCAAGGTCTGCCGCCGTCGGACGAGATGGAGGTGGCGCTCTGCCCGGTGGACGGGCTGCTGCGCGAGGCGTCGGTCTGCGTGACGACGTTCGACGGCTCCTTCGAGCTGTCGGTGCCCCACGAGGGCCGCTTCACGCTCGAGCTCCGGTCGCTCGCGGGCTTCGCGATCCGCAACTCGCGGCTCCTGAATCTCGGCGAACGCGAGGACCGCGAAGTGGTGATCGACGTCGGCCGCGCCGGCCTCGAGGGCATCGTCGCGAGCCGGCTCGACCGCAGGCCCGTGCCCGGCGCGCGCGTGCTCGTCGAAGGCTCCGACGGCTCCTCCTGGCTCGTCGTCGCCGGACCCGACGGACGCTTCCACATCGAGGGTCTCGACGCCTCCCGCCTCTGGATCGCCGCCGACGCCCCGGGGTTCGCGCGTTCGAGCCCCCAGGAGCTTCAGCTCGGCGCCACGGACAGGGCGCGGGCCGAGGTCTTCCTCGACCTGGAGTCGGCGCTCCGCGTGCGCGCCCTGGATCCCGCCGGGCGCCCCGCGGCCGGAGTTCACGTGAGCGTCTGGCACTCGGACGGACGCTTCGCGCAGGAGACCTCGACGGACGGCGCGGGCGAGGCGTGGATCGACTCCCTCGCGGCGGGCCTCTATGCGGTCGTCCTGCACCACAGTGCCTTCGAGGAGCAGCGCCTGGAGGTCCTCGTGGGCCGCCAGTCGCGCTCCACCCAGAGCGTCGAGCTCCGCCGCGGCGGAGCGGTCGTCGCGGCGCTCCTCGACGCGCTCGGACAGCCCATTCCGTACCTCGACGTGCGCGTGACGACGTCCTCGGGCGCCGTGCGCCTCTCGTCGACGGACGCCCAGGGCGCCGTGCGCTTCGACGCCCTCGCCGAAGGCACGGTGCGGATCGAGGCGGACGGCTTCCCCGCGACCGCCGCCACAGTGAAGAGCGGCGAGACCGTCCAGAAGGCGATCAAGAAGGAGTAGGAGCTCGCGCGTCGCTCAGCGGCCGCCCAGGACGTCGAGCCACTCGTCGCGCGCGAACCGGTCGGTCATGCCCGCGATGTAGTCGCACACGGCGCGCGGCGCCCCGTCCGCGTCGGCGCGGGCGCGGAAGTCGGGCGAGAGGAGGCTCGGATTCGCCACGAAGGCGTCGAAGAGCTCTCCGAGCATCCGCTTCGCCTTCGCCGTCGCCCGGTTGATGCGCCAGTGGCGATAGAAGGAGCGGAAGAGGAAGTCCTCCAACTGCGCCACCTCGGCCGCGATCTCCCGGGAGTGCGCGATGATCGGCTCCTTCGTGCCGCGCGCTTCCTCCGGCGACGTGGGACGCGCTTCCTCGAGGCGCGCCGCGCTGGTGACCGTGAGGTCTCCGATCAGGATCCCGATGAGCGCGTTCGTCGTGCGCCGCAGACGCATCCGACCCGTGAGACCGGGAGTCTCGCGCTCCGCCTCGGCGCGCGCGCGCCGCCAGAGCGCGAGCGCCTCCAGCTCCGTCTCGGAGAACATCCCCTCTCGCAAGCCGTCGTCGAGGTCGTGGTGGTCGTAGGCCGTCGAGTCCGCCAGATCGACCACCTGCGCCTCGAGCCAGGGCTGCGGGCGCGCCTCGAAGCCGTGCCGTTCCGGGACGTCCTTCGCCTCGTGCTTCAGGAGCGACTCCCGCACCTCGTGGGAGAGATTCAGCCCCGGATAGGCGGGGTGCCTCTTCTCCAGGAGGTCGACGACGCGCAGGGCCTGCCGGTTGTGGGAGAAGCCTCCGTGCGCCTCCATGCGGCGCGCGAGCACGTCCTGTCCGGCGTGTCCGAAGGGCGGATGCCCGAGGTCGTGCGCGAGGGCGAGCACCTCCACCAGCGGCTCGTTCAGGCGCAGCGCCGAGGCGACGGACCGCGCCACCTGACAGACCTCGAGGGTGTGCGTGAGACGCGTGCGCGGGTGGTCGCTGCGCGGCAGCACGATCACCTGCGTCTTCGACTCGAGCCGGCGGAACGCCGCGCAGTGGATCACGCGGTCGCGGTCGCGCTCGAAGCAGGTCCGGAACGGGTCCTCGGCCTCCGGGTGCTGGCGTCCACGCGACCGCCGGCTCTTCACCGCGTAGGGAGCGAGCTCCGCCAGCTCGCGCGCCTCCTTCTCCTCTCGAATGGCGGGCATCGTCTTCGCGTGGGCGTCGGCGCTCGCTCGGGACGCGGCCGGCACCGATTCAGCCGGCGACGACCTCGGGGCCTCGGTCGAACTCCTCCTTGAAGGCGCGCGCGACCGCCTTCGACTGCACATGCAGCACGTGGGCGCCCTCCGGCGCGCTCGCCCGATGGGACTCGCCCCGCTCGACGAAGAGCGCGTCTCCGCGCACGCACTCGTGGCGCTTCCCGTTGCGTTCCTCGAACACCACCTTCCCCGAGAGCACGATCAGGAGCTGGCCTCCGTCGTGCGAGTGGAACTTGTTCCCCGATGCGTAGATCGTCGGGGACCCGTCGCGGTAGTGCGCGACGTAGACCAGGTGGTCGTCGACCTCCCCGAGAGCCGTCGGGATCCAGGGGCGCACGCTGCGGGCGATCTGCTCGTCGAGGGAGATGCGTTTCACGGAATGGCGCTCGTGGCCGCGGCCAGTGTAGGCCTGCACTGTAGGCGCCTGCGCCTCGGGATCTCCACGGCGCGACACGACCATGACCCCTGCGCTCCCGTTCCGGCTCGTGGACGCCTTCACCGAGCGCCCCTTCGTGGGCAACCGCGCCGGGGTCGTCCTCGACGCGGGATCGCTGCCGGAGGCCGCGTGCCTCGCCATCGCCCGCGAGGTGAACGCCTCGGAGACGGCCTTCGTCGGCACGCGCTCGCCGGAGCTCCATCACGTCCGGTTCTTCACGCCGGCCCTGGAGGTGCCGCTCTGCGGTCACGCGACGCTCGCGGCGTTCCTCGTGCTCGCCGAGGAGGGCCGCCTCCGTCACGCCAACGCCGCCGGCGCCATGCACGCGCGCATGCTCTGCGGCGCGGGAGAGATCGCGATCGAGGTCGTGCGCGACGGCGGCGCCGTCCGCGTGCGCCAGCGGCAGCGCCCGCCCACGTTCCGCGACGCGGGCCTCGACCCTGCGGCCGCGGCCGCGCTGCACGGCCTCGCGCCGGATGCGCTCCTCGCCGACCTCCCCCTCCAGGTCGTCTCCACGGGGCTGCCGCTCCTCCTCGTGCCCGTCCTGCACGCCGCCGCGCTCGCCGGCGCCGAGGCGGCCCCGGGGCTCGCGGACGCGCAGCGCCGTCTCGGCGTCGCCGGGTCGTACCTCTTCACGCTCGACGCCCCCACGGGCTTCCGCGCCGAGACACGCCTCTTCGCGGACGCCTCGGGCGTGGCGGAGGATCCCGCCACGGGGACCGGCGCCGGCGCCCTCGGCGCCTTCTTCGCGCATCACGGCCTCGCGTCGCCGACGGCGGGCGGGTCCGCCCACGTGCGCTTCCTGCAGGGCCGGTCGCTGGGCCGGCGCTCCGAGATCGACGTGGAGGTCTCCGTGGCGGATCGCTCCGTCGGCGACGTGGTCGTCTCCGGAACGGGCGTCGTCACGATCCGCGGGACGATCGACGCGCCGGCCTGATCTCCGAGATCCCGGGCGCGCCGCCGCCGCGTCACGAGCCCGGCCGGCGCGCGCGGATCGCCTGCACGACGATCGTGAGGACCGTCACCGCCGACAGCGGGATCACGAAGAGCATCGCCATGCGGAAGTGCGGCAGCGCCTCCGACTGGGTCGAGTCGAGGACGAGGTAGGCGAGGTAGGCGACGTAGAAGAAGAGGAAGAGCAGCCCCTCGCCGCGCGAGATCCGGCCGCCGCTGAAGAAGATCGGCAGGCACGCGATGCAGACGCCGGCCATCACCGGGGCATCGAACGCGAGCACCTGGTCCGGCACGGAGACACCCTCGGGCGCGGCCACCGCCGAGAGCCCGAGCACGCCGAGCACGTTCAGGATGTTGCTGCCGACGGCGTTCCCGACGGCGATCTCCCGCTGCCCGCGGAACGACGCGATGACGGAGGTCGCCAGCTCCGGGAGCGAAGTCCCGGCCGCGACGATCGTGAGACCGACCACGAGGTCGCTCACGCCGAACGCGCGCGCGAGCGCCGTCGCCCCGGCGACGAAGCCGTCGGCCCCGATCACGAGGAGCGCGAGGCCTCCGACCACGAGCGCCGGCAGCAGGACCCACTCGAGCGGGCGCGAGCGCTTGGGCAGGTCGAGCTCCTTCTCGACTCCCTCCTGCTCCTCGCGGGGAGCGCGGAGGCTCGTGCGCACGGTCCAGCCGAGGTACGCGGCGAGTCCGATCAGGAGGAGCAGGCCGTCGATCCAGGCGAAGGTCCCGTCCCAGCCGAGCACCGGCACGAGCAGCGCGGCCGCGATCATGATCGGCACGTCTCGACGGATCACCTCCACGGCGACCGTCAGCGGCGCGACGGCGGCCGAGAGTCCGAGGATGAGGAGGACGTTGCAGATGTTGCTCCCGACGACGTTCCCGACGGCGAGGTCGCCCGTCCCGGCGGCGGCGGCCGTCACGCTCACGACGCCCTCGGGGGCGCTCGTGCAGATGGCGACGATCGTGAGACCGACGACGAGGGGCGAGACGCCGAAGTTCACGGCCATCCGCGACGCGCCGCGGACCAGCAGCTCCCCTCCGAGGAAGAGGAGCACGAGCCCGCCGACGAGCTGGAGGATCGCCGTCGCGTCCACGATCGCGCGTCAGCGCCCTCCGGACGGCGCCGCGCCCGCGGGCGCGCTCTCCGCGATCGGCTCGAGACCCGGCAGCGGACGGCCATCGAAGGCGGCGCCGGCGGCGGGGATCCCGAATCGCGCCGCGAGGGTCGGGGCGAGATCGGCGGGACTCACGGGCTCGGAGACGCGGCGCCCCCGGGGAATCCCGGGCCCGGCGAGCAGGAGCGGCACCCAGCGGTCCCAGCGGTGCGGCGTGCCGTGGGTCGCGACGATGCGTCCCGTGAGGTAGCCCGGCTTCAGCACGTAGAGGACGTCTCCCGATCGGTCGGCGCGGCACGAGAGCGCGACGGCCTTCGCGCGCGGATCGGCGACGCCCGCGAGGAGCTCGTCCCGCGTCCAGGCCGACTCGACGAAGGGCATGGTGCGCAGCACGTCGCGCAAGGCCGTGCTCGCGTCGGCGAGCGCGACGCCCTGGACCTCGAGCTCGCGCCGGTCGAGGAAGAAGTCGGCGTCCGTCACGTAGGCGGACCAGCGCTTCGTGCGTCCGGGGCGCCTGCCGAGCTTCGCCGAGAGCGCGGACTCGACGAGCGCGAGGTCGTCCTTCGCGTAGCCGTCCCCATCCACGGAGTAGTGCACCCTCCCGCCGCTGCCGCCGCGGTCGAGGATCCGCTCCGGCACCTCGCTCACTCCGTGGTCGCTCGTGAGCGCCACGAGCGTGCGCCCGGGCCCGACGACGCGGTCGAGGTGGGTGAGCAGCCGGGCGAGGTCGGCGTCCGCCGCGGCCCAGATCTCCAGTGCCTCGACGGAGTCCTGGCCGAACCAGTGACCGACGTAGTCGGTGCTCGACCACGACACGAACAGCAGGTCGGTGCGGTCGCGCTGCCCGAGCTCCTCGCGATCGATCAGCTCGAGGACGAGGTCCGTGACCATGTTCAAGGAGACCGGCGAGGTGTTGATCGCGTCCCAGCGGTCGAGGGCGCTCTCCTTGCCGTCGAGCGGATGCGGGAACGCGGACCCCATGCCCGCGCGCCCCGTCTCCCAGGGCGCGTCGTCGCGGTCGAATCGCGCGGCGATCTCCTCGGGGACCGACCGATGCCACGTGCTCGGGAGCGCCTCCAGCGTGCGCGTCGCGCCGAACTCGGCGAACCAGCCGGGCACCCTCGGCGCGTAGTACGTCGACGTGACGAAGGAGCCCGCCGGGGGGCAGAACCAGTAGGCGGCCGTGGGCTTCCGGCCCCCCATCAGGATCGCGGAGCGGTCCTTCGTGCTGACCGAGACGACGCGCCCTCCGGGGCCGCCCTGCGCCTGCCAGAGGTCGCCCAGTCCGAGGCCCTCGAAATTGCGCGGGGACATCCCGAGACCGGGCGCCTCGCCGGCGGCGCCCACGAGCTTCGCGTCGGAGTCCTCGACGTTGTAGACGGTCCGCCGCTTCGTCACGTCGAACCACTCGTTCGCGACGATCCCGTGGCGCACCGGCAGGCGCCCGCTCCCGATCGTGGCGTGCCCGGGGCCCGTCTCGGTGATCGCGTAGGGATAGTGGCACTCCGTCCATCGCGTGCCCTCGCGGAGCAGACGCCGGAACCCGTCCTCGCCGAAGGCGGGCGCGAACTTCTCCAGCGTGTCGCCGCACATCTGGTCGAACACGCAGACGACGACGAGCTTCGGCGCCACCGACCCGCCGGGAGCGGCGACCGGCGCCGGCCGCACGTCGTGCGCGGCGGCGCAGCCGAGGAGGGAGAGGATCGCGGCGGTGAGCGAGACGCGGAGCATGATCGTCCGGCATTCTCCCCAGGACGCGCCGAGTCTTCGCCCCCCGAAACCCTCTCCACAGGCTCCTCCATGCTCGACGCCGCCTTCGCCCGCAGCCATTTCCCCGCGCTGGAGACCGACTGGGCGCTCTTCGACCACGCCGGCGGGAGCGTGCCCGCGCGGGGCGTGATCGACCGCGTCCGCGACTACATGAGCCGGTGCCAGGTGCAGCTCGGCGCGAGCTACGAGATCTCCGCGCTCGCCGCCGAGCGGGTGGCCGAGGGACAGCGCGCCATGGCGCGGCTCGTGAACGCGTCGCCCGACGAGATCGTCCTCGGCGCGTCGAGCACCGCGAACGTGCGCGTCCTCGCGCGCGCCGTGCGCTCCTTGCTCGAGCCCGGCGACGAGGTGATCGTCACGAACCTCGATCACGAGACGAACATCGGCGCGTGGCGCGCGCTCGAGGCCGACGGGATCCGCATCCGCGAGTGGCGCTTCGACGCCGAGAGCCTGGAGCTGACGGCGGCGTCGCTCGCGCCGCTGCTCGGGAAGCGGACGCGCCTCGTCTGCTTCACCCATTGCTCCAACCTCGTCGGATCGATCCACGACGCCGCCGCCCTCGTGCGGCTCGTCCACGACGCGGGCGCGCTCGCGTGCGTCGACGGCGTCGCCTTCGCGCCCCATCGCCGCGTCGACGTGCGTGCGATCGGCGCCGACCTCTACTTCTTCTCGCTCTACAAGGTGTTCGGGCCGCACCTCGGCCTCCTGCATGGGAAGCGCGAGCTCCTCCACCGCCTGCGCGGACAGAGCCACTTCTTCGTGGCCGAGGACGACGTGCCCCACAAGTTCGAGCCGGGAGGCGTCGTCCACGAGCTCGTGGCCTCGCTCCCGGGCATCCTCGAGTACCTCCTCGCCCTCGACGCCCGCTGCTTCCCCGGGGCGCCGGCGCCGGAGCCGGATCGGCTCGACCGCGTCTTCGGCGCCATCGCCGCGCAGGAGGCCGGGCTCGTGGCGCCGCTCCTTCGGTTCCTGCGGGAGCGGCGCGGCGTGCGCGTCCTCGGGCGCACCGACGCCGACCCGGCGCGACGGGTGCCCACGGTCTCCTTCGTCGTCGAGGGACGCGACGCGAGCGAGATCCCGCCGCGTCTCGACGCGGAGCGCGTCGCGGTCCGCTTCGGTCACTTCTATGCCCACCGCGCCGTCGAGGCGCTCGGCCTCCACGGACGGAGCGGCGTCGTGCGCGTGAGCATGCTCCACACGAACACGCCGGCCGAGGTGGAGCGGCTCCTGGCGGCGCTCGACCGCGCGATCCCCGCGTCCTGATCCGCTGCCCTCAGGGCGCGTCGAGCTCGAGCTTCTCGGCGTAGCGCACGAGCTCGCCGCCGAGCTTCGGCCGCGCCGCGTGGTCGTCGGGGAGCCACTTCCCGAGGAGCTCGCGGATCTTCGCGTCATCGCGGTCGAAGGCGCGGTAGACGAAGCCGGGGAACACCACCTGCCCCTTCGCGTTCACGCGGACGTGCTCCGCGAGGAATGCGCGCGCTCGCGTCTCGAGAGTCTTCCGGATCGTGGTCGCGTCGTGCCCGGCCCTGTCGATCGGCGGCATCCCCTTCGCGGCCGCGGGGATCACGAAGAGCGCGAGGGGTCCGCCGAGACGGTGCACCTCCTCCGAGAGCACGCGCAGCGAGGACGAGCGGCCCGCGACCTGCAGGCTCCGCTCGAAGAACCCCTTCAGGTCGTGCACCCCGTCCTTCCCGTGGAGCAGGCCGAAGAGCGGGTGCGATGCCTCCCGCGCCGTCTCCAGGGCGAGGGCCACCTCGAGACGGTTCAGCACGTCGGCGAGACGCGCATCGTCGCTCTTCGGCTCCGGCGGCGCGGCCTGCAGCCACGCCGCGAGATCGGAGGCGAGCGGCGGATCCTGCGCGAGGGCGCGGTAGTCGAAGAGACCCTTCCCCCGAGCCAGGGCGCGGAAGCGCGCACCGAGCGTCTGCGGCATGCCTCCCTCGGCCGCCGGCGCGTCCACGGAGACGGCCGGAACGGGCGTTCCCCCTCCCGGCGGCGCGCCGGCCGGATCGGCGCCCACCGGAGGCACCGGCAGGGACGGCGGCGTCTGTGGCTGCGCCGCGGCTCGCTCCTGCTCGTCGGCGTACTGGCGCACGGCATCGAGGGATCGCAGGGACGTGAGCGCCCCCAAGTCGAACTTCGGTCCTCCGAGGAGCGACCCCGTGGCCATCTTCGTCGCCGTCTGCAGGAGCGCCTGCGCCGTCGGCGGTCGCACGGCGAAGCGCGGCGACGACGCCGTGCCCGCGAAGCCGGGCCGAAAGAGCTCCAGGATCGGGCGATAGGGCTCGACGGACTTGCCGAGACGCGCGCGCGACAGGTCGACGGCGAAGTCGAGATCCCCGTCGAGCGAGCAGGCGCCGACGAGGGGGAGCTTGGAGCGGTCGCCATCCACTTCGACGAACTCGAGAGCGATCTTCCGGTCTCCGACGCGGAGCTTCTGCTTCACGGAGCCGAAGGACGAGTCGAGGGCGTTCAGGCGCAGCAGCGAGAGCACCTGCGCGAAGTCGTCGCGGGCGACGAAGCGCACCTTCTTCACGTCGGCCTCGATCTCGCCGCGCAGGGTGCTCTTCCAGTCGGAGGCCGAGCCCTGCAGCGTCCCCGATCCGTCCACCGTTCCGTCGAACTCCGCGAACTGGAACGAGCCGGAGAAGATCGGGTTCACGTAGGCGAGCGGCACGTCGAAGTGCCGGCCCGCCGGCACGTCGCTCGTGCGGAAGGCCACGGCGAAGGGCATCTCCGCGTCGTCGATCTTCGCGTTCGCGTTCACGGTGAAGCGGCCCCGGCGCGCATCGGCACCGCTCCCCTTCACGAACTGGCCCGAACCGTCGGTGATCGAGAGGAGGCCGCTCGCGAGACGGCCCTGCAGCGGCTCGGGCTCGATGCGCAGGTCGTCGAAGACGATCGTCGAGACCGTGCCCGAGAGGTCGGCGCGCAGGGTGGAGAGCGGCGCCGCGCCCGCGGAGCCACCGAGGCGCGCCGCGAGACGGCTCTCCCCCTCCAGCCGCAGCTTCTCCGGCATCCGGTCCGCGTAGAGGCGGCCCACGGCAGCGCCGTCGATCCGCGCCGCCAGGTCGCCCGAGAGACGCCTCTCGCCGCCGAGCGCCTCGACGAGGAGGTCGTTCGCGTCCAGCGCGAGCACGCCCGACTCCGTCGACAGCGTTCCCTTCGCGATCCGCAGCGAGTCGCGCTCGCGGTCGTGGATCGCCTCCAGGTCGACGACGAGCTTCGCGTCGCGGAACGGAGCGGCCGGCTCCTTCCCCGGCTGTGGCGCCGGCGCGTAGAGGAGATCGGCCACCTCGGCATGGAGCGTGACGCCCGTGCTCGCGCCCTGCAGGGATCCCTCGGCGCGCGCCGCGAGACGCCCGCTCGCGCGAGCGCCGGGGGCGAGGGCGCCGGGCGAGAGCGCGAGGAGACGCTCCAGATCTCCCTCGATCGCGAGCGAGCCGTCGGCGGACATCGCCGTCCGATCCGGCTCGAGGAGTCCACGCACGTCGACCCGCTCCGCGCGCAGCGCGAGCCAGCCCGATGCGGTCGAGACCGATCCCTTCGCCACCTGCAGACGGCCGGCGGCGCGATCGAACCGCGCATCCACGTCGATCGCGACCCGAGGATCCTCGAAGGCAGTGGCCCCGCTCTCGCGGGCGATCGTCGCGCGGAAGTCGGTCAGGGCGCCTCCGGCGCGGATGCGCGTCGCCGCTCCCTCGGCCCCGACTTGGAACGTGGAGGCGAAGCGGCCGCCGAGCCCGGACACCTGCGGGAGCGCGGCGGCGCCGAGGGCGCCGACGAAGGCGAGGTCTCCGCTCGCCTCGCCCTGGAGATCGCCCGTCGGGCCCTCGGGCCCCGTCGCGAGAGAGCCCGACAGGGAGGCGTCGAACCTCCGCGACTCGGTGGCGAGGCGCGCCTGCTCGATCCGCACCGACGTCACGTCGCCGGCGGGCACGACCTCGCCCTTCGCCGAGAAGTCGAGCCTCGGCTCGGCGGCCATCGCCGGGGAGCCCTGCCAGGAGACCGCGAGATCCGTCGCGCGCGCGTCGACGTCGAAGCGCCGCGCGCCGGGCGCCGCGAGCTCCTCGAGGGCCGTGCGCAGGCGCAGGGTGCCGTCGGCCTCCGCCGAGCGCGGCCCGTCGGCGCCGGTCCAGGCGAAGCGCGCCTTCGGGACGACGCCCTCCAACTCGAGCGTCGTCTTGCCGCCATCGCGGCCGATCGCGAGCCGGTCGATGCGGAGATTCCCTTCGCCCGACGCGCCCTGGGGGAGGAAGCCGCCGAGGGCGCTCACGAGAGGCGAGAGGCCGAGCCGACCCGAGCCCTGGAATCCGAAGGCGGAGCCACCGCGCGCCACGGAGGCGCTCCCCGCGAAGCCCGCCATGGACGCGCCGCCCGGCGCCTCGGCGGAGGCCGCCAGATCGGCGAGGGCGACGGAGCCGCTCCCGCGGTCGACGGTCGCCGTGGCGGCCAACCGGAGCGACTGGATGCGCACGGGACGTCCCGCGAGCGGCGCGATCGGCGAGGACGGCGCGACGGCGTCGGCGCCGACGACGAGGCCGACCACCGTGAGCTCGAAGGGCCCGGCGGCGCGCGCGCCGTCGGCCTTCAGGTCGATCCGCGCGTCGAGCGCCCCCGCGAGGCGGAGGCCCGCCGGGAGCCAGGGGCTCCCCCAGGAAGCGAGCCGCTCGAGCCGCGACGACATCGTTCCCTTCGCCGCCATCGAGGACGCGAGGCCCCGGGGGCTGCCGGAGACCGAGAGATCGGCGGCGAGCGCTCCGGAGGCGCTCTTCACGACGAGCGACGGCACCGACACGTGCTCCGCCGCGGCGTCCCAGGTCCCCGAGGCGCGCACGTCGAGGGACGGCTCGTCGAGGGGCGTCGACGCGAGCGCGCGCATCCAGGCCGGCGCCGACGGGCCCGCGTTCGGCGCCGCCGCGCGCAGCCCTTCCGCGCGGGCCGAGACGTCGAAGCGCACCGGCCCCGACGCGTCCGCCTCGGCGCGCCCGCGGGCCGAGAGCTCGCCGTCGAGGGAGAGCCCCGCCGGCATCAGAGCCGCGAAGCGCTCGGCGGCGCGCGCGAGCGACGCGTCGAAGGAGAGCTCGCCGTCGAGCGAGCCGCCGGCGGGACGCTTCGTCCAGGTGGCGTGGAACGTGCCGTGCGCGATGGGGTCGAGCGCGATCGTCCCGTCGCGGATCGCGAGCGTCGCACGGTCCGCGGAGAGGGCGCCGTCGAACGAGACCCGCCCGTCGGTTGGCTCGGCGGCCGCGGCGCCCGCGCCGTCGGCGCGCACGCGGCGCGCCTCGACGGCGGTCTCGAAGCGCAGCGCCCCGCCGGGCTCCATGGCGAGCGTCACGGAGCCGTCGACGCCGCCCGAGAGGCGCGTTCCCTCGGGGAGGTAGGCGGCGAAGACCGCCTGGGCGCCCTCGAGGTCGCTGCCGAAGGAGAGCTCCGCGCGGCCGCCCCGCTCGGGATCGACGGCGCCCTTCCCCGTCACGCGGAGCGCCGTCGACTGGAGCGCGAATCCGTCGAGCGTGAGCGCCGACGTCGAGGGGTCGAAGGAGAAGTGGGGGAAGAACTCGATGCGCGGATCGGCGACGGGAGCGGCGAGGCGGCCGCCCGCGAGCCGCAGGCCGGAGACGACGACGCGGCCGTCGCAGCGGAGCGCGCGGCTCGTCTCCCACTTGGCCTTCACGGAGGCGTCGACGAGACCCTCGGCCCGCTCGACGAAACCCGCCGACGCGAGGAAGGGCTCCAGCAGGCCGAGGTCGAGCTTCGTCGCGCTCACGTCCGCGTTGCCGGCGAGCGTCCGCAGGTCGACGGTGCCCATGACGGCCGCCTCGGCGCCGTCGTCGCGGCCCGGGAGCGCCGCCGTCACGAGGAACTCCGCCGGATGGTCCATGGCGATGTGGGCGAAGGTGACGACCACGGGATCGGCGACGCTCTCCGTGCCGCTCGCATCGTCGCGCACGACGACGCGCATCGATTCGAGCCGGACGACTCCTTCGAAGGGCAGATCGCGCGCCTCGCGCGGCGTCTTCTCCTTCGGATCCCTCGGCGAGGGAGTCGGCGCGGGGCGCATCGCACGCTCCAGGTTCGTGCGCCCGTCGCGCCCTCGGATCACGTAGGCGGAGGCCCCGCCGATGCGGACCTTCCCCGAGGGAGTCGCGAGGAGGGAGAGGAGGTGCACCCGGGCCGACACGTCACGGATCTCGAGGAGCGGCGCGCCACCGCTCTCGAATCCCTCGGGCTGGCCGATGCGGAGCGACGCCATCGAGACGCCGCGCCAGCCGCCGCTCAGGCCCTCGACGGAGACCGGTGCGTCGAAGCGCTCGCGGAGCGCGTCCTCCACGAGGGAGCGGCCCACGGCCAGGACGGCGAGCCACGGTCCGAGAACCACGAGGAGGGCCAGGACCGCCGCAGCGACGAGCCACCGGAGACGTCGTGCCGTGAGGAATGCCATGGTTCTTGGGGAGCCGCGACGGGGACGAAGGAGAACGGCGCCCGCGGACCCCGGAGCGTATACGTTTCGGAGATGTTCCTCGACCGGCTCCGAGAGCGGGCGCGTTCGCTGCAGCGCCGCATCGTCTTCCCCGAGGCCCCCGACGAGCGCGTGCGCGCCGCGGCGGCGAAGCTCGCCGCCGCCGGAATCGTGCGGCCGATCCTCCTCGGACGGGCCGAGCTCGCCGTTCCGGGATGCGACCATGCGGACCCTGCGACCGACCCGCGCGCGGAGCGGTTCGCCGAGGCGCTCCTCGCGCGGCGGCGCGACCGCGGCCTCACGCCCGAGGAGGCCGCGAAGCGCGCCCGCGAGCCTCTCTTCTTCGGCGCGTCGCTCGTCGCCGCCGGCGAGGCCGACGCGTCGGTCGCCGGATCGCTCGCGACGACGGCCGACGTGCTCCGCGCCGGACTCTGGTGCATCGGGCTCGCGCCGGGCTGCCGCGTCGTGAGCAGCGCCTTCGCCATGGTCTTCCCCGACGACCGTGTGCTCACCTTCGGAGACTGCGGCGTCGTGCCCGACCCCGACGCGGCGCAGCTCGCGTCGATCGCGATCGCCACGGCGGCGACCCACCGCGCCCTCACGGGGGAGGAGCCTCGCGTCGCGATGCTGTCGTTCTCCACGAAGGGCTCGGCCTCGCACCCGCGGGTCGACAAGGTGCGCGCGGCCCTCGAGCTGGCGCGCACGCAGGCGCCGCAGCTCTCCATCGACGGCGAGCTGCAGGCCGACGCCGCCCTCGTGCAGGCCGTCGGCGCGCGCAAGGCGCCGGTCTCGCCGGTCGCTGGCAAGGCGAACGTGCTCGTCTTCCCCGACCTCGACTCCGGGAACATCGCCTACAAGCTCGTGGAGCGGCTCGCCGGCGCGCGGGCCCTGGGTCCGCTGGTGCAGGGGCTCGCGAAGCCCGCCATGGACCTCTCGCGCGGCTGCTCCGCCGACGACGTCGCCGACGTGGCGGCGATCGCCGCGCTGATGGCGTAGCAGCCCGGGACAGACGCGCTCCGCGGGGGAGCCGGCTTCTCGGGGAGGCTACGCCTCGAGCCTCTCGTCGTAGGGCACGGTCTCGCCGTGCTCCACGTGGCGCTTCAGGAGGCGCAGGTACATCGCCCAGCAGTAGCTGGAGATGCGGTAGTGCTCGTTCGCCTCGGGCCAGCCGCTGTGGTGGAAGCGCACCGTCGTGGCGCCTCCCTCCTCCTCGAGCTGGAACCGGATCCGCGTGCCGAGCCAGTCCTCGTCGGCGTGCGTCAACTCGAGCGTGAACTCGCGCGGCACGACACACTTGACGACGCGCGCCCGCCAGTCGAATCCGGCGCCGAAGCCGAGCTCGAACTCGGCGTCCTTCTTGGCGACGCCGGAGGAGGACTTGGTCCACCAAGCGTCGAGCCCCGACGCCGTGGACACGGCGTCGAAGACGCGCCGCGCGGGCGCGGCGATCGGGAAGTGGAAGCGGATGTCCGGCATGGGAGGCCCTGCGTTGCGCGCCCGGAGATCGTCGCGCGGATCCTACGCGCCGGCGGCGGCGCCGCCGTGCGTCTGCTTCCCGACCGTGTTCCTACTCCGATTCCTCCGCCTGCTTCCTCGCGGAGGAATTGCCGTAGTCCGGCGCGAGCCTGCCGGCGCGCAGCGCCCGGTCGAGCACGGCCTCCGCCGTATGGAGACTCACGAAGACGTGGTTCCAGACGCGCAGCTTCGGGTTCGTGAGCAGCGGCAGCAGTGCGTCCGCCTTGGTGCGGTCCGCCGGCGGCTCGCACTTCCCGCACTCGCCCGCGATCAGCAGCACGTGCTTGCCCTTCGTGCGTGCCATCTCCACGAGCTCCGGAAGCTCGAAGAGCGCGAGCGGCATCGAGTCCGCCGGGAGCGCGATGGGCCCGGCCGCCGAGAAGGGACGGAGGTGCACATCGCCCACCCACTCCGACCTCTTCAACTTCGCGACGGCGCGATCGCCGCCGATCCGCGACGCGAACTTCGTGTAGCCGCTGTGGGAATCGCGCGCGCTCCCGAAGCTGGTCACGATGATGTCGATCCGCTCCGCGCTGGCGAGCACGTCCGGCTTCGCCGCCGCCGAAGTGCGCCGCGACGAGTCGCGACGGTACTTGGCGAGCTCGGAGCTCAGGCCGACGAATGCCACCTTTCCGGGGCCCAGCTCCTCGAAGACGCTGAAGGCCGTCGTCGGCTCCTCGATGGGGTCGGTCATCGAGTGCGCCGTCGAGAGCGCGTGGACCATGAGATTCGGGATCCGGGACCACTGGAGCAGGAGCGCCACCAGCGCCCGCGCGAACCAGCGCGAGGTCCCTCCCATGCCGAGCCCGAGCTCGATCGGCTTGTCGCCGCGGCTCTCGAAGATCTCCCGGATGATGCGTTCCACCTCGACGGCGGCGGCGAAGGCCGGGAGATATCCGCGCATGTGCGTGGACCGCTTGCCGAGGTCCTCCTCCGCGTTCAGGACGTGGATGTTCCCGCTCGCGGCGAGCTGCCCCAGCAGCTCGCTCAGCCGCTCGCTCCGCGGCGGGCAGTAGACGATCCGACCCGCCCCGGCCGCCTGTGCGACCTCCGGGTAGACACGCTCCCGCGAGAATCGGACGCCGAACCTCTTGCTGACCTCGAGCGCGGCTGCCTCGGGACGCAGGCCGGCACAGACGAGACGAACGACCTGGAAGGCGATCCGAGCCTCCAGCTCGGGATCCTGGCGCTTTCGACGCTTCTTCGGGGACGGAGTCGGAGTCACGGGTGCAGCACCTCCGATGGGGACCACGCACTCTAGCGTGGCCCGCGACGGAGTTGTTCCGTCCCGATTCGCGCGCACTTCGCACGAATCGTCACAACCGTGTGCATTCCGTTCTCGAGCCATGCAGTTCGCGCACTCGGTGCGCACTGTGTGAAAGCGCGAGAGATCGCCGTCCTGTCGCGAAGAGTGACTTTTCGACGACAGCACTGCCGGGTGGGAGAACTTGGTTCTCGTGAGCCTCGGGCTCGACCCCATGCATCGCTCCGACGAACGCTCCGCGCCGCCGACCGACTCGAGGCTGGACTCCTCCGTCTCGACGAGCCGCGGCGTCCTCCGGCTCGCCGACATCGGCACGTCGAGTCGGGATCTCCCGGGCCGCGCGCAGGCCGCGCTGTAACTCTCCGGCGCGGCCACGTCCCAACTCCCCGATGCACGAGACCAATCGACTCCCCTCCGCACCGGCGGTCGACGCGCAGGACACGCAGATCCTCGCGGGCCGCGGCGTCCTCTGGATCTCCGACGCCGGCGCGCCGGCACGCCCGCTCGCGCGCGGCGCGGAGACCGGGCTCGACGCCTCGGGATCGATCCGCCTGCTCCCGCTCTCCGCCCGCACGCCCGGCGAGGCGCTCGCCGTGGCGCTCGTGCCCGATCGGCTCGCGGGCGCGGCGTCGCGCAACGGCGTTCCGATGGAGGCCGGGCTCCACCGGCTCCTCCACGCCGACCGCCTCGTCTGCGGCGGCCGCCGCGTCTGGGTCGCGACGAGCGCGGAGCCCGAGCGCGCGCCCTATGACGCGCAGACGCACGGCGCCGACCTCTTCTGCGCGCGCACGAAGATGCGGCTCGCGCCCGGCGAGCCCGTCGTCCTCTGCCCCGGCACGCCCGACCGCGCCTGCGGGCTCATCTCGAAGGCCGAGGCCTTCGACCTCCCCTTCCCCTGCGCCGAGTGCGGATTCGACCCGCGCGCGCCGCGCTGGGCGCCTCCCGCCGAGACTCCTGCCCGGAGGTCCTCCGATGCGCTCCTCCGACGCATCGTCCGCGCGCGTTGAGTCGCGGCCGATCGTGGCCGACCGGTTCGCGCGGCTCCGCGCGACGCCGGCGCTCCGCGACGGAGCGCACGCACGTTGGCGCGCGAGCACGATCCTCCTCGCCGGCGGCGGCCTCGTGGGCGCGCCGATCGCGCGCGAGGCGGTCCGCTCCGGGGCGTGCGTCCTCGCCGTCGATCCGCAGGACGGCGCGCCCGAGAACCTCGGCACGCAGGAGGTCCGCCCCGGCGTGCCGAAGGTGCGGACGCTCGTCGAGTCCTGCGACGCGATCGAGCCGGGCCGCGCGCGGGGCCTCGCCCTCGACGTGCGGCGCGTCGGCGCGGGCACGCTCCGCGGCTGCGACCTCCTCGTCGACGCGACGGACGACCCCGACCTGGCGCTCCCGCTGACGGAGGTCTCGAACGGCCTCGGCATCCCGCTGCTGCGCGCCGCCGTCGACGGGAGCGGTGCCCTCGAGCTCGGGCGCGTGCTCGCGTCCCACGGCGGCGGCGGTCTCGCGTGCCAGGTGTGCGCGCGGACGGCCGCCGACCTCGCCGTGCCCCGGGGCCGGACGCCGTGCCCGGGGTCGCCCGATGCCGAGCTCCCGCCCACGCACGCCGGCAACGCCCTCGCCCTCGCGACGGCCGGCCTCGCGCTCCTGCAGGCGCAGCGGATCGTCGGCGGCAACGGCGCGGATCACGCACTCGGCCACGAGTGGGTGCTCGACCTGACGCACGGCGCGATCCACGTCCTCTCCCTGCGGCGATCGCCGGACTGTCCCTCCGGTCACGTGCACTGGGAGCCGACGCAGCTCGACGCGACGGCCGACGACACGTCCTTCGCCGATCTCTTCGCGGCGGCGGCGCGCGCGCTCGGGACGGCGGAGGTGGCGCTCGAGCCCGATCGCATGGCGCTCACCGTGCGCGTCGGCTGCTGCGGCACGACGGAGGCCTTCCTCGCCCCGCGGAGCGCGCCCGCGCCCTGCCCTCGCTGCGGACGCGTCGCTCCGCCGCACGCCGATCTGCGCTTCCCGCGCGTCCGCGAGTCCGTCGCACGCGACCTCGGCGTGCTCGAGCGACCCCTCGCCGATCTCGGGCTGCCCCGAGACGGCGCCCTCGTCCACGCGCGCGCCGCGGGCCGCTCCGCCGTCCATCTCCTGCTCCGACCGTCCCACGCACCGGAGGTCTCTCCGTGAGCTCCTCGCCCCGAACCGCCGTGCCGTCGATCGACGAGCTCGTCCGGCGTCTCCTCTTCGCGCACGCCTCCGACGGCGAGCTCCCCGATCCGTCGACTCCGATGGGCCGGCTCACGCGGGAGCTGTTCGCGAGCCAGTGGCAGCAGGCGCGCGACGGTCTCCTCGCGCGTTCGAAGGTGCTGCGCGTCGACGCGCCGCCCTCGCCCTCGCCCTACGTCTTCCGCTTCGAGATCGATCGGCCCTTCAAGCGCCGCGCGGCCGACGGGAGCGTCGAGATCGCGCCGGGACCGATCCGAGGATCGCTCCGCTACCGGCCCGACGTCCTGGAGCCGCGCCGGGGCGAGCCGTCGGTCCTCGCCTTCGTCGACCGCGAGCTCCGCTTCTTCCACCCGAACTGTCTCCCCCACGTCGGGCTGCTCTGCCTCGGCGACCTGCCGGCCGGTCCCTACCCGCTGGAGGAGACGCTCCAGCAGCTCTACCGCGTCGCGAGCTACGGCTCCCTCGGGACCGAGAGCGCGCTCGACTCCGACGCCGTTCGCTACTTCCTCGAGAACCCCGACGCCTTCGACGGCCTCCGGCCGGTGCCGCCGCTGTGGTGAACACGACCCATTCCCGCGGCACGCGCACCGCACGGCCCGACGGGCTCCGTGCGCTGCGCTCCGTTCCCGGACTCGCGCTCGCGAGCGCCCACCATGGCACCGTCCACGCCGGACACGTGCGCGCGCGCGTCGACGTCGAGTCGCCCGACCGCGCACGCTTCACGGCGCGCGCCGTCGCCGCTCTCGCGGCCGCCGACGCCTTGCGCGCGAGCGCCGCGCTGCCCGGGAACGTGCGCTTCGCCTGGGCCGCCGAAGCGCTCGACGTCGTCGGCGACGCGTTCCTCGGCGGCGCCCTCGCGGCGCCCGTGCCCCGCACCGTCGACTGGATCATCGAGGGGATCGTGAAGGCGTCGCGGGGACGTCCCCGCCACGACGCCCCGGAGGCCGGGCGCGCCGCCGCGCCGGATCTCCGCGAAGCGTTGCGGGGTCTCGGCGGAGAGGGCGACGCCGTCGTGGAGCGCGGGGACGGGCTCGAGGTCCGTCCGCGGCTCGCCGGCGCCGTCGTCGCCGTCCGCGTCGGTCCCGGGGGCGGCGGCGTCCGCGCGCACCGCGTGCTCGCGTCGCTGCCCCCGGGGGCGCCCATCGATGCGGTGGCCGACCTGGCTCTGCGCTGGAACGCGCGCCTTCGCTTCGGGCGCTTCGCGATCGACGGAGACCGCCTCGTCGCCGAGTCCATCGTCCCGTCGGATCCCGTCGAGCGCCTCGCCCTCGCGACGGCCGTGCGCGCCGTCGCGGCCGCGAGCCACGCGATCGAGGAGGCCATCGCCTGCCTCCTCCACGACGACCGCGCGGCGCGCGCCTACGCCGCCGCGCTCCTCGCTCCCCGTTCCGCTCTCCCCAGTCCCCGCGTTCCCGAGCACCTGGAGGTGTCCCGATGATCGCCACGTCCCGTCTCGAACTGTCCGACCTCAGCCGTCAGAAGCGCTTCACCACCACCCTCGAGGACGACCTCACGCCGCAGCACACCGTCGGGCAGGTCGTCGAGCACTACCTCGCGCGCGTCCGGATCCCCCACAACGGACTCCCCTGGACGGCCTTCAGCCGCGGCGTCCGCCTCGACCACAAGAACCGGCTCGAGGATCTCCCCGACGTCGATTCGGCGTGGATGGTCATGCCCGAGGTGAGCGCGGGAGCGCGCTGAGGCGCCCGGAGCCCTGCCCATGGACGTCGTCGTCGACTGCCCCTTCGAGTTCGCCGTCGAGATCGCCCGCGAGCCCGCGGGGAACGCGCCCGCGTTCCACCGCGAGCGCATCGACGCCGATCTCGGCGACCTCCTCGAGGAGGCCTTCGTCGGCGGCGTCCTCGCGGGCCGGCTTCCGTGCGAGGCGGACGCGGTTCGCGCCCGGGTCGCGCCGGTCTGGTCGGCCGAGCCGATCGTCTCGGAGCTGCAGGTGGAGCTGCGGACCCTGCGCGACGGCGCCGAGAGCGGCTCGTTCCTCCACTGCCAGCGCGACGGACGCTGGACGCGGCGATGCCGGCAGCGCGTCGACCGGCTCCGTGACGAGGGCGCCCTCGGCAGCGAGGAGCGCGCATGGATGCGCGTCGTGGCGACGCGCGCACCGGCGCGGACGGCGACGGGGGAATCCCCGTGGCCGCTCCTCGAGGATCTGCCGGTCGTCGATCGGACGCTCGGCGACCTCGGCGTGCGCGCCCTCGGCGAGGGCGGCCTCGCGCCGGAGCGACCCGTGCTCGTCTCCGAGCGCATGCTCGAGGAGATCGTGGTCGCGACGGAACGCGCCGGCGCGTCGGAGACCGGGGGCGCCGCCCTCGGCACGATCGCGCGCCTGCCGGAGCCTCTCCCGGGGACGACCACGGCGCTCGTGACGGTGCTCACGGCCTGCGTCGCCGATCCGCGCCACGCGGGATCGCCCGGCCGCTTCACCTTCTCGCCGGAGGGCCTCGCCGAGGCGGCGCGCATCGCCGACGTGCGCGGCCGCGGCGAGTCGGTCCTCACGGTCTTCCACACGCACGGATGGGGCACGGACTGCGGCCGCTGCAACGAGAGCGAGACCTGCGCGATCCCGACCTGCGCGTCCGTCTCCGACGACGACTACGTGGTCGCCGAGAGCCTCTTCCCCTCGAAGGCGACGCTGCTGCCGATCGCCGGCCGGAAGCTCGGCGCGCCGGGCCGTCGCCCCGTTCTCGAAGTCCACGCATGGCGGTCGGGCCTCCTGCGCCCGATCCCCTGGAGCACCTTCCGCGAATGAGCCCCCGATCGACCGACCGTCCGCCCCAGGGCGACTCTCCGCCGCCGCCCCGTCCCGAGGTCCTCCGCGTGCTCGGCCTCGCCGGCGTCGACGCCGGAGCCACGCCGCGCCTCCTGCGGGAGGCCGAAGCGATGCTCCATGCCGCCGTCACCGACCCCGTCACCGCCGCCGCGCGGTGCATGCAGGCCCGACTGCGCGCGGAGTCGGCGGAGCGCGAGGGCCTCCGCGCGACGGACGCCGCGCTGCAGCTCGAGGCCGTCCTGAAGACGATGCTCGACGCGCCATCGATCCTCGCGCGGTTCGAGGGTCTCTCCGGCGAGGGCGCTTCGGCGCGCGCGCACTGCCGCATCGGAGCGCAGCACCAGGCGCTCGCGATCCACCCGAGCGTCTCGTTGGAGGAGCTCGGCGGGCTCGCACCCTGGGAGTGGGTCCGCGTCCATCCGAAGGAGCTCGTCGTGACGGGAGTGCTCCGCGGCGAGGAGCTGCGCGGCCTCGCCCTCGGCGAGCTCGTGGAGATGCGCGCTTGGCACGACCGCGCCCACGGCCTCGTCCGCGTCGTGCGCCGAGACCACGAGGAGACGGTCGTCGCGCTCGCGCCCGCCCTGCGCGGCGTCGACCTCGAGCCCCACACGAAGCTCGTCCTGCAGCGCGACGACGAGCGCTGGGCGATCGACGCGCTCCCGGCGGACGCCGCGAGGAGCCGCTTCGAGGTGCCGATCGACCGCATCTCCACCCGCTTCGAGGACCTCGCCGGACTCGACGCCATCGTGGAACCTCTCCTCGAGGAGATCCTCCTCGGCTTCGTGCACGGCGAGGAGCGCGAGCGCTTCGACCTCCGCCCGCTGCGCGGGATCCTGCTCTGGTCCTATCACCCGGGGATGGGGAAGACGGCCCTCGCGCGCGCCCTCGCGCGATGGCTCGACGACCTCGGCCAGGAGATCGGCTTCGACGTCGTGCTCTACGTCGTGAAGCCGAACGAGCTGAAGAGCGTTTGGCACGGCGGCGACGCGAAGCTCGTGCGGGAAGACCTGTGCGGCGCGATCGCCGCGCGGCAGCGGCTCCCGCGCACGCGTCGCCTCTATCAGATCGTGGTCCTCGACGAGATCGATGCGCTCGGCCGGCGAGCCGGGGGAGAGGACGGCTCCGCGCTCCTCTCCTCGTCGCAGAACGACGCGGTGCAGGCCCTCCTCGCGGAGATGGACGGCATGGTGCAGCCGCGGACCGATGGCGAGGACGGCCAGCCCGCGGCGCACGTCCTCTGGATGGGCCTCACGAACCGTCCGGAGCTCGTCGACGAGGCGCTGAAGCGCCCGGGCCGATTCGGCGACCTCGTGCTGCCCATGCCGGCGATCGGCGCGGAGGGCGCCGAGGCGATCCTCGCGCTCTACGCACGGCGTCAGAGCCTTCCCTGGTGTCTCGACGGCGAGATCCGCACGGCGCTGCCGCCGGAGGAGATCCGTGCGCGGTTCCTCCGCCCCGCGCTGGCGGCCGTGTTCGACGCCGTGGTGCTGCGCTACACGCCCGAGGGCCGCGCGCCCGTGGCGGTGCGCGGCCGGGAGGTCCTCGCGGGCGTCCACTACATGGAGGCCATGAACGGCGCCAAGAAGCGCGCCGCGAGCCGCAGCCTGCTCTCCGCCGGCGTGCCGGCGATCCGCGTGGACGACGTGATCGAGGAGCTGCTGGCGCAGGCCTGCAGCGCGGCGCGGCAGCTCGACGCCGACCGGCGGATGCTGCGGCGGCTCCTGCGCGTCGAGGGGCGCGTGACCCACGTCGACGTGGTCTCCGACGACGAGCTCGCTGCGCATCGTTTCGTCGCGCCGGCGGCGGCGACGGGGGCGCGGTCGTGACCTTCGCTCCGAAGTCGCTCGGACGCGACTGCGAGCTCTCGACGACGGGCACGGGCCCGCGCGGCGACGCGATCGCACCGTGGAACGTGACGCGCCGCGTCCTCGAGCACGTGGGGGCCGCCTTCGAGCCCTACGGCACGGAGCCGTGGACGCGCGCCGCCGCCTGGAGCGACGGCCGCGGCTCCGCGCCGAGGAGGGAGCGCTTCGGGTCGGCCTCGTCGAGCGACTGCCTGCGCCACTGGGCGCCGAACGGGCAGTGCTTCTACTCCGACATGTCGCACGTGGAGGTCTGCACCGCCGAGACCCGGAGCCCGCGCGCCTTCGCGGCGCAGTGCCTCGGCGTCCTGCGCGTCGCCGAGGCGGCGCGCCGCCGCGCCGAGGAGGCGGCCGATCCGGGGACGCGCTTCGCGTTGTCGGCGGCGAACGTCGACCTCGTCGACCCGGGAATCTCCTGGGGATCGCACCTGAACGTCGAGGTGAGCCGCGACCTCTGGGAAGACCTGCTCGGCGAGCGGCGGCATCCGGCGACGCTCGCCTCCGTCACGAGCGCGCTCGCCGCGGCGATCCCGTTCTTCGGGTGCGGGTACCTCATGCCGCAGGAGGACGGGTCGGCGCTCTTCAGCCTGAGCGCGCGCGCCCACCATCTCTCGCTCGTCGAGTGCGTCTCCACCGTCGAGGCGTTCCGCAGGGGAATCCTCAACGCGCGGCGCGAGCCCCACGCGGCGGAGAGCGAGCGGCTCCACTTGATCGGCTTCGACTTCGCGCTCGCCGGCGCGGCGCCCCTCGCGGCATTCCTCCAGAGCCTGCTCGCCGCCTCGGAGCGCGGCTTCGTCGGCCCGATTCTCTGGGAGCCGGTCCACGCGCTGCGCACCTGGAGCTGGGGTCTCGACCTCCGCGCGGTGCGCCTGAACGCGGTGGCGCCCCTCGCCGATCGTCGGACGATCGCTCTCCCGGAGATCGTGGCGGAGATCGCGTCGTGGCTCCTCCGTCTCCACGAGGCGGGCGATCTGCCGGACGACGCGGCGCCGGAGTGGCGCGCTCTGCTGCCGCGCGTCGTGGAGCTCGCGGGCGATCTCGCTCGGGGCGACGTCGCGCGCTGCGGCCGGCACCTCGACTGGGCGGCGAAGCTCCTCGTGCTCCTCCACGCCTCCGGCGACGGATCCCTCGAGTTCGGAGATCCGGAGATGCGGCTCCTCGATCACGACTTCGCGAACACCGATCCCGAGGCGGGCGCCTTCTGGCGGCTCTGGGCGCGCGGAGCGGTCGATCCCCTCGTGCGCGACGAGGACGTGGACGCCTGCCTGCGCGACGGACCTCCGGAGTGTCGCGGCTGGGCGCGGGGGCGCTTGGTGCAGCGCTTCGCTCCGGAGATCACGGCCATCGACTGGGACCGCGTGGAACTGCGTCTCGACGGCGACCGGTTCGCGCGCCGCGCGCGCATCTCCATGCCGCGGGTCGACAGCCTGCGGCGCGACGCCTTCGAGCCGCTCCTCACCGAGTCCCGCGACGCGGGCCGTCTCGCGGATCTGCTCGAGCGCACGGGTCTCGTCGAGGACACGACGCACGACCCCGTCTGGAGCTTCGGATCCGGTGGCGACACCTCCCACCGCTACCGCTGATCCGAGGCCGACCCCTCACGCACCGATCTCCTCCGCCACGAGCCGACCCATGACGAACGACACCCGCACGATCACCCGCCCCACGCCCGCTCCCACCGTGGAGGCGATCGCGACGAACGCCCCGGCTCCGTCCTCGGAGATCCGCAGCGAGGTCTCCGCCTTCGGCGACGTGGCGCGCGAGAGCCGCCGCCGGCTCCAGCGCGGCGCCGACGCCGAGCGCGAGATGCAGCGGCGCCGCAACGACTCCGGTCAGTGACGCCCTGGACGCCGCCCACGCCATGAACGCCGTCGACGCACGATTCGTGATGAGCACGGAGCAGGAGTGCATGGCCTTCCTCGAGCCGTCGGAGCGGTTCGAGCAGCTCCCCTTCGCGCTCCAGAAGGCGATGCGCGAGATCGCGCGGGCGGCACCCTCCGTCTCCTGCTCGAACGGCATCTTCAACGGCTATGGCCGCGTCTACATCGACTGCGGGATGCACCTCGAGCTCGCCGCGGCGGAATGCCACTCGCCGTACGTGCTGGCACTCCTGCACGACCGGCAGCTCCGGCTCGCGGCGCAGGCGGCCGAGCGCGCGAGCGACGAGACCCTCGGTCGTCTGCATCTCCTGAACAACAACCACGACGGCCTGCTCCACGCCTCGTCGCCCACCTGGGGCTCCCACGAGAACTACTTCGTGGAGCAGCGGCCCGAGACCTTCGGCGCCGCGATCCTCCCGTTCCTCGCGTCGCGGCTCTTCGGCGGTGCGGGCGGAGTGCACTTCCCCTCGGGTCGGTTCCTCGCGGGAGCGCGGCCCGTCTTCCTCGAGCTCGACTCCGGGGGCGAGACCGTCCGCCACCGCGCCCTGCACAGCACCGCGCGGCACGAGAGCCTCACGGCGGGAGCCGTGCCCGGCTTCCGGTACCACCTGATCCTCGGCGACGGCCACCGGAGCCCCTTCAACCGCGCGCTCCAGTTCGGAGCGACCGCGCTCGCGCTGAAGGCGATCTTCTTCGATCCGGGGCTCGCGGAGCGCGTTCCGGCCCGGCCGAGTCGCCCGGGCCCGACGATGTGGCTCGCGTGGATGCGCCGCTGGAACGTCCTCGCACGGCCCGGCTCTCCGCCTCGCGCACGGGAGTCCGCCGTCGCCGTGCAGCGCGTCTACCTCGACGGCGCACGGCGGTGGGCCGACTCGGTCGCCGATCTGCCGGCGTGGGTTCCGCGCACGCTCGCCGACTGGCAGCAGACGCTCGACGCGCTCGCGCGCGACGACCGCCCCTGGCTCGCGCGCAGGCTCGACGCGTTCACGAAGTACGAGCTCTTCGACGCGTTCCTGCGGGAGGCGGGCGCCCCGTGGACCTCGCTTCGACGGCGCCGCGACCTCTGCCTCGAGCTCGCGATGCTCGATCAGAGCTACCACGACTTCACGGACTCCGACTCGGCCTACGACCGGCTCGATCGGGCCGGCGCCCTCGACGCGCGCGTCGGCCCCGAGATCGCGCCCGGTGGCGAAGCCATCCCCTTCGTGCCCGAGGTGGAGACGCGGGCGCGCGCCCGCGCGCTCCTCCTGCACGAGCAAGCGGAGCACACGCGCGACCTCTGGATGGACTGGTCGGTGGTGGTCGACGTCACGAGATCGGTGCGACGGGATCTCCACGATCCCTTCGCGACGGAGTTCGGCCCCTGGAAGCGATTCGCGGCCTCGGCGGAGCCGACGTCCCGCGGCCTCGCGGAGCTCCTCCATCGCATCCGCCTCCGCCGGCGTTCGCCGCCGCCGCCGGAGACGACGGAGAGGTTGTGAAAGAATCGCCGCCGCAGCCCCGAGGCCGAGCGAGAGCGAGCGAGGCAAGAAGCGACGACGACGCAACTCGAGAAGAGTTGCGGAGGAGGAGCGACGACGCCGCAGCCGCTCGCAGCCGGCGGTCGCCCGGCGCCGATTCTTTCACGACCTCGGAAAGCGAGTCGGCTCCCTTCTGACCGGCTCGCGGAGCGGTCCGCGGCCCGTTCAGCGCGAGACGAAGGGCGGGCCCGGCATGCCGATCGTGATTCCCTCGGGACGGTGCACCTCGACGAGGCAGGCGCCGTCCTCGTGGGCGAAGTGCACTCCGAAGCCGGACGCGACGAGCGACTCCAGGGCCGCACGGTCCTCGAAGCCGCAGGGCACCACGGCGCAGTGCCCGATCCGTCCGGCGGCCGCCGCCACGATGTCGCGCACGCGCTCCTGCGTCGGCTGCGACCGGGAGTACGCCGCGAGGAACTCCCTCTGGACGAACCAGAAGACGCTGGCGCGGATCTCCTGCGCCACGAAGCCTTCGACGGCTTCGAGCGCCGGCTCGGCGTCGGCGCTCGCGCCGAGATTCAGGATCCAGACTCCCGAACGCGCCCTCACGAGGAAGGGCTGCACCGCCGCGCCCATCACGACGACTTCCTGTCCCGCGGGAACCTCGACCGAATCGCTCCTCATCCGAATCTCCCGGGCCAGGGCGGCCCTCTCGTGCCTGGGTCCTTCCGCGACGCGTCCCATCGCCGCGGCGCCGAGCCGCGACGAGCCGGCGCGCCGGAGGTGCATCGGGCGCGATCGCCTGCGACCTTGACCGTCGATCTCCCCATCGGAGGCGACCCGCGCGAGTCGCGGACGGGGAGCCGTCCGGTCCGCCCAGGGAGCTGCTCCGGAAGGGAGGCCGCTGCAGGAGGCGCCGTCCCCGATTCCCCGGAGCGGCGATTCGAGGTGCCGACGCAATCGCCCTCGACGCTTGCTCCCCTTCGGGGACCCACCGAACCATGCGCCCGAACTCCCGCTTCCTGGTTCGCACGCTCCAGGCCTGCGCTCTCCTCGCACTCTCCGGCTGCAACAGCTGCGATCGGCTCTTCTGCTGGGACTACTCGGGGCCGACGGACCTCAAGCGCGCGCCGATCCGCAGCGTGCTGAACGACGTCTCGCTCGGCTACAAGCTCTACCACGACCCGACCGACGGCTCGCCGGCCGACAAGAAGGACAAGCGGCTGTTCTTCCAGGCGAAGAAGGACGGCGCCTTCGGCTTCCTGCAGCTCGATCGGGACCTCTACGGGACGTTCGACGCCGAGGTGACCGTGGGGATCTCGTCGACCGAGGGTCTCGTCCCCGGCCAGTCGTTCGCCGCCTTGGAGGTCGACAGCCCGCCCGACTCGAATCCGCTGCAGTTCGACGTCGTGGCGGCGGCCTACCGGCCCGACGTGAACGGCTTCCTCGTGTTCTCCCAGAGCGAAGCGGGACCCCAGGGCACGGCGAAGCTCGTGCCGAACGCCAAGCAGGTCGCGCTCGGGTTCCGGCAGTCGAACACGATCCTGGAGATCTACGCACGCCCGATGCAGGGAAGTCCTCCGCAGCCCATCGGCGCCGAGATCGAGATCTTCAAGAAGCCGAACATCATCGACCAGCTCACGAAGTCGCAGCTCGGCGTCGGAGTCGTTCAGCTCCACAAGAAGGGCGGATTCTTCGTCGACTACCCGAAGCTCCGCGGACCCGACCTCATGGGCCCCGTGGAGCAGCCGCTCATGAACGGACTGCAGGAGTTCCTCGAGACGATGTCGATCCTCGAGGCGCTCCTCAACGGGCCGAACGCCGATCTCGCCCTCGCGTCGAATCTCACCGAAACCGGGATGAGCCAGCTCGAGCAGGTCGCCTCGGGCCTCCAGGACGCCTCGGACAAGGGGCAGCTCCAGGAGTCGACGCAGGCGTCCTTCGTGGCCAAGGGACTCGTGAAGGGATGCAAGGAGCTGGAGAAGCTCCAGAAGGACTTCGACGCCGACAAGTCCTCCAAGAACAAGGCGAACGTCAAGCGCGTCGTTCGCCTCAGGCAGTCCGCGATCGTCCTGATGGCGAACTTGAGCGGCTACCGCGCGACGAGCATCAAGCACATCAACGCCTCTCTCGGAGTCTGACGCTGGCGAACGGGGCCGGCCGCCGCGCGGGCGGCGCGGCGACCTCGAAACCGGCGGTGCGGGCCCCTCTGCCCCGTCGCCGTGTCGGATCCGGCGGACGTCCCAGCCGGAGGGAAGCTCACCATCCTCGGCGGATCCGCCTTCGAGCTCGATGGCTTCCACAGGTTGCGCGTGCTCGAGATGTCCGAGAGCCCTTGCTCTGCTCGGAGGACCTCGCCACGGGCTCCCAGGTTCCGCGTCGGCGCGAGATTCCCCGTTCGGCTCCCACGACGCGCGCCGTTCCCCGCGGCTCGCAATCGCCCGAGCCCGAGGAGAGCGCCCTACCATAGTCGCGCGAATCCGCGGCCGGGCGCTCCCGCCTCGTTTCCCTCGAATCCTCTTCGCCATGACGCTCTCGCTCCTTCGACTCGCTGCTTCCTCCGTGCTCGTCCTCTTCCTCGCCGCGTGCGCCAGCGCGCCGCGCGGGCCCGAGTTGCTGCCGCCGGAGGCGATCGGCGGGTTCCACCGGACGGTCACGACAGCGTCGCCCGAGGCGCAGCGTTGGTTCGACCAGGGCCTCGCCCTCTGCTACGGCTTCGACCACGACGAGGCGACGCGCGCCTTCACGCGCGCCACGGAGATCGACCCGTCCTGCGCCATGGCCTGGTGGGGCATCGCCTACGCGGCGGGCCCGAACATCAACGACGCGGCGATGGACGAGGCGCGGAACCGCGCAGCCCACGAGGCGATGCGCCATGCGGTGACGATCGCGGGCGGCGCCTCGCCCGTGGAGCAGGCTCTCATCGGTGCCCTCTCGAATCGCTACGCGTGGCCGCCGCCGGAGGACCAGATGGTCCTGAACCGCGCCTACGCGAACGCCATGCGCGAGGTCTACCGCGCGCACGGAGACGACCCCGACGTCGGCGCTCTCTTCGCCGAGTCGATCATGAACCTGCGCCCCTGGGACTTCTACTCGCCCGAGGGCGAAGCGCGGCCCGAGACACCGGAGATCGTCGCGACCCTCGAGCGCGTCCTCGAGTCGCACCCGCGCCATCCGGGCGCGAACCACTCCCTCATCCACACCGTCGAGGCCTCGCCCGATCCGGCGCGCGCTCTCGCGGCCGCCGACCGGCTGCGCGACCTCGTCCCCGCCGCGGGCCACCTCGTGCACATGCCGTCGCACATCGACATCCGCCTCGGCCGCTACGCGGAAGCCGTCGACGCGAACGTGCGCGCCCTCGAGGCCGACGCTCCGCGTGTCGAACGCTCGGGGCTCCAGGGGATGTACGCGATGTATCACGCGCACAACTTCCACTTCCTCGTGTACGCCGCCATGTTCGACGGGCGCCGCGAGGTCGCACTGCGCGCGGCGCGGGATCTGGAGGCGAGCATCACGCCCGCCGTCGTGTCGACGCTCCCCGCGGTTCTCGAGGCTTTCGTGCCGACGACGCTCCACGTGATGGTGCGCTTCGGAGACTGGGAGGCGATCCTCCGCGAGCCCGCACCCGGCGAGGCGTTCCCGCTCGCCCGCGCCGTGAGCCACTACGCGCGGGGTCTCGCGTTCTCCGCGACGGGCCGCGTCGCGGAGGCCGGTCGCGAGCGCGGGGCCTTCGAGCGCGAGGCGGCCCGCGTGCCCGAGGGCTACACCGTCGGCAACAACCCGGCGCACACGGTCCTCGCCATCGGCCGCGCCATGCTCGCGGGCGAGCACGAGTACCGCCGCGGCGACCACGACGCCGCCTTCGCGCACCTGCGCGAGGCCGTGCGTCTCGACGACGCGCTGCGCTACGACGAGCCCTGGGGCTGGATGCAGCCGGCGCGCCACGCGCTCGGCGCGCTCCTCCTCGAGCAGGGACGCGTCGCCGAGGCCGAGGAGGTCTACCGAGCCGACCTCGTGCGACATCCCGGGAACGGCTGGGCGCTGCACGGCCTCGCCGAGTGCCTGCGCCGCCGCGGCGCCGTCGCCGAGGCGGAGACCGTCGAGGCGCGCCAGCGCGAGTCGTGGAAGCGCGCCGACGTCACGATCCGAGCGTCCTGCTTCTGCAGGACCGGCGCGTGACGGCGCGCCCCTACGGCGCGAAGGGCGGGAGCAGCGTGAAGGCGACGCCGCGCGTCGAGCTGAGCGGATAGGGCGAGGACGAGCAGGAGAGGCCGTCGCCCGCGCTCTCCACCCAGATGCCCTGGGCATAGAAGGTCTTCCCGATGAGCAGGGGCGCGTTCGGCAGCGGCACGGGCGCCGCCGCCGTGCGCCCGCGGTCGCTGTAGAAGTCGAAACCCAGGAAGTCGTTCGCGGCGAAGACGTCGAGGTGGAGCCAGATACCGAGACCGAAGGGGTCGAAGTACGGCACCATCGCGACGTCGGCCACGAGGCAGAGCCCGAGCGCGTTCGCCGGGACGTTGGTGGCGTGGAAGCGGAAGTTCGGGTTGTCGATGTGGGGCGCTCCGTTCGTCGCCATGCCCGATCTGCCCCAGCAACCGGTGGTCCCGGCGCCGTAGCTCGACGTCGACGCCGACGGGGCGAGCTGGTTCAGGAGCGTGGAGAGCTGCGCGGACCCCTCGCTCGCGGCCACGAGGTCGAGGCGCCCGTCGGCGTCGAGGTCGGCGGCGGCGAGACCCCAGGGAGCCGATCCGGCGGCGTAGCTCCCCACGCCGAAGACACCGCTCCCGTTCCCGACGGCGAGCGTGCAGTCGTTCTGCGCCGGCTTCGACACGGCGAAGTCGGTGTTTCCGTCGCGCGTGAAGTCGCCGACCACGACGTCGTGGGCCGGGCCCGCGAGGGGCACGGTCGAGAAGGTGGCGCCCAGGAGCGAGAAGTTCTTCACGAGGTCGACTTGGTTCGCCCCCAATCGCACCGCGACCACGTCTTCCAGGGGATCTCCGTCGAAATTGGCGACGGCGAGCTTCATCGCGCCGACGCCGGCGATGGAGTAGTAGGTCCCGCCCCAGCCGAGGATGCTCGAGGAGAAGAGGAGGAGGCTCAGCGACGGCAACGCGCCGCCGATGGCGAAGTCGGCGAGACCGTCGTTGGTGAGGTTCATCACCGCGATCGTGGTCGCCTGGGGCACGACGTCGAAAGAGGAGCTCAGGGCGAACGCCCCGAGGCCGTTCCCCTGGTAGAAGCGGACCGCCGGGGAGGCGTAGTTCGCGGAGACGAGGTCGCAGACTCCGTTCGATTCGATGTCGACCGCGATCACCTGCGAGGGGAGCGTGCCCGTGACGAGCAGCGTCTGCGGCGGCTGGAAGGTTCCGTCGCCGTTCCCGCGCCAGGTCTCGATGCGGTCGTTCCACTCGCTCGCGGCGAGGTCGAGGATCCCGTCGCCGTTGAAGTCGGCGAGCGCGAGGGACGTCGGCGTCTGCGCCGTTCCGAAGGTGGCCCACGACGCGAGCGCGCCGGTGAGATTCCCGAGGTGCACGCGGACCGTCAGGCTCGCCGCGCTCGCGCAGACGACGTCGGCGGCGCCGTCGCCGTTCACGTCGCCCGTGGCGAGGTGCCGGGGGGTCGCGATCGACGGATTGCCGCTCGGTGGCGCGAGGATCTGCGCCGCGGCGGACGCGGAGAAGAGCGCGAGGAGCAGCGCGGGGCCGAGGAGGGAGATCGTGGGCGTGGGTTCGAGGGTGCGCTTGGGGTGCGTCTCCGGCGTCGAGTCTATGCGCCGTCGTCGGAATGCAGGGGCGGCCGCATCGGCGGCGACGGAGTGATCGGCGAGCGAGGACGCGCGGAGGCTCGGACGCCCCCAGCGTCTCGCGCCGTCAGCGGGGCGCCCCCGGCTCGAAGGACATCCCCGGGAAGGGATTCGCCGCCGGACGCTGCACGACGAGGAAGCTCCTCGACGTCGCGTGGTGGCACGCGTTGCAGGCGGCCGTCGTCGCGTCGAAGGCCTTCGCGAAACGCGCGCCGTCCTGGGCGCGGGCGGCGCCCTCCAGCTCGCGGAGCGGCCCGTCCATCACCTGCGGCACCAGCGCTGCGATCGGGAGCTTCTGCTCGCCGTGGGTCGGGTGGTGCCGCGTCGCGTCGCCGAGGGCGTCGCGCAGCGCGCGGATCTCGAACTCCGCGAGGGGCCAGTTCCCGGCCTGCCCGGCGAGCCACGTCTTCGAGTGCCGCTCGAGGACGTGTCCCATGACGGCGCCGAGGGCCGGCCGCGTGTCCGTGCGGCTCCCGCAGGCGGGCGCGAGGAGGAGAACGAAGAGCGCGAGCCCGAGGACCGCGGGGGCGCGTCGCGGGGACGCGGTCGGAGCAGCGGGAGCGGCGATCGTCATGGGCCGATTCTCGCACCCGGCGGGCGCCCAGGGCTCGGACCGACCCAGGACCGGGCCGCTCCGAACGTTACCGGCGCCTCTTGGGCGACTTCTTGGCGGCAGCCTCGAAGCGCGCGAGGGTCCGCTTCCGGGCCTTGGCGTGGTCGACGCAGGGACGCGGATAGGTCTCCCCCAGGACGACGCCCGCCTCCGAGAGCTCGAGGGGCGAAACCTCCCACGGCGCGTGCCGCGACGCGGGAGAGAGCTTGGCGAGCTCGGGCACCCAGCGCGCCACGAACCGTCCGGACCGATCGAACCTTCTGCCCTGCAGCACGGGGTTGAAGATCCGGAACCAAGGCGTGGCGTCGGTGCCCGTCGAGGCCGCCCACTGCCATCCACCGTTGTTGTTCGCGAGATCGCCATCCACCAGCTCCCGAAGGAAGTGAAGCTCCCCCAGTCTCCAATCGATCCCGAGGTCCTTCGTGAGGAAGGACGCGACCACCATGCGCGCCCGGTTGTGCATCCAGCCGGTGGCGCGGAGCGCGCGCATCGCGGCGTCGACCACCGGGTAGCCGGTGCGCCCCTGCGTCCAGAGCGCGAGCCGCTCGGGGTCGTCGTCCCAGGCGACGGCGTCCATCTCCGGGCGGAAGGCGCGCCGCTCGACATGGGGAAAATGGTGGAGGACATGGGTGTAGAAGTCGCGCCAACGCAGCTCCTCGACGAACTTGGCGGCGCTCGCCGCGGCGCGGGCGTTCCCGCGAGTGGCCTCGCGCACACGGGCCACGACCGTGCGGACGGAGATCGTTCCGAAGCGGAGATCGGCGGCGAGCCGCGACGTTCCGTCGAGATCGAGGAGGTCGCGCCCCGTCGCGTAGTCCGCGAGGGCGGCCTCGCAGAAGGCCTCGAGCCGGCCGTGGGAGGCGCGCGCGCCCGCGGCGGGAATCTCCTCGGGACCAGGGTCGAGGCCGAGCGTCCGACAGAGGCCGATCGGATCGGCCCAGTCGACGCTGCGGACGCCGGCGACGTTCCGGAGACGCGCGACGCGCGGCAGCGGCTCGCCGATCGCGAGCTCCTCGCAGGCCTTCCGGAACGGCGTGTAGACCGTGTAGGGCTTCCCGGCCTTCGTCGCGACGGCACCGGGCGCCACGAGCAGCCGATCGTCGAAGACGCGCGCGCGGACGCCGGCGGCCTCGAGAGCGGCGGCAACGGCACGGTCGCGCGCGGCGAGGGCCGGCTCGTGCTCGGCGTTCCAGTGCACCGCATCGGCCCGGAGCTCCCGAGCGAGCGCGGGGATCACCTCCGCCGCCTCGCCGGAGCGAACGACGAGGCGGCCGCCGGCACGCCCGATGTCGGACGCGAGGCTCCGCAGGGAGTCGAGCGCGAACCGCAGCCGCGCGCCCCCCATGCGGGGATCGCGCAGGACCGAGGGCTCGCTCACGTAGACGGGAACGACGTCTCCCTTCGCCTCGGCGGCGGCGGCGGCGAGCGCCGTGTTGTCGTCGAGTCGGTGGTCCTTGCGGAACCAGTGGAGGATGCGCATGGCGCCCGCCGGCCCGATCAGGTCCGCGGAGCGAGGGCACGTCGCCTCGCGCGTCGCTTCGTCGAGCTGCTGCTCTCGGGGACGATCGGCTCCCTGCCGCTCCTGTCCGCCGTGACGGTCGGCTGGAGCTCGACGCGGCCGGTCCCGATGCCGGGCGTTGCGGCCGTCACCGAGACGAAGGCGGGCGAGGCGGAGGCGTAGCCGGCTCCGCCTCCGCGCCAGGCCCGTCGACGGGCCGCTCCGCGGGAGCGAGCCGGGTCGCGAACTCCTCGGCGCCCCGCTGCACGACGAGCTCCATGGACGGCGCTCCGGCGCCGAGCCGTTCGCGGACGGCGCGCGATCCCCAGCGCGGCGGACGCGCGCCGTCGATCCGGGTGAGGACGTCGCCCGCGCGAATCCCCGCCTCCGCCGCCGGCGTCCCGGCGCGCACGCCGATCACGCGCCACCCCTCACGGCGCGGCTCCACGCGCATGCCGGTCGCGTTCTCCTCGCCGAGACGCACGGAGGAACCCGGTGCGTTCGAGAGCTCGAGCCAGCCAGCGCCCGGGTCGAAGGTCGCGCGGAAGTAGCGGAGGAGACCTCCGCCGATGGCGCCGGAGAAGCCTCCGGCGGGCCGCTCCAGCACGACGTCGACTCCTCCGATCGCGAAGGGCCCGAGGGAGACGACCGGCAGGCGGACCGACTCCGAGCGCGAGGCTCCGCCGATGCCGACGCGGAACTCTCCGCTGCGGCGCTCGCCGGAGCCGAGGTCGAGACGCCGGGCGTGGGCGGCGTCGAGGGAGACGGCACTCGTCATGCCCGTATCGACGAGGAGCGAGACGCGCCGGCCGTCGCCGAAGTCGAGCTCGGCGCCGAAGAGCTGGTCGCGGCGCCGCAGCGGAAGGCGCACGGCGCCGGGAGGCGCGGCGCCGCTCGATCCGCTGGGCGCGACCTCTACGCGCTCGGACGCCGGATCGATGGTGAGGGCGAAGCCCTCGAGGAAGTCGAGGCCGAGGATGCCTCCGATCGGCGTCCCGAGGACGCGGCGCAGACGCTCCAGGTCGAGCACGAGGAAGACGGGGTCGGTCACGCGGATCGGCCCCGCGTCGAACTCGCGCGCGCGGACCGTCGCCGTGGCCACGGTGCCGCCGGTTCCGTGCGCGAGCGCCGAACTCTCCCGGACGAGCCGGAGCTGCCCGAGGTGCGCCCGGTCGATCACGGAGACGTCGGACCCCGTGTCCAGGAGGAACGGATCCACGGGCTCGCCGTCGATGCGCGCATCCACCAGGACGAGGTTCGACACGAAGCGCGCCGAGAACTCGGCGGGCCGATCGGCGGCGACGCGCACCTCCGCGGGGAGGGGCGCCGGCTGCGCGCAGGCGGGGATCACCCACGCCAGCGCGGCGGTCCAGGCCGGGGCTGCGCATCGCATCGCGCGGCCATGCTACAAGGGCGGCTTTCTCCCGCCCCCTTCCATGAACCAGAGTGCCCACGACGTCGCCGAGATCCTCGGCGACGGGATCTCGCGCGAGCTCCACGAGTCCGTGCACCGCGTCGCCGGCAGCCTTCCCGCGCGCCTGCGCTTCCACCCGATCGATCTGTCGCGCGCGAGCCGCGAGACACGAGGAGCCGAGCCGCTGTACGCCGAAACCGTGACGCTCGTGGAGCGCCACCGGGTCGCGCTGAAGTACCCGACGGAGACCTTCGCCGAGAGCCCGAATGCGGTGCTCCGCGAGCGGCTCGGTCTCTCCGTCATCCACCGGCCCGTCGCGACGATCCCGGGGATCCCGACGCACTTCAGCCAGCCGATCGACCTCCACATCGTCCGCGTGGCGACCGGCGGCACCTACATGGACCGGGGTCGCCGCGTGGGCACCGACGCCGCCGTCTCCATGCGCGTCATCGAGAAGGTGCCGAGCATGGAGGCGGCGTCCTTCGCATTCGACCTCGCGCGGCAGCTCGGCCGCGGCGTCGTCTCCACGTCGAAGTGGACCGTGCAACGCGCCGCCGATGGCCTCTTCGAGGAGGCGGTGGATCTGGTGCGCGAGCGCTATCCCGACGTGCCCCACCGCCGCGAGCTCTTCGACGCGCTCCTCGCGCGTCTCGTGATGCGGCCCGAGGACTACGCCGTCGTCGTCACTCCGAACGAGTACGGCGACTTCCTGAGCGATCTCGCCTGCGGGCTCATGGGGTCGATCGGGCTCGGCGACTCGGCCTCCTACGCCTTCGACTCCGCGCAGAACGTGCGCCTCGCGCTCTTCGATCCGGCGGGCGGATCGGCGCCCGACATCGCGGGCCGCGACCTCGCGAACCCGTCGGCGGCGCTGCTCGCCTTCTCGACTCTGCTGCGCCACCTCGGAGAGGTCGCCTGCGCCGACGCCCTGCGGTCCTCGATCGCGGGAGCGATCGAGGCGGGCGAGCGGACGCGCGACCTGGGCGGGAGCCTCGGCACCCGGGCCTTCACGGAGGTGATCGTCCGTCGCGTCGACGAGGCGCTCGCCCAACCGGCCTCGATGGATCCGTGATCCCCGCCGCCGCGACCGGCGCCGGCTTCGGCCGGCGCGTCGTGATCGGCACCGCGCTCCAGTCGGCCGCCCGCCTCGTCACGGCGGTGACGGCCTTCCTGATCCTGGCGGTCCTCGCGCGCGTCCTCGACCGGGAGCCCTTCGGCCGCTACGGGGCCACCCTCGCGCTCTTCCAGGTCCTCGACGCCTTCGTCGACTTCGGATCGCTGCAGGCGGCCGTCCGCTGCGTCGCGCGCGATCCGGCGACGGCGCGCGCCGCCGTCCGCGCCGCCGTGCGCTTCCGCGTCCTCACGGCCGTGATCTCCGTCGGCGTGACGGCGCTCGCCGCTTGGGGCCTCGGCGACCCCGACGTCGTGCTCGTCACGGTCGCCTCCCTCGGATTCCTCTCCCACGCAGCCGGCGTGAGCGTCGCCGTGCTCCACGCCGACGTCCGCTTCGGACGCAGCGAGGCGTTCCGCGTGCTCGGCTCGCTGCTGGGTCTCGTCGGCACGCTCGCCTTCGTGTCCCTCGGCCTCCGCGACGCGGGCTCGATGCTCGTCGTGCTCTTCGCGGGCACGTCGATCGCGAACGTGGCGCTCGCCTTCGCCGTGCACGCGGACCTCCCGGAGGGCACGGCCGACATCGACCGCCGTGCGTTCCTGCACGAGTCGATCACGCTCGGCCTCGGGGCCGTCGTGCGCCAGTCGTACTACTCGATGAACCCGATCCTCGCGCGCTCCCTCGCCGGCGACGAGGCGGCCGCGGAGTTCATCCCGGCCTACCGCGTGAGCGGGTTCGCGATCCTGCTGTCGGTCTACTTCGGCGCCGCCGTCCTCCCGGCGCTCGTGAAGCTGCGGGCATCGGATCCGGCGCGGCTCCCCGCCTTCGAGCGCGGCTGGGCGCTCGCGCTCGCCGCCATCGGCCTCGCCGTCGGCGGCGTGCTCTTCCTCCTGCGGAAGCCGCTGCTGGTCCTCCTCTTCGGCTCCGACTACGCGAGCTCGGCGCGCGTCCTCGGCCCCATGTGCATCACCTCGGGGCTCATCTACGTCGGCGGCTTCGCGCTCGTGCGACTCGTCGCCGCCGGCCGCGGTCGGACGGCCCTCGCCGTGTCCGTGGTCGGTCTCGCCGCGAACCTCGTGGCGAACTTCGCCCTCGTTCCGTCGATGGGAGCCGTCGGCGCCGCCTGGTCGTCGGTCGTGACGGAAGGAGTCGTCGCCTGCGGAGCCCTCCTCGCGATCCGGCGGCTCCGGCGCGACGATGCGCGGCTCGCTCCATGATCATCGGCCTCGACTACCGCCCGGCGGTCCTCCAGTTCGCAGGCATCGCGCGCTACGGCCGCATGCTCGCGCGCGCGCTGGCCGTCGAGATGGGGGCCGACGACCGCCTGAAGCTCTTCACGCACTCCTGGGCGAGGCCGCGCATCCCGCGCGCGCTCTGGGACCTCCGGGCCGCGCGCGTGACGCACCACCGGCGGCGGATCCCCGGACGCGCGATCCTCCTCGCGCACCAGGTGCTCGGTCGCGGCGCCGACGACTGGATCGGCGGATGCGACGTCTTCCACCGGACCGACTTCGTCCGCCTCCCGGTGCGCCGCGCGAGGATCGTCGCGACGATCTTCGACGCCTCCTTCGCCGTCGACGAGGCGTTCCACGGTCCGGCGGCCACGGCGAACCTCCGGCGCATCACGCAGGACCTGATCGACGAGGCCGCCGTCGTGCTCGCTCCGTCGGAATTCGCCGCCATGGACCTGGTGGTGCGCTGCGGCGCGCCGATGGACCGCGTGCTCGTGACGCCCCTCGGCATGGACCACTTCCAGCACATGCCGATGACGGCGGAGCCGCCCCATCCGACGCCCTACCTGCTGACGCTCGGGACCGTGGAGCCCCGCAAGAACCACATGCGCTGCCTGCGCGTCTTCGAGCGGCTCCACGCGGCGGGCTACCCGCACCACTGGGTCGTCGCCGGGAAGCGCGGCTGGCTCTCGGAGCCCTTCTACAGCGCGCTCGCCGTCTCGCCGGCGCGTTCGCGCGTGATCCTCGATCCCGACGTTCCGGACGACCGCATCGCGAACCTCGTGAAGCACGCGGCGCTCATGCTCTATCCGTCGCTCTACGAGGGCTTCGGGCTCCCGCCGCTCGAAGCGCAGGCGCTGGGCGTGCCGTCGGTGACGTCGGCCGTGTCGTCGATGCCCGAGGTGTGCGGCGAGGCGGCTGCCTACTGCGATCCGGAGGACGAGGCGTCGATCCTCGACGCCGTGCGCGCGGTGCTCGACGACGACGATCTCCGCCGCCGGATCGTGGAGGGCGGCCTCGAGAACGCGAAGCGGTTCACCTGGGAGCGCACGGCGAAGGCGACCGTCGCGGCCTACCGTCGCGCGCTGAAGGTGTGATCCGGTGGAAAGGGTGCGTGACACCCTTTCGAGTAGATTCTCCGCCCCATGCGCATCGCGATCGACGGGTCTCCCCTCCTCGAACCCAATCCCACCGGCGTCGGCCGGGTCGTGCGGGAGGTGGTCCGCGAGCTCGCCTCGCGCGAGACGTCCCACGAGTTCCTCGTGGTGGCGCCCGACCGCGAGGCGCCGATCGAGCTGCCGGCGGCGCCGAGGAGCGCCGTCCGTTCGGTCGCGATCCCGGCGCGCGGCAAGCGATGGCGCGGCCGCCCGGCGGAGGAGTTCGTGAAGGCCGAGAAGATCGACGTCTTTTGGTCGACGGTCTCCGCGTTCCCGCGAGGCGCCGGCTGCGCCACCGTCGCGACGGTGCACGAAGTGCCCTGGGAGGTGCCCGGCACGCGCGGCGACGAAGGAACGGGTCTCGACCACCGCCTCTGGGCGACGCTCGACGCGTGGTTCGCGACGCGCATCGTCTGCCCGTCGCGCGCGACGGCCGACGCGTTCCTGCGCTCCAACCTGCGCAAGGGCTCCAAGGGGAAGCTCACCGTCGTTCCCTGGGGCGTGGGCGCGCGCTTCGCTCCCAAGGCGCCCGAGGGCGAGGCCCACGACGTCGAGAAGTGGAAGATCCGGCCCGACTACCCGTTCTTCCTCGTCGTCGCCGCTCCGCGCCGCATCAAGAACTTCGACCTGGCGCTGCGCGCGCTGCGCATCGTGCGCGACCGGTCGAACGTCGACGCGCGGCTGCTAATCGCGGGCCCGGCCGGCGTCGAGCTCCACCGCGCGCTCGGCTACGCCGACGGCCTCGGGCTCCGGCAGTACGTGACGCCTCTCTCCTTCGTCCCCGACCGCGAGCTCGCGGAGCTCTACCGCCGCGCGCGAGCGACGCTCGTGCTCTCGCGATCGGAGGGCTTCGGCTTCCCCGTGCTCGAGTCGATGGCTTGCGGCACTCCCGTGATCCACAGCGGCGCGGGGTCGCTCGCCGAGGTGGCCGGCGACGCCGGCATCCAGGTGCCCCTCGACGACGAGGAGGCGGTGGCGCGCGCCATGACGTCGATGCACGCCGACGAGACGAAGCGGAAGGAGCGCGTCGAGAAGGGGCTCGCGCACGCGGCCACCTTCCGATGGTCGAAGACCGTCGAGGGGCTCCTGTCGGTCTTCGAGCCGCTCGGAGGCGCGGCGGCCGCCGGCGCGGGCGGCTCCCACGGCGCCGCGGCGCACCACTGACGGAGCCGCGGTGGCGCTTCGGGTCGGCTGGAACGCGCTGCTGCACGACGGCCGGCCGAGCGGCGCCCACCGTCGGCGCGTGGAGATCCTCCGGCGACTCCTCGACGCCGACGTCGGCGGCGCGATCGAGGTGGCGCTCCTCCTGCGTCCGCGCATCGAGCCTCCCTTCGAGCACGCGCGGCTCACGGTCGTCCGCGCCAGCGTGCCGGCCGCTCCGGCGGCGCTGCGGGCGGCGCGCGAGCCGGCGGCGCTGCGGGCCTTCGCGCGCGCGGAGCGGTGCGTCGTGGTCCTCCACGAGTCGTTCCCCGTTCCCGAGCTCGGCGGCGTGCCCGTCGTGCTCACGGTCCACGACCTGCGCGCCCTCGATCCCGCGGCCCGCGCCGCTTCGGCGCTGCGGCGGTGGGTGGCGCCGGCCGTCGTGCGGCGCGGACTCGCGCGCGCGACGCGGGTCGTCGCTCCGTCGGAGGCGACGCGACGCGCCGTGCTCGACGCGGCGGGCGACGGCGGTCCCGAGGTCGCGGTGATCCCGAACGCCGCCGACCACCTCCCGCTCCCCGCTCCGGCGCCGCGGCGCGCGGAGGGCCGCATCCTGTGCGTCGGCCACCTGGAAGAGCGCAAGGGGAGCGACCTCCTCCTGGAGGCCTTCGCGCTCCTGCCGCGCCGAGGCGACGGCCCGTGGCTCCGCTTCGCGGGACGCGGTCCGCTCTCCGCGCGGCTGCGGACGCGGGCGCGGGCGCTCCGGGTGGCCGCGCGGGTCGAGATCGCCGCCGCGGAGGACGACGCCGCGCTGGTCGCCCTGCTCGCGACGGCGGCGGTGGTGGCGGTGCCGTCGCGCCTCGAGGGATTCGGGATCCCGCTCCTCGAAGCGCTCCGCCTCGGAGCGCCCGTCGCCGCGGCTCGGGCGGCGGCGCTGCCGGAGGTGGGGGGCGACGCGTGCCTCTGGATCGACGGTTTCGAGCCCGGCGATTGGGCGTCGGCCCTCGGCGGGCTCCTCGACGATCCCGCGCGGCGCGCCGCGCTCGGCGCCCGCGGGCCGGAGCGGGCGCGGGCCTTCTCCTGGGACGACTCCGCGCGGCGTCTCGCGGCGCTCCTGCGGGAGGTCGCGCGCTGACGGAGCGCCCTCCCGGCGTCAGCGGCCCTCCTCCACGGGCGGCTCGGGGGTCATCTCGAAGGCGAGCTTCCAGCTCCCGTAGAAGAGCGCGACAGCGAGGAGCGCGGCGCCTCCGATGAGGAGGAGCCGCATCCAGCCGCCGAGCTGCGAGACCTCGTCGGTCATCAGCGATCCGCCCTTGGCCTCGATGCGGTGGTACTGGAGGACACCCTGCTGGCTCGCGATGGCTTGGCGGCGCGCGGCGCCGACGCTCGCGGAGGCTCCTCCGGCGGCGGGCGGAGGAGCTCCGGGCGCCGGCCCCGCCGCGGGCACCGCGGGCGTTGCGGGCGCGAGGACGATCTCCTCCACCTCTCCGGCGGGCGGGTCGACGAAGCGGATCAGGAGCGCGCCGAGGGTGAACTCGGCGCCGTGGGAGAGCGGGATCCGTTCGGAGCGCGCTCCCGTGCGGGCGATGCCGTTGCGCGATCCGAGGTCGACGACCTCGAACCCCGACGCGCCGCGCTCGAGGCGCGCGTGGTGGCGCGACACGCTGGCGTCCCGAAGCCGCACGGGGCAGTCGTCGGCGCGGCCGAAGAGCGCGCCCTCGGCGACCTCCACGTCGAGGCCGACGTCGGCTCCGGAGAGGACGATGATGCGGGGCATTCAGCGCGGAGCGAGGGCCCGGACGAGCTGGTCCTCGGTGATGCGGTAGCGGGAGACCTCGCGGCCGTCGATCTCGACGACCGGCACCTCCGTGTCGTACTCGGAGCGGAGCTCGGGGTCGCCGTCGATGTCGACCTCCTCCAGCACGAGGGCGTGGCGCTCGGCCACGCGCACGATCACGTCGCGCGCGTCGTCGCACAGATGGCAGCCCTGTCGGCCGAAGAGCGTCACGCGCGGAGCCACGGCTCCATCGTAGCGGCGTCGTTGGACTCCCTCCCGGGCGGCCGGGACAATCGGCGCTCCGCGACGCCCCGCACCGGGGCGCTCCGGCCCGACCCTCGACCCCACCACGCGGATGCCTCCCGAGCCGGCGCCCCTCGTGCGAGTCGAGGGGCTCGCACGCGCCTACGCGGTCTCCTTCGGGCTCCGCCGACGGCCGGCGCTCCGCGGCGTCGACCTGGAGGTCCGCGGCGGCGAGGTGGTCGCGCTGCTCGGCCGGAACGGGTCGGGGAAGTCGACCCTCCTGCGGGCCATGGCCGGCATCGAGATCCCCGACGCGGGCTCCGTGCGCATCGCGGGGAGGCCGGCGGGAACGCTGGGCGCGTGCCGCCTGACGGGGTACTGCCCGGAGGACGCCCCGTTCCCGCCCCATCTCGCCGCGCGCACCTGCCTGCGCGACCTCGCGGCCCTGAGCGGCCTCCGCGGCGCCGACGCGACGCGGCGCATCGACGCGGTGCTCGAGAGATTCGGCCTCGCCGCGGAGTCGCGGACCCTCGTCGGCCGTCTCTCGCGCGGCCAGGGGCGCCGGCTCTCCATCGCGCAGGCGCTGCTGCATGAACCCGTGGTCGTGCTCCTGGACGAGCCGACGAGCGGGCTCGACGCGCTCGGCGTCGTCGTCTTGGAGGAGGTCCTGCGCGAGCTCCGCGGACGCGGAGCGGCGGTCGTCCTTTCGTCGCACGTGGGCACCGACGTCGACCGGATGTGCACGCACGTCGTCGCGCTCCGCGACGGCGCCGTGGCGGCGCGCGGCACCGTGGACGAGATCCTCGGCGACCCCGCGCGACGCGAGATCGTGCTCGAGAGCGAGCCGGCGGGAGGCTGGAAGGACGTCGAGCGCGCCGCCGAGGCGGCGGGTGCGCGCCTCGTCGCGTCGCGCCCTGCCCGGCGGTCGCTCGCCGACCTGTTCCGCGCGTGGCTCGCGGGATGACGGCGGCGGCCGATCGCTTCGGTCTCGGCGGCCTCGGCGCGCTCGTGGAGACGACGGCGCGCGGTGTCGTCGGGGGCCGGCGCGCCGTGCTCTGGCTCGCCGCCGGCGTGGCGATCGCCGCCTTCGCGTGGACCCTCGACGGCGGATCCCCGGAGGAGACCTCCCTGATCCGCGGCGCCGTCCATCTCGGCGCGACGACGCTCGTCGCGGGCGCGGCCGCGCTCCTCGCGCCGATCCTCCTCGCGGGGCGAGCGCACGAGAGGCCGTTGCAGCCGCTCGTGGCGGTGCGGCCGCTCTCCCCCGCCGTGCGGGCGCTCGGGCCCGCGCTGGGCGCGGCGGCGGCGGCGGCGGGCGTCGCGGCGGGGCTCCTCGTGCTCCTCCCGGCAACGGGCGCTCGGCTGGGCGGGAAGATCCGCACACGAGAGAGCGATTGGACTCGCCAAGTTGCGCAGAAGCCGGAAACGGCCATCTTCCGGGGCTCCGTCGAAGACGGCATGGAGGAGGGCCACGTCCTGCGGCTCACGCCCCTCGTGGGTCACGCTCTCGGCTATGGCGACCCCGAGACAGCTCTTTGGAGTGCGGATTTCGTCGGCGTCTCGAGCGGGGGAGAACGGGAGACCCAGGCGTTCGAGCTACGGGCTCGGTGTCGCGTCCTCCTCGAATGGCCAGGGCCCGACGCCTTCGAAGTCTGGCTCTCGTCCGGAGAGGGAAGCACCCTGGCGGTCCGATGGCCCGCGGGCTCGGTCTCCGAGCTGAGCGCGCCGCTCTCGATGGCTGCGCTCTGCATCGCGGTCTGGCTCCGGATGCTTCCGCTCCTCTTCGCGCTCTCCCTCGCCGGGAGCGCGATCGCCGCGCTCCTCGATCGCGCGATCGCCATCCCTTTCGCCGCGACGCTCCTCGCCGTCGCCGTCGCGGGCCCCTTCGAAGGGCCGCGCGCGTGGATCGGTCTCGACCGCGCCTTCGACCTGCAGGGCTGGCTCGCGCGCGAGTTGCCGCCGCTCGGCCGCGGTCTCGGCTCCGTGGTCCTCTTCGGCCTCGAGGCCACGGTCGTCGCGGCCATCGCGAGGTGCCGCTGGCGATGAGGATCGCGACCCCGCTCCTCGTCGCCATGACGATCGTCGTCGCATGGTGGCTCGCGCCCGCGCCGCCACCGCGTCCGGCGACGGCTCCGGCGGCGCGCGTCCTCGCCGCCGTCCTCGGCCCGCTTCGGCCCGCCGTCGTGTCGGCGTTGCGGCTCCGGGCGAGCTTCGCGAAGAGCGCCGGAAACGCGACGGAGTCGATCCGTCTTCAGGAGCTCGCCCTCGAACTCGATCCTGCCGACCCCGACGCCGCCGTGCGTCTCGCCTACGAGATCGCGATCGAGGTGCCCGAGGCGCGATCGGGACGTGCCGGCGCCGTCGAAGGCGCCCGCGCGGGACTCGCCGTCCTGCGTCGCGCCCGCGACCTCGGCAACGGGAATCCGCGGATCGGCGAGAGCGAGGTGTTCCTCCTGCTGCATCGGCTCGCGCCCCCCGGCGCATCGTCGAACGAGGAGAGGACCGCCGCCGTGGACACGGCGCTCGCGATCGCCGAGGACCTCGCCGCCTCCTGGCCTCCAGCCCACGCGCTCGCGTCGGTGTGCCTCGACGAGCGCGGGCTCCGGAGGTTCGAGCTGCGGAGCGAGCGCGAGGCTGCCCGGGATTTCGAGCGCGCCGCCCAGCACGAGAGGCTGCTGGCGCGCGCGGGAGACCCGGTCGCGGCGCGGCGCGCCGAGGGGCTCGAGCTGCGGGCCGCGGTGTGCCACGCCGCGTACCTGGCGAACGGCGACTCGGCGGATCTTCGAAGCGCGATCGAGGCTCTCGAGCGATTCGCGCCGGACGATCCGGTCGCGGCGATCGCGCGCTCCCGATAGGAGCGCCACCGAGGCTCCACGCCATCGGCGCGGCCCGCGAGGAGCCGCCGCTGCGGGCTGCTATCCTCCCCCGCCTTTCGTCCCCGTCCCGCACGGCTCGCCCGTTCGCGGACGCTCGCCCTCTCATGCTTCGCTGCCCGTGATCGAAGGACTTCCGCAGCTCGCGGACCAGATCGACTCTCTGCGCCTCGCGGCTCACGACGCGATCGTCGCGTGCCAATCGTTCGCAGGACAGGCGGCGGGCGCCGAGGGCGCCGTGCAGAAGCCGCCGGGCCCGGAGTGGGTCGTCCAGTTCCTCACGGACTACGGGTACCTCGGGATCGTCGTGATCCTCGTGCTCTGCGGGCTCGGAATGCCCATCCCCGAGGAGATCACGCTGATCGGCTCGGGGTACCTCTCCTACATGGGCGCGCTCGACTGGCGGCTCGCCTCGATCGTCTGCGTCTCGGGGATCCTCCTCGGCGACTCCCTCATCTACTTCCTGGGTCGCCGTTTCGGGAACGCGGTGCTGCGGCTGCCGCTCATCCGCCACGAGCTCACGCCAGTGCGCGTCGCGAAGTTCGACGTCCTCTTCGCTCGCTATGGCGACCGCGCGATCTTCTTCGCGCGCTTCCTGATGGGAGTGCGGCTCGCCGCGTACTTCGTCGCGGGACGCCAGCGGATGCCCTACTGGAAGTTCATCCTGCTCGACCTCGCGGGCGCCCTGCTCACGGGACCGACGTCGGTGTTCCTCGGCTACTACTTCGGCGGGCACATCGAGAAGGCCGTCGAGTGGGCGCACCGATCCAACTGGGTGCTGCTCGCGCTCCTCGGCCTCGCCCTCGCGGGCGCCCTCCTCTACGCGTGGCGGAAGTCTCGCGGGGGCAGGAGCCAGCGCGCCTCCGCGGCCGATAGTTAGCGGGGGGACCGCTCGGCGTCGGCCGAAGGCCCTCCGACCGACCGCATGCACGCGCTTGCCCGAAGCCTCGTCACGCGTTCCAATCCCCCGTCCTCTTCCTCGCGCACTTGAGCAGCAAAGCAGTCCGCACCTCCCCTCTCGATCTCGCGCAGAAGGCCGCACGCGCTGCCGGCGACAAGAAAGGTCGCGATCTCGCCCTCCACAGGGTCGAAGGCCTGGTTCACTACGCCGACTACTTCGTCTTCGCGACGGGCACGAATCGGCGGCAGGTGCAAGCGATTGCGGACGAACTGGAGAATCTCGCGGACGACCTCGGCCTCACCGCGCGCGTGGAAGGCTATGCCTCCGGGTGGTGGGTGCTCGTCGACCTCGGAGACGTCGTGGTGCACGTCCTCCAACCGGAGGCTCGCTCGTACTACGACCTCGACCATCTCTGGGCCGATGCGCCGACGGTCGCCGTCGCGCCGGAGAAGTCGAAGCGCTCGATCCGCGACGCGCGCATCGCCCGGTAGCACGAGAGCCGAAGACGGCGGCCGTCCGGATCGCGTCCGAGAGGGAGGGGCGGAAGCTCCTTCGCAACGCCCTCGACGAGGGCGCCTACTCTCCGCCGTGCGCGCGCAATCGACGATCGCCCCGGCCGCTTCGACGCCTGTCCCTCCGCCTCCGCGGGCGCAGCGCACCGAGCGACCTCGCCGCTCATTCGCGACGACTCCGTCCGCCGATAACGCCAGTGCGCGCGCCGCATCCCTGAGCGATCATCGGGGCCAGCGTGACGCCACGGTCTCGCGTGCGTCTCGGTTGCTCCCATGACGGAAAGCGGTCGCCAATCCCTGCAGTGGCTCCCCTGGGACGAGAGCGCGTTCCAGAGGTCGAGAGAGTCCGATCGCCCGATCCTCCTCACGATCGTCGCCTCCTGGTGCCGGCATTGCCGCGACCTCGACGAGCAGACGTTCGCGGACCCGGAGATCGTGCGCCGCGTGCACGATGCCTACGTGCCGGTGCGCGTGGACAAGGACCGGCGTCCCGACGTGAACGCGCGCTACAACTGCGGCGGGTGGCCCACCATCGCCTTCCTGACGCCCGACGGCGACCTCATCGCCGGCGAGACGTTCCTGACGGCAGCGGAACTCGCGCCGATCCTCGATCGCGTCGCTCCCTTCTTCCACGAGCACAGGCACGAGATCCACGCCAAGGTCGAGGAACTCGAGGAGATCCGGCTCCGCTCCCAGGAGCGTCGCGACCTCGGACCGCTCGGCCCGGCCATCGTCGAGGCCGTCGGCGCGTCCGTTCTCGAGTCCTTCGACGCCGTGCACGGAGGATTCGGCACGGGATCGAAGTTCCCGCATCCGGAAGCGATCGACTTCGCCCTCGTCCAGTTCACGCGCCACGGCGACGAGCGCATGCGCGACGTCGTCGTCCAGACCCTCGACCGCATGGCGCAGGGCGAGATCTACGATGGAGTCGAGGGCGGGTTCTTCCGGTACGCGCAGTCGCGCGACTGGCGTCTCCCGCACACGGAGAAGGTGCTCGACTCCAACTCCGCCCGTCTCCGCTTCTATCTCGAGGCGCACCAGATCTTCGGCACCGAGCGCTACCAGCAGACGGCGCGTGGCATCCTCGGGTGGCTCGAAGCGCGCCTCCTCGACTCCGAGACGCACTGCTTCTTCGGGAGCCAGGACGCCGACCCCGAGTTCTACGGCCTTCCGATCGAGCGCCGCCGCTCGCGCACGGCCCCGCGCGTCGACCGCACGATCTACGCAGACTGGAACGCGAACTGCGCGTCGGCCCTCTTCCTCGCCGCCGTCGTGCTCGACCAGCCGCGCCTCCGCACCGTCGCATCCGGCGTCGTCGACTTCATCCTCGACGAGATGTTCGACGAGACCCGAGGCATCTACCACTACTGGGACGGGACGTTCCATCTGCCGGGACTGCTCTCCGACCAGGCCTACGTCCTTCGCGCGCTCGCCGACGCCGCGGCCCACACGGGCTCGCCGCGCTACCTCCGCGCCGCCGAGAGCCTCGTCGGCGTGCTCCGTACCCGCCACATGTCGCCGGCCGGCGGCTTCTACGATCTGCCCCACGACGCCTCCGACATGAAGCACCCGGTGCGGAGGAACCGCTCGATCCTCGAGAACTCGATCCTCGCCGAGGCATTCGCGCGACTGGGCTCCGTTCTTCGCGACGAGAGCCTTCAGCGCAGCGCACGGGAGGTCCTCGACTCCTTCACGGGTGATTTCCGGCAGTACGGCTACTACGCCGCGGGCTACGCGCGGGCCGTCGATCGGGTCCTCCACCCGACTCTCCAGGTCACCGTCGTCGGCACCCCCGGGGAGCCCCGCGCCGAGGCCCTGCGCCTCGCCGCGCTGCGCCGCTACATCCCCGATCTGGTCGTCGATGCCCTCGATCCCGTCGTCGAGCCCGAGAGGCTCGAAGCCTGCCAACTACCGGCGCGAGAGGAGGCGACGGCCTTCCTGACTCTCGGCCGCGCGAGCTACGCCGAGGTGACGGACCCCGCCGACATGGACTCGGTCCTGTCGATGGCGGACCGCGACCGTCCGAGGTAGTGCGGCTGCCGGGCGGATGCCAGCTCGCCTCGGAGCTGGCCCAGCCTCCTGGAAGTCGCAGGCTCCTCGAGACCCCAGCCCTCTGGAAAGACGCAGGGCCGACTCGCTCGCGCGAGCCGGCCCTGCTCGTTTCGATCCGACGGGCGCGGTTGCCCGCCGGTCCCGGATCAGTTGCCCTTCTCGAGCGTCGCCAGAACCGCGTGGTTCGGCGTGCCGTCCGGGTTCACGATGCCGTTCTTCTTGAGGATGTCGATCACCTCGACCGGCAGCGCCTTCACGTCCTCGACGGTCTCGGGACGGAAGTGCGTGTTCGGACGCACGGCGTTGTAACCCGCGAAGCCGAGGCGGACGCCGTCGACCCGGTAGTTGACCCGCACGTCCGCGTCCGAACCGATCACGAGGTAGCCGGGCGCCTGCTCGACGACCCAGATCGACGCCTTCGCGCCCACCGCGGTGAGCGTGGCCGTGAGGCCCTCGCTCTCCGCCACGAGCGCGAACTCCGACGGAAGCTCGATGCGCGTCTCACCGGCGGCGACCTTGACGCTGCCGCGGTAGTACACGCCGTTCTCCGGGCCTTCCTGCGCGACGTAGAGGAACTCAGTCCTCGGGTCGGCCGGGTTCGGCGTGACGAAGTTCTTGGCGCCCAGCACCGTGAGCTGCTTCGCCGTGATGACGCCGCCCTCACCCTGCAGGGTGATGGTCGTCTGGCCCGAAGCCGCGCGGACGAGCAGCGTGCCGTGCATCGAGCTCTGGCCGGTCACGGTCATCGCGTCACCGGGGAACGACGGGCCGCCACCGATGGTCGTCAGACCGGCGATGGAGACCGTCGAGGCGAACGTCGACCCGCCGCCGACGAAGAGCGTCGAGAACAGGCTCGTCGAACCGGAGACCGTGAGCGACGAGCTGAGCGACGTCGAGCCGGTCACCGACAGCGAGTCCGCGATCGTCACCGCCGAGTCGGGATCGCTGATCGAACCCGACACCGACAGCGCGCCCGTGAGCGTCGTCGCGTTGCCGCCGCTGACAGTGAACGCATCGGCGACCGTCACGGCCGAATTCGGATCGCTGATGTCGCCCGCCACGGAGAGCGTGCTGTTCAGCGTCGTCGCACCGGCCACGGTCAGCGTGCTGTTGAGGACGGTGACGCCGTCCACGTTCAGCGAGCTGTCGAGGTCCGTGGCGCCGTTCACGTTGAGCGTGCTGCTGAGGACCGTCGATCCGGTCACCGACAGCGAGCCCGTGAGGGACGTCGAGTTGCCGTTGATCACCGTGAACGAATCGTCCACGGTGACGGAGCCCGTCGTGTTCTTCACAGTGCCCTGGACGTCGAGCATGCCGTTCAGCGTCGTGTCGCCGGTGACGAGGAAGCTGTCGGCGACCGTCACGGCCGAATCCGGATCGCTGATGTTCCCCGCGACGGAAAGCGTCGAGGAGAGCGTCGTCGCGCCGGTCACGGCGAGCGTGCCGCCGAGGGTCGTGTTGCCGGTCACGGAGGCATCGCCGTTGACCGTCAGCGCGCTCGCTCCGCCGTTGCCCGTGATGTCGCCCGTCACCGTGAGGTTCTGGGCCATCGTCACGTTCGCCGTGAAGTTCGTCGTGCTGTTGACCGTGAGCGCGTCCGAGCCGGCGTTGCCGATCGTCGCCGTGTTGCTGTTGATGGTCGTCGTGGCCGCATCGACCACGGTGACGTTCGCATTGAACGTGGACGTCGCATTGACGGTCAGCGTGTCCGCGCTGGCGTCGCCGACGGTCGTGTTCTGGTTCACGACGAGGTCGCCGTTGAGCGTCGAATCGACCTCGAGGATGCCACCGCTGAGCAGCGAGCCAACCGTGAAGGTCGGCTGACCGAGCTGGATCGTCGAGTTGCCGTTGATCGCCACGTTTCCGTTCAGCGTCGACGTGAAGAACCCGATCGTCGGGCCCACCACGTTGTTGCCGACCGTGAACGCGCCGAAGACCTGCATGTTCGCCGGCGTCGCCGACGTTCCGACGGTCGTCGCTCCGTTCGCCTGCAGCGTTCCGTTGAGCGTCGTCGCTCCGGCCACCGTCAGCGTCGCGCCAACCGCCGTCGCGCCCGTGAGCGTCGACGTGCCCGTGACCGCGAGGTTGCCCGTCACCGAGAGATCGTCGGCGACGATCACCGCGGAGTTCGGGTCGCTGATGTCGCCCGCGACCGACAGCGTGCTGCCGAGCGTGGTCGCGCCCGTGACGCCAAGGGTCGAAGCCATCGTGGTCGCGCCGGTCACCGCGAGGGTGCCCGTGAGGACACTCGCGTTCGCATTCGCGACCGTGAAGCTGCCGGCCGACACGAGCAGGTTGCCCGCGGAGACCGTCAGGTTGTCGGCGACCGTGAAGTCGCCCGTCGAGTTCGACACGTTGCCCTGGACGTCGAGCGTCCCCGTCAGCACCGTCGGGTTGTTCCCGAGCACGCTGAAGGAGTCGTTCACGTTCACGTTGCCGATCGAATTCGAGATCGCGCCCTGGGCGTCGATCACGCCGGTGAAGGTCGCCTGCGTGGCGCCGGCCACCGTGAGGCCCGCGTTCGCCGTGACGACGACGTTGTTGACCGTGATGCCGTTGTTGAAGGTCGCGAGAGCGCCCGTCACCGTCAGCGGTCCGCCGGTGACCGTGAGGCCGCCGGAGGAGGTCAGGTTCGCCGTGGAGATCGTCGGCGCGGTGAGCGTTCCACCGTTCACGACGACGTTGCCGTTGAGCGTGACCGTTCCGCCGGCCGTGTTCTCGATGCCGCCCTGGGCGTCGATGCGGTCGGCCGCGACGATCTTGCCTTCGACGGTCAGCGCGCCGGAGGTCACTCCGCTGCTGAAGATCTGAACCGATCCGTCGACGACCATCGCGGAGGCCGCGTAGCCGGCGGGAACCGGGATCAGCGCCGAGTCCGCCGTCGGGACGAGCGTCCCGAAGGCCGTCTGGCTGTGGACGAGCATGCGGCCGAAGACCTGGAGGTGGTCGTCGACGATGATCGGATCGGTGTTCGCGCCGGCGTCCGTCACGGCCGTGCCCGTGAAGATCGTTCCACCGAGCGCCACGTCGCCGGAGACCGACAGATCTCCGGTGAGGATCGTGTCGTTCGCGTTGGAGACCGTGAAATCGCCGCCGGAGACCGTCATCGCGTCATTCACTTCGACGACTCCCGTCGAGTTCGCGATCACACCCTGCGCGTCGATGGTGCCGGTGAACACGGCGGCATTGCCGCCGGAGACCGTGAACTGATCCGCCACGACGACGTTACCGACGCTGTTGGCGATCGCCCCCTGCGCGTCGAGCGTGCCGGTGATGATGACATCGTCCGCCAGCGTCAGCGCGCTGTTCGAGTCGGAGACGGGGCCCTGCAGGTCCGACGAGCCGGTCACCGTGAAGTTTCCGGTCACCGTGCTGTTGCCGTTCAGGTTGACACCGCCGTTCGCCGTGAACGTGCCGCCGACCGTGAGGTTGTTGGCGACGTCGACGTTGTCGTTCAAGTTGACGTTGCCGCCACTGTTTGCGACGGCTCCCTGCATGTCGAGCGCGCCCGTGAGGGTTGTCGCTCCTGCGAACAGGACGCTGAACGACGCGTTCACCTGCAGATCATCGTTGATGACGACGGCGCCACCCGAGTTCGCGATCGCCCCCTGGGCGTCGATCGTTCCAGTGAACGTCGCGCTGTTGGCGCCGGAAACGACGAACTGATCGCCGACCGTGACGTTGCCGAACTGGTTGAAGATGGTGCCCTGGGCGTCGAGCGTTCCGATGACGGCGAGGTCTCCATTGACCTGCGTGTTGTCGTCGATGCCGTCGCCGAGGAGGATCGTCTCCGGGCTCGGGGCGCCCGTGATGATGATCGAAGCCGTGGCCGCGCCCGACGTGAAGTCGATCAGGTTGTCGGCGATCGCGGTGTCACCGGTCGGAGGTCCGGCCTCCGGCACGACGTCGCCGCCACCGATCTTGAGTCCGCCCTGGATGAGGAACCCCTGCTCGAACGTCGGCGACTCGGAGAACGTGATCGGTCCCCCGAAGACGGTCGCCCCGGAGACCGTGATGGGCCCGGAGACGGTCAGGCCGCTCATGATCGTGTCGCCGAGATTCGACGAGCCGGTGACCGTGAGGTCGTTCGTCCGGATCGTGCCCGGAGCCGCGCCCGTGCCTGTCGTGTCGACCGAGCTGGGCGTGATCGCCATACCGGGGACGTCCGTCGCCGTCGCCGCGTGGATCGCGAAGACCGACGAGGTCATCTCCATGCGCGGGAACACTTCGGCCGGAAGACCGGCGCCCGCGCCCTGGCTATCGAAGGTGATCTGGAGGTAGGCCTTGCCGGAGGCGGCGATCGCGAGGCCCTGCGCCGGCGTCATCGGGACGATCGAGCCGATCGTCGCGTTGACCATGCCGTCGGAGCTGCCGACCGTCTGCGTCTCGGGGCCGAAGAGGCTCGTGCCGCCCGTCGCGGAGTCGAAGATCTCGAACGTGATGGCATTCGCGGCCGAGTTGGGCACCGGCGCGTGGGGCGCGGGCCCGGTGTTGTCGAAGAATCGACCGGAGTACTGAATGCGGAGCGGGGGCAGGGCGAGGGGACCGCCAAGGGAGGTCGCGGCCGCCGTCGAGGTGCCCATCGTCACGGTGCTCGACGTTCCAGTCGATGCACCGTTGGATGCGCCCGCGAAGGCTGTCGCGACCGTCAGGCCGCCAACGGCCGCCGTGGCGAGGACGAGGTAGAGACTCGATCGCATCGGGATCTCCTGAGGGGAACGCATAATCTGTTTCGGGGTTTTCGGGGCTGTGTGGGGGGATCGCAGCTCGTGTCAGGACAGGCCAGTCGGTCGGTCCGCGCGAGGCTCGAGATGCCTAGTCTTCGACGGACAGGCTCGTGTGATTGGTGAAGGAGGCCGTCGGGCCGGAGACGGAAGGCTCGAGGCCGATCGCCTGAAGGAAGAAGGTTCTTCCCACGAGCGACGGATCGTCCGGGATCAAGACCTGGAGGAATCCCTCGCTGGTCGAGGAGCCGGTGTTCGTCGCGGTGGCGAGCGCCACCACGCCGACGGGATGGGTCGTTGCGAGGTCGAGGGCGAGGACGCCCGCGATCCCTTCGATGACCATTCCGGACCCGAGCGCCTCGGCATAGAGCACGCCGAAGGTGGATCCGGGAGCTCCCGCGACACGCAGCTTCAGGATCTCGCCCGGCGCCACCTGGGGCGGCGACAGGAGAGCAGGGACGTACGCGAAGCCCGCCTCGAACGTGACGCTCTTCGCCGGAGCGTCGAGAGTCACGTCGACGGGACCCTGCGCATGCTGCGGGGCCACCACGGCGAGGTTGTCTCCCGCGGGACCGACGATCGACGCGAGAATGCCGTCGAATCGCACGGTGAACGGCCCCGAGACGCCGGGCTCGAGTGGCACGATCACGTTCGTGAGCGGGGCGCCCGAACTCGGAGCGAGTCCGATCAGTGTGAAGTAGGCCGGTGCGTAGAGCGACGCGGCTCCGAGTTCGAGGCCATAGCTCGCCGTTGCCAGCGCGGGCAGCGCGTCGACGGAGACCGTGGCGCCAACCTGATCGACGCGACCGTAGGCCGCGCCGACCGAAGCCGAACTCCCCTGACCCGAAGAGATGCCATGCGTAGCCATCTCGTACGACGCCGTGCTCGACGACTCCTGTCCGACGGCCGTCGGCGCCCATGCCACGAGGGCAAGGGTTAGGGGCGCGGCGAGTGCGACTGGGGTGAGTCGCATAGTGTTTCCTCCTCCTGCGTTCCTATCCAGGGCCCCGACGGGGGCTCGGACGGATCCGATTGTTTCTTGGTGTGAGGTGGGTGGCGATGGTCGCCGGTCTCGTCGAGAGCGCCCCAGTGGATCGAGGGCGCCCGCTCCGGAGGCCGCTTCGGCTCGCCATGCGCGCCCGGGATCGTCTCCGCGAGCGCGCATGACGACCGTTGGCCTCAGAACGTGACTTCTGCGCTGATGTAGAAGAAGTCCGCGTCTCGGTTGAAGTGGTGCGAACTCGTCAGGACGGTCACGTACGCAGCGCCGGGCGAGTAACCACCCTCCTGCAGCGCGTAGCCGTTGAAGAAGTGCGCCCAGCCTGCCTGCACCGTGATGTTCTCGGTGCACTGCACACGCGCCCAGAAGTCGAGTTCCTCACCGATGTGCTCGCTCGGAGCGATGATGCCGGAGCCCTGGAGGCGCGCCGCAGCGTTCGTCGAGCGGAAGGTGTAGAAGTCGACCCCAGCGCGGATGTCCTTGTAGGGCTCGAAGCCGGCGTAGAACTTCCAGTAGGTCAGGTTGTTCAGCGACGTGACGACGTCGGCGATGCCGTAGAGGCCATGACGTGCGCCGTAGAGGTCGTTGAACTGACGCGTCCCCTGGCCGACCTCGACGCCGACCCAGGGCCGGAATTCGTCGACGGGCAGCTGATACATCGCGTTCGCGGCCCACATGATGGCCTCGAAGAACTCGATGTCTTCGGCGCCCTTCACCATCGTGCGCGGACGATTGCGATCCTGTTGGGTCGCGAACTCGCCGTCGAGGCGGACGCCCGTGTCGGCCAGATCGACTTCGCCGTAGACACCGATGGTCCACGGCTTTCCGATCTGCGCGGCAGAGAGCGTGACCGACGTGGTGTTGTTGTCGAGCCACAGGGTGTAGGGCGTGAGCTTCACCTCCGGAGTCGGAGAGAACTCGGCCCAGGCACCGAGCAGGTTCGTGTCCATGTGGTGGAAGTCGAGGCCACCCTGGACGACCTTGCTCGCGAAGCCGGTCACCTTGAAGTCGTCACCGCTGACATAGTCGAGACGCACGCCGTCGAAGGCGCGGCCGACGTTGTCCCAGTCCGCCGACGACAGCAGCCGCTGGCGGCCGAGGTCGAGGTTCATGCGGCCCATGGTCAGATTCGCGCCCGAATCGAAGAGATTCTTGGCGACGATGAAGGCCTGCTTGAAGGAGACGCTGCTCCCGGAGGCCGCGCTGACGTCCGGATCGGTGCCGCCGCCATTCACGGGGAACGCCGGGGGCGGCGCCACCATGAGGTTCGACGGTGCGTTCGGAAGGAGCGACCCGCTGGCCGGCTCACCGAAGGCCGTGCCCCAGAGCCGCGACTGCTGGAGCTGGAAGAACGCCGCGAGGCGATCGTTCACGTCCACGTCGAGGCTGATGCGGAGACGGTTGAGGATGCGAGAGGCATCCGACAGCGCGAACGTGCTGCCGCCGCCGAAGCTCGGGGTGCCGTCGTCACTCGCGGGCTCGCCCGGACCGAGGACGGAATCGAAGAACCCGAACGCGCCGTCCGGATTCAGCGGACTGACGTTCGACGCGTAGGAGCTCGGATCGAAGATATCGAGCTTCGGCGCGCCGAAGTCGCGGTTCGAATAGAACTCGCCGCGGAAACGGTCCTCGAAGCGAAGCTTGACCGACTTGACTCCGGGGGCGGAAACGTTCTGCCCTCCGCGAGCGGCGGCCGCCTGTTCGAACCGTGCCGCAAGGTCAGCGATCGCACGATCGAGATCCGACTGAGCCGGATTCGGCGCCTTGCGGAACGTCTCGACGAGTGTGCGGAGCTCTTGGACCTGCTTCTCGAGGTCCTGGATCCTTCGCGCATCGTCGCCATCGTTCGAAAACGCAATGGGGGCGATCGTGAGGAAAGAAGCCGCGAGCGCGGCCGTCATCCTCCAGTTCATCTCGGGAGCCCTCCTGGGGTGGACTCTGGGGTGGAGCAAGACGTAGACGCGCGCGAGCCCGTACACGGTCGACGAGTCGACCGTGCGAGAGTCTCGCGGAGCGTGGAAGTCGTAGATTGGGACACGAAGCTCAGAAACGCGGCGGGATTCGATCGACAAGCCAAGACCCCATCAAGAACTTTTTCCGATTGGGGTTCGATCGTCGCCATCCGAGCCCGCGCGTGTTCGCGTTGGCGAATCGCGCGCTCGAATCAACTTCGCCGAGTCGTGAGCGAAGCGTCTTCGCCTTCCGCACTCGATGCGGGCGTTGGCCCGCGCTTCGTGCAGGAGGCTCGGAGGGTGAAGATCGTGCGGCCGATCCCGAGCCGTTCCGTGAGTGAGAACGATCGTCCGTGAGGCTCGCGCGCAAGGGCGCCTCGCATGTCCCGAAGAGATACCGCGCTCACGGGGTGCGAGGGCGCGGCTCGACGAGCGCGCCCACGGGACAGAGCGCGGGACTCTAGGGAACCGTGGTGGCCGTTGCGAGAGGCTGCACGGACTTTTTCTTCCGTCCCATCGATTCACGGCAAGGAGTCGCGCGCTGGCGTGCGCCCGCGATCGTCCTTCGATCTCCGAGGTCGTGAAGGAATCGGCGCCGGGCGACCGCCGGCTGCGAGCGGCTGCGGCTTCGTCGCTACTCCTGCGCAACTCTCCATGAGTTGCGTCGTCGTCGCGCATCGCCTCGCCTCACCTTGCCTCGCTCGCTCTCGCTCGGCCTCGGGCCGGCAGCGGCGATTTCCTCACAACCTCTCCGCGCTATTCGCGGAGCAGCACGCGATCGTCGAGACCGGGGAGCGCGGACACGCTGCTCAAGCCCGCGTCCTTCGCCACTTGCTCCGCGACCTGCTTCTCGAGCTCCGACACGCCGAGGCCTTCGTCCTCGATCGCCTTCACGGTGCGGCGCGCGAGCTGCGGATCGAGATCGAGCTCCTGCACGAGCATCGAGGGCGTGAGCGTGTTCTCGTGGCGGCGCCCGACGAGGATCGCTTCGCGGATCGGGAGCGACTTCAGCCAGCGCAGGAACCCGTAGCCGACTCCCGAGACGAGGAGCCCCGTGAAGAACGCCGCCGGGCCGCGCAGTGGGATCGGATAGGACGACGGCGCGTCGATCAGCACGAGGAGTCCCGCGACGACGAGCGCCCAGCCGATCCAGAAGGCCCGCCGTCGCTTCCCGCGATAGGACGCAGGATCGAAGGGCGGGAGCGGAGTGGTGCGAGTCTCGTTGCCTTCCGTCATGGGGACTTCGCGTCCGGCGGCGCCGCACCTGGGGCGGCGACGACTCGAGACGCGAAGTCGATCTTCCGTGGATCGAGGAGGTCGGTCCAGGAACTACCGGAGGGCCCATCGCGGAGCTCCGTTCGCAGCGATGGTGAGAGCGCCTCGGCGAAGCGCCAGAGCCCGTGGTGGCGCGGGTCGCCGAAGGCGTCCACCTGGATGCGGAGAGACTCGGCCTCGGCGGCGCTGCGGGCCTGCGCGACCTCCGACTCCGCCTGCGCGAGCGATTCCCGCGTCTCCGCCTCGAGACGAGCCGCCTGCACCGCGAGATCCGCCGTTCGGATCTTCGTCTCCGATCGCGTGCGCTCCACGGCCGCGTCGGCGCGCGAACGCTCCTCGGCGAACAGCCGTCCGGTCTGCGCGCGCGCCGCGGCCGCGGCGACCGCGACGTCTCCGCGAATCTGGTTGAGATCCGCGAGGACCTTCGCGGTCTCCGTGCGCACGCGGTTCGTGAGCTCCTCCTCCACGGCCACCTTGGACAGCTGGATCGGCTTGCGCACGACTTCGGGCACCTCGATGTTCCGGACGAGCGCGAGGAGGATCTTGATGTGCTTCGTGCCGAGCTCGTCTACGAGCTTGCGCGTGAGCTCGTCCTGGAACGCCTCGCGCGAGAGCCCTTCCACGAGCTGGCGCGACGTGTAGTTGCTCCCGGTGACGCGCGCCTTCGACTCCGCCTGCGGGCGGATCGCGTTCGCGACGGCGAGGGCCTCGGAGCCGAATTGCTGGACGATGTGCGGCGCATCACCGGGCTCGATGCCCCACACGATCGTCGTCTCGGCCCGGATGAGGTGGCCATCGGCCGCGGGGAACGTGATCGCGTCGAGCCCCTCGAAGTCGAGCACCTGGTAGCCGACGCGCACGCGCGTCACCCGATGCTCGTGGGGATTCAGGTAGTAGATCCCCGGCGGAATCGGATCCGCCAGCACGCCGCGCTCGTCCTCGTTCACGAGATCGGCGGCCGACGTGTTCCCCACGAGGTGCGTCACGACGCCCACGAAGCCCGCTTCGATCACCGTGGCCGGCGCCAGGTCGATCTTGTGGGCGTAGGGGTTCAGCCGGTACTTGCCCGGACCGAGGGCACGCCTCCAGATGCCCTTCTCGCCGGGCTCGGCGAGGAAGCGTCCCTCCGGGAGCGGGCTCCCGACGAGCGACGTCACGATCCCGACCTGCGGCGGCGTCGCCGGGTGCACCGTGCCGCCCTCCTCGAAGGCGTCTCGTCCCGCCGACACGAGCACGAGCGGGAACTTCTGCACCGTCTCCTCGAGCGGGTCGATCCAGTGACGACCCGTTCCGAGCACCTCCTCGCGCACGCCCTTCTGTCCGGGCTTCGCGAGCGACTGTCCGGGCGGCAGGTCCGCTCCCACGCGCGCCACGACGACGCCGAGTTCGTCGGGGCCGATCCACACCGAGCCCGCGAGCCTCCTTCCGAAGAACGCCGCGGCGGCGATCGACACCGCGAGGCCCAGCAGGACGAGGAGCCAACGTCTCGAGATCGGGATCCTCATCGCACCACCTCCCGCCGCGCGCCGCCCGCGCCCTCGCCGCGATCCTCCGCCGGCTTGCGCCCTTCGTCGGAGCCGAGGCCTCGGAACGGCTCGCCGAAGGGCCCGTCCGGACTCGCGAGGATCGACGCGATCCCCGGTGCGATCTTGGAGAGGAGCGCGCCGCGCGCGAAGGCGGCGCCTCCGCCCTGGGCCTCCACGCGCCGAGCGAGGGCGCGCGCGTCGGCCGCCATGCGCGTTCCGTAGGCGCGGACGTCGGCCATCCCGGCGGCGACGACGGCCGTCGCGTAGCTCTCCACGGCGGCGCGCTCCTCGCGGCGCGAATCGAGCTGGCTCTGCGCCGCGCGCGTCTGCACCTGCTGGTCGCGGAGCGCTTCCGTCTCCATCTCCACGGACCGGGAGCGCGCCTGGGCGAGGACCTTCGGCCGCTCGCCGATCTCGATCTGCGTCACGAGATCGATCCGGCTCCTCTCCGCCTCGATCTGCTGCCGGTACTGCTCTCGCTCGAGGATCGCCGCTTCGCGGTCGCGGATCGGGTTCGCGATCTCCTCGGGCGGAGTGATGCCGCTCACGAGCACCGAGTGGACGCGCACTCCCTCGCTCTCGCAGAGCTGGCGCAGGTCGCGCTCGAAGTCGTCCTGGAACGTCTGGCGGCCGGCGCCCGCGATGAAGTCGCGCGCGGGGTTGCGCGAACCATGGAGCTGGCTCTTCGCGCGCGCGGCGGGGAAGACGAGCTTCTGCTCGGCTCCGGAGGTGTCGCCGAACTTCGCGAAGGCGAGCGGAACGGCGTCGTCGCGGAGACTCCACTCGACGGTGCCTCCGATGGAGATCTCGAAGCCGTCGCTCGTGGGGAAGCGGATGCGCCCGCCGGCGCCGAGGTCGAGCCGCATCGACTGACGCGAGATCGGGCGAACCTCGTCGACGAAGGGGTTCACCGGGTAGGTCCCGGGCGTCAGCGCGACGGGCTGGATCCCCCGTTCCCCGGGCGCCGAGAGGAAGCCGCGCCGGTCGGCGGGGAGCGGGCCGTGGCGCTTCGCGACGACGCCGACCGACCCGGGAGGGATCGACCGCACGGGGAAGATCCTCACTTCGTAGGCCCAGGTGTTCACCGGGTGCAACCCCGGCTCGAGCGGCTTCCGCAGCACGCCCTTGCGCACCACGGGGTCGTTCGGATCGTCGTCGGCGAGCACGCGTCCCGGAGGAAGGTCTTCGCCGAAGAGGCGCACGAGCACACCCACGTGATCGGCGGGCACGACGGTCTGGGGGAAGTAGCTCCAGGACCAGGTGAAGGGGTCGTAGGCGCCGGCGTACCAGCCCGGGAGCAGCACGTCCTCCTGGACACCCTGGTAGGGCGTCTCTCCGGGTCCCGTCTTCGGCGCGAGGATCGCCCCGCTCGGGAGCGGCCGGCCCAACTTCCGCACGAGGACGCCGACGTGACGCGGTGGGACGCGCGGGAACCACTCGGCGGGCGAGAAGGCCGCGAAGAGGACGAGGAGGAGGGCGAGTCCGACGCTCGCCGCCGTGAAGAGGGCGAAGCTCCTTCGCCCTCGGGTCGTGGATGCGCTCATGGTCGCGGCGTTCGGGGGATCCATCCGGGGACGAGCCCGGAGGGCGCGGCCCTACGGCGACCCTCGCTCGTTTGTGTCGCGGCCCCGCCGCCGCGGCGTGCCGACGCGGGAGGACGCGGCGAGACATGGACCCCGGTGCGAGCACGGGGTCTCGACGCGACGCGCTCGCGCAGCCCGGAGGACTTCCGCCGCCTGCGGATAGGCTGGATCGGACTCGGCCTCGCCCGCGATCGAATGAACGTCACGACCCTCGGACACGCCGCCGCGCTCGTCGAACTCGGCTCCGGAGCGCGGTTGCTGATCGATCCCTGGCTCGAGGACCCCGCCTACTTCCATTCCTGGTGGCACTTCCCGCCGCTCGTGCTGCGGGTGAAGGACATGCCGGCGCCCACGGGCGTCTATCTCTCCCACGACCATCCCGACCACTGCGACCCGAAGACGCTCGCGCAGATCCCCCGGGACACGGAGATCCTGCTCGCCTCCTTCGAGAGCGAGTCGACCGATCGCATCGTCCGCGAGCTCGGATTCGATCGGATCCGGCGGATGCCCTTCGGCGAGCCCTTCGCCTGGCACGGAGCGACCGTCGAATGCCTCTGCACCGATCTGCCCTGGGACGACTCGTCGCTCCTGGTGACCGACGGCGGCACGACGCTCTTCGACATGAACGACTGCAAGCTCCACGACGAGACCCTCGACCGTCTCGGCGCACGGCTGCGCATCGACGTGGCGCTGCTCCCCTACTCCGGCGCGATCCAGTATCCGACCTGCTACGAGATGCCGGCCCAGCGCAAGCTCGACCTCTGCACGCAGCGCAGGGAGGAGCACCTGCGGCTGTTCGTCGACCGCGCACGCCGTCTCCGCGCGCGCTTCGCGGTGCCCTTCGCGGCCGGCTATTGCCTGCCTTCGCCGGAGCAGTGGTGGATGAACGACGTGAACAACATCAACTCGCCCGCCCAGGCGTGTGCCGCGCTCGAGGCGGAGCGGCCCCTCGCGTGGGACGGCTCGCCCGTGACCGCGCTCGAGATGAATCCGGGCGACCGCTGGACGGGCGGCGCTCGGGTCGAGCGGCGCGTGCCGCGCCCCGACTGGGGCCGCCATTTCGAGGTCGTGCGCCGGCACGCGGTCTCCATCGGAGCCGAGGTGAGCGCGGCGCGCGCGTCGGAGGCCGATCCCGAGCCTGGGCTCGCCGACCGGTTCCTCGAGTTCTTCCGGAAGCTCGTCGCGGAGCGGCCGGCGCTCGCGGCGCGCGCGCGCTACGGAGTCGTCTTCGACGTTCCCGGCGCGGAGGGATTCGTCGGCCACGTCGATCTCAGGGCGGAGCCCTTCTCCGTCGCGCTCGGCGAGATCGACGAGCCGAACCTGAGGATGCGGATCGCGAGCCCGCTGCTCGACGCCGTGCTCTCGGGTCACGTCACCTGGGACGAGATCCTGATCTCGTTCCGACTGTGGTTCGACGAGCGGCCGCCGAAGTACAACGAGGACTGGTGGGCCCTGCTCCATTCGAGCAACCGCCTCGATCCGCGGCGCTACCTCGCCCACCGCGGCGCAACGGCCGCGCCGTCCGAGCCGTGAACGCTCCCGACACCCGACCGAACGACGCGTCCGAGGACGCCCCCACGCTCCACTCCGTCCGGGGAGACGCGCTGGCGGCGATCTCCCTCGCGCGATGGACGACGCTCGCCGACGCGAGCTCCGCCTTCGACCGCGCGAAGTCGCGGGTCGCGCTCCTGTGCGACGACGCCGGGAAGCCCGTCGCCTCCTTCGGCGACGCCGAGCTGCGCGAGGCGGCCCTCCGCCAGCTCGCGCCGAGCGATCCCGTGGAGCGCGTGGCGAACCGCGGCCTCGAGATCGTCTCGGGCGACGAGACCGAGGACGCGACGCGCTCACGTCTCGCCGCCTCCGGACGCGAAGTGTGCGTGCTCGTCGACGGCGACGGGCGGCCCCGCGAAGCGCGCGTGCTCGTGTCGCCGCCGCCGCGTTCGCGGCTCCTCGCGCTCGTGCTCGCCGGCGGCCTCGGCACGCGCATGGGCGCGCTCGCTTCGGAGACGCCGAAGCCCCTCGTCCCCGTGGCCGGCAAGCCGATGATCGATCACGTGCTGCGGCACCTGGCGAGGAACGCCGTGTCCGACGTGGTCCTCGCGACGAACCACAAGGCCCAGCAGATCGAGGACTACCTCGGCTGCGGCGCGCGCTACGGCATCGCCGTGAGCTACCTCCGCGAGGAGAAGCGACTGGGGACGGCCGGCGCGCTCACGCTGCTCGACCCCGCGCCCGATCGGCCGTTCCTCGTCGTGAACGCAGACGTGCTGACACGGCTCGACCTCCGCGAGATGGAGCGCCGCCACCGCGCTTCGGGAGCGGCACTCACGATGGCCGTCGCGCCCTTCGGCGTGGAGGTGCCCTTCGGCGTGACCCGCATCGTCGGAACGCGCGTCGTCCAGATCGCGGAGAAGCCACGATTCGTCCACTGGTCGAACGCCGGCCTCTACGTCGTCTCGCCGAGCCTGCTCGCCGACGTGCCGCGCAATTCCTACGTCGACATGACCACGCTCATCGACCGCTTCGTGTCGCGCGGCGATCCCGTCGAGGCGTTCCCCGTGCGCGAGTACTGGCGCGACGCGGGCACGCCCGAGGACGTGGAGCGCGCGAGCCGGGAGATCTCCGCCCTCTGAGGATCCTCGTCGTCACGCACGGGTATCCGCCGGAACTCGCCGCCGGCACGGAGCGCGTGGTGGAACGCCTGGCGCGCGCGCTGCGCTCGCGCGGACACGAGCCGACGGTCGTCACGGGAACCTTCGAGCCGCGCCCGCGCGTGGAGGTGCGCGAGCGGGTGCAGGACGGAGTGCGGGTGATCACGATCCACCGCGCCGACCTGTTCTTCGACCGATGGGAGAAGACGTACTGCCCCGACGTCTCGGAGGCCTTCGCGCGGATCCTCGAGCGCGTGCGTCCCGACGTGGTGCATGTGCATCACTTCATTCGGCTCTCGCGCGACCCGATCCACCGCGCCGCGCGCGCCGGCGTGCCGGCGGTCCTCACGCTGCACGACTTCACGACCACGTGCCTGATCGGGTTCCGCGCGCCGGGCGCGGGTGCCTCCTTCTGCGACCTGCTCCCGGCCGCCGCCGACTGCATCCCGTGCGCGGGCACCGTCGCGAGCTCCGTCCCGCTCGCGGACGCGGCGGAGTTCGATCTCCTGCGCGACGACCTCGCGAACGAGCTGCGGCTCGCACGGGCGCGGCTCGCGCTGTCCGGCAGCCAGCGCGAGCGGCTCGCACGCTTCCACGGGATCGCGGAGTCGGAGTTCGAGGTCGTGCGGCTCGGGCCGACGTGCGACCTTCCGCGCGGCATGCCCGCGCCGGAGGCGCCGCCCCTGCGCGTCGCCACTTGGGGGATCCAGATGGAGCGCAAGGGCGCACACGTCGCCATCGAGGCGGTGCGGCGGTGCGCGCCGGGGTCGGTCGAGCTCGACGTCTACGGCCGCTTCGACGACCCTCGCCACGAGCACCGCTGCCGGGATCTCGCGCGGGGATCGCCGATCCGGTTCCACGGCCGCTTCGAGTGGGACGAGGTGGCCGCGCGGCCGCTCCATGCGGCGCTCTTCCCGAGCCTCACCTTCGAGACGTTCGGCCTGACGATCGACGAGGCGCGCGCCCTCGGCCACCCCGTGATCGCGACCGACCTCGGCGCCTACCGCGAGCGCGCGGACGGCGCGACGCGGCTGTTCCCGGCCGGCGACGTGGAGGCTCTGACGCGCATCCTCTCTTCCCTGGCGTCCGATCCAGCGGAGCTCACCGCCCTCCGATCGGCCGTCCGCGCGCCCGAGGAATTCGGCCGTTACGTGGACGAGATGCTGCGCATCTACGAGCGCTCGATCCGCGCCGGCCCGCCCCCGGCGAGCGCGGACCGGTTCGACGACGCACGCCATCCTTCGAGCGAGCAGTTCGCCCGGCGCGAGGAAGCGTTCCGTCGTCGACTCTCCGGCGCCTGACGGGGCTCGTCACCGAATTCCACTCGACGGCAACCGCGACAGGCCGTAGCACGCCGGCTCCCGAGGAAGGCGTCTCGGCGTCCGAATCGACCCGAGCCTCGATGCATCGAGGCGCGGCTCGTCGCGGAGGAGCCGCAGCACGCGTCCCTCGCCCGGCCCGGGCCGTTCCCGAGCCGCTCTCCGTTCCCCTCCCCTCTCGAGGTCTCCGAATCATGAAGCCCAAGCTCGGACTCATCCTCTCGGCCGCCGCTGCCGGCATCGTCGGCGGCGCATTCCTGACGGCCTGCTCGACGAAGAGCAACGACTCCTCCGTGACCAAGCCGGCCGCCACGGCGAAACACGCGTGCAAGGGATTGAACGGCTGCCAGGGACAGGGCGGCTGCAAGACCGAGGCGCACGGCTGCGCCGGGAAGAACGCCTGCAAGGGCCAGGGTGGATGCGCCACGGCGGCGAAGCACTCCTGCAAGGGCCAGAACGAGTGCGCTGGACAGGGCGGCTGCAAGTCCGGTGAGAACGGCTGCGCCGGGAAGAACACCTGCAAGGGCAAGGGCGGCTGCGCCGTCCCCGTGAAGCACTAGCGGGCCGCCGAAGAAGGGCTTCGCAGAGCGAGCGCGATGAATCGTTGCCCAGTGCGAGGCGCGTCGCCGCCGACGTATTCAGGAGATCCTTCGGCGGTGGCGCTACGACGCAGTGGGCGACGAGTCCCGCGCGCGGCTCGAATGCCTCCTTCAGCGTCCTGTTCGCCTCGCGGGTGGATCGGGAGCGGATCTCGCCCCGATCCCTCGGCGCCCGGACGCCGGCACGCCGCCGGCGTCCGGGACGCGCTCCGCACTCCTCCCTCCACGTCATGCCGCCCCGATCCTCCGTGAAGACTCGCGAGCTCGGCTTCGGTCTCGGCCTGCGCACCGTGCACTTCGCGCACATCCTCGCGCGCCATCCGCGCGTCGACTGGTTCGAGGCCGTGACGGAGAACTTCCTCGATACGGAAGGCCGTCCCCTCACCGTCCTCGAGCAGGTGGCCGAGAGATACCCCGTGGCACTCCACGGCGTCTCGCTTTCGATCGGCACGACGGATCCGCTCGACCGCGGATTCCTCCGGAAGATCCGCGCGCTCGCGGACCGCGTCGATCCCCTGTGGGTGTCGGACCATCTCTGCTGGAGCTCCGTCGGCGGCCAGCACCTCCACGACCTCCTTCCGCTCCCCTACACGGAGGAGTGTCTGCGCCACGTGGTGCGGCGCGTCGGCCAGGTGCAGGACGCGCTCGGGCGTCGCATCGCACTCGAGAATCCGTCGTCGTACCTCGTCTTCGCGCACTCGACGATCCCCGAGCAGGAGTTCCTCGCGCGCGTCGCCGAGGAAGCCGACTGCGCGCTGCTCCTCGACGTGAACAACGTGTACGTGAGTTCCGTGAACCACGGGTTCGATCCCTACGCGTACGTCGACGCGATCCCTCCGGAGCGCGTCGCCTATTTCCATCTCGCGGGCCACACGCGCTACTCGACGCACATCCTCGACTCGCACACGGGCCGCGTCGCCGATCCCGTCCTCGACCTCTACTGCCACGCGCGCGATCGCGTGGGGCGCGACTCGACGCTGCTCGAGTGGGACGAGGCGATCCCGGAGTTTCCGGTGGTCGCGCGGGAGCTCGCGCGCGCGAAGTCCATCCTCGCCCGACCGAGGAAGAATCAGCCGGGACGCGCACGACGTGCCTCCGCGCGCTCCTGACCTTCGGACTCTCGAGCGCTGGCTGCGCGCCGTCATCACCCATCCGGGCGGTGCGCGCGCCGGCGTGCGCAGCGCCGACGCGCAGCGCGCGCTGCGTCTCCGGCCGGAGGAGACTCACGGCGTCGTGCTGCCGTCGCCCACGCTCGAGCCGCTCGAGCGCCTCGGCATCTACTCGCGCATGTACACGCTGCGCCTCGAGGCGTGCGTCGAGAGCGACTACCCCGTGCTCTTGCACGCGATGGGCCGCGAGCCGTTCGACGCGATCGTGCGGCGCTACGTGCGGCTCCACCCGTCGCGGAATCCGAACCTGAACCGCTACGGGAGCCGGTTGCCGGGTCTGCTCGCCCGCCAGCGGACCCTCCCGCGCCGGCGCTTCCTCGTCGACCTCGCGCGTCTCGAGCGCGCCGTCGCCGAGGTCTTCGACGAGACGCGCGCGGAGGCGGCCGATCCGAGCGCCCTCCGGAACCTCCCTCCCGAGCGATGGGCAAGGGTCACCTTCGCGGCCATCCCCGCGCTTCGTCTCCTCGAGTTCTCCTACCCGGCGAACGCCTACTTCCGCGCCGTGAAGGAGGACCGTCACCCGGCGATCCCCCGGCCGCGGCGCTCGTGGGTCGCGATCTACCGCAAGGACGACGTCGTCTGGAGACGCGACCTCGACCTCCCGATGTTCGAGGTGCTACGGGCACTCCTGCGAGGGCGCCCGCTCGCGAGCGCCCTCGACGGCTGCCTCCGCAGGACGCGGATCGCCCCCGAGGCTCTGCGCCGGCAGAGCACCGCCTGGTTCGGCGAGTGGGTCCAGGAAGGGCTCTTCGCCCGGATCGTCGCGCCGCGTCGCTGATCGATTCCTCGCGCTCGGGAGACGGACCCGCGACCGGCCGCCGGAGAGGTTGTGAAGAAATCGCCGCCGCTGGCCCG
>CAZJHD010000006.1:0-130321 GCA_964545855.1 uncultured Planctomycetales bacterium
ACCGCGTTGGCCGCCTGATCGCGGCAACCTCTCCGAATCGTGAACTCCTATTTAGCTGCCCGTGGCAGAAGTCATCCGAGCTGCGCGCGAGCCTCGTCGTCCGGCGCGGCGTTGCGCGTCCTCACCGCAACCTCACTGTTACGCCTGCGCCGCGCGCCTTGCGCCGAACGACGATTCTTCGCGCTCGCTCTGCGGAGCACTTCTGCCACGGACAGCTAGGGGCCCCCGACGAGCTCCCGCGCGGCCGCCGCCGGATCGGTCGCGTCCATGACGGCGCGCACGACGGCGATGCCCGCGACGCCCGTCGCGAGCACGCGGGATGCGTTCGACCGCTCGATGCCGCCGATCGCGACGACGGGGAGATCCGTCGCGCGCGCGGCGCCTGCGAGGCCCTCGAGGCCGATGGGGTTGCGCCAGCCGCGCTTGCTCGGCGTGTCGAAGACGGGGCCGAGGACGCACCAATCGGCGCCGTCGCGGGCGAGCCGGCCGAGGTCGTCTCCCTCGTGGGCCGACACGCCGAGGAGGAACGGCGGCGGCGCGACGCCGCGCGCCTCGGCGAGCGGGAGCCCGCGGAAGCCGAGCTGCACGCCGTCGGCGTCGGCGGCGCGCGCCACGTCGATCCGGTCGCTCACGAGCACGAGCACGCCGCGCGGGCGCAGCTCCGCCACGAGCGCCCGCACGAGGGCCACCTGTTCGCGCGTGGTGAGCGTCGGCTCGCGAACGGACACGGCGCCGAGTCCCCCCGCCGCCGCCGCCCCGAGCACGCGCTCGACGCGCGCCGCGTCTCCGCGGCCGTCGGTCACCACCACGAGGCGCAGGCGCTTCGGGAGGACGCTCACGTCGATTCCGACGCGCGGTCGAGGACGAGCCCCAGCGCGCGCGCCGCCTCCGCGAGGTCGCTCGACGACAGCCCCTTCTTCAGCAGGAGCGCGTCGGGCCCCTGCCGCGCCTCCACGTGCTTCGCGACGCGCGGCTCCGCCGCCAGCCGATCGAGGGAATCGGTCGCCCGCGTCCGGAGGAGGAGACCCTCCTGCCACACGACGCCGGCGCGCTCGGCCCATTCGTGGAGCGAGTAGACGACGTTCTGCGGGAGCGGGCTCCGCGTGAAGCGCCCGAGCCAATCGATGATCTGCGAGACCTTGAGCCCGTCGCGCAGACCGCGTCGGAGGCTCTCCTCGTCGAGCACGTAGTGGTAGAGCACTTCGTGCCGGACGCGGACGCAGAAGCGATCGAGCGCATGCACGATCTCGAACTCGTCGCCCTCGGGGAGGAGCACGATCTCGAAGTTGGGATTCACGACGAGATGGCTGTGTCCCGCGTTGAAGCCGGCGGCCGGCAGGACGCCGAGGAGCTGGGCGCCGAGGCGGCTCAGCCGGATCGCGACGGGGCGGCTCACGGAGTCGAGGCCGACGTCGACGATGCCGAGCAGGGCGAGGCGCCGGCGGATCCAGACGAGAAGGTTCCAGCCGAGCTGCTGCAGGTCCTCCGTCGAGGCGCCCGACGCGGCGGTGCGCGCCGTGAGGAAGGGCTCGACGGTCGCCCGGTCGAGCGTCGCCACGTAGGAGTTGCGCGCGACGAAGGGAAGGAACATCGCGTCGTACCAGCGCTCCGGCTCGAGGCGCTTCAAGAAGCGCAGGCACGAGCGACGCAGGCGCACCTGGTGGAAGATCTCGCCGGGGAGGCTGCGGTCCTCGACGGCGAACTGCAGCAGGTCCTGCTGCTTCTCGACGACGGGCCGCGCTTCCCAGCTGTGGCCGACGTCGGAGACGCCGTAGGTCCGCTCGCCGGTCCGATGCACCAGGCGCTCGGCGATGCAGAAGCGATGGATGAAGTCGAGCACCTCGTGGGGCGCGGGCTCCTTCAGGGCGGGGTCGATCCCGGGCACGAACTGGTCGACGAGCCGCTTCTCGGAGGTCTTGAAGAGCTCTCCCTGCACCGTGAAGCGCACCTGCTCCTCCTCGAGGAAGGACAGGAACCGCGCGAGGTCGCTCACGAGGTCGACCCCCATCACGAGCTCGTGCTGGACGCTCGCCGGCTTCTCGGTCGCCACGTCCTTCAGGCGCGCGACGACGATCTCGTGGAAGAGGACCAGCGCTTCCTCGTTCGTCTGGATGCCGAAGGGCGTGAGCGCGAGATCCCGCACCGTGCCGAGGAAGTGCGACTCCAGGGCCGTGCGCCAGGCCTCGGCGTCCCACTTCCCCGCGGGCGCGTCGATGCGCTCGTAGAGCGACCTCGGAAGGATGCCGCCGAACTCCGTCACCGCCTTCTCCACGAGCGCGTCGATCGGCGGCGGCAGCTTCTTCAGCCGGTTGCGGATCGCGCGCTCGTCCAGATAGAGCTTGTAGACGTCGTGGTGGTGGTTCGTCGCGCCGCTGCCGTTCGCGCGCCCGTGGCTCGCGAAGTAGGCCTCGACGAAACCCTTCAGGGTGAAGGAGTCGAAGAGTCCGCCGGAGGCGGTCTCGTCGGTGAGCCGTGCGTCGTGGGCGTTGCGTCCCGTGGTCATCGAGCGTCCACCCCGGTGCGCGGTGCTTGCGGCGCGGCGGGCTCGTCCCCGAGCAGGCGCGCTGCATCGACGATCTCGTAGGTGTATCCCTGCTCCGTGAGGAAGCGCTCGCGCCGTTCCGCGAACTCGCGCTCGCGCGTGTCCGCCGACACGAGCGCGTAGAAGAGGGCGGGCCCGCCGTCGGACTTCGGCCGGAGGACGCGACCCAGCCGTTGGGCCTCCTCCTGCCGCGAGCCGAAGGTTCCGGAGACCTGGATGGCGACGTTGGCGTCGGGGAGATCGATGGCGAAGTTGCCCACTTTGGAGACGATCAGCACGGGGATGGAGCCCTCGCGGAAGCCGGCGTAGAGGCGCTCGCGCTCGTCGTTGGGCGTGCTTCCCGAGACGAGAGGAGCGTCCACGGCCTCGGCGAGGGCATGGAGTTGATCGAGGTACTGGCCGAGGACGAGCACGTGGTCCTGGCGATGGCGTTCCAGCAGCGCGCGCACGACGGAGACCTTCGCCGGGTTCTCGCTCGCGACGCGGAACTGGTCGCGGCGCTCGGCGGCGGAGTAGTCGTCGGCCGTGTCCGCATCGAGGGGCACGCGGACCTCCTTGCAGATCGCCGTCGCGATGAAGCCCTGGCGCTCGAGGACCTTCCAGGGAACGGCGAAGCGCTTCGGCCCGATCAGGGAGAAGACGCGCGACTCCTGTCCGTCCTCGCGCACGAGCGTCGCCGTGAGCCCGAGGCGTCGGCGCGCCTGCAGTCCTGCCGTGATGGAGAAGACGGGCGCCGGGAGCAGGTGCACCTCGTCGTAGACGACGAGCCCCCAGTCCCGGCCGCCGAAGACCCCGAAGTGCTCGAAGGGACCGGTCTTGCTCCGGCGATACGTGAGCATCTGGTAGGTCGTGATCGTGACGGGGCAGAGGTCCTTCCGCTCGCCCGTGTACTCCCCAACGTCCTCGCGCCGGAGGTCCGTCCGCTCGAGGATCTCGTCGCGCCATTGGTGCACGGCGGCGGCGCTCGTCGTGAGGATGAGCGTGCAGGTGGAGAGCCGCTCCATGGCGCCGAGGCCGACGATCGTCTTGCCAGACCCGCAGGGCAGCACGATCACGCCGGAGCCTCCGCGCGCCGTGCCGCCGGCGTGGAAGGCGTCCACGGCGTCGCGCTGGTAGCGGCGCAGCGCGAAGGGCTCCCCGGAGGTGGTCGACTCCTTGAGGCGGATCCGCAGCGGCGCGCCGTCGAGATAGCCCGCCAGGTCCTCCACGGGATACCCGAGGTCCGTGAGGCACTGCTTCACGGCGCCGCGGTCGTCGTCGTCGACGACGAATCCGCCCTCGATCTCCTTCTTCACGAAGGGAGCGAGGGGCTCGAGGGCGCGCGCCTCCTCGAGGATCGCGGGATCGCGGCCGAGGACGGCGAGCCGCCCGCGCTCGCGTCCGGCCGCCACGCGCTCGAGCACGAGGGCGCCGTAGCGCCGGTGCCACGTCCGCACTTCCTCGAGGACCGACTTGGGCGCCGGGTAGCGCGAGCCATCCTCCAGGAACCCCGTGATCGAGTCGGCTCCCATGCCGAGGGCCGCGGCGTTCCAGATCGAGATCGGCGAGACGCGGTAGGTGTGGAGGTGCTCGGGGCTCTTCTCGAGCTCCGCGAACCGGCCGAGCGTGTCGCGCACCTCCTCGTAGCGAGGGTGGTCCACCTCCACCAGGATCGTGCGGTCGCTCTGCACGATCAGCGGGTTCTCGCGACGCAGCCCCGTCATCCGACTCTCTTCTCCTCGCGGGCGCGCGCCCGCGGCGCCGATCGCGGCTTCCGCGTGGAGCGTCGCGGCTCGCGCGGATCGAAGAGGACGACGAGCCCGCCGGCGCGCGCCCGCGCGCGGAGCGCGTCGAGGACGCGCTCCCGGTCGGCTCCGTGCAGCCCGTCGACGACGTGTCCGAGGATCAGCGCGGCTCCCTCCGACGCGCGGCCGAGGGCCTCGGCGAGGCGCAGCCGGCTGCTCTCGGAGGGTGTCGCCTGCTCCGCGGGCCGCGCGAGCGGGAGATGACCGAGCCCGAGGCTCCGCGCCGTCTCGAGGCGCTGCGCGATGCGCGGTACCTCCGCGAGCGCCGCCGCGGCGCCGTCGATCGAGAGCGCGAGCGTCTCCGCGATCGTGCGACCGAACACGCGGATCGCGAGCGTCCGCGGCTCGAAGCGCGCTCCGTCGCAGGCGACGCAGGGGGCCGCCGCGCCCGGCAGGAGCGCGGCGTCGAGCTCCACGGTGCCGCGGCCCGCGCAGATCTCGCAGCGCCCGCTGCCGCGCGGGCCCGCGTCCCAGCGGAAGCGCTCGGGGCCGAAGCCGGCCTCGCGCGCCTCGGGAGCACGCGCCCAGAGCGCGGCGAGCGGCTCCAGCAGCCCGAGCGCCTCGACGGGAGTGCAGGGGGCCACGCTGCACGCGTCGAGACCCGCCGTCACGACGTCGCCGAAGGCGCGGAGCGCATCGTGGAGCGCGGCGATCGGCGCGCGGTGCGGCGCCACGCCGACGATCTGCAGCGAGCGCGCGCGGATCGGCTCCGGAGCGCCGTCGATGGGGATCGTCAGCAGCGGCGAGGGGCCCGCTGCCGAGCGCCGCGCCCGCGGAACGACGGCCCGCGCGGCGCGCGCGCGCGGCGGACCCTGCTGCAGGACGCGCCCTCCGGCGGCGCCGGCGCCGGGCCCGAGCTCGATCACGCGGTCCGCGGCGTCCGCGGCGAGCGGATCGGCCGACGCGACGACCACCGTGCGATCTCCGTCGGCGACGGCGCGCAGCACCTCGAGGACGCGCCCGGCGGGTCCGGGGCCGAGGCCGCGCGTCGGATCGTCGACGGCGACGACGCAGCCTCCGGGGCTCGTGCCGGCGGCCGCGGCGATCCAGGCAGCCCGACCCTCGGCGGCGGCGTCCGGTGCGTCGAGCGAGAGGCCGCCGGGCACGATGCCCGCCACGAGACGGGCGCGCTCTGCGAGGGCCGAGACCAGCACCTCTGCCCCCGCCGGGACGCCGAGCCGGGAGCCGGCGAGGAAGTCGCGCAGGAGGGCGAGGCTCCACCCGGTCTTCGGCCAGTGGTGGTCGCCGAAGCGCGCATGGGCCGCCTCCGCGGGGAGCGGCGCCGCGCCGAAGTCCGCCGGTGCGAGCGGCCGAGAGAGCCGGAGCCCGCAGCGCGCGCAGCCGCCGCGGACGTCGAAGTCGAGCCGCGAGACGGCGCCGGATTCGCCACCGGCCTCGGCGAAGACGAGCGCGCCCCGCCCGTCGCCCGCGTTCGCGGCCTCGCGGAGCGCTTCGCGCAGACGCGGCCGATCGGCGTCGCGGATCTCGAGACGGTCGACGACGAGCTCCAACGGGGCGCCGACGACGGAAGGGACGTCCTCGATGCGCTGCTCCCGTCCGTCCAGGAGGACGCGCACGAATCCGCGGGCGAGGAGCGAAGCGGCGAGCGCCGTCCAGTCCTCCGTCGCGAGCGGCGCGACCACGCGCGCCCGGCGTCCTCCGTGCTTCGCGAGGGCCTCGTCGGCGACGGCGTCGGGCGCGCGCCGCACGAGCGCCACGCCACAGTCGGCGCAATGGGGCACGGCGAAGCGCGCGAAGAGGCTGCGCAGGAGCGGCAGCAGGCCGGCCGCCTCGCCCCAGGGCTTCGCCGCCGGCGCCTCGCGCAGGACGACCGTCGCGCCGACGCCTTCGATCGCGTCCGCCTCGGGAGGATCGAGCCGCTCGAGGGCCCGGCGCTCGGAGACCGCGAGGGCGGCGAGGAACCGCCGGCTCCCCTCGGCGCCGATCACGTCGACGACGAGCGTCGACTTGCCCGATCCGGCAGGGCCCGAGACGACCGTGAGCTCGCCGCGGCGGAGATCGGCGTCGAGCGCCTGGAGGTTGCGCGTGCGCGCGCCGCGCACGCGGATCTCCGCGCGCGGCGGCTCGGGACGCGCGGTGCTCCGTGCCTCCGCGCGACGCGGCGCCCGGAGCGCGCGGCCCGTGGGCGTGTCGAGCGCGGCGATCGCCTCGGGCGATCCCTCGCCGACGACGCGGCCTCCCTCGTCGCCGGCGCCGGGTCCCAGGTCGACCACCCAGTCGGCGGCGCGCACCACGTCGAGGGCGTGCTCCACGACCACGACGGCGTGGCCTCGATCGGCCAGCTCGTGCAGAACGTCGACGAGCCGCGCGACGTCGCGCCCGTGGAGTCCGCGCGTCGGCTCGTCGAGCAGCACGAGCGCGCGCCCCGCCGACTCCGTCGCGGCGGCCTCGCGCGCGATCTGGAGCCGCTTCAGCTCGCCGCCGGAGAGGGTGTCGGACCGCTCGCCGAGCCGCAGGTAGCCGAGCCCGAGGGCGACGGCCGGCCGCAACGCCCGCGCGATGCGCGGGATCGCCTCGAGCTCGCGCGCCGCCTCCTCCAGGGAGAGATCGAGCCACTCCGCGACGTGGCGTCCCCTCCAGGAGACCGTGAGCGTCGACGGCGCGAAGCGCGTCCCGCCACAGGCGTCGCAGGGAACGGTGATCGGCTCCAGCAGGTCGAGGTCGAGCAGGCGGAAGCCGAGCCCGGCGCAGGTCTCGCACCGTCCGCCTTCGCCGGCGGTCTCGCCGTCGCGGCTCCTCCACCCGCTGCGGTTCGCCGTGAAGTGCGATGCGTTCCATCCACGCACGCGCGCCGCCGGCGTCGCCGCGAGGAGCTCGCGCAGCTCCGCGCCGATGCCGAGGATCGTGAGCGGCGTCGACCGCGCGCTCCGGCCCGGCAGGCGCGGGCCCACCACGACGCGACGATCGAAGGCGTCGAGCCCCTCGATCGCGTCGTGGGGAAGCATCGGCTCCGCCGAGAGCGCGTCGCCGCGGAGCGCGCGCCGCGCGGCGGCCGCGAGCGTGCCGAAGACGAGGGAGCTCTTCCCGGAGCCCGAGACGCCCGTCACGGCGGTGACGGCGCCCGCGGGGAACCGGGTCGAGACGCTCCGCAGGTTGTGCCCGCGAGCACCGGCGATCCGCACCCAGGGCGTCGCCGAGGAGAGGTCGCGATCGCGGCGGCGCGGCGCCTCGCCGCGGCCGGCGAGCAGCCGTCCCGTCGGCGAGCCCTCCGTCGCGGCGACCTCCGCCGGCGTGCCGCGGGCGACGATCCGGCCTCCCGAGGCGCCGCCGCCAGGCCCGAGCTCGATCACGCGGTCGGCGCTCGCGATCACCTCGAGGTCGTGCTCGACCACGAGGAGCGTGTTGCCGCGGTCGCGCACGACGCGCAGGCGCTCGATGAGGCGGGCCCGGTCGAGCGCATGGCAGCCGACGGTCGGCTCGTCGAGGACGTAGAGGGCTCCCGCCACGCGCGCGCCGAGGGCCGCGGCGCACCGCGCGCGCTGGGTCTCGCCCGTCGAGAGCGACCGCGCCGCGCGACGGAGCCGGTGCGCGCCGAGCCCGAGGGAGACGAGCGTCGCGAGACGCTCGCGGATCTCCTCGCGAAGCTCCGTCGCGGCGGCGCCGGCCGGCAGCGCCACCTGTCCGATCCACCGCAGCACGGCGACGATCTCCTCGCCCTCGACGTCCGCGAGGGAGCGTCCGTCGAGACGCAGCGCGCGCGCCTGTTCCGAGAGACCGCTCCCGCCGCACGCCGAGCAGGTGGCGCAGGCCTCCTCCGGGAGCGCGCCGGCGCAGGCGCCGCAGGCGCCGGGTCCGCTCGACCTCGAGAGGAGCCGCGGCGAGGGCTCCGGGAGCGGGACGCCGCAGTCGGGGCAGCCCCGCGAGGTGGCGTGGTGCTCGAGATTCCCTTCGAACTCCACGACGAGCCGGCCGGCACCGAGATCGAGGGCGCGCTCGGCGGCCTCCGCCAGACGCGACGCCTCCCCTGGCCGGACGACGAGCCGGTCGACGACGGCGAGCCAGGGACCCTCTCCCCGCGCATCGACCGATCCTTCGTCGAGACGGATCTCCTCGCCGCCGCCCGGCGTCGCGCGCCAGGCGCGCACGACGCCTCGCCGCGGCAGGTCCTCGAGCGGCGGGCGCTCGCCCGGTGCGGCCGCGAGCGGTGAGAGGAGGCGCAGGGCATGCCCGTCGTGGTCCCGCAGGATGCGCGCCACGACCTCCGGCGTGGAGGTCTGCGGACGGGGCCGCCCGCAGCGCGGGCAGTGGAGCGTTCCGAACCGCGCCAGGAGGACGCGCAGCGCCGGGGCGACGCCGGCGAGGGACCCGAGGGTCGTCCGGGGGCCGAGCACCGGATCGCCCTGTCCCACGGCGAGAACGGCCGGGAGACCATCGATCGAGGCGACCTCCGGCCGCGGGATCGATGCCAGCCGCCGCGCGGCGGCGCTCCCCGACTCCGTCGCCGCGAGGGTCGCGAGGAAGCGCCGCATCCCTTCGCGCGCCACGGTGTCGAAGGCGAGGGAGCTCTTGCCCGAGCCGGAGACCCCCGCGAGCACGGTCACCGCGCCTCCGGGGATCTCGAGGTCGAGACCCTGGAGGTTGTGCTCCCGGGCGCCGCGGAGGCGAATCGTCGGAGGCATCGTCGAGGAAGGTGCGCGTTCCTGGGTGGATTCCGGCGCCGTTCCCGCTCGTACAGGAACGACGCCAGCTTCGCAGGATAGCCCCGCCTCCTCGCTCCCCGGAACGAACATCGGCGGCGCACCACCGATCCTCCCCGAGTTTTTCCTTGCCGTGCGCGGCGCGCGCTGGCGCCGATTCGTTCACGACCACATCGCGGGCTGCGCCCGCAACCCAATGGAATCCGTTCCGAGAACCGTCGCGCGGCGGGCGCAGGCGCGCGCGTAGTAGCTCAGAGCACGTGCCCGATGTCCTGTCGCAGGAACAGGAAGATGTGGTAGAGCGTGAGCAGGACGTAGATGACCGTCCCGACCACGACGGCCGAGCGCGCGCGGCGGAAGTTCTTGTGCAGACAGAGCACGCCGAGCGCCACGCCGACGACCAGGGTCTTCGTGAGGACGAAGACCGTTGGCCCCTGGCGGATCAGCCAGTCGGCGATGGGATTGCCCTCGCTCCCGCCGCGCTGCAAGTAGACGAGCGTGAAGAACGAGTCGAGCACGTTGAGGGCATTCAGCGCGAGCATCAGCGCGAACGCGCGGAGGCCGTAGACGTCGGTATACGTGTCGCTGTCGCCGCTCGCCCGGCGACCGCCGAGGAACGAGTAGGCGCTGATCATCGGCGTCGGACGCGTGCGACGGTCGAGGTGCACCCGCGGATCGAAGGGCTCGTCGGACGCGCGCAACCTCTTCCCCGACGACTCGTTCGCGGCGGCTCGGGAGGCGGAAGGTTCCATCGGCGGTCCCCTCCCTATCGGTCGGCGGCCGAGGTCGGATGGAGCACGGAGACGCCGATCTGGCGGAGGCACTCCGTGGCATAGCTCCCGGGCGGGAGGGAGAAGCGCAGCCGGAGACCTTCGTCGACGAGGTCGCACGCGAGATCGCCGACGGGGACCCGCAGCGGGCGCCGCGCGCCGCGCGCCTCGTGGCCGAGCGGCAGCGAGGCGAAGTCGTCGAGGGCGAGACCCATCTCCTCCATCACGGCCTCCTCGTCGGCGAGCGACGCGCCGCCCGGCCGCAGGAGACGCGGGCCCGGGAGCGGCCCCGACGGAGAGACCTCGAAGCGATCGGCGCGCGGCTGCTCGGCGCGGGCGTCCTCGACGAGGAAGCAGGCGCCGTTCCGGTGGATCCAGGCCGCGTCGCCGTCGCGCAGGGATCCGAGCGCCGGCATCCTGCGCGCGAGCACGCGGTCGAAGACCTCCGACTGCACCGACGAGATCAGCAGCGCACGCAGGCGCCGGTCGACCCGTCGCGGATCGGTGCCCTGGTGCGCCGCGAAGCTCGCGAAGTCGCCGCGCAGGAGGGCGAGACCCGCCCGCAGCGACGCGCCGCCGCGGCCGAAGCGCTGGGGTCCGTAGGCGTTCGGGAGCCCCGCCGCGAGGAGACGGTCGAGCGCGGCTCGCGCATGGCGCGCGTCGTCCGCGCCGGCACCGCGGAGAAGGACGCCGAAGCGATTCCCGCTCCCGTGTCCGACGCGCAGCTTGCTCCCGTGGCGCTCGGCCCGGAGCACGCGGACGCCGTTCACGGTCCAGCCGCGGAGACGCTCGGGCTCCACGTGCTCGATGGAGATCCACTGGCGCGACAGGGCCTGTGCGTCCTTCATCCCCGCGAGCCCGAAGGCGCGCGCGGGACGGTCGAGGAAGCGCGCGAGCCGGCGCACCGCCTCGAGCGTCGGGATCCCCCGCTTCTCGATCCAGAGGAAGAGGTGCGTGCCCTCGCCGGCGGGCTGGTAGGCGAGACGCTCCTCCACCTCGAAGTCCTCGGGACGGCTGCCGAAGACGCCCCGGAGCGGCGCCGTGCCGGGATCGAGCAACGGCACGATCGCGGGCGCGATCTCCGGGGCCGCCGTCACGCTCCGGCCGCCACCTCGCGGAGGACGTCGAGGGTCTCCTCCACCATCCGGTCGATGCCGAAGCGCTCGACGACCCAGGCGCGGCCCGCCCGGCCGAGCGCGCGGCCGCGGTCGTCCCGGCGCGCGAGATCGAGGAACGCGCGCGCGAAGGCGGCGGGATCGCGCGGCGGCACCAGGTGGCCCGCGATCCCGTCGGGCACCACCTCCGGCACGGCGGAGACGTTCGTCGCGACGACCGGCAGACCCGCCGCCATCGCCTCGAGGAAGACGAGGCCGAGCCCCTCCCAGAGCGAGCTCATGGCGAAGGCGTCGCTCGCGGCGAGGAGGCGCGGCACGTCGCGGCGGATGCCGAGGAAGCGCACGCGGTCACCGAGATCGAGCGCGCGGGCGTGTGCCTCGGCGCGCCTGCGGTGGTCGCCGAAGGGATCGTCGCCGACGAGCAGGAGCCGGAGGGCGGGAGCCTCCGCGACGGCTCGCGCGAAGCCCTCCAGCAGCACGTCGTGGGCCTTCTGCGGCGCGAAGCGCGCGACGCAGACGATCACGAAGGCGTCGGCGGCGAGGCCGAGCTCCTCGCGGACGCCGTCGCCGCGCGCCTCGGCGAAGGGCGCCGGATCGAGCCCGTAGTAGATGCGCCGGATCCTGCGGGGATCGACGCGGCCGTGCTCGGCGACGAATCGCCCCACGTGATCCGAGAGCACGATCACGCGCCGGTCGAGCGTCGAGAGGAGCCCATGCAGCCGCGAGAACCGGGGGTCGAGCAGCGCGCGCTCGTCGTTGTGCTTGGAGGCGAGGAGCCGACGGGAGAGACCCGCGAGCCACGCCGCCACGGCGCCGGCGCCGTCGGCCTTGAGGAGATGGGTGTGCACCACGTCGGGCCGCGCGCGCCGCAGGAACCGCGCGAGACCCAGGCACGCGCCCGGCGCCGCGAGGGCCGTCTCCATCGCGATCTTCCGCACGGGCACGCCCGACCGCAGGAACTCCGGCGCGAGCTCGCCGGCGCCCTTCAGGTAGACGACCTCCGGCCGATGGCCGCGCGCCGCGAGACCGCGCACGAGCGCCAGCAGATGCATCTCGGCGCCGCCGACGCCGAGCGTCGTGATCACCTCGACGATCCGCAGGCCCGGCGCGGTGCCGCTCACCGCGCGACCTCCTCGTAGAGCGCCGCCGTGGCCTCGACCATGCGGTCGACTCCGTAGCGCTCCCGCGCCCGCGTGCGTCCCGCGGCGCCGAGACGCTCGCGGAGCGCTCCGTCGCGGGCGAGCTCCGCCAGGGCGCGGGCGAGCGCTTCCGCGTCCCCGACGGGCACGAGCCGTCCCGTGGCGTCGTCGACGACGGCGTCCCGCGAGCCGTTGGTCGCCGTCGCGAGCACGGGCCGTCCCGCGGCCATGGCCTCGAGGACGGCGTAGGGCATTCCCTCCCAGCGCGACGGGCAGAGGGCCACGTCGCAGGCCGCGAGCAGGCGCGGCACGTCGTCGCGGTGGCCCAGACGCAGCACGTCGCGCGCGAGACCGTGGCGCGCGATCGCCGCCTCGACGCTCGCGCCGTAGGCCGGATCGGAGACGCCGCCCGCGAGGGCGAGGAGCGGACGGCGCTCCGCCGGGATCCGCGCGAGGGCGTCGACGGCCTCGAGCTGTCCCTTCGCCGGGTTCCAGAGGGCGACCACGAGGGCGACCGTTCGGCCCGGCTCCCAGCCGAGCTCCGCCCGCGCGCGGTCGCGCGGCGGCGCCTCGGCGAAGGGCCGCGGGTCGATCCCGTTCTCGACGACACGGATCCGATCCGCCGGGACGATCTTGAGGCGCCGCGCCTGCTCCGCCTCCGAGGGCGAGACGCAGACCAATCGGTCGGTCCTCCGTCCGAGCATCCGCTCGATTCCGTAGAAGAGCGCGCGCTTGCCCCGCGAGAACCCGCCGGCGAAGGCGAAGGCGAAGGTGTGCGGCGTGTGGACGCGCTTGCCGACGCGCTCGCGCAGCGACGCGAGACGCCCGAGCACGCCCGCCTTCGACGAGTGCGTGTGCACGACGTCGAACCGGCCCTCGCGCACGATGCGGCGCAGCTCGCGGCCGTGGGCGCGGTCGCGGAGCGGATCGATGGCGCGCACCATCGGGAGCTCGATCGCCTCGCGTCCAGCGCGGCGGACCTCCTCCAGGTCGCGGCGGAACGTCGGATCGCGCTCGGCGCTCGCGACGACGGTCACCGCGAAACGGTCGCGCGGGAGACCGAGAGCGAGCTGCGCGAGGTGGCGACGCGTGCCCCCGATCGTGCACTCCATGACGAGGAGGATCCGGAGCGGACTCCGCGGCGCGCTCTCGGGATGCTCTCGGGGCGTCGGTGCGGCGGTCAGCGGGCGCCGGTCCCCTTCACGAGCGCGAAGGGCGTGAGGAAGAGGATCACCAGGTCGAGCACGAGCGACTGGTGCTCGACGTAGTAGAGGTCGTAGTCGAGGTTCGCGTGGATCGGACGCCGCCGCGCGTAGGAGATCTGCCAGAGCCCGGTGATGCCCGGCTTCACGGCGAGGCGCGCGCGGTCGGCCTCCGAGTAGCCCTGCACGACGAAGGGCATCTCCGGCCTCGGACCGACGAGGCTCATCTCCCCCTTCAGCACGTTCCAGAACTGCGGGATCTCGTCGATGCTGAGCCGGCGCAGCCATCGGCCGAGGGCGGTGACGCGCGGATCGTCGGAGCGCTGCGGCTTGATCGCGTCCGTCGACACCTCCGCGCGCATCGTCCGGAACTTCAGCATCTCGAAGACGCGGCCGTCCTTGCCGATCCGCTTCTGCCGGAAGAAGGCGGAGCCCCGCGATTCCCACTTGATGAGGATCGGGAGCACGAGGAAGAACGGGAGGTTCAGGAGGAGGAAGGAGATCGCGCCCGCGAGGTCGATCACGCGCTTCACGATGGAGAGCGAGAGGCTCTGGACCGTTCGCCGCGGCACGATGAGCGGGATCGAGTCGAGCCGCTCGATCTGCACCGGATAGGAGAGCACCTGCCAGAGGCGAGGCACCACGCAGACCTCGACGCCGAGGCTGCGCCCTCGGCGCACGATCTCCAGGATCCGGGTCTCGTCGCTCTCCGGCGTCGACACGAAGATCGTGCGCACCTTCCGCTCGGCGACGCACCGCTCGAGGTCGGCCGTCGTGCCGATGACCGGCACGCCGTCGACGCGCTTGCCCTGCAGATCGGGGTCGTCGTCGAGGAACCCCCGCAGGTTCCAGCCGATCGTCGGGGAGACGATGAGCTTCTCGCGGATCTTCTGTCCCACGGGACCCGCGCCGACGATCAGGACGTGGTGATGGCCGATCCCCCGGCGGTGCGCCGCCTGGATCAGCTTGAAGAAGAGGAAGCGCTCGGAGGCGACGAAGAGGAACAGGAAGGCGAAGGAGAAGACGATCGTCCCTCGCGAGAGCTTCTCGTCGTCGATGCGGAAGAGGAAGAACTGCTCGAGGCCGACGAGGACGATGGGGCGGCCGGCTCCCACGTGCGGCTCCGGGTTCCGCAGGAGGAAGACGAGCGCGTTCACGATGAGGAACGCGATGATCGCGCTCCGTCCGAGCCGCTCGAACTCCTGCACGTTCAGGAGGCTCTTGCGCGTCGAGTACATGCCCGTCGCGCCGAAGAGCGCCAGCGTGACGCCGAGCGTCCAGAGGAAGATCGGGTAGTACTCCTCGCGCGGCAGCCGGAACCCGTAGTCGCCGAGGAGCTGCATCAGCTGGAAGCCGGCGAGGCAGCCGGCCGCGATGGCCAGTGCGTCGACGGCGACCTGGAACCCGAGCAGGATCCTTTCGAAGTGGCGGCGGATGTTCACGCCGAGGACGGGGCAGTGCGGAGCGAGGGTGGCGGGGGCACCGGTGGAAATGTCCCCCCTCCGGGCCAGAGGTCAAGCGAGCCGTGGAGGAGCGGAAGAAAGAGCATGACCGCGGAGCCAGGCGAGTGCCACCCGGGACGGAATCGGCGCCAGCGCGGGGAAGTGCTTCCGGAACTCCCGGAGAGCGAAGGGGCCCGCCCGGTCGGTCGCCACGCGAAGGATCGCGTGGGGGATCCCGAGGGATGCGGCCACGCAGCCGGCGGCGGCTCCCTCCATCTCGACGACGAGGGGACGGTCGCGACGGAAGGCGAAGCGCAGGCGCAGGCGGCGCCGGAAGGTGACGCAGGCGCGGTCGCCCGTGAGCACGGTCCCCTCGCGGACGGAACCCGGCAGAACGAGCGTCCGGGCCGTCGCGACGAGCTCCGCGCGGAGCGCCGCGTCGGCGGTCGCGCGCCTCCCCTCCCGCACGCCGAGGTCGTGCTGGATGCCCTCCGTCGCGAGGACGAGGTCTCCCACGCGGACGGCCGATGCGAGGGCGCCGGCGGTTCCGAGGACGACCATCGCCCGCGGCGCGAAGCGATGGGCGAGCTCCGCCGCCGTCCGGGCCGCGGCCACCTTCCCGATGCCGCAGCGAACGACGACGACGGGCGTGCCGCCCACCTCCCCGACACGGAAGCGCAGACCGGCCGCCGCCACCTCGTGCGCCCCCTCGACCGCGTCGTGGAGCTCCCGCCCCTCGGGCTCGAGGGCGTGGAGGAGGGCGATGGGCGCGGTCGCGGGCACGCGGGGCGGACGGAAGGCGCCGCGTTGCCGCGGGGCCCGTCCTCCCGACAATGCGCCCCCCGTGGCGCCCCAGCAAGCCGTTCGAGCCGACACCGTCGCGCGCCCTTCGAGGAGCGCACTCCCGTTCGGGCTCTCCTTCGCGTTCTTCGCGTCGGGGTTCGCGGCCCTCGTGGACGAGGTGGCGGCCGCTCGCTTCCTCTCGATCCCGCTCGGCGCCGACGCGCCGGCCCTGGCGGCCGTGCTCTCGGCGCTCCTCGTGGGCTTCGCCCTCGGCGGCGCCGGCGCCGGCTGGCTCCTCGCGCGCGGCGTCGAGGCGCGGCGCCTCGGCCTCGTCCTCGAGGCCGGGCTCGTGGTCTGCGCCCTCGCCGCGCCCTTCGCGCTGCCCGCCGTCGCTCCCTTCGTCGCGGCGGCGGGCGCGGCCCTCGGGCTCACGTCGCCGGCCTTCCACGGCGTTCGCTTCCTGATCGCCCTCGCGGTCTGCCTGCCGCCGGCGCTCCTGATGGGAGCGACGTTCCCCGTCGCACTGCGTCTCGCGCGGGCATCGGGCCTCGAGGGGGCGCCGGCCGCGAGCGCCGTCTACGCGCCGAACACGCTCGGCGCCGCCGCCGGCGCTCTCGCCGCCGGGTTCGTCGCGCTCCCCTTCGTCGGCTACGGGGGCGCCTTCGCGCTCGCCGCCCTGGCGAACGCTCTCTCCTTCCTCGCGATCCTCCGGTGGGCGCCCCGGTCGTCCTCCCTCGACGAGGCGCCCGTGCGCGACCGCTCGCCCGTCCCCGTCGCGCCGCTCGTCGCGACCTTCGTCGCGGGCCTGAGCGCCTTCACGATGGAGGTGCTCCTCGCGCGCGCGGCGATCACGGTGTTCGGCGCGTCGACCTACGCCTTCACGGCGGTGCTCGTGGCCTTCCTCCTCGGCCTCTCCCTCGGCGCGCCCCTGGCACGCTCCGCGGGCACCGACCCCGCCGTCGCGCGCCGCCGTCTCGGCCACGCCCTCCTCGCCGCCGGCGCGCTCCTCGTCGCCGGCGTGCTCGGCTTCCGCTTCTACCTCGGCCTCGACGATCCCTTCCGCGCGTCGAATCGCTTCCCGCAGCTCGCGCAGCCGTGGATGCTCCCGCTCTACCAGGCGGTCGTGTCGCTCCTCCTGCTGCTGCCTCCGGCCCTCGCCCTGGGCGCCGCCTTCCCGCTCGCCGTCGCCGCGGCCCGCGGGCGCGGCGCCTCCGAGGACCGGGCGGCCGGCGCCGTCTACGCGTCCAACACCCTCGGCGCGCTCGCGGGCACGCTGCTCGCGACCTTCGTCCTCCTGCCGCAGCTCGGCACGCGGTACGGCCTCGCCGTGGCGATCCTCGCGCTCGCCGTCGGCGCCGGCGTCGCGCTGTGGCCGCGCACGGCTCTCACGCTCCTCCTGCCGCCGCTGGTCTTCGTTCTGATCGCCCTGCGCAGTGCACCGCCCGCGGGCACGACGCCGCTCTTCTTCCGCGAAGGTGTCGCGTCGACGGTCTCCGTGGAGAGCAGCGCCGGCGCCGACGGTCGCCCCATGCGTTCGATCTCCGTGAACGGGACGGTCGTCGCGACGGAGGGGCTGCTCGATCTGCGCCTGCAGCGCACCCTCGGCCATCTGCCGGCGCTCCTGCACCCGGCGCCGAAGCGGACGCTCGTGATCGGTCTCGGCTCGGGAGTGACGGCGGGAGCGCTGGCGCGGACGCCCGGCGTCGAGTCGACGCGGATCGTCGAGCTCGAGCCCTTCGTCGTGGAGGCGGCGCGGCTCTTCGGGGAGACGAACCACGGAGTCGCGGCGGGCGGACTCCCGGGCGTCGAGATCGAGGTCGGCGACGGCCGGACCCACCTGCTCGCCACGGACGTCCGCTACGACGTCATCACCTGCGACCCGATCCATCCCTGGGTGGCCGGCGCGGGGAACCTCTACTCGCGCGAGTGCTTCCGCGCCGAGCGCGAGCGTCTCGCGCCGGGCGGGGTCGTCGCCCTGTGGCTCCCCCTCTACAAGCTGCGCACGGAAGACCTGCGCGTCGTCGCGAAGACCTTTACCGCCGAGCTCTCCCCCTGCGCGCTCTACGTGACCGGCTACGACGCGATCCTGATCGGCGGCGACGGCGCGCTCCCGACCGTCGACGTCGCCGCGCTGCGCGAGCGGTTCGCACGCGTGGCCGAGGATCTCCGCGAGGTGGAGATCCACGACGTGGAGGAGCTGCTCTCCGGATTCGCGATGGACGACGCCGCGCTCCGCGCCTTCGCGGGCGACGCTCCGTCGAACACCGACGCGCGGCCGCTCCTCGAGTACCGGGCGCCGATGCTCTACCTCACGAGCTACGCGACGGAGTTCCTCGCGGACGTGCGGCGCCGCACCGTCGATCCGAGGGAGCTCTTCGGCTCCGCCGCGGGGATCGATCCGGCCGCCGCGGCGCGCGCCGTCGAGCGCCGGGGCCGCGCCATCGACCGGTTCCTGGAGCAGGTGCAGGGCGACGTCCGGGCGGCCATCGCGGCCGCCTCGGCGGCGCTGCGGGAGCCGCGCGCGCGCTGAGGCGGCGACGGCGCGGGCAGGACGCCGTCCGTCGCCGCGGTTGCGGCCGCCATCGGCGCGGGGCAGACTCGCGCATTCCACCCCAGATGAAAGTCCTCGTCACCGGCGCCACGGGTCTCGTGGGCCGCCATCTCCTCCCCGAGCTCCTCCGCGCGGAGCATCAGGTTCGCGCCTTCGTGCGGCCCGGACGGGAGGGCGCCCTGCGGAACCCCGACCTCTCCCCCTTCGACGCGTCGAAGGTGGAGATCGCCGTCGGCGACCTCACCGACTTCGACTCCCTGCCGGGCGCGGCCAAGGGGTGCGACGCCGTGATCCACCTGGGAGCGCAGCTCCCCTCGGCGCCGGAAGAGGAGATGAAGGCCGTCAACATCTACGGCACGCGCGAGCTCGTCCTCGCCGCGAAGAAGGTGCACGTCCGCCGCTTCCTCCACTTCTCCTCGGCGGAGTGCTCCGACAACCTCGTCTACAGCATCTTCCGCGACACGAAGAAGGCGTCCGAGAAGCCGGTGCGCGGGAACAACATGGAGTGGACCGTCTTCCGTCCCGCTCCGATCTACGGCCCCGGCGACGAGCGATTCCTCGGGCCCATCGTCCGGAGGATCGAGAAGGGCGAGGCCTTCGACGTGCCCGGGGACGGCTCGATCCGCATGGCGCCGGTGCATGCCGAGGACGCGGCGCGCGCCGTGGTGAACACGCTCGCCTACGGGATGGCCGTCGACGCCGTCTACCACTTGGCGGGCCCGGGGATCGCCTACGACGCGATGCTCCGGGCCGTCGGCGCGGTCATCGGCAAGGACCCGAAGATCGCCCACTCCTCCCTCGCGCTGAAGGAGAGGTGGCTCTCGATCGTCGACCTCTTCACGCGCGATCCCGACAAGCGGTTCGCGCTCTCGACGCGACGCAACGACCTGCGGTGGTTCCTGAAGGACCACGTCTACCCGACGGACGACGCCGTGCGGCAGATCTCCTTCGAGCCCCGGGACTTCCCGACGGGCGTGAAGCAGGCGTGCGCGACGCGCTGGTGGAGCTGAGGGCGCGGCGAGGCCCGCGCGCGGCTCGAAGGACTCCTGCCTCGGGCCGTCAGCCCGCCGCCGGTCCGCAGTAGGCGTCGAGGCCGCGCTTCGCCCAGACGAGAGCCACCCACTGCGTGCCGGCCGCCTTCATCTCGAGGCCGAGGACGCGCGCGAGGTAGTGGAGCTGCTGCTCGAAGTTGAGCTTCGCGATGGCCGCCCGCTCCGGGCCGAGCCGCGCGGCGAGCGCGGCGCCGAAGGACTCGGCGTAGGCACGCCCCTTCGCGACGGGGTCGCTCTGGTCGGCGCCGGCGGCTCCCTCGGGAACCGTCTCCGCGACCTTCGCGAGGAACGTCTCCTCCGGCTGGTCGAGGATCGGACGCGGGTCGAAGCTCGCGCGCATGGTGGAGGGCGGAGTCTTCAGCGTTTCTTGGATCGTGACGCGAACGGGCATGGCACGGAGGAAGGCGGGTTCGAGTGAGAGCGAGTGCGTCGGAGGCCGAGGGCCGCGGGCGTCGTGCGCCTACCTCCGCGGCCGGAAGAGATAGACGATGCCGGAGGCGTTCTCCTGCCACGTGCGCCAGATCTCGTCGCGCCGGTAGACGCGCCGGACGGCGTCGGGATCGGCGGCGGGATCGTTCACGACGAGGTCTCCCTCCTTCGTGAAGCCGACGACGACGATCAGATGGCCGCTCGAGCTCGGAAGGGGCGCTCCCGTGAGCTCCCCCTCCTTCCACGAGTGCGACAACACGACGGGCCGGCCCGCGGCGATCTCCTCCTCCAGCTCGGCGAAGCCGAGGGCGCGCACGGCGAAGGCCTCCCCCAGGAGCTCGCCGGCGACGGCGGCGTTCGCCGACCAGTTGCCGTACACGTCGCCCACGGGATCGTGCACGCGCGCCGCGATCTCCGCCGTCGGGCGCGCGGCGCCGAGGAACGCGAGCGACATGGAGAGCGCCGTCGGGCTGCAGATCCGCCGCGCGATCTTCGGGTCCTCCGCGTTCTGGGAGCGCGTGGGGACGTCGAGCGTCCTTCCCCAGGCCGGCGCCGGTGCGTCGGGCTGGCGATCGGGAGCGGCGCGCCGGTACCAGGTGGCGCCGAGGGAGCGGAGCGTCACGGCGCCCGTGCGACGGACGCGCACCTGGAACGCGGCGAACCGGAGGTGCAGGGCGTTCACGGCGAGCGTGTCCACGTCGACGCCCGCGATCGCGTCGGGCTCCTGCTTCACGCTCGCGTACCGGACCGGCCCCTCGGCGCCGCGCTCGCCGCGTCCCAGGACGAACCACTTCGACCAGACGTCGGCGGTGCGCACGCGCAACTCGAAGTCCGCCCGCGAGCCCGGCTCGAAGGTCGCGTTCCAGGAGAGAACGGCGCGCTCCGCCGGCTCCGGCAGGAGGAACGAGCCGGACACGAGAGCGCCCTGATCCTCATGCAGCTCGCCGGGATCGATGGAGGTCCAGAGCGGTCCGCGCCGCGTCGCCGGAGCACGGGAGTGCGTCGGGGCGGGGCGGCTCTCGGCGCGGGGCTCCTGGCTCTGGACCACGGGCGCGAGCGCGAGTGACGCGAGGGTGAGGGCGAGGCTCATGCCGGGATGCTACCGCCGCGCGCCGGGCCGGAACGTGGCGGCGCCCGCCACCCACTGCAGGTCGATCCAGCGCGCCGCGGGCCCCACGAAGAAGAGTGCGAACATCGGCGGTGCCCAGAGCACGAAGTCGAGGCCCGGGAGCCGCCATTCGTTCTGCATCCGGAAGAGGTGCTCCACGACGGCCACTCCGACGACGACGGCGATGCGCGCCGCGCGGCGGCTCACGATCGTCGCCGGGTCGGTGATCATGAAGAAGATGAAGAGCGTGTGCATCGGCCCCGTGAGGGGCGCGATCTCCGAGAGGTACCCGTTCCCCGTCTGTTGGCTGCGCAGCGCCGCGAGCGCGGCGAAGGCGACGAGGTAGGAGAGCGTGACGTGGAGCACGCGCGCGCGCCGCGCGACGAGGAGGCCCCACGCCCAGACGAAGGCGAGGGCGCCGAGGGAGTTCCCCCACTGCGTGCTGAGGATCGCCACGTGGTCCGGCGCCGTCAGCAGCAGCGCGCAGATGCCGAAGTTCGTCGGGTTGCAGAGGTGGCGCCGGCGCCAGGTGATCGCGTACTTCGACCCGATGGAGAGGAGCGATCCGAGGGCGAAGGGCCAGAGGCCGTAGGTCGGCTTCACCAGGATCACGACCGAGAGACCGCTGATGATCGCGCTGGCGACGTTCGGCCAGATCCCGCGGGTCGCGCGCGAGAGCACGGCGTCGGCGGCGACGGCGCAGAGGAGTCCGACGGCGAGCCGGTCGAATCCTCCGATCGTCTGGAAGAGGAGCTGCCCGACGACGAGGATCGACGTCGCGAGGCCCACCTGGAGGTAGCGGGGATCGATCGAGCCGAGCCAGCCGGAGGCGGAACGCGGAGCGGTGCCCGCGGCGGGGCCTTCGGGCCGCGCGGGACCGGGCGGGGCGACGACGGTGGGCTCGGCGCGGGAGGTCACGGGCTCAGCGCGGCTCCTCGACGGAATGGATCCGGCCGACGGCGACGGGGCCGAGCCGCTGCAGCCGGCCCGAGGGCCACCGGATCGAGACGTCGCGGACGCGCGCGTCGCGGCCGAGCCCGAAGCGCACCACCTTGTCGTTCTGGGCGCTGAGACCGCTGCCGCCGTCGACGACGGCCGCCTGCTCCCGCGCGACGCCGCCGCTCTCCCAGAGGATGCGCACCTCGGCGCCCACGGCGGAGCGGTTCGACGTCTCCGGGGCCGGCGCGTCGCCACGGGCGGCGCCCTCGAGCCGGAAGGAGACGGAGCCGTTGGCCGGGTCGCGCAGGCTCCGGTAGACGACGAGAGGGCCCTTCTGATTCGCCACGATCACGTCGACGGCGCCACGGCGCGCGAGATCGGCCACGGCGACGGCGCGGCCGTCGAGCACGTCCATCTCCCCCACCTCCTGCGCCACGTCGACGAACTGCGCGTCGCCGAGATTCTTCAGGACGCGCGAGCGCTCGTAGCCCGACAGCGACCGGTCTCCGATCGGCGTCCACTGCGATGCGTCGCGGAAGAGGTTCCCCGCGCCGCTCGCGATGCGGCCCATGTCGTACCAGTAGTCGCGCTCGCGGCTCCCGGAGATGAAGCCGTTCGCGACGAACAGGTCGACGAGGCCGTCGTCGTCCAGGTCGGCGAACTGGGAGCCCCAGGCCCAGCCGCAGTCGGCGACGTCGCCTTCGGCGATGTTGCGCATGCGGCCGCGGTCCGCGATCTCGTTCAGGCGGAGGTTGTTCCCCTGGAAGAGGAACCCCTTCCGCGAGATGTTCGTGACGTACACGTCGAGGCGTCCCTTCCCGCGCACGTCTCCGACGGAGACGGACATCCCGCTCTTCGAGATGCCCTCGAGCCCCACGTCGCCAGCGCGCTCGAACCGAGCGCCCTGACGGTTCAGGAACAGCTCCTCCGGGCCGTAGTCGTTCGCGAGGTAGAGATCGGTCCAGCCGTCGCCGTCGAAGTCCGCCGCCGTGACGGCGAGGGTCCAGCGCGTCGACTGCACGCCCATCGCGTCCGTCACGTCCTCGAAGCGGCCGCCGCCAACGTTGCGGAAGAGGACGTTGCGCCCGCCGTTGCGGGCGAACTCGAAGCTCTCCTGCATGATGTCGGTCGTCGTGAGGTTCCAGAGGTCGAGCTCCTCGCGGAAGTAGCCGCCCACGTAGAGATCGAGGCGCCCGTCGCGGTCGAAGTCGATCCAGCAGGCGGAGACGGCGTTCATCCAGCGCTTCAGGCCGGAGGCCTCCGTCACGTCCTCGAAGGTGGCGTCGCCGCGATTGCGGAGCAGCGCCGGGTATCCGAAGCGCACGAGGAAGAGGTCCTCGTCGCCGTCGGCGTCCACGTCGGCCCAGATCGAGGCCATCGAGACGCCGACTCCAGCGCGGTTCACGTCCGACGCGCCGCTGTCGGCCGGCGCCGGAGAGAAGGTGCCGTCGCCACGGTTCAGGAAGAGCGCGTTTCCGTGGCCGAAGTCGCTGTTCGTCGCGTAGAGGTCGGGCCAGCCGTCGCCGTTGGCGTCGCAGACCGACACCGCCGCGCCGAGACCCGCCACGTGCGCCTCGATGTTCGCGATCTTCGGGTCGAAGTGCGGCGCGTGGTGATGGAAGTCGAGGCCGAGGGCGCGCGCGGACTCGACGAGCCGGAAGCCGTGACGCCCGAGGGAGCCGTCCTGCGGGCCGACGGGAACGATCGAGCGCGCGCCCCGGTGGCCCAGCGCATACGAGAGCGCGATCGTGCCGAGGAAGAGCACGACCACGACGGGCCGGACCGCCGGATGGGGCCTGTAGATCGGTCGGGCGGCGGGCGCTGGCATCTCGGCGCGGAGGAGGTCCGGACGAGGGTCGCAGCCGAGCGACGCGGGTCAAGCGCGGGCGCCCGACGGAGCGGCCTCCCCCTCGCCGGTCGCTCAGTCCTCGAGGGTGCTCGTGTCGCCCAGGGGGAGCCCGAGCTCCTTGGCCTTCAGCAGGCGCCGCATGATCTTCCCGCTGCGCGTCTTGGGAAGGCTGTCGACGAACTCGATCTCCCGCGGATAGGCGTGGGCCGCGAGCCGCTCGCGCACGAACTGCGAGAGCTCCTTCTCGAGGGACTTCGTCGGCGCGTGCCCCTTCTTGAGCGACACGAAGGCCTTCACGATCTCCATGCGCTCCTTGTCGGGCTTGCCGATCACGCCCGCCTCGGCGACGGCGGGATGCTCGATGAGAGCGCTCTCCACCTCGAAGGGGCCCACGAGATGGCCGGCGGTGTTGATCACGTCGTCGTCGCGGCCGATGAACCAGATGTACCCGTCCGCGTCCTTCCGCGCGCGGTCGCCGCTGTAGTACCAGCCGTTCTTGAAGCGCGACTTGTAGAGCTCGTGCCGGCGCCAGTAGGTGCGGAACATCGAGGGCCAGCCGGGCTTCAGCACGAGGTCGCCCTCGACGTCGGGCTTGCAGGGCTTCCCCTCGGGATCCACGACCTCCGCCTCCGTCCCCGGGATCGGTCGGCCCATGGAGCCCGGACGCACCTCCTGGGTCGCGTAGTTCGCCACCTGGATGCACCCCGTCTCCGTCTGCCACCAGTTGTCGTGGAAGACGAGACCGAGGCAGCTCTGCCCCCAGACCACGGCCTCGGGATTGAGCGGCTCGCCCACGCTCCCGGCGAAGTGCACCGACTTCAGGTCGAAGCGCCGGGGCAGGTCGTCGCCCGCCTTCATGAGCATGCGGATCGCCGTCGGCGCCGTGTACCAGACCTCGATCGCGTGGCGCTGCAGGAAGCCGTACCACCGCTCGGCGTCGAAGCCCGCCTCCATCACGTAGACGTGCGCGCCGTTCAGCCAGGGGCCGAACATCCCGTAGCTCGTGCCCGTGACCCAGCCCGGATCGGCGGTGCACCAGTAGCGGGATCCCGCGCGCAGCTCGAGGCAGATGCGCGCCGTGTGGTAGTGCCCGAAGGCGGCGGCGTGCGCGTGCACGGCTCCCTTCGGCTTCCCCGTGGTGCCCGAGGTGTAGTGCATGATCGAGAAGTCCTCGAGCGAGGTGCGCACGCACTCGAAGGCGTCGCTCGCGCCCGCGATCATGCACTCGAGGGAGACCTCTCCCGGGAGGTAGCGATGGCCGCCGGTCCCGGTCCGGTCGGTGACGAGGATCGTCTCGAGCTTCGGCAGCTCGCGCATGACCTCGTAGACGCGTCCGACGAGGGCCGGCGACGTGAGCACGAGCTTCGCGCCGGCGTCCTGCACCCGGTCGCGGACGGCCTCGGGGCCGAAGGCGCTGAAGAGCGGTCCGGCGATGGCGCCGCAGCGGAGCGTCGCGAGCAGACCGAAGTAGAGCTCCGGAACGCGGTCGAGGAAGAGGAAGACGCGGTCGCCCTTCTTCACGCCGCAGCCGACGAGGACGTTCGCCATGCGGTTCACGTCCTTGCGCATCTCCTCGAAGGTCCAGGTCTTCGTCGATCCGTCCTTCGCCTCCCACGTGAAGGCGCGCTCGCCGCCGCGTCCCTCGGCGCAGTGGCGGTCGATGCACTCGTAGGAGAGATTGAAGCCGCCCCCGGGGATTCCCTGGAGGACCGACTTCAGATCGTCCCAGCGGAACGACGTCCGCGCGGCGCCCCAGTCCTCCAGGTTGGTCCGGAACGGGAGCTTCGCGGCGGGCGGCTTCTGGATCGGGTCGTAGGCCATGGCGCGGGGATCGAGTCGCGGGAACGCGTCGCGGAGATGGAAGCCGACGAGTCTACAGCCCGGAGCCGCGCGCCCGGCTCAGCGCCGCGTGCGGTGGAACGCGATCAGGTCCTGGCTGGGCGGCTTCACGCCGAGCTGGCGGAGCAGCGTCACGAGCTGGCCCCGGTGGTAGCTCTGGTGGTTCACGAGGTGAGGGACCATCTGCGAGTAGAGGTGCTCGAAGGGCTCCCCCTTGGAGTTCGTCATGCGGAGCGCCGCGTTCGCGTCGTCGATCGTCGCGACGAAGGCGACGATCGCGCCGTCGACGGCGCGCCAGCGCGCGACGAGGTCGGCGGCCTCGCGGGGGAACGACTCCGCCGGCGCGAGCGGGCTCCAGGGCTCCTTCCTCCAGCGCGAGAGCCAGAGCTCCGCGGCGCCCACCAGGTGCGCGACCGTCGCGTGCACCGACGGGAAGCTGCTCTCGAGGCGCCGGTGGAAGGCCTCGGGCGCGAGGGCGAGGAGGGCCGGCGCCACGCGCTCCGTGGCCCAGGCATTGAACTCGGCGAGGAGTCGCAGGTCGGATCGATCCAAGGCGGTGTCCCTCCGCAGGGAGCCGCCCACTCTACCGGCCCGGGGCCGCCCCGCCGGGCGACGCGTCAGGCGTCGCGACGGAGCACGAGGTCGAAGGGAAGCGCTCCTCCCTTCTCCTCGATCGCCGAGATCGTGCCCGGCGGGAGCGCGCTCTCGATCCGCTCGAGGAGCGCGCGCACCCAGTGCCGGTCGATGCGGCTGCGCAGCAGGCTCTCGCGCTCGTGCCGAAGACCGTTCAGCACGGCGGCGCGGATCGCGACCTCCGTCGCGCGGCGCGGGAGCACGCGGAAGACCTGCAGGTCGTTGATGGCCGCCAGGAGCGAGTCGGCGCTCCGCTCGATGCCGACCAGGATCGAGACCAGGAGCGGACGCGTTGCACGCGCGCGCCGCAGCAGGTCGAGGGCGGCGTCGGGGTCCTCGCGACCCTCGACGATGGCGACGGCGATCGTGCGGCTCGCGATCTCGACGATCGCCGCCTCCATGCTCCGGGCCGAGACGATGCGAGCCGGCACGCTGGACAGCGCGCGCACGAGGCGGCGGCGCCGCGAGTCGTCGGAGTCGACGACCAGGACGGTCGCCGAGCCGAGCGTTCCGGGGTCGTCGAGGACCGGCGGAGCGACGCGAGGCTCCGCGGCCATGGAGGCCGAGGGGGGCTGGATCGTCATGGGAGCACGCTCGGACCGCTCCCTCGGGAGTGAGAGCCGGGAGGCAGTCCGTCTCGCCGATCGGCGATCGAGGCCCCCCGACTGGAGAACTTCTCGTGCCTCCCGGAAGGGGTGCCCCGGCGCACGCCGAGGACGCCGAGGTCGCGCAGCGGCGGCGAGTAGACTCCCGAGCGATGCGACTTCGGCCCACCATCGGCCTCGAGACCCACGTCCAGCTCGCGACGTCGACGAAGCTCTTCTGCGGTTGCGCCAACCGCTTCGGCGATTCGCCGAACACGCTCGTCTGTCCGATCTGCTCGGGGCAGCCCGGTGTGCTGCCGGTCCTGAACCGCCAGGCCCTGCGGCTCGGCATCCGCGCGGCCCTCGCCCTCGACGCGGAGATCGCGTCCTTCACGAAGTTCGACCGGAAGCACTACTTCTATCCCGACCTCCCGAAGGGCTTCCAGATCAGCCAATTCGATCTCCCCTTCTCCAAGGGCGGAGGCATCGCGCTCGCCTCCGGAGCCTTCGTGCGGCTGCGCCGGATCCATCTCGAGGAGGATGCCGGCAAGGCGATCCACGACCGCGGCGATGCGACGCTCGTCGATCTCAACCGCGCGGGCGTCCCGCTGATGGAGATCGTCACGGAGGCGGACGTGCACAGCGCCGAGGACGCCTTCGAGTACCTCACGCTCCTGAAGGAGCGCCTGCGCTTCGCCGGCGTCTCCGAGTGCGACATGGAGAAGGGATCGCTCCGCTGCGACGTGAACGTGAGCGTGCATCCCGAGGACGCGCACGGTCTCGGGACGCGCGCGGAGGTGAAGAACCTCAACTCCTTCGCGAACGTGCGGAAGGCGATCGAGTTCGAGATCGCGCGGCAGACGGAGGTGCTCGGCCGCGGCGGCAAGGTCGTGCAGGAGACGCGCACGTGGCGCGACGGCCAGGGCCGCACGGAGACGCTCCGCAGCAAAGAGGAGGCGCACGACTACCGCTACTTCCCGGAACCCGACCTCCCGCCCCTCGAGATCGGACGCGACCTCGTGGAGGAGATTCGCCGCGAGCTGCCGGAGGCGGCCGACGCCCGGCGCGCACGCTACGCGCGCGACTTCGGCCTGCATGCCGAGGAGCTGCAGACGCTCACCCTCGACCGCGCGAGCGGCGATTGGTTCGAGACGCTCGCCGCCGCCTGCGGCGACCCGAAGGCGGCGGCCGTCTGGGTCTGCGGCGAGGTGAGCCGGCTCCGGAACGAGCGCGGCGTCCCGATCGACGCGCTGCCCGTCACGCCGGCGCAGGTCGCCGCGGTGATCGCGCTCGTCCAGTCCGGACGTGCGAGCAACACGGCCGCGAAGCAGGTCTTCGCGGCGCTCGTGGAGCGCCCGGATCGCACGCCGGAGGCGCTGCTGCAGGAGCTCGGGCTCGAGCAGATCTCCGACGCCGGCGCCATCGAGGCGCTCTGCCGCGAGGTCCTCGCCGCCCACGCGAAGGCCGTGGCGGAGTTCCGCGCGGGCAAGGAGAAGGCGCTCGGTGCCGTCGTGGGGCAGGTGATGAAGCGCAGCGCGGGCCGCGCGAACCCGGCGCTCGTGCAGGAGACGCTCCGGCGCGTGCTTGCCGAGGGCGGTGGCGCCGGCTGACGCGCCGTGCGGCGGAGGCGCGCGCGGCCCGCAGCGTGGCCGCCCCGCAGTGTCGCCGGCACGCAGCGTAGACTGAGCCCGTCGGGCCGGGAGCGTAGCTCAGCTGGTCAGAGCAGGCGTCTTATACACGCCGGGCCGAGGGTTCGAGTCCCTCCGCTCCCACCAAGCACGTTGCGGCTCGCGCCGCGCGCGGAGGGCGCGACGCTCCGTCCCGTAGACTCGGGAGCCGTGAGCGATCAACGTGCGCAGGGAAGCACCGACCCGGCGTCGTCGCCGCGTCCCGCGTTGCCCGAGCGGCGCGGCCCCGCGGATCTGCCGGCCTTCGGTGCGCCCCACGGCAGCGACCGGCGTGTCGGCTACGGAAAGGGCTGGGTGCTCGTCGCCGGCATGGTCTGCCTCGCTGCCGTGTTCCTCGGGATCGTCTGGAACACGGCGCCCCGCGCGTGGCGCGGGTGGCTCGTGGGCGCGGGGACCGCCGCGTCCCTCTTCTTCCTGCTCGCTCCCGCCGCCGCAGTCCTCTCGCGGCGTCTCCTCAAGCGCCGGAGATCGCCGCACGGGACGGAGCGCCGATGATCGCCCTCGAGACGCACCACGCGATCGAGATCGCGATCGGCATCGGCATCTGGATGCTCACGATCGCGCTCATCCCGCGCATCCTGCTGGCGCGCCGCGAGTCGGCGGCGACGCTCACGTGGCTCGTCGTCCTGCTGGCGCTGCCGGTCGTCGGCTTCGTCGCCTACTGGTTCTTCGGGGAGCGCCGCCTGCACCGCACGACGACGCGGAGGCGCCTCGCGGCCGACGCCGCCGCGAACGTGCTCACGGAGTCGCGTGAGCGCCGTGCGCCGTTCCTCGCGGTCGCGCGCGGCGACGCACCGGACGACCTCTCCCGGCTCGCGACGCGCATCACGGGCGTTCCGCCCATCGGAGGGAACGCGATCCGCGTCTTCACCGACCCCGACGAAGCCACGGAGGCGATGCACGACGCGATCGACCGCGCCCGGTCGACGATCCACTTCGTCGTCTACATCTTCAAGAAGGACGAGAGCGGCCGGGCCTTCCTCGAGCGCCTCGCCGAGGCGGCGCGACGCGGCGTGCGCGTGCGCCTGCTCGTCGACGACTTCGGATCCTTCTTCTCGCGCCGGCGCTTCTTCGCTCCCCTCCTGCGCGCCGGCGGCGAGGTGGCCCGCTTCCTCCCCGTGAACCCCCTGCGCGGGCTCTACCACGCGAACCTGCGCAACCACCGGAAGATCCTCGTCGCCGACGGCGAGATCGCCTTCACGGGCGGGCTGAACGTCGGCAACGAGTACGGCGGCTGGCGCAAGCGGCGCATCCGCCACTGGCGAGACACGCACGTGGAGGTGCGCGGGCCCGCCGTCGGCCCTCTCCTGGAGGTCTTCCAGGAGGACTGGAGCTTCGCCACGGGGAAGGAGCTCGAACCCGAGGTGCTCGCGCCCGCTCTCGAGAGTCGAGGCACCGTGCGCGCGCAGGTGATCCCCAGCGGTCCCGACCTCGACTGGGAAGCCATCCACCACACGATCTTCACGATGGTCACGCGGGCCGAGGACCACGTGTACCTGACGACCCCCTACTTCGTGCCCGACCGCGGCTTCGTCGTGGCGCTGCAGACGGCGGCGCTCCGCGGCGTCGACGTGCGGGTGCTGCTCCCCGAGCGCAGCGACCATCCGGTCGTGCAGGCCGCGGCGCGCTGGCACTATCGCGAGCTGCTGCGGGCCGGCGTGCGCATCTTCGAGTACCGGCCGGGCATGCTCCATTCGAAGACCGTCGAGGTGGACGGCCGCTGGGTGACGATCGGCTCGGCGAACCTCGATCTCCGGTCGTTCCGGCTGAACTTCGAGGTGAACCTCGCGATCTACGGGCCCGAGGTCGCCGGCGAGCTGCGCCGCACCTTCCTCGCCGACCTCGAGCAGTCGATCGAGCTCACGCGCGACGACGTGCGCCGGTGGAGCGTCGGCCGGCGCGTCGGCCACGCGCTGGCGCGTCTCGTCGAGGGGATCCTCTGAGCGACGGCGCGCGCGCGGCGCGGATCACCAGTCGGGCTCGTCGGGCACTCCGAGAGCGCTCGCGACCCGATTGATGTAGTTGAAGAAGCCGATCACCTGGACCGCGTCGAGGAGATCCGCGTCCGCGAGACCGTGCGCGCGGAGCGCGTCGAGGTCGTCCCGCGTCGCGCCGTGGGGATCGCGCGTGATCTTCACGGCGTAGCGGCAGAGCGCCTGCTGCCGGGGCGAACGGCCGGCGCCCGCGGGGTCGCGCCGCAGCGCCTCGAGCCAGGCCGGATCGGACCAGGCCGGATCCTCGGGCGCCTCCGACCGGAGGTCGCGCACGTGGGCCTCGATTCAGTAGTGGCAGCGGTTCGTCGCGCTCACGACGACGGCGAGCAGCTCGCGCTCGACCCGCGAGAGGCCCGAGGGGCCGTGCATCAGCGTCCCGTAGAACCCGATGGACCCGGAGATGTGATCCGGCTTCAGGCTCTGGATGCGGAGGATGCCGAAGACCCTCCCCGCGCGCCGCATGGCCGCGTCGTAGTGCGCGGCGAGCTTCCCGGTCGCCTCGTCGTCGGCGACCGTGCGGATCCAGGGCCGCTTCCCGCCCGCCTCGCCCTGGGTGCTCACCCTCGGCTACTCCCACTCGATCGTGCCGGGCGGCTTCGACGTCACGTCGAGGAGGACGCGGTTGATTCCCCGCACCTCGTTCACGATGCGATTCGACAGGCGCGCCAGCACCTCCCGCGGAATCGCGGCCCAGTCCGCCGTCATGCCGTCCTCGGAGGTCACGATGCGGAGCACGCAGGCCTGCTCGTAGGTGCGGGCGTCTCCCATCACGCCGACGGACTGCACCGGAAGGAGGACGGCGAAGTACTGCCAGAGCCCCGCGTGGAGCCCCTCCGACTCGATCTCCTGCCGTACGATCGTGTCCGCGGCGCGCAGCGCCGCGAGGCGCTCGCGCGTGATCGCGCCGGGGCAGCGCACGGCGAGCCCCGGACCCGGGAAGGGCTGCCGGTCGACGATCGCCGGCGGCAGTCCAAGAGCGCGGCCGACGGCGCGCACCTCGTCCTTGAAGCACATCCGGAGCGGCTCCACGAGCTCGAAGGCGAGGTCCTTCGGGAGACCGCCGACGTTGTGGTGGCTCTTGATCTTCGCCGTCGCGCCGCCGAAGGCGGAGACCGACTCGATCACGTCGGGATAGAGCGTTCCCTGGCCGAGGAACTTCGCGTCGCGGAATTTGCGCGCCGCCTCGGCGAAGACCGCGATGAACTCGCCGCCGATCACCTGGCGCTTCTTCTCCGGATCGGTCACGCCGTCGAGCCGCGCGAGGAACCGGTCCGAGGCGTCCACGACCGTCAGGTCCATGTGGAAGGCGCCCGCGAAGGTTCGCTCCACTTGCTCGCGCTCACCGGCGCGCAGGAGGCCGTTGTCGACGAAGACGCAGTGGAGCCGCGCCCCGATGGCGCGATGGAGGAGCACCGCGGCGACGGAGGAGTCGACGCCGCCGGAGAGACCGAGAACGACGGCGCCGTCGCGGACCCGAGTGCGGATGGACTCGGTCGCCGACTCGATGAAGTCCTGCACCCGGTAGTCGCCCGCGAGGCCGGCGACGCGGAACAGGAAATTCGCGAGGATCGTGCGGCCCTCGGCGGTGTGCGTCACCTCCGGGTGGAACTGCACGGCGTAGATCCGCCGCTCCGGATCCCCCGCCGCCGCGAACTCGCAGCTCGCGCTCGCGGCGAGCGGCACGAAGCCTCGGGGCAGGCGCTCGCAGCGATCGCCGTGGCTCATCCAGACGACGGTCTTCGGCGAGACGCCCTCCATCAGGTCGCTCGGGCCGCTCCGCTCGATCTCGGCGCGGCCGTACTCGCGATGGGACGACGGGACGACCTCGCCTCCGAGCTCCCGGCAGAGCCACTGCATGCCGTAGCAGACGCCGAGCACCGGGATGCCGAGCTCGAGGAGCTCCTTCGGCGCCGTGGGGGCACCCTCGTCGTAGACCGACGAGGGACCGCCCGAGAGCACGAGCGCTCGCGCTCCGAGCCTCTTCGCCTCGGCGAGCGCCTTCGCGGGCGTCACGATCTCGCAGTAGACGGCGTGCTCGCGGATCCGGCGCGCCAGGAGCTGCGTGTACTGGGCGCCGAAGTCGACCACGAGGACCGTCTCGTGCGAAGACCCGGGCGCGGATCCCGCGGGCTGCTTCGAGGCCGTCACGACACTCACTCCTCGACGTTGTAGTTCGTCGGCTCGCGCGTGATGGTCACGTCGTGGGGGTGGCTCTCCTTCACGCCCGCGGCCGTGATGCGCAGGAACTTCGCGCGCGCCTGCAGCTCCTCGATCGTCGAGGCGCCGACGTAGCCCATGCCGGCGCGCACTCCGCCGACGAGCTGCTGCGCGAGGGCCGACAGGGGCCCCTTCGCGGGCACCATGCCCTCGATCCCCTCGGGCACGAGCTTGTCGCGCTCGGAGACGTCGGCCTGGCCGTAGCGCTCCTTGCTTCCCTCGAGCATCGCTCCGAGGGAGCCCATGCCGCGCACGGTCTTGAACCAGCGGCCCTTGAAGAGGAACGCCTCGCCGGGGCTCTCGTCGACGCCCGCGAAGAGACCTCCCACCATCACGCAGGAAGCGCCCGCCGCGAGCGCCTTCACCATGTCGCCCGAGAGACGGATGCCGCCATCGGCGATGATCGGCACACCGGCCGCCTTCGCGACGCGCGCGCAGTCCATGACGGCCGTGAGCTGGGGCACGCCCACGCCCGCGATCACGCGGGTCGTGCAGATCGATCCGGGACCGATGCCCACCTTCACGGAGTCGACGCCGGCGTCGATCAGCTCCTTCGTCGCCTCCTCCGTGACGACGTTCCCCGCGACGACATCCACGTCGAAGGCCTTCTTCGTGCGGCGCACCGCATCGATCACGTTCTCCGAATGGCCGTGGGCCGTGTCGATGACGAGGACGTCGACGCCGGCCTCCACGAGGGCGGCCGCGCGCTCGTCGTCCTTCACGCCGATGGCGGCGCCGACGCGCAGGCGCCCCCGCTCGTCCTTGGCGCTCGACGGGTAGCGCTCCGTCTGGTCGATGTCGCGCATCGTGATGAGACCCGCGAGGGACCCGTCGGGGCGCAGCAGCAGCAGCTTCTCCACCTTGCGGCGATGGAGGATCTGCTTCGCCTCCTCGAGGGTCGTGGTCGGCGGCGCCGTGATGAGGGGCTCCTTCGTCATCACCTCGCCGACCTTCGTGTCGAGGCTCACCTGGAAGCGGAGGTCGCGGCTCGTGAGGATCCCGACGACCTTGCTCCCCTGGAGGATCGGCAGGCCGCTGATCTTGTACTCGCGCAGGATCTCCTTGGCTCGGCCGACGGTCGCATCGGGCGGCAGCACGATCGGATCGGTGATCACGCCGTGCGCCGAGCGCTTGACGAGGCTCACCTCCTTCACTTGCCTCGCCACCGGCAGATTGCGGTGGATGACGCCGATGCCGCCCTCGCGCGCGAGCGCGATGGCGAGCCGCGACTCGGTGACGGTGTCCATGGCGGCCGAGGCGATCGGCACGCCGAGCTGCACGCGGCGCGAGAACCGGGTCCTCGCGTCGGCATCCTTCGGGAGCACGTTCGACCGCTGGGGCACGAGCAGCACGTCGTCGAACGTGAGCCCCTCGCGGAACGGAGGACCATCCATGGAGGCGGAGCGCATGGGGGAACCGCGCAAGCTAGTGTCCCTGCAGCGCGCGCGGAAGGGACGGCTCCCGGGCGCTCTCGCGGGCGCGGCGCCGGCTCCCGCGGCCGTCGCCGGCGCGCCCGAGGAGCGCCGCGAGGAGCGCCGACGCGAGACACGCGACGGCGCCCGAAGCGCAGTGGAGGGCGAGGGATCGGTCGCGGGTCTCCCCGGGGGCGAGCGGGGCGGCGCGGGCGGCGGCGGGCTCCGGATCGAGGGCGACGCGTGCGAGGAGCGACGCCACGGAGCGGCGGCCGTCCGGCAGCACGAGGGCGCCGAGGCGCGATGGCCCTTCCCGCGGGAGGTTTCGGAGGGGCGCCGTCCGATCGACGCCGGTGCGGACGAAGGCGACGGTCTCGTCGGGAGCGGTGACGACCCATGCGTAGGCGCGGCGCATCCAGACGGGGAACGCGCCGCCGAGGACCGGCAGATTGCTGTCGGAGAGCCGGAAGGCCGACGCGACCACGCGCGCGCCGCCCTCTCGCGAGGCCGCGAGCAGCGGTCCGTCGGCGCCGTCGACGACCGCGTCGCCGGCATCGCCGATCCGCACGCGCGGCAGCGTCACCAGGCGGTCGAGGGCGAGTCCGCGCGCGAGAGGATGATCCGCCTGGACGCGGATCGGGAGGCCCGCGCCACCGCCGGGAACCGACAGGCCCGGCACCTCCACGCCGAAGAGGATGGCGCGTCGCGGGAGCGACCGGAGCCGCCCGCCGTCGGCGAGGAGCACGGCGCCCTCCGGCGCATCCTCCTCGCTCGCGACGAGCGTCAGGGGCGCGCCCGTCTCCTGGGCGAGCGCGCGGGCCGCCGCCTCGAGGAACGGATCGAGGTCCTGCGTTTCGGTGCCCTCGCGGGCGAGGAGCACGATCGGAGCCGTGGCCGGCGCCGCGAGGAGGAAGCGTGCATCGTCGTCGAGCGCGAAGGAGTCGCCGGGGACGAGCCGCGCGCGCAGCTCCCCTCCCGGTCCGCGCGGTGCCTCGAGCACGACGCGGGCCGTTCCATCGGTGCGATCGAGGGAGACCTCCGCTCGTGCCACCTCCGTGGAGCCGCGCTCCAGGACGACGGCCCGCGGAGGCCCCGGGACGGCGGCGCCCGCGACGTCGACGGAGATCCGTGCGAAGGGCTCGGGGAACGGATCGTCGACTTCGAGTCCGACGATCCCCGCGTTCGCGACGGGGCGGCCCACCACCACGACGCGCGCCCGGGCGCTCCGCGCGAGCTCCGACGCGCCGAGGGCGCCGGCCTTCGGGCCCGCGGCGTCCGTCACGATCAAGACCTGCGTGGGCCATCCGGCGGCGCCGGCGAGCGCCGCCGCGAGGTCCGAGGCGACGGGCTCGGGCTCGAGAGCCGCGAGCGCAATGCGGACGGCGCGCCGATCGAGGGTCGGCGCGGCGAGCGCCTCCAGCTGCCTCCCGAGGGCTCCGAGAGCGACGCGGTCCTCCGGTCCGAGGTCGCGGAGCGTCTCCTCGGCGACGGCGCGCGCGAGGTCGAGCCGGCTCCGACCGTCGCTCGACGTCGCCATGGTGGCCGAGCGGTCGACGAGGATCAGGAGATCGCGCGGACCCGGCGTGCGGTGGACCGGGCCCGCCGCCGCGAGTCCCGCCAGGACGAGGGCCGCGGCGCGCAGCCAGAGGGGCAGCCGCGGCAGGATCCGCTGCAGGCGGTCGCGCCAGCGCGCCCCCGCGAGCGCGAGCTCCCAGAGATCGAGATAGGCGGTCTCGCGGGGCGCCGGCGGACGCAGCGCGAGAAGGAGCAGCACCGCCGCCGCCACGAGACCCGCCGCGGCGGCGAGGGGCTCCGCGAGGACGATCGCCGCGATCAACGGCGCGCGGCCGAGGGAGCGAGCCCGCGGCGGAGCACCTCGACGATGGCGGCGTCGAAGGGGCTCGCCGTCGAGACGCGGAGGAAGCGCGCGCCCGCGCGCAGGGCCGCGGACTCCACGTCGCGGAAGCGCGCGCGCAGGAGCTCCAGGTAGCGCAGCCGGAGACCGCGGCTCACGCGGATCGTGCGTTGGCGGCCCGTCTCCGGATCGATCCAGCGCGCGATGCCCGCATGGGGCGGCTCCGACTCCTCGGGATCGACGACCTGCAGCACGAGGGCCGGGCGGCGTCCGCGGAGCGCGAGCGCGCGCTCGAGATCACCGGGAGGAGCCGCGTCGGTCACCAGCACGAGGGGCCCGCCGCGATCGGAGGCGGGCCCCCGGCGGACCGCGTCGGCGAGCGTCGCCGATCCCGAGAGCGGCGGGCGGAGCACGAAGCGGAGCATCGGGAGCAACGTCGACTTGCCGCGGAACGACGCCTGGTCGCCGGAGGGAACCCGCGCGACCAGCGCACCCGACTGCGCGAGCACGCCGATCGCCGCGAAGGCGGCGGCGAGCCGCGCCGCCTGCTGCGCCTTGCGTCCCCCTTCGACCTGCATCGACGCGCTCGCGTCGAGCACGACCGTGATCGGCGCCGAGTCCTCGGGCTCGAAGAGGCGGACGAAGAGGTGGTCCTCGAAGCGCGCGTAGGCGTTCCAGTCGATCGTCCGCGGATCGTCCCCCGGCGCGTAGGCCCGGTGATCGGTGAACAGGGAGCCGGCGCCGGCACGCGCGTGCGAGGCGGCGGAGCTCCCGATCTCCCCCGCGAGGAGCTTGCGCGCGAGCGACGCGAGCCTCTCCAGGCGCGGCAGCAGATCCGCCTCCTCGGAGCCGGGCGCGGCCCTCTCGCCGAGCGCGCTCACGGGCGCAGGCACCGGAAGAAGCGCCGGACGAAGTCGCGCTCGGACTCCGAGAGGCCTTCGCCGGCGAGTGCCTCCTCGGCGCCGCGCACGAGATCCTCCAGCGGCGGCGCGCGCCGCTCGAGCGGTGCCGGCCGCGGCTCGGCGGCGGCTCCGGGTGCGTCGCTCGGCGCGATCTCGAGCACCGTCGCGGCCCGGCGGCTGCGCGGTCCCTCGGAGGGATCGAGGGGCACGAGCTTCGGCGTCGCGACGAAGGGATCGATCGGCTGGGGCACGGGAGGAGGCGGCTCCGGGGCCTCTCCCGGAGACGGCGTCGGAGGCGGCGGCGCCGCCTGCTCCGAGCGGGCGCCGCCCGAGGGCGCCGGCGACTCGGGCTCGCGCTCGCCGGGCCCCGTCGGCGGGAGCGGTGGGCGGACTCCCGCCTGCGCGCCCTGGACGCGGCCGCCGGCGCCCGCGCCCGGAGGCGGATCGGGCGACCGGCCCGATCCCGCGAACGGAGCGAGCGCGGGAAGCAGGTTCGGGAGAAGGGCTGCCAAGAGCACGACCGCCGCGAGCACGCCGACGAACTCGAAGGCCGGCGCGCGCACCGGGAAGAGCGTGGCCGGCCCTCCGCCCGGGAGCGCCCGTGCGGCGCGCCGAGCGCAGAGACGCGTGACGAGGCGTCCATCCTGGAGAGCGCCGTCGTCGCCGAGCTCCGCCGCCGTCGCGACGAGGGCGCCCGTCGCGAGCCGGGCGTCCACGACCTCGGCGATGGGCGACCGCGTGGCGCGCCACGCGACGGCGAGGCTCGCGAAGGCCGCGCCGAGGAGCGCGAGGCCGGCGAGCAGAGCGCGATCGGCGACGCCGTAGCGCGCGCCGCCCGCGTCGAAGGCGAGGAGCGCCGCGAGGAGCGTGACGAGCGCGATCCCTGCGATCCAGGGAAGTGGACGCAGGAACGCCTGCAGCATCCGGCGACGGCGCGCGCGATCGAGGAATCGCCCGAGCGTGTTCGCTTCGGGGCCGGGAGACGGATCGGCGTTCACGACGGCGCGAGGGTACCGCGCGCGCGGGTGAATCCGGATCGCGCGGACCGTCCAGCCGAAGACGATTTCGGCGCACGGAGGAGTCGAGCGGCGAGGGATCCTCCGCGCGACGTGACCGAGAACCCCTTCCGCACGCTCTCCTCGTCCCGACCCTACGTCGACGCGCGGATCGCCGTTCGCCGCGACGAATTCGAGGTGGAGGGCGGCTACCGCGGCGTGCACCTCGTCCTCGAGATCCCGGAGGCGGTCTGCGTCGTGCCCGTGCTGCCGGACGGCCGTCTCCTCCTCATTCGGCAATGGCGGTACACGGTCGAGGCTCCGCTCTGGGAGGTTCCCGCCGGGAGGATCCACGAGGGCGAGACGGCGGAGCTGGCGGCGCGACGCGAGCTCCGCGAGGAGACGGGTCACGAGGCGCGCGTGCTGCAGCCGCTCGGCCGCTTCTTCCCGATGCCGGGGATCTCGAGCCACGTGGGGAACCTCTTCGCGGCGATCGACTGCGAGCCCCGCGGCGCACTCGAGCTCGAACCGACGGAGCGGATCGAGGTGCACACCTTCGCGCGCGATGCCGTGGCGGATCTCTTCGCGCGTTTCGCGATCGTCGAGGGATTCACGGTGGCGGCCCTCGGCCGCTACCTCCTGACGAGTCAGCGTTCCAGCCGGTAGAGGCGGATCCAGGGACCCGGCCGGTCGACGGTCCAGAGCGCGAGCGCGCCGAGCCGCGGCTCGAAGGGAAGCAGCGCCTCGGGAGGCGGCGCCGCCGAGACGTCGCCCGTCCAGGGACGCACCTCCGCCACCAGCTCGCCGCGCGCGTCGAGGATCTTCGTCAGCGGGTCGGCGCGACGCGCGGAGGGGAATCGGTCGACGCGGACCACCCAGCGCACGCCCGCCCGCGCGAAGAGTGACGGCAGGTCGTCCGCTCCCGGGTAGAGCGCGCGCGCCCGATCCGTGAGCGACGTGTAGCCGCCGGCCGTGGGCTCGACGGCGAGCGCCTCGAGGGCGAGGGCGTCGTAGCCGCCGGGCTCCCGCTGCCCGAGCGCGAGCTGCTCGCGCCGCGTCATTCCCTCGGGGTAGGCCGCGGCGAGCCGCTCGAGGGACGCGATGCTCGCCGGCAGCGCCGGCCCGTAGGACTCGATCGCGACGACGTCGCCGGCGGGAACGTGCTCCGCGATCGTGCGGATCGCGATGCCGCGCGCGTCCTCGCGCAGGAGCAGGTGATCGAGACGCGCCGCGAGGGCGGCGGGGACGGCGAGCATCGCGAGGGCCGCCGCGAGACCGAAGCGGCCGCGGCCCGCGAGCGCACCGAGGGCGACGCCGGCGAGGGGCAGCACGACGGGCCACGCGACGAGGAAGTAGCGCGCGTGGGTGCCGGTGTAGAGCGTGAAGTAGACGAAGATCGGGACCGCGAGCGCGAGGGCGACGAGGAGCCGCCGATCGCGGCGCCGCGCGAGAGCGAGGGCTCCGGCGACCGCGAGGAACGGGACGACGGTCTCGAGGGAGAGGAGCCCGAGGAGCGCTTCCGCCGTGTGCGCCGCGTCGAATCGGAACACGAGCGATTGCCCTCCGACGGAGACGTCGCCCGCGGCCGTGAGGTCGGACTGCACGCCGCCGCCGGGGCCGTAGCGCAGCAGCGAGGGATTCCCCGCGAGGAAGCCGGCCGCGAAGAGCACGGCCGCGAGCGCGAGGTCGGCGAGCCTTCGGAGGAGCGGCGCGAGTGCGAGCAGGAGCGCGTGTCGGAGCCACGCGGCCGCGACGGGAATCGCGAGGGCGGCCATCCCCGTCTGGTGGAATCCGCCCGCCGCGCCGGCGGCGAGCGCCGAGAGCGCGAGCGCGCGGCGGGACGCCGGGTCGCGGAAGCTCGCGAGCGCGGCGCCGAAGGAGACGGCGCCGCAGGCGAGCACCCAGGACAGCGGGCGCTCGTGGGTCGCGATCAGGAGCGGCATCGGCGAGAGGGCCGCCAGCACGCCGGCCCAGGCGCCGCACCGTCGGCCCGCGAGCGCCCCCGCCGCGAACGCCACGGCGGCCGCGGCGAGGGCGCCGCCGAGGGCCGCCACGAAGCGCGCCAGGTAGTGGAACCGCTCCAGGTGCCGCGACGCGTCCTGCTGGTACTCCGCCACCGACGCCGCGCGCCCGGTCACGCGCGCGAGCGCGAAGTCGCCCACGAAGAGCGGAAGGCAGAGGTACGGGAAGAGATTCGGGTAGGAGGAGAACTCGTTCGCGCGCGGCACGAGGTTGCGCGTCTGCGCCATCGAGAGGGCGTTGCGCACTCCGTGGGAGTCGGGCACGTAGAGCCCCGGGAGACCGTGTCCCGCCGGCAGCGCGCGCAGCGCGAGGGCGAGGACGAAGACGGTGAGGAGCGTCCGTCGCGACGTGCCCATCGCGGGATCGGCGCCGCCTCGCGGGAGCGCCTGCGTCGCCGGATCCCGTGCCATCGGTGCGCTCGACGCCCCTGGCTACTTCGGAGGCTTCGGTGCGTCGGCCGGCGCGGACGCCGGTGGCGCGTCGACGGTGGGCGCCACACCGGGATCGATCGTCGGCGCGACGGCGGGATCCACCGGCGGCGCAACGTCTCCGGGAGGCGCGGGCGCCGTCTCCGGCGGCGACGGCGGCTTCAGGACCTGCTCCCGCGTCGCGCGGAGCGCCGCGAGCGAGGACTCGAAGACCCTCAGCACGAATCCCCGCGCCGATGCCGCGAGGGCGAAGGACTGCTCGTCGGTCTCCTTCGCGCCGACGACGAGTTCCTCCGTCGCTCCCGTCGCCAACGTGACGAAGGCCTGGAGACGCGGACGCTCGAAGCCCCACTTCGCGGCCTGGGCGGGCTCGTACTTCCCGACGACCTCGTGCAGGAAGACGGACGCGAGGGAGCGGGCGAGCGTCTCGCAGGACTCGCGGTTCGCCGGGAGGCGCACGTCGCTCGACGCCTCGAGGGTCCATTCCCCCTTCGTGTCGCGCGTGAGCGCGATCGGCTCCGGCACTTCGGTGCCCGTGAGCAGGAGCGTCTGCACGGCGGAGACGTCGAACCGGAAGAGGTTCCGTGGGATCCAGTCGGAGGCGCGCACGGGCTCGAGGAAGTTGAAGTCGCTCACCCGATAGACCTCCGGCGAGCGCGTCGGTCGCACGTAGCCGTCGAAGGAGGAGATCCGGCCTCCCGCGGCCTGGATCTGGTCGGGGTCGATCTGGAGGCGGCCCTGCAGCAGGTCGGCGAGCACTTGGCCGTTGCGGTCGGAGACCTGCACCCGGACGGCGTCGGACTCCTGCACGCGATAGCGGGCGTGCTGCGCGGGATCGGAGGTGACGGGATCCACGCGCGTCATGTCCTGGATGCGCGCGAGCAGCCTCGCGACGGAGTCTTCGTTGGCGCGGTAGCCGCCGAGGCTCTGCACGACCCAGCCCTGCGGGCCGCGCTCGAGGATCACCTCGTCGGCGCCCTTGCGGATCTCCACGCGCCCCGCCTGGCTCGGGACGAAGCCCGGGAAGACCGGCTTGCCGCGCCGCTCGATCGACTCCTCGAAGCGATCGAGCGACCAGGGCTCCTCGAGGACGACGAGCGTCCCCGTGAGGAGGGCGAGGCACAGGGCGAGGAGTCGTTGGGCGCGGGTCATGGGGAGGATTCGGTGGCGGTGCGTCGGGCCGACACGAGGAGATCAGGCGGCGGCGCGGGCCGCCACCGCGGCGGCCCGCCGCCTCTCGGCACCACGGGCGAGGAGACGAAGGAGCGCCAGCGCGAGGAGGAGCACGCCGGGTCCGCAGACGGCCGCGATCTTGATGCGCCGGCGGACGGAATCGGCGGCGTCGCGGGCCTCGAGCCGGATGCGCTCCCGATCCTGCAGCAGCTTCGGGAGATCCTCCATCGCGACGGACAGGCTCCCGTCGCTGACGTCGAGGCCGAGGTCCTTCATCGCCTCCGTCTCGAGGTCGCGGATCCGGCGCGCCTGGCCGCGGGAACGGATGGAGATCAGATCCTGGTCGAGGGCGAGCCAATCGACGGCGTTCCCGAGGAAGATCCCCGCCGCGGGCGACCGGCGCAGGGAGTCGTTGCCGGCGACGTCGCTGTCGGCGACGACGACGATCCGCGTCTCGCGGCTCTCGGCGAGGGTGCCGCGGGCTGCATCGTCGAGCTTCGGCGCATCGGCGTTGGGCGGGAGATCGGCGGCGATGGGAGGCACGGGCGCACCCGCGAAGGCCGACGCGAACTTGCCGACGAGGGCGACGGCGATGCGCTGGCGCGCCGGAGTGCGCGACACGAGCTTCGTCACGATGCGTCGGTCGAGCTCCTCGTCCGGCGAGACGTCCTCCACGGCGCGGGTGAGGTAGGACGCCTCGGAGCTCTGCAGGAGGTTCTCCACCTCGACGGTGGCGGGCCGGTCGGGGAGGACCTCGATGGCGCCCGCCCAGAAGAGCTCGAGGGACTCGAGATACTTCGTGATCGGGTGGTTCGCCGAGAACGCGCCCGTGGCCCGGCTCAGGACCGCGAAGTACGGATAGCCGACGACCACCTGCTGCGTGCCGCGGGGCCCGCGGCGCGGGACCTGGATCTGCAGGTGGGATCCGTCCACCACGAGGGCGTCGGGCACGATGCGGACGCCCCACTTCTGGAGCAGCGGATCGAGGCCCGTCTCGATGGGCTCGTGCTGCGACGGGTCGCGGTAGCGGTGGCGTTCGGCGAGCACGAGGAGCCTGCCGCCGCGCATCACGAACTGATCGATCTCGAAGCGCTCGCGCTCGTCGAGCTTCTCGGGGCGCGGCAGCACGAGGACGGCGACGTCCTCGGGGATCGCCTCGCCGTACTTCGTGAGGGCGAGGTCGCGCACCTTGTAGCGGTCCTTCAGCCGGTCGCGCAGGAGCTGGAAGTCGCGCCCCTCGGGGGCCGGCATCTCGAAGCCCGGGATCGACGGCGGCTCGGGCGGTTCGCGGGAGAGGAAGGCCACCACGGGCGGCCGCTCGTCGGAGACCGCCTTCAGGGCGCGCGCGATCTCGTACTCGGCGTTGCGCGTGTCGAGGAACGGGATCACCTTCGTCGGGCGATCGGCGCACCGGATCTCGAGGCCGAAGTAGATCGGCACCTGCTCGCGGCGATCGCCGCGCCACACCTGGCCCTGCACGGGAGCGATGCCGAGCTTCTGGGCCTCGAGCGCCACCTCGGCGCGGGAGGGATCGAGGTAGTCGACGACGACGCGGCCCCGCGACACGCGCTCCAGCTGCTGGAGGATGTCGAGGGCCGGCTCCAGGATCGGCACCGCCTCCGGAGGGAGGTCCTTCGAAACGAAGGCGCGCACGCGGGCGCGGTCCGGCAGCGACGAGACGGTGCGCAGCGTGCCCGGGGCGAGGGTGTTCTCCTTCGCCTCCGTCAGATCGAAACGCATCGCGCCGTGGCGCGACACGATCACGTTCGCGACGACCACGTTCCCGAGGAGGAGGAGGACCGTGAGGAGGGCGCCGGCCGTCGCGCGCCCCGCGCCGACGGACCGCGCCGCGGATGCCGCGGCCGCGCTCATCGCCACCTCCGCGCGTCCAGCACGACGCCGTTCAGGGAGAGGAAGACGGCGATGACGGAGAGGTAGTAGGCGACGTCGCGGCCATCGAGCAGGCCGCGCGCGAAGGCGGTGAAGTGCGTGCCGAGCGCCATGGCGTCGGCCGCCGGGCGCAGCCACTCGGGGAGCGCCGCGAGGGTCTGCGGGTGGCCGATCGCCCAGAGCGAGAAGAGCACGACGCCCGTGAGCACCGCCGCGACGATCTGGTGCTGCGTGACGGAGCTCAGGAAGAGGCCGATCGCGAGGTAGGCGCCGCCCATGAGGAGCGCCGCGACGTAGCCGCCCGCCACCGGTCCGAGGTCGAGGCCGCCGCTCGGAGAGTGGGCGAGCCAGGCCACGAAGATCGGAATGGGGAGCGTGAGCAGCAGCGCGACGGCGAGGAGACCCCACGCCGCCAGGAACTTGCCGAGCACCGCGTCGCGAACGCGCACGGGGAAGGTGAGGAGCAGCTCGTCCGTGCCCGTGCGCCGCTCCTCGGCCCAGAGACGCATCGTGGCGAGCGGCGCGAGGAGCAGGAACCAGGTGGGGAGCTCCTTGAAGAGCGGCTCCAGGTCCGCGATCTCCCGAGCGAAGAAGCTCCCGAAGAAGAAGAAGCCGACGAAGCCGGCGAAGGTGGAGAGGAAGACGTAGGCGATCGGCGAGTCCCAATAGGCGCGGAACTCGCGTCCGGCGACGACGAGCATCGGCGGAGTCACGACGCGCCCCCCGGAGCCGTGGGCGCATCGCCCGTGGTGAAGCGCCGGAAGCACTCCTCGAGCGTCTCCTCCTGGCGCACGAGCTGCGTGAGCGTTCCGCCGCGCTGGGCGAGGGCGGCGCCCATGCGCTCGCAGGTCTCGTCGCCGCCCGGCCCGAGGCATTCGAAGCGCACGCGGCCCTCGACGGCCGCCTTGGAGCGGATCGTGACGCCGGGCACCGAGAGGAGCGCCGCTTCCGCCTGCTCGAGGGAAAGGCTCGCGCACGCGACCCGGATGGCGCCCTCCTTGCGCAGGAGCTCCGAGAGCGATCCGTCGGCGACCTTGCGGCCACGCGCGACGATGATCGCGCGCGTGCAGACGGCGGGCACCTCCTGGAGGATGTGCGTCGAGAGGATGACGGTCTTCTCCTTGCCGAGGCGTACCAGGAGGTCGCGGATCTCCACGACCTGGTTCGGATCGAGACCCGCCGTCGGCTCGTCGAGGACCAGGAGATCCGGGTCGTGGAGGAGCGCCTGGGCGAGCCCGACGCGCTGGCGATATCCCTTCGAGAGCTCGGAGATGGTCTTCCCGAGCACGCCCCGGAGACCGCAGGCCTGCGAGGCGCGGTCGATGGCGCCGCGGCGCCGAGGGCGATCGAGGCCGCGCATGCGTCCCGCGAAGTCGAGGAACCGCGCGACGGACATGTCGAGGTAGAGCGGATTCGACTCCGGCAGGTAGCCGATCCGGCGGCGCACGCCGACGGGGTCGGAGGCGACGTCGATGCCCGCCACCTCGGCGAGCCCGTCGTGCGCCGCGAGGTACCCCGTGAGGATGCGCATCGTCGTCGACTTCCCGGCGCCGTTCGGACCGAGGAAGCCGACGATCTCTCCGCGGTCGACGGAGAACCCGAGGCCGTCGACGGCCAGCGTGGGTCCGTAGCGCCGCGTGAGTCGCTCGACTCGGATCATGGGCGAGGAAGCTACCGACGGAGGACGCGGAGAAAAGGGAGGAGAGGTCGTGAAGAAATCGCCGCCGCTGGCCCGAGGCCGAGCGAGAGCGAGCGAGGCAAGGTGAGGCGAGGCGATGCGCGACGACGACGCAACTCACGGAGAGTTGCGGAGGAGGAGCAACGAATCCGCAGCCGCTCGCAGCCGGCGGTCGCCCGGCGCCGATCTCTTCACGACCTCGGAGAGGCACCGCGTGCCGATCGTCCCCCGTGGGTCCGACGCGCCGGGCGCAAGTCGCGCGCGCCGCGGATCAGGCGCCGTCCACCTCGAACTGCCGGAGGAACTCCTCGTTGTTCGGGGTGCGCTCGAGCTTGCGGAGGAGCTGCTCCATCGCCTCGATCGGCTTCATCTTCTGCAGCACGCGCCGCAGCGTGACGATGCGCTTCAGCTTGCTCGGCGAGATGAGCTTCTCCTCCTTGCGCGTGCCCGAGAGCCCGATCTCGAAGGCGGGGAAGATGCGCCGGTCGGCGAGCTGGCGCGACAGCACGAGCTCCATGTTCCCGGTGCCCTTGAACTCCTCGAAGATCACCTGGTCCATGCGCGAGCCCGTATCGACCAGCGCCGTGCCGAGGACCGTGAGGGCGCCGCCCCCTTCGGTGTTCCGGGCAGCGCCGAACATGCGCTTCGGGCGCTCCATGGTGCGGGAGTCGATGCCGCCCGTGAGGATTCGGCCCGAGTTCCCGATCTCCGCGTTGAAGGCGCGGCTCATGCGCGTGATCGAGTCGAGGAGGAGCATCACGTCCTTCTTGCACTCGACGAGCCGCTGCGCGCGTCGGAAGGCGGCCTCGGCGAGCTGGACGTGGTGCCGCGTGCCCTGGTCGAGCGTCGACAGGAACACGTCGCCCTTGACGAGCCGCTTCCATGCCGTGCCCTCCTCCGGACGCTCGTCCACGAGGAGCACCATGAGGTGCACGTCGGGATAGATCTGCTCCATCGCCTGCGCGACCTTGTGGAGGAAGATCGTCTTCCCGGTCCGCGGAGGCGCGACGACGAGACCGCGCTGGCCGCGTCCGACGGGGCAGAGGAGGTCGAGCACGCGCAGCGAGATGTCGCCACGATCACCGAGCTCGTAGTGGAAGTCGGGATCGATGACCGTGAGGTCCGCGAAGCGCGGAAGGCGCATCGCCTCGTCGGGCGACATGCCGTCGACCTGCACGACTTCGCGCAGAGCGACCTTCTGGCCGGCGCGCTGCGCCGGTGCGAGCGGACCCTCGACGAGGGAGCCGTCGCGGAGATCGAACCGGCGCACCACCTGCTGGGGGACGAAGACGTCGTCGGGTCCCGGCAGCATGTGATTGCGCATGAAGCGCAGGAACGCGGAGCCGTCGCGCTGCAGCTCGACGATCCCCTGGACCGTCTGATCCGACCCGGGAGGCGGGCCCTGCCGGCCGCGGTACTCGTCGGCGCGTCCGCGCGCGCGCCCGCGTCCATGACTCCCGCCCCGATCGCGTCGATCGACGGAGCCGCCCTGGCGGCCGCGGCCGCCCCAGCCACCGGAGAAGGGCGCGACGCCCATGGCGCCATCGCCGTAGTCGACGGGCGCGCCCGCGTCGCGTCCGCCGGGTGCCGAGCCGCCGGAGTCGCCGTCGTAGCCCTGGCCGTAGTCCGAAGGGTCGCGATCGTCGGATGGACCGCCGGGGAATCCGACGCCGTGAGGAAGGCCGAGATCGTCCGGCAGCCCCGGAGACCGGCCGCCGTTCCCGGGGCCTTCGTAGTCGGAGCCGCCGCGTCCGGAGCCACGGGGATCGTGTCCCGCCATCCCGGCGCCGCCCATTCCCGATCCATAGTCGCTGGGGCCCCCACCTCCGGGACCGCCATAGCCGCCTCCCGGTCCGTAGCCGCCTCCCGGTCCATAGCCGCCGCGCGGCTCGTAGCTGCCGCCATAGCCCGGAGCTCCGCCGAAGCCCTCGTAGCCCGATTCCCCGTAGCCGCCGGGTCCATACCCGGGCTGGGGGCCGAATCCGGGCTGGGAGTAGGGCCCGCCGCCTCCACCGGATCCCTTGTGACGGCGGCGTCGGCGCGAGCGGTGATTCCTGGGTGCCATGTGCTGGGAGAGCGAGAGAAGGCCGCTTGGAGAGCGGCGGATGGGTGAAACGAATCGTGACGATCGCGGCGGGAACCGGCGGGGTGGAGCTTCGCCGAGACCGCCCCCGACGGGCCTCGTGCGTCCTCCCCTTGGGAATCCCTCCGCGTCGAACACTGCGGCTCGCGATGAGCCGAAGCGCCGATCCCCGGTCATTCCGCTCGAGTCGCTCGATCCCGAAGGACTCGAATCCGTCAGGTTTCAGGAAACGCTGCAGTCACTTCGCAGGACGTCGTTCTTCCGGGACCACCAGGGCCTCCGGCTCGGAAACGGCCCCCAGGCCCCGAGCCCGGCGGCCCCGAGACCGGCGGACCGCCTTCGGCGAATCGCGCGCATCGTCTCGTCGATGCCCGAAGTCTCGTCGATGTCCGGAGTGTCGTCGACCCACAGAGTCTCTTCGGCCTACAGAGTCTCATCGACTCACAGCGTCTCGTCGATGCTCGGACGTCCGCGATCGGGGCCTCGTTGCGCCAGGATCCGCGCCCCGGAAGGGCGCGTGCCGCGCCCAGATGAGGCAGCTGCCGCGAGCCGAAAGGGCAGGAGGCGGGAGCTTCCTGCGGCCGCGACGCCCGTCCGCGCGTCGCGAGTGAAGAACTGGTCGGGGCGAGAGGATTTGAACCTCCGACCTCAGCGTCCCGAACGCTGCGCTCTAGCCAAACTGAGCCACGCCCCGGATGTCTCGAACGAGGCTAGCGGGGGCCCCGCGCCGAATCAAGCGAGGCCCTGGACTGGCGTCACTTGCCCAGGTCGACGAAGACGCCGCCGTTCTGCTCCGCCAGGTTCTTCATGAATCCCTTCTCGAACTCGCCGATGGCGAGGACGTGGATCGTGATCTTCCGCGAGCCGTTCGCCTCGCGCACCGCCTGCAGGATGTCGTCCGTGTCGACCAGGTCTCCCACGGAGGGCTTCCCGTCGCTCAGGAAGAAGACGGTGTCGACGGCCGGCGCGTCGTTCTTCGTGAGGACGCCCCGCTCGGGCTCGCCCAATCCGTACATGAGTGCGCCGTAGGTGTTCGTGCGACCTTCCCCGAGAGCGGCCGCCCCCGAGAGCCCGGCCGAGGCCAGCTCCTCGCGCGAGTGTCCGCCGAGCGGCTGCAGGGCGCGCGCGTAGTCGATCGCGGTGTTGCGATTCACGGGATTGGCGGGAACGAGATTCCCCCGCTTCCAGGGCTTCACCTTCGTCGCGAAGGTCACGATCGAGAACTCCGTCTTCGAGTCGAGGGCCTCGATCGTTCGCGCGAGTTCCTCCTTCACGATGTCCATCTTCGAGAAGCCGGGGTAGTTGCGGTCGCGGTAGCGCTCGCGCTCGAGGATGAGGTCCTCCATCGATCCCGACGTGTCGATGATGAACATCACTCGCTTGCTCGGAGTCTGCACTCCGAGGAACTCGGTGATCTTCCGCTCCTTGTAGACGCCGGTCCCGCCCTTGGGCGCCGCCTCGCGCGCCGCTTCCGCCTTCGCGAGCTCCGCGAGCGTCGGCAGCCGGTATCCGGGGTCGCGTGCGTAGGCCTCGAACCAGCGCCTCCAGATCTCCGCGTCGCGTCCGAAGTCCCGCCCCACGAGCGCCGTCAGGGTCTGCGCGGCGTCCTGGACGAGTCGTCCCTCGTCGGACTCGACGATCTTCACGAGCGGCTCGAGCGCATCCTTGGTGCGCACGCGCGCCAGCGCGGCGATCACGGCGGCCCGCACGCGCCAGTCCTTGTCGTCGAGGAGGCGCACGAGCTCGGGGCCGGCCGCGGCCGACTCGTCGGGGATCCGGCGGAGGGCATCGGCGGTCGCGATGCGCACGAGCGGCTCGGAGTCCTTGAGGAGCGGCAGGAGCGTCGGGATCGACGCCGCTTCGGCGAAGGAGCCGAGCGCCTCGGCGCCCCGGTACTTGATCGTCCAATCCCCCTTGTCGATCGCCCTCTCGATCTCCGCGCGGGCCGAGCTCCTTCGGCCCTCGCCGAGGATCTGGCAGGCGGCGGCCACGAGTGCCTTGTCGCGCTTTCGCAGGCTCGACGTGAGGTACTCGATCACGGCGGCGTCGTCGTTCTTCGCGAGGACCTTCAGGGCCGCCTTGCGGACGTCGGTCTCCTCGTCCTTCAGGACCGGCAGCAGCGCGTCGGCCACCTCCATTCCGCCGAGTCCCTCGAGGGCGTAGATCGCCTCGACACGCTCCGCCGTGCTCTCGAGCCGAGGGAACTGCCTCTTGAAGTCGGAGACGTCGGTGCCCTGGGGCGGTGCGAAGGCCGCCGCGGGAGCGGCCGATCCGGCCAGGGCGACGACGAGCGCGGGGAGAGTGGACGCGAGGAGCCTTCGCAGCATGTTCGATCCGGACCGAGGCGAGACTCCAGGATGGCGCGCGCGCGCGCGCGCGCAACCTTCTGGCAGGTGCGTGAGCGCGGCGGTCGCGCGCAGGTTCCCCCTCGCATCGACCGCGCCGGCGCGCAGAATCGGCGTGTGCCCCTCGGAATCTCGACCCGCCTCTTCGCCCGCCATCGCTTCGACCCCGCCTGGAGCGCGCGGCTCCGAAAGCTCGGCTACGAGCACCTGGAGCTCTTCGCGGCGGAGCCCCATCTCCCCTACCGCGACCCCAAGGCCGTGACGGATCTCCGCGCCGCCCTCGAGGACGCGGGTCTCGCTCCCACGGCGGTGCAGCTCCCGTGGTTCGAGAGCCTCGATGCCCTCGGGCGCGGAGAGCTCCTATCGGTCATCGACGCCGACGACGCGCGCCGCGAGAAGGCGTTCTGCGAGGCCGAGCTCGCCCTCGAAGCGGCGGCGGACCTCGGCGCGACGCTCGCCGTGCTGCGCCTCGGAGAGCCGGGGGACCAGGCCGACGAGGCGCGCCGCGTCCTCGTCGAGGAGGCCATCGCCCGCATCTCGGGGCATGCTTCTCCGCGCGGGATCGAGGTCGCGCTCGAGAACGTCGGGAGCGCGCTGACACGCGTGGGCGCCCTCCTCGAGTCGATCGAGATCGTCGGTCGCTCGCTGGTGGGCGTCTGTGTCGACGTGGCGACGGCGATCGAGAGCGGAGAAGGGCTCGGCGCCCTGCGCGAGGCGGGGCGCGAGCTCGTCCACGTACAGGCGTCCGAGCCGGTGGCCGGCACACGGGCGATCCCCGGCTCCGGCGCCTGCGACTGGACGGAGGTGCGCCGCGTGCTCGACGAGGTCGGCTACGAGGGATTCGTCAGCGTCGAGGCCGACACCGCGAACGGAGATCTCGAAGCCGCTTTCGACGCTGCGCGTCGCGCCGCGGAGAGCCTTCGCTGAGGGACGCGTGGGTCGCGGCGGCGCCGTGCGGCGGCGCGACGATGCCCGCGGGCGAGGTCCGCCGACGACGGGCGGATCAGTTCCCCGATCCCTTCGTCGAGCCGCCGAGGATCAGCCCGGCGGCGCTCCGAAGCTCGACGCTCGCGATGGCGGCTCGGGGCACGCCGATGCGCGCCGATCCGAGAGAGAGCGCGATCTCCGTCTCGCGCTCCTCGGCGAGCCGTCCCGCGATGCGATTGCCGTTCACGAGCTGCACTACGGCCTCGGGACCGTCCGTCTGCGGTCCTTGCACCATCGGCACGATCGTGTCGACGTCCTGCAGGAGGAGCTCGATCTCGCCCTTGGGCACGGAGAGCTTCGCGCTCGCCTCGTCGAAACGTGCGAGGCGTCCGTCGAAGACGTTCCCGTTGCGGAGCCGGATCAGGACCATGGCGCCGCGTCCCAGGGCGGAGAGCGCCTGCCGCGACGCCTGGTCGGCGGCGGCGCTCGACGCGGCGGGGTCGGCCGCGGTCGGCGCGACGGCGACCGGTCCCAGGGGCGCCGGCACCGGATCGTCCGTGGCGATCGGAGGCGCCCCGGGCGGGTCCGTCGAGACGGCGGCGAGGGCCAGGGATCGCACGGATTCGGCGGGCTCCGCCACGGACGGCATTCCGGCGACCGTGGGCGTCGCGGCGAAGGACTCCGTCGGGCTCGTGGCGCAGGCGGGGTCGAGCCGGAACGGAGAGAAGGGTGCGGGCGCGACGGGCGGGAGGACCGCCACCGGCGCGATCGGCGCGGCCGGCTCGTTCTGGAGGAAGAACCCGCCGACGGCGCCGACGGCGAGCACGAGTGCCGCTGCCAGTCCCGCAGCCATCCAGGGCCGGAACCTCGGACGGAGCACCGGAGCGAGCTCGTCGTCGTCCTCGAGCATCGCGAGGACCTCTTCGTCGTCTCCGATCTCGCCGAGGGCCTCGACGGGCGGCTCCACCGCGACCGTCTCCCCCGCCGCGGCGGCGAGCTCGATCTCCACGTCGTCGCCGTGGGCGAAGACGCCGGAGGCGTCGATGTCCAGGTCGAAGGATCCTGCGGGACCCGCGGCCAATGCCGCGATCGCGTCGGGCCCCATGTGAGCGAGGTCGTCGTCGGCCGTGGTCTCGAGCCCTGCGACGACGAAGAGGTCTTCGTCCGGTCGCGCTCTGGAGCCGTCGGCGCCAGCGGACCCCGCTTCGAAATCGGGGGGTTGAGGAGACTGGGCCATGGTGGTTGCGCGCGTCGACCGGGGGCGACCCGGGCGTTATCGGCAACGGCGGCGAATCGTCTGGAGCGCCGCTTCGGTGCGGCCGGGGAGGGCAGGGGGAATCCCCTCGACGCTCCAGGGGAGGTGCCTATGCTTCTCCGCTCCACGAGGGCCGTCGCGACGCAGTGCGAGCGACGCCCGTCACCCCTTCGGCGCCCGATTCGGCGCATCCCAGGAGTCTCCCTTCCATGCAGATGAGCTTTCGGCACGCAGTCCCCACACTCCTCGGTCTCGCCGCGATCGCGGCTTCGTTCCTGCTGACGGAGCGGAGCCTGGCGACTGCGACTCCATCGCTCCAGGCGGCGACCCGCGAGGACGTGACGCAGCGCATCGAGAAGTTCCTCGCGAACGTCGGCGACACCCAGAACCGGGACACCCTCGTGGCGTCGCTCGTCGCGGGCGGGCCGATCGAGGGCCTTGCGCCGAACGTCGCGAAGATCGGGCAGCTCGCCGACATCATGATCAAGGAAGCCGGCCTTCCGCTCGGTGGAGCGTCCGCCGTGGCTCTCGCCGACGAGAAGAACGTCGGTGAGTTCCTCACGGCCCGCACCTATGTCGTGCGTGGCGAGCGCGCCCCCATGGTCTGGCAGTTCATGATCTACAACGGGGCCAAGGGATGGTGCGTCCAGGAGCTCGGAGTGAGCCCGAACGCCCACTGCGTCCTCCCCTCCTGGCGCGACATGCAGCTGATCCAGCAGCAGGCGCCGCGTGCGGCCGGATCGCAGGCGGAGCCTGCGTCCGCTCAGAAGTAGGAGCCGTCGCCGCGAGCATCCGCGCGGGCGAACCGCGCGGACGAACATCCATCGCCGCGGTCGGATCGCTCCGGTCGCGGCGATGTTCGTTGCAGCCGCGTTAATCGGCGCTCAGCCCGGTGGCGTCTCTCCAGGTGGTTGCGGCTCGGCGGGCCGATCGGCGGCTGCCACCAGGAGCTCCTCGATCCACCCGAGGAGGTGGACCTTCCAGACGGCGAGGTCGCGTTCCGATCCGGGGTCGAGCGCCCGCCGATGGTCGAGATCCTCCTCCGAGAGGCGGTGCACCTCGCCCAGGGCGAGACGGGCGCAGTTGAGGGAGGTCATCCAGGCCGTGTGGTGCCGTGCCGGGATCCGAAGGCGCCAGGAACGCTTCGCGCTGGGATCGCTCTCGAGCGTCGCGAGGTCCTCCTCCACGAGTTCCATCGAGCTGCGGAAGAGGTCGCGGATCTCCGGGGCTCCGTGGCGCCGCCATTGAGCGTTCGACTCCTCGTCGTCGTAGGCGTCCGGGAAGAGCCTCCTCCGCGCGCGCTCGTCGTCCCGGGACATCGCGAGCAGCGCCGGCAGCTCGCGGAGGACGAAGACGAAGGGCATCTCCAGGTGCCCGAGCACCACGTCCCCGGTGCGGCGGATGGAGACCCGAGGCTCGCGCATGGATTTCGGCTCCGGGGCGGAGGTCACGCCTGCCCGGGCTCCAGCTTCGCGAGCAGCGAGTACGAGTGGAGTCTCTGCACGTAGAGCTCCGCCTGCTCGCGGGCGCCGCTCCAGACGATGGAGCGGCCCTTCTGATGCACCTCAAGCATCAGGGACTGCGCCTTCTGCCGCGAGAACCCGAAGAGCCGCTGGAGCACCATGGTCACGTACGACATCAACGTGATCGGATCGTTCAGAACGATCACGTTCCAGGGTGGCGCGAGCCTCGTCCGCGCATCGGTCTTCTCGTGCGTCTCGAGATCGGGGGGCGGCGGAGTCGATCCGGCCATGGCGGCTCCATGGTAGCGAGGCGGCCGCGGGGCGAGAGCGCGCGGATGGCGTCGCCGAGGACGTGCTGGCGCGGGCGCCGTCAGCGACGCTTCAGGATGCGGCGGGATCCGAGGCGCGTCGTGAAGCCGGTCGTGTCGAACCACTCGACGAGAGGAATGAGCCAGCGCCGCGTCGTGCGGAGCTCGTCGCGGAGCGACGGCAGGTCGAGCTCGCCGTCGCCTCCCCGATCGACGTGCTTCGCGCAGTTGCGGACGATCGCCGCCTTCGCCTCCTCGACGACGCTCGACGCGAAGTAGATCTCGGGGCCGATGCGCGCGACGGCCTTCTCGTCGACCAGTCGCTTCAGCACCGAGTCGAGCGCGGCCTTCGCGACGCCGAGTTCCGCGAGGAGCTCCTCCCGGGACGGCGGCTGGAAGCGCGCGCCCTGGAGACGTGCCAGGACCCGGTCGCGCAGGGCCCGCTGCTCGGGGGAGAGGTCCGACTTGGGCGAGGGCAGCCGGACGCCCCCGCCGGCTTCCGCTGCCAGGCGGCCGTGCTTCCCGAGGTCGGCCACCACGTCGTCGAGGAGTGCAGGATCGAGGTGTGTTCCCTCCCGCAGCGCGAGGCGTTCGCACACGAGGCGTTCGGGATGCTCCCGGAAGTGGTCCGCGAGGAACGCTTCGACTCGGCCCCTCGCCGACGCGAAGGCGGCGCGGCCGACGACGGCTCCCGATCGCAGGCGCAGGACCTCGCCGCTCGCGATGGCCTTCTCCAAGTCGGTCGCGGCCTCGGCCTCGACGCGCCCCACGCGTCGCGCGAGGGTGGCGAGCTTGATGGGCATCTCCGCGCTGCGCTGCACGGCGAGGCGCAGGGCCGCGAGCGCGTCGCCGAGCACGCTCTCTCCTGCGGCGAGGTCCGACATCACGTCGTCGCGGCGGCGTCGCGCCCGACGATCGCTCGTGCCGACCACCACGCCTCCTCCCACCGTCGCCGCCGGCGACGGCAGGCGCAGCAGGTAGCGGTCCCCGGCCGCGACCACGACGGGATCGTCCAATCGGAGCTGCACCAGCGCGTCGTCGCCCGGCGCGAGTTCCGGACGATCGAGGAGGCAGAGCGTCGCACCGACGTCCATCGTCCCGGCGTGGAACCGCAGAGTCGTCCGGTCGCGCAGCGCGCGCTTCCGGCGAGGGAGGTGCCGCAGGCGCGCCTCGATCCAGCGCACGGGCTCGAAGACGGCGGGCGTCGCCGCCACCATTCCCCGGGCGCAATGCTCCGCGTCGAGACCGGCGACGTTGAGCGCGCTCGAGTGTCCCGCCGAGACGACCTCGACCCCGTGGTGGTACGCCTCGAGCCCGCGGACGCTCCCGGCGGCTCCGCCCGGCAGCACCTCGACGCGATCGCCGACGCGCAGGGAGCCCGTGAGCGGGATGCCCGTCACGACGCAGCCGAAGCCCTTCACGGAGAAGACCCGCTGGATCGGCATGCGGAACGCGCCGGCGGCGTTGCGTGGCGCGGTCGCGCGCGCGAGCCTCTCGAGCCCCGCACGCAGGGCCTCGATCCCCTCGCCCGTCGTCGACGAGACCGGATGGATCGAGGCGCTCTCGAGGAACGTGCCGCGGACCGTCTGTCTCACGTCGTCGGCGGCGAGCTCGCGCAGCTCCGGCGTCACCAGGTCGATCTTCGTGAGCGCGATGGCCCCTCGGGCGATCCCCAAGAGCTCCAGGATCTCCAGGTGCTCGATCGTCTGGGGCATGACGCCGTCGTCGGCCGCCACGACGAGGAGGGCCAGATCGATCCCCGTCGCCCCGGCCACCATGTTGTGGACGAAGCGCTCGTGGCCCGGGACGTCGACGATCCCGATGCGCGATCCGTCGGAGAGACGGAAGTTGGCGAATCCGAGGTCGATCGTGAGACCGCGCTGCTTCTCCTCGGGGAGCCGGTCCGGGTCGATGCCCGTGAGACGGAGGACGAGGGACGACTTCCCGTGGTCGATGTGACCGGCGGTCCCGATCACGACGCGCAGGATCGCGTCGCCCGCTCCCTTCGGCGGCGACTCCGTCACGATGCGAGGCGAGCGGCGGACCGACTCGCGATCCCGGCCGGAATCGTCGGGCGCCTCGCAAGGCGCTGCGCCGGTCGCCGGTGCACGGTGCTTCAGTCGGGGAGGAAGAGGATCCGCTGACAGGTCTTGCAGGCGACGACGGTCTTCGCGCCGCGGATCTTCAGCAAGTCGTTCGGCGTGACGGTCGAGGAGCACCCGATGCAGACGTCGTCCTCGACGGCGCAGACGGCCTGCCCGCTGCGGACCTTCGCGATCCTCTGGTAGGACTCGAGGAACTCCGGCTCGATGCTCTTCGCGACCGTGGCGCGCGACCCCTCGAGCTCCTTCACTTTCGCGCCGGACGCCTCGAGCTCCTTGCGGCAGTTGGCGGCGAACGCCTCGTACTCCGCCTGCGCCGCGGCCACGGCCGCCTCCTTCGCCGCGAAGGTCTTCTCCAGCTCGCCGATGCGGTCGACGAGACCGAGGGCTCGGTCCTCGGCGCGCGAGTTCTCGTCCTTGAGGCTCTGCATCTGGTGATTCGTCGCGAGGAGCGTCGACGTGTCACGAGCCATGTTCGCCTGCACCACGAGCTTCTCGATGCGCTCCGCCCGAGCCTGGATGTCGACCTCGAGGCTCTTCTCCTCCGCCTTCATGCGCTTCACCTCGTCGCGTGCGCGATCGAGCTGCACTCGGAGCGCGTCGACTTCGGCGGAGCGCGCTTGCTGCTCCTTCGGGATGCGGATGAGGTCGCGCTCGTAGCGGGCCCGCTGGTCGTCGATGGCCTGCAGCTCGCGCAGCAGTTTCAGAGTGTCCGTCATGGATGAGTCGTACCGATCCGGGGAAAGGGGGCGGCCGGGAGCAGAGATCTCTCGAAGCGAGGACGACGACGACCCAGACCACTTCGAGCGCCTCCCCCTTCGGCTCTTGGCTCCGGTGCATGGGGAGCACTGGAGCATGGGAAGCTCGGGAGGACGAGAAGCGGTCACCTGCGACGCGCCGCGAGCGCCCCGTGCTCGCGGCGAGCCGCCGCTCGACGATCTCGCGCCGACGTCTCGAGGAGACGTCGCGCGAAGACATTCGAGGGGAGACGCTCCGATTCTCCTCCGAGCGCCGGACGGCGGCGCGCCCCCGATCAGGAGGGCGGCACCACGGGTCCGTCGCGGGGAGGAGAGGCGCCGGAGCGCGTCTCCGTCAGTCGGGAAGATCCATCGGCGCCCCGTCGAGGAAGCAGGCGAGCTTCCTCGCGCGGATCGGATGCTGCAGCTTGCGAACGGCCTTCGCTTCGATCTGCCGCACACGCTCCCGGGTGACCCGGAAGATCCGCCCGACCTCTTCGAGAGTGTACGTGTAGCCATCGCCGATCCCGTAGCGAAGCTTCAGGATCTCGCGCTCCCGGAACGTGAGCGAGTCGAGGACGTCGCCGATCCGCTCCTTGAGCATCTCGTGCGCCGCGGCCTGCACCGGGTTCTCCGCCGACTCGTCCTCGATGAAGTCACCGAAGTAGGAGTCGTCGCTGTCGCCGATGGGCCGATCGAGGGAGATCGGGTGCTTGCTGATCTTCATCACCCGCTTCGCCTCCTCGACGGAGATCCCCGTCGCCTCGGCGATCTCCTCGACCGTGGGCTCGCGGCCCTTCGTCTGGAGGAGCTTCTTCGAGACGTTGCGCAGCTTGCTCATCGTCTCGATCATGTGCACGGGGATTCGGATCGTCCGCGCCTGATCGGCGATGGAGCGAGTGATCGCCTGCCGGATCCACCACGTGGCGTAGGTGGAGAACTTGTACCCGCGGCGGTACTCGTACTTCTCGACCGCCTTCATGAGCCCCGTGTTGCCCTCCTGGATCAGATCCAGGAAGGAGAGGCCTCGATTGCGGTACTTCTTCGCGATCGAGACGACGAGACGGAGGTTGCCGGAGGAGAGATCCTTCTTCGCGTCCTCGTAGGCGGCGTAGATCCGGTGCACCCAGAGCAGACGCCGCGCCAGGTGGCGCGGCAGCTCCAGGGCATCGGCGCAGAACTGCTCGTAGCGGTCCTTCAGCTCGCGCGACACGGGATCGCGGCTGCCCTTCACGCCCTTGCTGGAGACCTTGCGCTCGAGCGCATGCAGCTCGGCGTGCTTGGACTCGCAGACGTCGATCAGGGGCCGAACCTTCTTCACCTGGAGGTGGAGCTCCTCGATGAGGTAGACGCAGGCGCGACGGCGCGCGGCCACGCGCCGGAGGAGCGGAGCCTGGTCGCGGCCCTTGACCTCACCGGCGACGAACCGGCGGAAGTCCTCGCGCGCGGCCCCGTAGACGGCCTTGAGGGTCTCCAGGTTCTGCTTCAGGCGCTGCGCCAGATCGACCTTGCCCAGCTCGCCACTCTCGCCGCCGGAGTTGGCGAACATGCCGCCCAGGCCGACGGTCGTGCCGTTCGGATTGACCTTCAGCGTCCGGTCGAAGGCGAGTTCCCCGTTCTGCACGTCCTCCAGGATCCGGATGGCCGCGGCGATGGAGTAGCCGGAGCCGAGGATGGTCCGCCGGAACTCGCGGCGGGTCACTTCGATCGCCCGCGCGAGGGAGATCTCCTGATCGCGCGTCAGCAGCGGAATCTCACCCATTTGGGTGAGGTACATCCGCACGGGGTCGTCGATCTTCTCCGTGCGGCTCGAGCCGTCGAACCGATCGAGGGCCCTGAGCTGCGGCGTCTTGGCGGCATCGGCGTCCGCCTCCGGCACCTCGGAATCGTTCGAGGCGTCGTCCACGAGTCGGACGCCGTGCCGGTCGAGCTCGATCAGGAGCTCCTCGATCCGCTCGGGCTCGAGGAAGTCCTCACCCAGCAGCTCGTTCACCTCGGCGTAGGTGATGCGGCTCTTCTGGCGCCGCGCCGCGTCGAGCACCGGCTGGAGCCTACGATCGGTCGCCTCCCGCTTGGAGGTGCTTCCGTTCCGCATGCGCGCCGGCGCCTTCGGCGTCGCGGCCTCGGCAGCAGTCCCCGCTGCCGACTTCGCGTCCGCCGGTGCCGCCGCTTCCTTCCGCTCGGTTCGCGGCGACTCAGCCCGCACCGACTCGGAGCGGGAAGGAACGGATCGATGCTTCCGGGCGGGGTTCGAGGACGCCGGCTTGGAGGTCTTCGAGGACTTTCGCGTCATGGACTCGGACAAGGAGACTCCAGAGAGCGATGCGGTGTAACGGTGTGAAGGACGAAGTCGAGGGCCGGCGACGCGAAGGGGCTCCGGCCGGCGGGCCGACGGGATCGAGGCGACGAGTCAGCCGGAAGGTGCGCGCGCGAGCCAGAACGACGGAGAACGTTCGAACAACGATGAACGGAAGTGCGGACCAGCAAAGAAACCACGAATCGGAGCACAGGGCGTCAGGGGGACGCAGATCTCGCGTCGCGGGCGCGGGGGCTCGCGATGCGGCCATCGGCTCGCTCCCGAGGGGAGCCCTCGGCCAGCGTTCCTCGCGCCGCGCGCAAGACCTCGAGCTTCTCTCGGTAGAGAGCGGCGGCCTGCTCGCGATCGCCCACCGATTCCGCACGGGCGATGCTCCGACCGATCTCAGCGAGACGACGATCCGCCGCGCGTCTCCGAAAGAACGCCAACGCCTTGAGGACCGCCTGCTCGGGATCCTCGGCCGCGCTCGCCCAGAGTGACGCGGGAAGCGTGCGGTACGGAGAGTCCCCGAGGCGGAGGGTCACGGCGTGGACGTCCGCTTCGAGGCCCTGTTCCGAGCACTGAAGCGCGGCGTCGAGCACGGAAGTGTACCCCACGAATCCGAGCTCCTGCGGGTCGAATCCTGCGGCCCGTAGGAGAGGGAGCAGGCTCGGGTCTCGAAGCAGAGCCGCCAGCAGCTCTTCCGCCGCTTGGCGATCGCGCGCCGACAGCTCCATGGGGCCCGGGCTAGCGGTCTCTCCCCCATCCCCGGACCTCCCGGCTCGTCGCCCCTCTGGCGCGACCCCCCGCCGCTCGGCGGCCTCCGCCGCCTCGGCGAGGGACCGGAGGCGCCGGGCGACGGTCGTCTCCGCGAGGCCGAATCGGGCCGCGATCTTGCGCACGAGGACCTCGCGCTGGATCGCGGACCCGAGGTGCGCCACGTGCTTCAGGATCCCGTCGGTCGCGCGCGCGATGGCATCCGGAGTCGCCTCGGATCCCCCGGCCGCTCCCAACGCGCGCTCCGCGAGGAAATCGAAGAACTCGATGCCCCCGCCGGAGACGACCTCCTGGAAAGCAGGTCCGCCGTGCCGCAGGACGAAGTCCGCGGGGTCCATCTGGTCCGGCAGGACGAGGATCCGCACTTCGAGGCCTTCTTCGAGGAGCACGCCGACTCCCCGCTCCGCCGCCTTGAGGCCCGCCTCGTCGCCGTCGTAGACGAGCAGGGCTCGCGGCGCATGGCGTCGAAGGAGCTTCGCATGGTCCCGCGAGAGCGAGGTGCCGAGGGTCGCCACGGCCCGGCGGACTCCGGCGCCATGGGAGAGGATCACGTCGGTGTAGCCCTCCATGACGATCACCGGCGATTCCGCTCCGTCGGGTGCTCGCTCGAGGCGGTCGAGCCCGAAGAGCACGGTGCGCTTGGAGAAGACCTCCGTCTCGGAGGAGTTCAGGTACTTGGGGCCATTCTTCTCCCCCTCCTCGACCCCCGGCAGGAGACGCGCTCCGAAGGCGATCACACGGCCCAGGACGTCTCGGATCGGAAACGTGATGCGCTGGCGGAATCGGTCGTAGATCCGGCCGCTCTCGGAGACGCCGGAGAGGGAAGCGGCCCTCTGCACCTCGAGCGAGAATCCGGCCCGCGAGAGCTCCTCGTGGAGCTGGGGGCGCGCACCCGGTGCGAATCCGATGCGCCATGTGCTCTGGAGCTCGGCTCCGATGCCGCGCGCCTGCAGCGACTGATCGACGGATCCCGGCGCCCGCGCGAGCTGGGCCTGGAAGAAGGAGCAGGCCTTCTCGAGGCAAGCGAGCACCGAACGGCGGTCGGGGCCGCCGTGCTCCTCGACGCGGCCCCGGCGCTGCAGCGTGATCCCCGCGCGCTCGGCAAGCGCCTCGAGCGACTCTCGGAAGGAGACGCGCTCCCACCGCTGGAGGAACGAGAAGCAGTCTCCGGCGGCGCCGCACCCGAAGCACTTGAAGATCTGGCTCTGCGGGAAGACGTGGAACGACGGCGTCTTCTCCTCGTGGAACGGGCAGCGCGCGCGGAAGCTCGAGCCCGATCGCTGGAGGGGAACGAACGACTCGATGAGATCGACCAGGTCGATCGCGTGACGAACTCGTTCGACGTCTTCCAAAGGAGCGTGGTGAGCGCGGGCAGAGGCTGCGCCGCGAAGCGAGATGGGCTCGTGGAGCGGAGAGGATCGGGCGGAGGTGGGAGCCGAGACGGTGACGCTGCGAATCGGTCGTGCTGAGGATCGGTCGTGCTGAGGATCGGGCCCCGGCTCGAGGCCCCTTCCGAGCCCGCCGATCCCTCCTCCGAGCCGCCCGGTCGCCGGAAGACGCGTGGAGTAGCGCCGGGTCCGCTCCGTTGCAAGCGGTCGACGCAGAATCTTCCTGGTGCGGCGCTTGCTGGCCGTTCGCGAGGACGAGCCCTCAGCCGCTCGCGAGCGCGCGCGCCATCGCGACGAATCCGTCCACGGAGAGGGCCTCGCCTCGCGCATCGGCCGGAAGACCGTGCCCGTCCAGGAACTTCGCCGCGTCGGTTCCGGGAGGGAGCAGGGCGCGGAGCCGAGGGGCGAGCTGCTTGCGTCGCTCGCCGAACGCGACCTTCAGCAGCCGATCGAGGCTGGTTGCCGTCGGGAGATCGGGGCGGTCCGGGCGCGGCGTGGCGGCGAGGAGCGTCGATCGGACCCTCGGCCGCGGCCGAAACACGTCGGGAGGGAGGTCGCGGAGCCTCGAGACTTGGGCGCGGGCCCGCACCGAGACCGTGAGCGGCCCGTAGGCGGCGGTTCCCGGTGCGGCGAGGAGGCGGTCGGCCACCTCCTTCTGCAAGCAGACGACGGCGCGGAGTGGAGGAGGATCGTGGGCGAATAGGTTCGCGAGGACCGGGGAAGCGACGGAGTAGGGCAGGTTGGCGACGACGACGCAGCCTTCGCGCAGGAGATCGATCGCGGCCGGATGGAGCCCGCGTTTCGCGCCGTCCAGGACGTCCCCTTCCACGATCTCCAGGTTCGGGAGCGCGCCGAGCTCCTGTCGGAGGAGAGCGACCAGGCGGCTGTCGATCTCGATCGCTCGGACGCGCGAGGCGCATGCAGCGAGGCGCCGCGTGAGCCATCCCGGCCCGGGACCGATCTCGAGGACCCGCGCGTCGGGCGCGATCGCCGCGTCCCGCACGATCGCGTCGAGGAGGTTGCGGTCGACGAGGAAGTTCTGCCCGAGCCGACCCGATGGATGGAAGCCCGAGCGCGCCAGTCGGTCGCGGAGGCCGGAGAAGTCCTCCTCGCGCGCGGCTCGATGCGCCGAGTCGTTCACCGGGGCGCGCTCGCGCTCGCCTCGCGTACGAGTGCGGCATGCTCCGGATGGAGCTCCGCGTAGCGCTGGAGCGTCGAGCGCGCGAGGCCGCCGCCGCGCACAAGAAGGTTCCGCAGGGCCTTCACCTTGGCCGATTGCGCCGACGCCGATCGGAAGAGTCGGCGCTCCAGCAAGTCGAATGGGTCGCTGGCGCAGCGGAATCCGACGTCCGGCACCGAGTAGCCGGGGGCGGCCGATCGATCGGTCTCCCGAGCCATCGCGCGATCGCCGCTCGTGAGGAAGGAGCCTCCCACGATCATCGGCCCGCTCGGCGCGAGCACCCACTCGGCGACGTTCCCCACGAGGTCGTAGAGCCCGAAGGCGGACCGGCCGAGTTCGAAGAAGCCGACCGGAGTCGTCCGACCGAGGCCCAGCTCGAGCGTGTTGGCCCGCAGCGGCTGCCAGAAGCCCCAGGGATAGGCCCCCGTGCCGCTGGACGAGACCGCCGCCCACCATTCACGCTCCGTCGGGAGCCGCATCCTGCGCCACGACGCGTAGGCCCGGGCGTCGACCCAGTTCACGTGGGCGACGGGGTGGAACGCCAGGTCCTCCGGGAGCTCCGGGCGCGCGGGGGCGCCGATGCGCGGCTCCGCTCCGGTTCCGCGGCGGGCCATCCGTTTCCGCCAGTGCAGGAGGAAATCGGGCTCGTCGCGCCGATAGCCCGACTCCGCGAGGAAGCGCGCGAACTGGGCGTTCGTCACCTCCGTGAGCTCGAGGAAGACCACGTCCGGATCTCCCCCGAGCACGGGGACGAGAGTGACGTCCCGCAGATCGTCCGGCGGCGCGGAGCCGTCGGCCCGTTCGCAGCCGGCGGCGGCGGCGAAGAGGAGGAGCGCCGCGCGGGGGAGGAACGCGGCGCACCGAGTCACGGCTCGCACGCCTTCCTCGTCGACTCAGCGATCCGAGGCCCGCGGCTCCTCTGCAGTCTCCAGCAGGACGATGTCGACCCTGCGGTTCTTGCGCTTCGCCTCGGGGGTGCTCCCCTCGGCGCGCGGCCGGTGCTCGCCGTAGCCCGCGACGTGAACGCGAGCCGCCGGGATCGGCGACGGCGCCAAGGCGGTGACGAAGTGGCCGACCTCCAGGGCGCGCTCGACGGAGAGCTGGAGGTTGCCGAGCGGGAAGTCCTTCGCCGTCACGCGGACCGGATCCGTGTCGGTGTGCCCCTCGATGCGGATGCGGTACGGCGTCTTCGCGATCTCCTCGGCGAGCCGCGCGAGGAGCTCCTTCCCCTTCTCCTTGATCGCCTTCTTCCCGGAATCGAAGAGGACGCCGTCGCGAATCTCGACCACCGTTCCTTCCGACGTGCGATGGATCTCGATGTCGCCGCTCGCGATCGAGTCCCCTCCGAAGGCGGCGAGGCGCTTCTCGAGCTCCGCGAGCTTCTGCTGGTAGAGGGTCTTCTCCGCGGATGCGTCGGCAGCGCCGCGGCTCTTCTCGTCGAGGAGGAGGCGCAGGCGGTCGACTTCGTGCTTCAAGGCGCGTCGATCGCTCTCGAGATCCGACTGGTACTTCGCCAGCTCCTCCCACTTCTTCTCCGCGATCTCGCGCTGATCGCGCTCGCGATTGAACTCGCCGCGCGTCACGCACGACGGGAGGAGCACGCCGACCAGGATCGACGTGACGAGGAACAACGAGTGCATCGGATTGGCGAGTCTCATGGTGGCGTCTCCTCCCGGAATGGCGGGGCGCGAGTGCGGTCGCCGGCGTCGTGCGCGCGACGCCGGAGTCGAGGGGAGCCGCGCGGCGCGGAAGGCCCGCGCCGGACGGCTCCTGACGGATCGAGTCGAATCGAGGGATCGAGGCGGCGCGGGTCGCTGCGGCGGATCGCCGAGCTTCGGTCTGCCGATCGATCGAGAGTTCCTGGCGATCGCGCAGCGTGCCGCGCCGTGCGCGGCAGCGATCGCCCGTGTCTCGTGTCGCGCTAGCGCGGAGCCTTGAGGAAGGCGGCCGAGATCCCCGCCGTGCCCTTCACGGCGTCGAGCGCGACGGGAACGGCGACGAGGAGGAGCAGGAAGCTCACCACGAGCGCCGCCTTCACGAGCATCCCCTCGTTGCCTTCTTCCTCGGCCGGCGCCGATTCGCGCCGCGTGGAAGTGCGGGCCTTGATCGCCGCCGGCTTCTTCAAGCTCGCGCTGGAGGAGCTGCTCGCCGACTTGGCCGACGGACGCGCCGCGGGCTTCTTCGCCGGCGTCTTCTCCGACATCGTCTCGGCCTCGGAGAGCGGCACCGTCGCCATGCCCGGCTCGTCGCCGCCATCGTCCTCGAAGACGAGCTCCTCGGTCGCGCCGCGTCCGGACAGCTCGCTGCGGAGCTTCTCGACGTCCTCGCGCCGGAGCTTCATGCGGTCGCCATCGCGGAACGCGCGGATCACATTCTCCGAAACGAGCCTCTTCAGCTCCTCGTCCTTGAGTCGGAGCTCTTTCAATGCGTCTTCGAAGGAGGTGTACTGCTCGGCCACGGGTCCTCGGTCTCGGGATCTCTGGGGATTCTGGGTCGGGAGAAGGAGCCAATCCTTGGGAAAACCCGCGCCGCGCGCAAGCGAGCGTCCGCGGTTTCTGACGGGCGGCCCGGAGCAGCGGTCCGGAGCAGCAGCCGGGACCCGTCGCCGGACCGTCTCCTCAGCGGCCGTCGCGCTTCGGCGTCTCGTCACCCGGCGGCGTCGACCCCGGAGTCTCCGGCGCGGGCTTGCCTCCCACGGTGCGGGAGACGTCCGTCCAGCCGGCCTTGCGGAAGTGCTCCGCCAGATCGGTGAACCCGTACTCCGAGTCGTCGTGGAAACCGTCGAGGCGCAGGTCGAGGTCGATCCTCCGTGCCGCCACGAGCTGCACCCGCCCGGAGTTGCGGCTCCCGCCGCGGGCCTCGTAGACGGCGAGGTTCCGCGTCGCCGTGTCGATCACGTAGAGCAACGAGACTCCCTGCTGGTAGGGACCCGTCACGGCGATCATGGAGCCGTTCGAGTCGGCCGTGGAGTCGCGCGCGGGGTCGGCGTGCAGCGGACGATCGCCTCGGCCCAACAGGAAGGCGACGGCCGCGAGGAGGGCGACGAGGAGCAAGCGTTCGAGGGAGCTCATGGCGTGGTGCGATCGGAGGGGCGGCGAGTCTACCCGCTCGGCGGCTCCCCCTCCCTCGCGAGCGGCAGGCGCACGGTCGCCTCCAGGCCGCCGTCGGGGTGATTGCGGAGCTCGAGACGCCCCCCATGGCTCTCGACCACGGCATAGGCGACCGTCAGTCCGAGCCCGGTCCCGCGTCCGGGTTCCTTCGTCGTGAAGAACGGATCGAGGACGCGGTCCAGGATCACGGGATCGATCCCGGGGCCGTCGTCCCGGACGCGCACGACGACCTCGCCGCCGTCGCGCGCGATGCCGATGCGCACGGACCCTCCGGCCTTCGGGTCGCTCCGTCCGCCGACGGCGTCGATGGCGTTCAGCAGGAGATTCAGCACGACCTGGACGAGCTCCCCGCGGTCGCCGCGCACCCGCGCCGCGCTCGATCCCTCGCCCTCGAGGGACACGCTCACTCCGGCGCTGCGGGCGCGGTGCTCGGCGAAGGCGAGGGCTTCCCGCACGACGTCGCCCACCTGCACCTCGAGGGGCGGGATCGCACGGGGCCCCATGGAGAGCACGCGGCCGACGATGCCGCGGATGCGCTCGAGGCCGTCGAGGACGAGATCGAGGTACTCCTTCTCCCGATCGGGCGGCAGCCCTCCCTCGCGGAGACGGCGGACGGCGTTCGTGAGCCCGCCGAGCGGGTTGTTGATCTCGTGGGCGATGCCGGCGGCGAGGGTGCCGAGGGAGGCGAGCCGCTGCGTGACCAGCAGATCGCGCTCGGCCCGCTTGGCGCGATCGGCGGCCACGGCGCACGCGCGCTCCAACTCCTCGCGGTGGCTCCGCAGCGTCGCGAGCATGGCCGCCATGGAGGCGCCGAGGTGCTCCATCTCGTCGTCCGAGCGAAGCGGTCGGGGCTCGGCCTCCAGATCGCCGGAGGCGATGCGCCGCGCGAGCCGCGCCAGCTGCTCGACCGGGCGCACCACGGAGGAAGTGACGAGGAAGGACGCCATCGCCGTGAGCGTCACCGTGCTCACGAGGAACGCGAGCGCGAGGAAGCTCACGGTCCAGAGGGACGCCGCGCGCGGCGGTCTCACCGCGAGGTAGACGCCGCCGATCACGCCCTCCTCGGAACGCACGGGGATCGCGATGCCCTGGCCGTCCACGTCGGCGACCGTGCCCCCCGAGCCCATCGCCGCGTCGATCTGCGTCTTCACGCGGGCCACGTCGAACTCCGGGCTCCGCTGCGAGATCCCCACGGGATTCACGAAGAGGCCGAGGGGAAGGATGGGGCCCGTCTCCCCGATCCGCGCCGTGCGGGCGTCCATCACCACGGCGTCGCCGATGCGGTCCCAGAAGGGCCAGGCGAGCACGCGCTCGAGGTCGAAGCCGCTCGACCCCGGAGCGGAGAATCGGAGCGCCTCCTCCAGCAGCGGCGCGAGTGAGAGAGCCAGGTCGTTCGTGGCGGCGACCACCTGCTCGCGGTCCCTCTCCTCGCGGTGCCGGACCTCGCCGAGCACGAAGAGCGCGAGGACTCCGAAGACCGCCGCGTTCGCCACGGCCAGCAGGAGCGCGGCGTGGGTCCGGAGGCGCATCCCGCGTCACCGATTGAGCGAGTCCATGATCTTCAACAGGGGCAGGAAGAGCGCGACCACGATGAAGCCGACGACGACGGCCATCGCGATCAGCAGCGCCGGCTCCAGCAGCTTGAAGGCGGCGTCGAGCTTGCGATTCACGTCGCCCTCGTAGGCGTCGCTCACCCGCAGCAGCATCCGGTCGAGCTCTCCCGTCGACTCGCCGACGTTCACGAGATTCACGATCACGTCGTCGAAGACTCCCGTCTCCCCCATCGGCTCCGCCATCCCCTCGCCCTCGCGCACGTGCGTGCGGAGCTCCTCGACGGCCGAGGCCATGCGGTCGTTCCCGAGCGAGTTCTTGACGATCTCGAGTCCTTCCAGGTGCGGCACACCGCTTTGCACGAGCGTTCCGAAGGTGCGCGCGAAGCGGGCCACGAGGATCTTCGACACGACGCCTCCGATGACCGGCATCCGCAGAGCGAAGGAGTGCATCCGGAACCGGTAGCGCGGCGTCCTTCGCATGAGCAGGGCGTGGAGGAGCCACAGCGCCAGGGGGATCCCGAACACCACGTACCAGCGGTCGACGAGGAAGCGGCTCACGGAGATGAGCAGCTCCGTCTGCCACGGGAGCGCCTCCTGGAAGGAGGTGAAGATCACTTCGAACTTCGGGATCACCACGAGGAAGATGATCACGAGGAGCGCCGCCGCCACCACGAGCACCACCGTCGGGTAGATGCTCGCGCCCTTGATGCGGTCGCGGACCATCTGCGACTTCTCGAGGTACTCGGCGAGCTGCGCGAGGATCTTGTCGAGCTCGCCGGAGGCTTCGCCGGCGCGCACCATGTTCGTGTAGAGCCGATCGAAGTAGCGCGGATGCTTCGCCATCGCCTCCGACAGGCTCGTGCCCGTCGAGACGTCCTCGACGATGGCCGCCAGCACCCGCTTCACCGGGCCGGGCTTCTGCTGCCCCTCGAGGATCGTGAGGGCCTTCACGATGGGGAGTCCCGCGTCCGTCAGCGTCGCGAGCGACCGCGTGACGTCGGCGAGGTCTCGCGGCCGGATCGTGCCACCGCGGAAGAGTCGCCGGCCGGCCGTCGCCGCGCGCGCCGCACCGGGCTCGGCGACGGCGGACCCCGATGCCGTTGCCGCTCGGCTCTGGGGAGCGACGTCGACGCGACGGGTGAGCTTCTCCGGCATGGGCGCGATTCGGCGGGGAACGGGGTGCGAAGGCTACTCGCTGCCCACCGTCTCCCGCAGGACCTCCTCCAGGGTCGTGTGACCGTCGAGCGCCGCCAGGAGTCCCGACTCCCGCAGCGGGCGCATGCCCCGTCCGCGGGCCGCCTCGCGGAGCCGCTGCGTCGACACGCCGTCCAGCACCAGCTGCCGGATCCCGTCGTCCACGCGGAGGACCTCGAAGATGGCGAGGCGGCCCCGGTAGCCCGTGTGGTGGCAGCGATCGCAGCCGCGCCCGACGGCGAACTTCGCCCCCACGAGCTTCTCCGGGTCGAGTCCGATCTCCCGGAGTCGCTCCGGATCGGGCAGCACGTCCGTCTTGCACTCGGCGCAGATCCGCCGGACGAGCCGCTGCGCGATCACCGCCTCGAGCGTCGCGGCCGTGAGGTACGGCTCGATCCCGATGTCGACCAGCCGCGTCAGCGCCGACGGCGCGTCGTTCGTGTGGAGCGTCGAGAAGACCAGGTGGCCCGTGAGAGACGCCTCGATGGCGACGGTCGCCGTCTCGCGGTCGCGGATCTCACCGACCAGGATCACGTCGGGGTCCTGGCGCAGGATCGTCCGGAGCACGCGCGCGAAGGTGACCCCGATCTCGTCCTGGATCGGGATCTGCACGATGCCGTCCAGGTCGTACTCGACGGGATCCTCCGTCGTGATGATCTTCACGCCGGGATCGTTCGCCGAGGAGAGCATCGCGTAGAGAGTCGTCGTCTTGCCGGAGCCCGTGGGGCCGGTCACCAGCACGATGCCGTGGGGCAGCTCGATCAGCTGCTCGAGCACCGTGCGCTCCTCCTCCCGGAGCCCGAGGCGCCGCAGGTCGAGGTGCACGACGTCGCGGTCGAGCACCCGCAGCACGCAGCTCTCGCCGTACATCGTCGGGAGGGTCGAGACGCGCAGATCGATCGCGTGTCCCGCGAGGCGGAGCGCGATGCGCCCGTCCTGGGGAACGCGCGTCTCGGCGATGTCGAGATCGGCCATCACCTTCACGCGCGCGATGAGCGCCGACGCCAGATAGGGCGGAGGCGACTCGATCTCGAAGAGGCTGCCATCGACGCGGTAGCGGATGCGGAACTGGTGCTCGAAGGGCTCCAGATGGACGTCGCTGGCCTGGTCCTTCACCGCCTGCTGCAGCACGGCGTTCAGCAGGCGCACCACGGGCGCCGCCTTCGCGAGCTCGCGAGCATCGCCCCCCGCCGCGAGCCCGCGCGCCGCCGCCAGCGCCGCCTGGATGCCTCCGGAGTCGGCCGGGTAGGTCTTCTCGACGATCTCCCGGAGCTTGATCGGGTCGGCGAAGACGGCCCGCACGGGACGCCCCACGACGAAGCGGAGGTCGTCGAGCACCGAGAGGTTCATCGGGTCGCCGAGGGCCACGACGAGCTCGCCGCCCTCGTCGGCGATGGGGAGCAGCGTGAAGGTCCGCGCCGTCGATGCATCGACGAGGGCCGCGAGCTTCGGAGACGCCGCGCCCGGCTCGAGCGTCACGACGTCGAGTCCCTGCTGGACGGCGAGGGCCTCCAGGATCTGCCCCTCGGAGCAGAACCCGAGGTCGACGAGGCACCGCCCGATCGGCACGCCCGAGCGCTCCCGCTGCATGGCGAGCGCCTCCTGGACCTGTCCTTCGCGGACGATCCCGCGCTTCTTCAGGATCTGTCCCAGCAGATCGTGCTGGCCGGTCATGGTCGAGCGCCGCCCGTCAGGCCGGGAGCCGCGACTCGAGGTCGCGCGGGAGCTGCGCGTAGTCCAGCGCCGTCTGCTTCGTGATGGTCCCCTTCTTCGCGAGCTCCAGGAGGAAATCGTCGAGGAGGATCATCCCCTGGCGCCGGTTCGTCTGGATGACGCTCGGGATCTTGAACGTCTCGTTCTTGCGAATGTGGTTCTCGACGGCGGGATTCGACGTGAGGATCTCGAAGGCGGCGACGACCCCCTTGCCGTCGGCGCGGGGCACGAGGATCTGCGAGACGACGGCGAGGATCGCGACGGAGAGCTGGGCCCGCACCTGCTCCTGCTGGTTCGTCGGATAGGCGTCGATGATGCGGTCGACGGTGCGCGCCGAGCCCGTCGTGTGCAGCGTGCCGAAGACGAGGTGGCCCGTCTCCGCGGCGGTGATCGCGGCGGAGATGGTCTCGAGGTCGCGCATCTCACCGAGGAGGATCACGTCGGGATCCTGACGGAGCACGCGTCGCATCGCCTCCCCGAAGGTCGGCGTGTCGGTGCCGACCTCCCGCTGCGTCACGATGGAGCGGTGATGCGGGTGGTAGTACTCGATCGGGTCCTCGATCGTCACCACGTGGAGGTCCTCGTTGCGGTTGATCCAGTCGATCATCGTGGCGAGGGTCGTCGTCTTGCCGCTGCCCGTCGGCCCCGTCACGAGGATGAGGCCCCGCGGCCGCGTCAGGAGCTCCTTCACGCTCTCCGGGAGACCGATCTCGTCGAAGGAGAGCAGCTTCGTGGGGATGAGGCGCAGCACCGCACGGGGCTCGCCGCGCTCGCGGCAGATGCTCACGCGGAAGCGGTCTCCCGTGGTGTGCTGCACGGCGAAGTCCGTGCTGCCGAGCTCCTCCAGCTCCTTCCAGTTCTTCGCGGGGGTGATGGCGCGCACGAAGCCGTCGATGTCGGCCGTCGCGAGCTTCCCTCCCTCCAGGTCGACGAGGTTTCCCCGCACGCGCAGCGTGGCGGATCGCCCCACCGACAGATGCAGGTCGGAGGCGCGGTGGTCGATCGTCGTCTGGAGGAGCTCCGGGGGCGATTGCATGGGCGGATCGTGGGGACCTTCGGGGAGACCGTCGTGGCGAGGGGAGTGGCGCGCGCGGCGCGGGACGTCAGGCGGCGTCTTCCTCGGGGCCGGCGGCGGAACCCGCCGCCGGCCCGGAGAGCGCCTCGACCTCGGCGCCGAGCTGCTCCTCCACCTCGACGATCGCCGACGAGACGCGGAGGACCTCGGACACGGACGTGTCGCCCGCGATCACCTTGCGCACGCCGTCGCCGACGAGGGTCGTCATGCCGGCGACGTTGCGCGCGTAGTCGCGGACCTTCGTGACGGGCTCGTTGCGGAAGATCATGTCGCGCATCGTCTCGTCGAGGTCGAGGAACTCGAAGAGCGCCTTGCGTCCCCGGTAGCCGCCGAAGCCGCAGCGCGCGCAGCCACGGGGACGGAAGAACTTCTTCCCGGTGACGGCCGACGGAGCGAGACCGAGCAGCCGCGCCTCCGACGGAGGCGGCTCGTAGGCCTCCTTGCACTCGGAGCAGAGCGTCCGGACGAGGCGCTGCGCCACGATGGCGCGCACGGCCGCCGCCACGAGGAAGGGCTTCACGCCGATGTCGATGAGCCGCGTGAGCGCCGAGACGGAGTCGTTCGTGTGGAGCGTCGAGAAGACGAGGTGCCCCGTGAGGGCGGCCTGGATCGCGATCTCCGCCGTCTCCCGGTCGCGGATCTCGCCCACGAGGATGATGTTCGGCGCCTGCCGGAGCATCGAGCGGAGGATGCGCGCGAAGTCGAGCCCCACCTTGTGCCGGACCTGGCACTGGTTGATCCCGGCGACGTGGTACTCGACGGGATCCTCCGCCGTGATGATCTTCACGTCGGGCCGGTTCAGCTCCGCGAGCGACGCGTAGAGCGTCGTCGTCTTGCCGGAGCCCGTCGGACCCGTCACGAGCACGATCCCGTTCGGGATGTGCAGCACGCGGCGGAAGGCCTCCGCCTCGGCGCCCTGGAGCCCGAGGTCGGCGAGCGAGAGGAGCCCCCCTTCGCGGTCGAGGAGACGCAGGACCATCGTCTCGCCGTGGCTCCCCGGGAGGACCGAGACGCGGATGTCGATGTCGCGGCCGGCCACCTTCGCCGCGATGCGGCCGTCCTGGGGCTTGCGCTTCTCGGCGATGTCCATGGAGGCCATCACCTTCAAGCGCGCGAGGAGCGGCCCATGCAGATGGGCCGGGTGCGACGCGATCTCGCGCAGGACGCCGTCGATTCGAAGCCGGATGCGCAGCCGCGTCGCGAAGGGCTCGATGTGGATGTCCGAGGCGCGTGCGGCCGCCGCGTCCTCGACGATCTTCTGGACGAGCCGGACGATCGGAGCGTCCTCGCCCTCGTCGCCGACGATCCCTCCCTTCGCCGGCTTCGGCGCACCGGCGCGCGCGGCGTTCGGCGCGGCGCCGTAGAAGAGCTCCAGGGCCTTCCGCAGGGATCCGCTCGCGGCGACGGCGCAGCGGATCTCGCGGCCGAGCACGAAGCGCAGGCTGTCGGACGCGAGCAGCGCCTTCGCCGGATCGTCGATCGCGACGATCAGCTGCTCGCCGCGTTCGGCGACGGGGATCGCCATCGCTTCCCAGGCGAAGGACGCCGGCACCTTCTCCACGAGCGCCTTCGGCGGCGATCCCTTCGAGAGGTCGACGAAGGGGAGCCCCGATTGCTTCGCGAGAGCGCGGGCCACCGCCGTGTCGTCCGTGTGCCCGAGGGCCACGAGCGCCTCGCCGATGCGCACCGACCTTCCCCGCTGGTAGGCGAGCGCCTCCTGGATGTGCTCGGCCGTGACCGCCTTCGCCTCGAGGAGGATCTCGCCGAGCGGTCGCGGATCGGCGGCCATCAGGCGCGGGAGCGGGAGAGCCGCGGAATCGGCGCGGCCGACGGTCGAGCGCCGGACCTCACCGGACGAACCCGGCGACGGGGATCGACAGCACGTCGGGGCCTCCGGGCACCCCCGTGTCGAAGGCGAGCCGCATGCTGAAGCTCCCCGCCGGGAGCGTGGCCTTCGCCTGCACGGTGATCTTCGCCGCTTTCCCGGGCTCCGTCTCCTCCACCCGGAGATCGAAGTCCTCGCGGACCGTTGCTGGACGCGCCGACTCCTGGCCCTCGAGCGACCTCGGATCGGTCGCGTCGAGCAGGCGGAGATTCGAGATCCGCATGGGGATCGAGGGATGCTCGTTCCTCACGACGAGCTCGCGCGCCGCCGCCTGCCCGCGCGGGATCACCGAGAAGGGCAGATAGGAGATCGGCTCCGTCGCGATCGGCCCTCGGATCGTCCCGAGGACGAAGAACTGCGTCGTCGGAGCCGCGGGCTCCGTCAGGATCTTGAACTGCTTGGTGAAGGACCCTCTCGGAGCACCGGCGGGGATTTCGACGGACACCTTCCAGCGCTTGCGCGTCTCGTCCACGGGCTCGGCCGCGACCTTGACGAGCGGATCCTCGGCGGGCTCGAAGCCCGTGATCGCGAGACCCGACGCGCGCGTGCTGCGGACGTGGATGGTGCGGCGGATCGGCTCCACGTTGGAGACGGAGCCGAGCTGCACGACGGGCCCCTCCTCGAGCTCGACGAGACGCTGGATGGTCGCGTGGATCCGGAGCGACGTCATGCCGAAGGGCGCGACGGGCGTCGGACCGAGGGCGGGGTCGTTCGTGTAGAGATCCACCTGCGAGGGCTTCTCTCCGGAGAAGCCGGCGGTGCGCAGCGTGACCCAGGCGATGCCGGACCCGCCCGGCGGGATCGGGTCTCCCCAGGTGTAGGGCTTCCCGTCGACCTCGAGGTAGGGGTCGGTGCAGCCGCAGTGGTGCTGAGCCGTCAGGATCCGGAGATCCCCCGAACCGTCGTTGCGGAAGGCGAAGGGAGCCGAGTGGTCCGTGCCTTCGTCGACGGCGCCGAACTCGTGGAACAGCTTCTCGAGGACGAGCTTCGGCGCACGCCCCGCCTCGGGTCGGGTCGGGAGGACGGAGCTCGGATGCGGCGGCGGCGGCCCCTTCGGGCGCACGGCTTCGGCGTCGGCGCCCCGCGCCGCGATGTCGGGGCTCGCCGGCCGAGACTCCGACCGCTGGAGACCCGTTGCCGCGACGTCCGTCTCTCCGGCGGTGGCCGTCGATCGCGGCGCCCCCGAGACCGGGGCCGGCTCGCACGCCGCGAGCACGAGAGCGAGCGCCGCGGCACCGGCGGCGGCCGTCGTTGCGACCGTCCGCGCACGAGTTGCCCGTCCCTTCATCGCACGACTCCCACGATGGGCATGCGGATCTCCTCGGGTCCCTTCATCCCGCCCGGCACTCCCGTGTGGAAGGCGAGCACCGTGTTGAAGGTGCCGGCCGGCATCGTCTCCTTGACGACGACCTCGATGCGCGCCGCCTTGCCCGGCTCCTCCTCGACCACCTTCAGGAGCAGGTGATCGGCGATGCGCCGGTCCAGATCGCGTGCGTCGCCGCCGAGCATCGACCTCTGGTCCATCGGATCGAGGAGACGGAGCCCCTGCACCGCCATCTCGTACCGCGCGTCTCCGTTGCGCACGGAGACCGACTTCGCGGCGACGCGTCCCTGGTGCACGACGAGGAAGTTCAGCTGGGGAGGATCGACGTGCACCGGACCGCGCACGATGCCGCGCGCGTAGAGCTTCAGGTTCGGCGCCTCGGGCCGTGTCTGCACCGTGATCTCCTTCACGAAGGAGCCGAAGGGCATTCCCGGCAGGATCGTCACGCGGAGCTGCCAGCGCTGGGCCGTGGCGTCGAGCGCGACCACCTGGACGTCGACCATGGGGTCGAAGGGCTGGAATCCGACGATCTGGAACGCCTCGTTCTTGGTGCTGCGCAGGACGATCGACTGGGTCGGCGATTCGACCGTCGAGATCGGCCCGAACTGGAGATCCGCCACGGGCGGATCGAATTCGAAGAGCCGCTGAACCTGCGCTTTCACGTCGAGCTTCACGATCCCGAAGGGCCCTTCCGCCGCCTCCGGCGTCGACGGGTCGTTGGTGAACATCGTGATGAACACCCGCTTCTCGCCCGGATAGCCGCTCGTGTCGAGCTTGATGCGGACGACGCCCTCCGTGTCCGGCGGGATCGGCTCGCGGAGGACATAGGGCTGGCCGCCCACCTCGATCGATCCGACGGAGCAGCTGGGGCAGCTCGGGAAGACTCCGGTGATCACGAGGGGGCCGGCGCCCTCGTTGCGGAACTTGAACTCCGCACTGCGGACGGCTCCCTCGTCGAGGCTGCCGAAGTCGTGCGACGTGTGGTCGAAGACGATCTTCGGCTCCATGCCGAGCGGCGGCCGCTCGGGCACGTAGGGCGACTGCAGCATCTCCTTCGGAATCGTCGGCGCGCCGCGCGGCACGGGCTTGCTCGCGGGGCCAGAGCCGCTCTGCGGTGTGGCGCCAGAGCCGCTCTGCGGTGTGGCGCCGGGCGCCTGGGGCTCCTTCTGCGATGTCCGCAGCGAGGGCGTTCCGGCTCCCGCGGCGTTCTTCTCCGCGCCCCCCGCGGGGCAGCCGACGAGCGGTACGAGCGCGAGCAGGGAGGCGAGAGGAACGCGTCGGATCGATGCCATGGGCGCGGAGCGAGAGATCAGCGGACGATCCCGGTGATGGGGAGGATGAACTGCCGTGGACCGTTCTCGACTCCCGTCGAGAACACGAGCATCGCCGTGAACACGCCGGGCGGCATCCCGGGTCCGACCGTCACGTCGATCGACGCTCGCTCGCCCGCGGCCTCGTCGCGGACGGAGACGGCGAGGTGGTCGGCGATGCGCGCCGCGAGCGGCCGCGGCGTCTCGCTCTCGTCCCGCAGGTACCGGCCGCCGGCGTACTGGAAGCCGGCCGAGTCCCAGAGATTCAGGTCCGCGACGCGCAGGGCGCCCGGAGCATCGACGGCGTGGACGGAGATGCTCTGCGTCACGCTCTTCCCCCTGGGAATCGCGCTCCAGCGGATCCCGAGGGGCGGCTCCACGTCGACGAGGCCGCGGAACCGGGCGGTGACGCTGAAGCGCGCCTGGGTCGACGGCGGATTCGTCTGGACCTCCACCTGACGGACGAAGGTTCCGTGGGGCTGGCCCGGCGCGATCCGCACCCGGATGCGCCACCGCGTCGCCGTCGCGTCGAGGGCCTCGGCGCCGATGTCGAGGGCAGCGTCCGGAGGGAGGAACCCCATCACCTGGAAGGGCACGCCCTTCGTGTTCTTCAGGACGATCTCCCCGTCCGCGACCCGGTCGTTCGCGATCGAACCCAGCTCCAGGACCGGCCGAGGCGCCTCGAACTCGAAGGCGCGCTGCACCTGGGCCCGCAGGGCGAGCCGCTGGTGGCCGAAGGGCGCCTCCACCGAAGAGGTGAGCGCGGGGTCGTTCGTGAGGACGTCCACGAAGGTCTTCTTCTCCCCGGTGATGTTCACGGGGCGCAGCGTCGCTCGGATGACTCCCTTCGCGCCCACTTCGATCGGCGTGCCCATCTCGTAGGGCCGGCCCTCGACTTCGACCCCTGAGATCGTGCAGGCGCAGAGCGGACGGATGTTCACGATCTCGAGCGGACCCTTGCCCTCGTTGCGGAACGGGAACTCGACGGGGTAGGTGCCGCCGTCGTCGACGGTTCCGAAGTCGTGGGAGAGCTTCTCGAAGACGACGCGCGGCTCGTGGCCCGGCTCGGGGCGCTTCAGGGTCTTTCCGGCGGGGAGCAGGACGCCGGCGACGTGCCCTTCGTCGTCGCCGTCCTTCTCCTCGCTCCCGGGACGCGGCGTGGCCGAGCCGACGGGCCGCGACGCCGGATCGTCGGCGGCGGGAGCGAAGCCACCGACGGCCGGCCCCGTGAGCAGGACGGCGGCGAGGAGAGCGAGCGACGGGCGGAGCATGAGCAGAGGGTCCGAGTTCGAATCGACGGTGAGGAACGACCGAGTGTATCTTCCCGCGCCCGGCCGGCCCAACCGCCGCGGAGACCCACCCCGCCCCAAGTGCCGCCGTCCCCGATGGTTCGCAGCCTCCTGCTGGCGACGGCGCTGAGCGTCTTCTCCTTCGCGCTGTCGGCCTGCGTCCGGTGCACGGTGCGCGACCAGGCCCTCCGGGAGCGGCCCGATCTGACGACTCCCGAGCTCGCCTTCGAGACCCTCCGCGCGACGATCCGCTGCAAGGACCCGGTCGTCGGGTACCTGGTGCTCTCGGAGGAGATGAAGCAGCGCGACCGGATCGACCTGTCGCTCTTCATCCTCGGCTGGGAGGAGTTCTTCCACCGCTATCCGTCGTCGCGCCTCGCGGGCGCCGCCGAGATCCGCGAGGTGATCCTCGACCCGGGAGAGACGCCGCCGCGCCGCTGCCGCCTCGTCGCGTCGGTCTACGGGAAGGAGCTCGTCCTCGACCTCGTGCGCCAGGACTTCTTCGAGGTGGAGGTGGAGGGGCTCGAGGATCGGGTGGAGGGCTACGTGCCCTCCCTGCGGATCCTGCTCGCGCGGCCGGCGGAGCGTCCCGACGTGCTGGCGATCCTCCTCGCCGACCCGCTGCTCCGCGGCGTCTCCGCCGACCGGATCCGGTCGGTCAGGATCGGCAGCGAGTGGAAGGTCTCGCGCTTCGGCGAGGGCACGGAAGCGAGCGCCGGCGCCGGCGCGCCCTGAGCCGCGCCCGCGCGATCGCGGCTTTCTCCTTCGCTCGCCGCGCGTCGCCTTGCATGCTCCGCGCTTCCCGTCACTCCCGACGCAGCACGGAACCATGACCAAGAGCGTGTACTTCTTCGGCAACGGAAAGGCCGAGGGGAACAAGGACCAGAAGAACCTCCTCGGCGGCAAGGGCGCGAACCTCGCCGAGATGACGAACATCGGGCTTCCGGTCCCGCCGGGGTTCACCATCTCGACCGCCGTCTGCCTCGACTTCGTGCGCGTGGGCCGCTATCCGAAGTCGCTCGTGAAGGACGTGGACGCGGCGCTCGGGAAGGTGGAGAGGTCGCTGGGCAAGAAGTTCGGCGACCCGTCGAATCCTCTCCTCGTCTCCGTGCGCTCCGGCGCGCGCGCGTCGATGCCGGGGATGATGGACACGGTGCTGAACCTCGGTCTCAACGACGAGACGGTCCGGGGCATCGCCGACGCGACGGGCAACGAGCGCTTCGCCTGGGACAGCTACCGGCGCTTCGTCGCGATGTACGGCGACGTCGTGCTCGACCTGAAGCCGCAGAGCAAGGAGGAGCGAGACCCCTTCGAGGAGCTCCTGGAGGCGAAGAAGGCGGCCCGAGGCGTCGAGCTCGACACGGAGCTCGGTGCGTCCGACCTCCGGCAGCTCGTGGGCGAGTTCAAGGAGGCCATCCTCCGCCGCACGAAGAAGCCCTTCCCGGAATCGCCGCGCGATCAGCTCTGGGGCGCCATCGGCGCCGTCTTCCGCTCCTGGAACAATCCGCGGGCGAACGCCTACCGGAAGCTGAACGGCATCCCGCACGACTGGGGCACGGCCGTGAACGTCCAGGCGATGGTCTACGGGAACATGGGCAGCGACTCGGGAACGGGCGTCGCGTTCACGCGCGATCCCGCATCCGGAGAGAACTCCTTCTACGGGGAGTTCCTCATCGACGCGCAGGGCGAGGACGTGGTCGCCGGGACGCGCACGGGCCGCAAGATCGAGGACCTCGCGCAGGAGATGCCGGCGATCCATCGCCAGCTCCTCGACGTGCGCCGCACGCTCGAGAAGCACTACCGCGACATGATGGACATCGAGTTCACCATCGAGCGCGGAACGCTCTTCATGCTGCAGTGCCGCGTCGGCAAGCGGACCGGCTTCGCGTCCGTGCGCATCGCCGTCGAGATGGCGCAGGAGAAGCTGATCTCGCGCGACGAGGCGCTCCTTCGCGTCGATCCCGAGGCGTTGAACCAGCTCCTGCGCCCGGTCTTCGATCCGGAGGCGAAGCGCGCCGCCGTCGCCGACGGAAGGCTCCTCGCGAAGGGGCTTCCCGCGGGGCCCGGCGCCGCCACGGGGCGGGTCGTCTTCTTCGCGGACGACGCGCAGACGTGGGCGAAGCGCAACGAGCCGGTGATCCTCGCGCGTCACGAGACGTCGCCGGAGGACATCGAGGGAATGGACGCGTCGCTCGGCTTCCTCACGGCCTTCGGCGGCATGACGAGCCACGCGGCGCTCGTCGCGCGCCAGATGGGGAAGGTCGCCGTCGTCGGCTGCGGAGCGCTGCGATTCGACTACCGCGCGCGCACGGTGACCGTGGCGACGGCGAAGGGCCCCGTGGTGCTCCGGGAGGGAGACTGGGTCTCCCTCGACGGCTTCGCCGGCGAGATCGTCTCGGGCCGCATCGACACGCGGCCCTCGGAGGTCGTCGCCGTCCTCGTCGACCGCACGCTCGCCCCGAAGGACGCGCCGGTGTACCGGCTCTACGCGACGCTCCTCGGCTGGGCCGAGGGCGCGCGCCGGCTCGGCGTGCGCGCCAACGCCGACCAGCCCGACCAGGCCGCCGTCGCGATCGCCTTCGGCGCCGAGGGGATCGGGCTCTGCCGCACGGAGCACATGTTCTTCGGCGAGGGGAAGATCGGGCCCATGCGCGAGATGATCGTCGCGCGCGACGAGGCGGAGAGGCGGGCGGCGCTCGCGAAGCTCCTGCCGCTGCAGCGGGCCGACTTCGCCGGGATCTTCACGGCCATGGGGCCGCGGCCGGTGACGATCCGCACCCTCGATCCGCCGCTCCACGAGTTCCTCCCCCACGAGGAGACCGAGCAGCGGGAGCTCGCGGCCGCCACGGGCCGCTCGCTCGAGGAGATCCAGGCGCGCATCGCCGAGCTCCACGAGTCGAATCCCATGCTCGGCCACCGCGGATGCCGCCTCGGCATCTCCTATCCGGAGATCACCGAGATGCAGGCGGAGGCGATCTTCGAGGCCGCCTGCGACGTGGCCGCGAAGGGCGGCAAGCCCCGTCCCGAGATCATGGTGCCGCTCGTCGGCACGCCGAAGGAGCTCGAGCTCCAAGCGGCGATCGTGCGCGCCATGGCCGACCGCGTCTTCGCGCGCCGCAAGCGCAAGGTCGCCTACTCCGTCGGCACCATGATCGAAGTGCCGCGCGGCGCGCTCGTGGCCGGCGAGATCGCGCGCATCGCCGAGTTCTTCTCCTTCGGGACCAACGACCTCACGCAGACGGCCTTCGGGCTCTCGCGCGACGACGTGCCGAAGGTGCTCGCCCACTACATCGACCGCGGCGTCTACGCCGTCGACCCCTTCGTCTCGATCGACGAGCCGGGCGTCGGGCGCCTGATGCGGATCGCCATCGACGAGGGCCGCGCCTCGCGGAAGGGCATGAAGATCGGCATCTGCGGCGAGCACGGCGGCGATCCGACCTCCGTCGAGCTCTGCCACCGGCTCGGGCTCGACTACGTCTCCTGCTCCCCGTTCCGGATCCCGATCGCCCGGCTCGCCGCCGCGCGCGCGGCCCTCGCGGAGCGCGGCGGGAAGGCGAAGCCCGCGCGCGCCCGCGCGAAGGCCGCTCCGAAGGAGGCTCTCGCGAAGAAGAGCGCGATCCGGAAGGCGTCCCGTCGAGGAACGGCCGTCCCGAGCCGCCGCCGCTGAGCGGCTCTTGGTGCGCCGCGGACGCCTCGCCAGGAGTCTCCCGGCGAGAACCGCGCTCACGACGGAAGGATCGTCAGCGTCAGGCCCTTCGAGGTGCTGAGGTTGTAGGGCGGGAGCGAGCAGGCGCCGATCCAGGCCCAGAGGGCCTGGACGTGATAGCCCTTGCCGACCAGGAGCGGGTCGTTGGGGAGCGGAGCCGGTGCGGTGCCCGTGCCCACTGGGTCGCTGAAGAAGTCGAAGGTGACGACTTCCGTCGAGAGCAGCAGATCGACGTGCAGCAGGACGCCGATTCCGAAGGGATCGGAGCCGGCCAGATCGGCCACGTCCGTCGCCATGCCGAGGCCGAGCGAGGAGACGGGCGCGCTCGTGCAGGAGAACGCGAAGGACGATTGGCCGATCTCGGGGGGCAGGTTCAGTCCAGGGGTGTGCGTTCCCGAGCACCCGGGGCTGCCGGACCCGAAGACGAGGGGCTCGGCGCCCGCGGCGCCGGTCGCGTAGTCGAAGACGAGACGGGCGGAGCCCGCGTTGCTTCCGAAGTCGTCGTCGTTCGAGGCGCCGCAGAGGATGCGCCCCCCGGAGATCGAGACCGAATGCCCGAAGTTGTCGTTGGAGTTGACGACCGCGTTCACGTGGGTTCGCATGTGGAGCCACGTCCCGTTCGGCTGGCGCGTGTAGAGGTTCGCCGAGCCCGCGAAGGTCTTGGTACCGACGATGTCGTCGAGCGCGCCGATGAGCGCCGCATCGCCGTCGATCGCGACTGCCTTGCCGAAGTGGCTGCCGCCCTGTTGCAGGTCGAGGTAGTCCGGGTGCTGCAGCTTGGCGGCTTGCGCCCAGGTCCCATTCAGCTGCCGCTCGAAGATGTAGGCGGAGCCCGAGCCGTTCCCGCCGTCGTCGTCGAGCCATGCGCCTGCGACGACGCGATCCCCCGAGACGGCGACGGCGTAGCCGAGATTGTCGGCCGATGCGAGATCGCTGGAGAGGAGCTTGGCGGCCTGGGGCCAGGTGCCGTCCGGCAGACGGTCGAAGACGTAGGCGGAGCCCGACGTGGCGCCACCGTCGTCGTCGAGCGGCGCGCCTGCGGCGACACGAGTGCCGGAGATCGAGACCGACCACGCGAAGTCGTCATTGGTCTGCGGATCGAGCTGCTCCAGCTTCGCGACCTGGGGCCACGTGCCGTTGGGCTGCCGCTGGAACACGTAGGCGGCGCCCGATGCGATTCCGGACACGAGTGCGTCCGGAGCGCCGACCACGGCCCAGTCGCCGTCGATCGCCACGGACTTCCCGAAGTCGTGACTGCCGGCTCCGTCGCTCGCCGTGAGCTTCGCAACCTGGAGTCAGGTGCCGTTCGGCTGGCGTTCGAAGATGTAGGCGGAGCCGGAGCTGGAGCCCAAGTCGTCGTCCAGGGCGCATCCGACGAGAGCGCGATCGCTCGTGATGGCGACGGCGTTGCCGAACTGGTCCTGCGTCGCGAGGTCCGTTGGAACCAGCTCCGCGGTCTGCGTCCAGACTCCGCTCGCGCCGCGCTCGAAGACCCAAGCGCCGCCGGTCAGGACGACGCCCAAGTGATCATGGCCCGTGCCGCCAACGATCGCCTGGCCGCCGGAGACGGAGCATGCGATCCCAACCAGGTCGTCGGGCAGCTGATCGGTCGTTCCGAGGAATTGGATCGGAATCCCCTGCGCGGCAATCGGAGAAGCTGCGGAGACCAGGAAGAGGAGGTTCGTGATCGCCGATCGGATGGGGAACGACATGGGAGGCTCGAGAGGTGTCGAGGAGGTGGGTGGTGCTTCCGCCTCGATGCCCTGCGCCTCGGCGGATCGCAGACTCCAGGACGGAGCCCTCGGGCGCACGCCATCACGAATCCCTCCGGCGAATGTGCTCTCGGCCCCGCCTGGTCGGCGCCGCGGTCGCTTGCCCGCCCTCAGCCCCCCGCCTCGAAGCCCGGATACAGCGTCATCCCGCCGTCGATGAAGAGCGTCGTTCCCGTGACGTAGTCGGCCTCGTCCGACGCGAGCCACACGGCGGCGCGTCCGATGTCCTCCGTCTCGCCGATCCGCTTGTAGGGGACGAGCTTCATCAGGTCGGCGTAGGCCTCGGGCGTGCTCCAGGCCTGCGTGTTGATGGGCGTGCGGATGGCGCCCGGCGCGATGCTGTTCACGCGGATGCGCCAGGGCGCCACCTCCTGCGCGATGCTCTTCATCATCATCATCACGCCACCCTTCGACGCCGCGTAGTTCACGTGGCCGGCCCACGGGATCACCTCGTGGACGGAGCTGATGCAGAGGATCTTGCCCGCGGCGCAGGAGACGCCCGGGACGACGCCGCGGCGCTTGAACTCGCGGACGGCCTCGCGCGCGCAGAGGAACTGGCCCGTCAGGTTCACATCGAGAACGGTGCGCCACTGCGCGAGGGTCATGTCCTCGATGCGGGCGTCGCGCTGGAGACCCGCGTTGTTCACGAGGATGTCGATCGTGCCGAGCTCGTCGACGGCCCGCCGGAACATCGCCTGGACCTCCTCCTCGACGGACACGTCGGCCTGGTGCGCGAGCACGCGGCTCCCGCACTTCGCCGCTTCCTCCACGACCCGCTCCGCGTCCTCGGGCCCCGTGCGGAAGTTCACGACCACGTCGGCCCCGGCTTTCGCCAGCGCGATCGCGATCCCCTTCCCGATGCCCGAGTTGGCGCCGGTGACGAGGGCCTTCTGGCCCTTCAGGACTCGGTTCACCGGACAGGCCGGCATCACCACGGCGGGAAGGATCTCTGCTTCGACGGTCGGCTGCATGGGGGATCGGTCTCCGCGCGCGGTCGGTCCGGGAGTTCGTCTCCCGGGGGCGCGCGCGCCTTGGATGCCCCACTCCTACCGGTGTTTCAGCGGCGCCGCGCGCGCCCCTTCGGGCGTGCCTTCCGGACGCGCGCGCTGCCGCTCCGCCGCCGCGTCCGCGCGCCGTTCGGAAGCACCGCATCGCGCCGCTCCGTGACGTCGCGGATCCACGAGAGCGCCGCCATCGCGCGGGGGAAGCCGAGGGTCGTGATGGCGAGGAGCGCCACGTGCTCGAGCTCGCCGCGGGTGGCGCCCGTGTCGAGGAGGCGGCGCGAGTGGCTGTGCACGGCGCCCTCGCTCGCGGCGCCCACGGAGAGCGCGAGCTTCACGAGGCGCGCCGTCCTCTCGTCGAGGGGACCCGCCGTCGCGCAGGCGGCGCCGAGCGCGTGGTAGGCGGCGAGGACGGCGGGGTAGCTCTGACCGACGGACTGGGGGAGCGGCGGGAGGTCGGGCATGGCGGTTCCGCGAAGGCGGTGGAGAGGAGGCGGCCGGGCGCCGGGTGCGGGGTCAGCGCCGGACCTCGTGCAGCCACTGAAGGAAGTCCGGGAGCGCGTAGCGACCCGCGTAGACGATCGCGAAGACGAGGAATCCGATCCAGAGGTACCAGAGGCCGCGCGGGATCCTTCCGTCGGCGCTGAAGACGTGACCTCCCTCGGGCGCGTCGGCGCGACTCCTCTCGTCGTGCTCGCCGCTCACGGCGTCCCCTCCCAGCGGCGGGCCGGCGCGGATCCGCCGGAAGTCCGCGCCTCCGGCTCCTCCGCCAGGACGGCCTCCCACCGCGTCTCGTCGTCCTTCCATTCGCCGCGCATCCAGCCCGCGACGAAGAGGAGGATGGTGCCCGTGAACATGGCGAGGAAGACGCCGAGGATCAGGAAGAAGAGCCCGAGCCCGCCGGCGGCTCCGCAGAGTGGACAGGCGACGAAGAACGCGGTCACGGAGGACCCTCCTCCACCGGCGCCTTCCGCCAGGACCCGAGCCACTGCATGTAGGCGGTGATCGCCCACCCGTCGTCGTTCGGCGCCCCGTCGGCGCCGAAGAACCAGTCGTAGCGCGGCATGATGCTCTCCGGCACGACGCTCACGGGATCGCGGAAGTGCGCGAAGTGCCAGTCGTTCGTGTGCCGTCCGCTCTCGCGCAGGAGGTCGGGGCCGACGCGCCGCGTTCCGAAGAGCTGCGGGAGGTTCATCTCGTTCTGGTACTCCCAGTTCTCGCTCACGGGGCCGTAGCGCGCGGTCTCGTTCCCGACGGGCCTCACGTACTGCGTGTGGCAGTGCCAGCAGCCCTCGGCGACGTAGATCCGGCGGCCGCGTTCGATCGCCGCCTTGAACGCACCCACGTCCGCGAATCGGTCGCGGAACTCGAGCGGCACCGTCGGGGGCAGGAAGGTGCGGTCGAAGTCGGAGCCGGTACGCACGGGCGCCACGCGGTCGGTCATGAACCAGGGCGCGATGCCGAGGGCCGCGAAGGCGACCGTGTAGAAGGCGAAGCCGGCGACGGTCGCCACGGTGGAGCCACGTTCGAGAGCTTTCATGGGACGGTCTCCGCTTCAGCGGGTGCCGGCGGGCTGCGCCACGACCGCTCCGAGGGGCGCCTCGCCCTCCCGCGTCGTCGCGGTCTTCCAGAGGTTCCAGAGGAAGCAGCCGTAACCGAAGAGGATCGCGACGCCGGAGATCGATCGCGCGAGCCAGTAGGGCTCCGAGGCGGTGATCGACTTCGTGAAGGGCTCGAGACCGATCCACGAGCTCCCCTGGATCAGGCCCGCGATCATCAGCGCGATCCACATCACGAAGTTGGCGATCGCGAGGAGCCAGAAGGCCCAGTGGTTCAGGCGGTCGCTCCACCAGGAGGCGCGGCCGCACAGGCGCGGCCAGAGGAACGTCGTGAACCCGAAGACGAAGAAGGAGAACGTCCCGAACATCACGAAGTGGGCGTGCCCGACCACCCAGTCGGTGAAGTGGACGTAGGCCTGCACCGTGAAGGTCACCTGCAGCGCGCACTGGAGGCAGGTCAGCAGGTAGGAGATCGCGCCCGCGACGAACCACCGGAGCGGGAGCTTCGTGTAGGCCTCCGTCGTCCCCTGCCGGAGCGTCTGCCAGAAGTTGTAGAGCACCGTGTAGACGACGAGGTGCACCCCGATGGACGACACGACGGACATCGCCTGCACCCACATGGGGATCGGCGAGTGGAGGTAGTGGTGCGCGCCGTTCAGCGGGTAGAGGAAGGCGAGCGACCAGAAGCCGAGCAGCGAGACGTTGTGGGAGAAGATCGGCTTCCGGAGCACGGCCGGCACGAGGTAGTACATGAGCCCCCAGCCGACGGGCGTGACGTACAGACCCACGAGGTCGTGGATGTACATCGACGTGAGCGCGGCGCCGGCCGATCCGGGCACCCAGTACTCGGGGAAGAAGTTCCCGACGAAGTAGTTGATCGCCGTCCAGACGAAGGCGGCGATGAAGTACCAGAGGCTCACGTAGAGCGGCCGTCGCTCCGTGACCGCGTGACGCAGGATCGGGCCGAGCACGACGTTCACGGCGACGATCGCGAGCGCCACGAGCACGATCGGGTCGATCCAGACGGGCGTCTCACCCCACTCGATCGCCTGCATCTGACCGAAGAAGAGGTAGCCGACGACGGTGGCGACGAGGATCGCGTTCCAGGCGACGAGCCCGAACCAGCCGACGGCCTGGGAGAGGACGGGACGGCGCGTGAGCCGCGGAATCACGTACTCCAGCAGGCCGAGGGTCGCCGTGACGAGGAAGCCGAAGGCGACGCCGCTCGTGTGGACGACCCGCACGCGCCCCGGCGAGAGCACCTCGATCCCGGGCGCGAGATAGAGGCGCAGGAACTGCGTCGAGTAGAGGAATCCCGCGAGGATCGCGGCGGCGAGCCAGAAGAAGGCGCTCACGAGCCACCACTTCACGCGCGCCGAGCAGACGACGTCGTCGGTGGGGATTCCGAGTCGTGCGTGCGGATCGCTCACTTGACGCCGCTCCGCGCGGGCGCGCGCAGGGACAGCACGAAGGCCGTCACGTCCCGGATCTCCTCGGCATCGAGGGCGCGCGCGAACCCGGGCATCGGAGTTCCCTCGAAGCCGTGGGTGATGGTCCAGAGGACGCGGTCGGGGACTTCGCCTGCCTTGAAGGGCTCCTCGACGAGGTTGCGCGGCCGGAGCCGCTCGCCGCGGAAGTCCTCGAGGACCGGCGCGAGGGCGCCGTCGCCCCTTCCGCCGTCGCCGTGGCAGGGCGCACAGCGGGCGGCGAAGACGGCACGGCCGCGCTCGACGGCCTCCGGCGCGTTCCATCCGGGCTCGAGGAGTGGGAGCGGCGGGAGCGGAGCGGGAGGGAGCGCCCGCGCAGCACCGAGGTCGCGCAGGTACTCGACCAGCGCCTCGATCTCCGCCTCCGAGTGGAGGTTCCAGGGCGGCATCGACGTGCCCGGGATCCCCTCGCGCAACGTGGCCTTCAGGTCGTCGGCCGTGGCGAAGGAGCCGTCCTCCGTGCGCTTGCGTTTGAAGAGACCGAGGTCGAGGCTCGACGGGCGGATCGAGAGCCACGGCATCGCGGGGCCGTCGCCGCGTCCCGACTTCCCGTGGCATCCCGCGCAGTGCGCGAGGAAGGTCCGCTCGCCGAGGCGGACGCGGTCCTGCGCGGCCGTGCGCGCGATGGAGCCGAGCACCGGCGCCTCCACGGGGCTCCGCCGCTCGCGCCGCCAGAGGCTCGCGGTGTAGTGCGCGAGATCGACGAGCTCCGCTTCCGTGAGGGAGCTCGAGTAGGACGGCATGGGCGTTCCGGAGAGACCCGTCGTCAGAACGCGGAGGACGTCGCGTGCGTCGGCGACGCCCTTGAAGAGCGCAGGACCCCGCGCGAGGTTCGCGGGACGGATGGAGCTCCCCTCCTCGACCACGAGCGTCGCCGCCGAGGGGCCGTCGCCAAGTCCGCGCTCTCCGTGGCACCGCCCGCACTCGCCCTTCGCGCGGTAGAGCTCCTCGCCGCGGGCGAGCGCCGCCTCATCGCTCGCGTGCGCGAGCTCGGCGATCGCGAGCTCCGGCTCCGCCGGCCGCAGCTCGAAGAGGTTCACGTCGGCCTCCTCGTCCTCGTCGAAGTAGGTCGTGAGCCGCTTCACTTCGTCGACGAGCGCCCATCGGTCGGCGGCGGGGAGCGCGTCGAAGGCCGGCATGCGGCTCGGGAGGATCCCGGCGCTGACGGTCCGGAACAGATCGGCGTCGCTCGGGAGCGAGCCCTCGGGCGTCGAGCGGAGCCGAAAGCGGCCGAAGCTGAAGTTCCGCGGCGGAGGATCGAAGGCGGCGGCGATGGGGCCGTCGCCGAGCCCTTTCTCGCCGTGGCACGCGGCGCACCATTGCCGGTAGAGCTCGGCGCCGCGTGCGCTCGAGGTCTCCGCCGACGGGCGCGCCGGCACGTCGACGCGCGACCAGAGCGTGCGGCGTCCGACGACGGCCGCGTCGAGACCGTGGAGCCCCTCTCCGGGCGCGACGATCTGGTCGACGCGCGCGACCCACGCCGCGGCCATGCCGATGGAGAGGAGGACGGAGGCCCAGAAGACCGCCAGCAGGGGACGCGGCGCGCGGCGCACGCGCCGGCGCGAGGCAGGAAGCGTGCCGCGGAGGCGCCGCGGCGTGCGAGGCCGGCGCGGCGACGAGCCGGTGTCCCGGGGCGCGCCAGGCGGTGGCGCGCGCGGAGCCAGTCGCGCGGCGGCATCGAGCTCCGCGCGCGCGCCGCGTCAGCCGATCACGTCGTCGTAGGCGTCGGCGTGGAATCCGATCATCAGGCGATCTCCGAGGCGGAGCGTCGGCGCGCGCAGATTCCCGGTCGGACCGATCACGAGCGCCGTGAGCTCGGCGTCGCTCGGCTTCTCCCGAGCGAGGTCGACTTCGACGATCTTCTTCCCCTTCGCGACGACGAGCCGCTTCGCCTTGCGGACGAGGGCGAGTGCCGCGGCGCGCCCGATCGGCGCCTTCCTCGCGTCGACGGTCTCACGGACCGTCGCGCCGCGCTCGGCCATCCAGCCATCGGCGCGGCCGCAGGAGGTTCAGCCCTTGCGGTGGTAGTACCAGTCGATCGGTCGTGCGGTCATGGAGGCGTTCGAGGACGAGGAGACGCGAGAGCCTATCCGGAACGCGCGCCCCTCCGCGCGCCCCGGTCGTCGGGCCGGCGGGTAGCATGCGCCGCCGCTCCTCCCGGCGCCGCACACCCCATGGCTCCGAGCCGTCGCGCCTTCCTCGCGTCCGCCGCCGCGCCGCTCCTCGCGCGCGCCACGGGCGTCGCGTCGCCGATCGGGCTGGAGGCCGCCCTCGCCGCGATCGCCGGCCGCACGAGCGCGGAGGTCGCCTCGGACGAGGACTTCTGGTTCGCCGTGCAGCAGGGATTCGCGATCGATCGCAGCCTGCTCAACTTCAATCACGGCGGCACCTGCTCGGCTCCCGCCGTCGTGATGGAGGCCCTGAAGCGGCACCTCGACTTCTCCAATCACGCTCCCACGAAGCAGATGTGGGGCGTCCTCGGTCCGCAGATCGAGACCGTCCGCGAGCGACTGGCCCGCGACCTCGGCTGCTCGCCGGAGGAGATCGCGCTCACGCGCAACTCGACGGAGTCGCTCGAGGCGGTGCAGCTCGGCCTCGACCTCGCGCGCGGCGACGAAGTCGTGACGACGACGCACGACTACCCGTCGATGCTCACCACGTGGCGCCAGCGCGAGCAGCGCGACGGGATCGTGCTGCGGACCGTGCGATTCGATCCGCCCGCGACGCTGGACGCCCTCTACGAGCTCGTGACGTCGGCCGTGACGCCGCGCACGCGCGTGATCCACGTCTGCCACATCACCAACCTCACGGGCCAGGTGTTCCCGGTGCGCCGGATCTGCGACTTCGCGCGCGAGCGCGGGATCGAGGTGATCGTCGACGGCGCCCACGCCTACGGACAGTTCCCCTTCCGGCTCGCCGACCTCGGCTGCGACTACTACGCGGTGAGCCTGCACAAGTGGATCCTGGCGCCGATCGGCACGGGGCTCCTCTTCGTCCGCCGGCCGAAGATCGCCGGCCTCTGGCCGCTCTTCGCCCATCGCGAGCCCAAGTCCGACGACATCCGGAAGTTCGAGAGCTACGGCACCCATCCCTACGGGCCGAAGCTCGCGATCGCCGAGGCCCTCACGCACCACCAGGGCATCGGCGGCGAACGGAAGACCGCGCGGCTCCGCTGGCTGCGCGAGCGCTGGATGTCGCGGCTCCGCGGCCACGAGCGGCTCGTTCGCTACACGTCGGACGACCCCGCCACCTCCGCCGCGATCGGCACCGTCGGGATCCGCGGCGTGGATCCCGTCGCCCTGGTCGCGCACCTCTGGAGCGCCCACCGGATCGTCGTGACGCCGATCGTCGTCGACGACGTCGCCGGCATCCGCATCACCCCCAACGTCTCCACGACCGTCGAGGAGGTGGACCTCCTCGCCGACGCCCTCGTCGCCGTCGCCGACGGCGGTCTCCCCCGCTGATCCGACCGTACAGCCCATGAAGCTCCCGCGCCCGCTCGTCGCCTCGTCGCTCCTCGCCCTCCTGCTGGCGGGACCGCTCTCCGCCCAGTCCGTCGCGCGCCCCGAGCCGCTCGCGAGGATCGTCGCCGCGGCGGAGGAGAGCGATCAGGTCTCCGACCATCTGAAGACCCTCGTCACGGTCTTCGGTCCGCGGCTCACGAGCTCGACCAACCTGGAGCGGGCGAACGAGTGGGCGCGCGCGAAGTTCGAGTCCTTCGGCCTGGAGGCGACGATCGAGGAATGGGGCACCTTCCCCGTCGGCTTCGACCGCGGCCCCTGGAGCGGGCGGATGCTCGCCCCCGAGGAGTCGGCGCTCGACTTCGGAACCAACTCCTGGACCCCGGGGACGCGCGGCGCGGCGGCGGGTCCGGCCGTCGCGTGGCCGCCGAGCGCGGACGCCGTGCGCGCCGATGCCGGGCGCTACCGCGGTGCGTGGATCGTCGCTCCGCCGGCGCAGGCGGGACGCGCGCCCGGCGGCGCCGGCGCCCAGGGCGGAGCGGGAGCGGCGGCGGAGCGGCAGGCCATCGAGGGCGCCCTCGAGGAGGCCGGCGCCCTCGGCGTCGTACGGCCCACGCGCAACCACCTGATCGTCACCTCCGGGAGCTACCGCATCGATGGCGCGAAGCTGCCGAAGCTCGTGCGGGTGAGTCTCCGCGTCGACCAGCACAAGGGCCTGCACGAGAAGATCGAGGCCGGCGAGGAGGTCCGGCTCGAGTTCGACGTGCAGAACCGCTTCCTTCCGGGACCCGTGCCCGTCTCCAACGTGATCGCGCGGCTCCAGGGCACGGAGTGGCCCGACGAGTACGTCGTCGTCGGCGGCCACATCGACTCCTGGGACGGAGCCGTGGGCACGACGGACAACGGCACGGGAGTGTCGACGACGCTCGAGGCGGCGCGCCTGCTCACGGCGGCCGGGCTGAAGCCGAAGCGCACGATCCTCTTCATGCTCTGGAGCGGCGAGGAGCAGGGGCTCCTCGGATCGCGCGGCTGGATCGCGAAACACAAGGACATGCTCCCGAAGATCTCCGCCGTCCTCGTGCACGACGGCGGCACGGCCTACGTGTCCGGGATCCTCGCGACGCCCGCCATGAAGCCGCTCTTCGACGAGGTGCTCGGACCGCTCGCCGCGCTCGATCCGACGAAGCCCTTCGAGATCCGCGAGGTGCCCGGCCTCCCCGCCGGCATCGGCAGCGACCACGACGCGTTCCTGCGGGAGGGCGTGCCCGGCTTCTTCTGGTCGCAGTCGCGCGACGTCGACTACAACCGGACGCATCACACGCAGTTCGACACGCTCGATGCGGCGCGCCCCGACTACCAGCGGCACTCGGCGCGCGTGATCGCCTACGGGGCCTACGCCCTCGCCGGACTCCCGGCGCTCCTTCCGCGGGAGAACCTCGTCGCTCCCCGGGGCACCGGCGGCGGCCGCGGCGCCGGCGCCCGGAGGCTGCTGGGCGTGTCCCTCGGCGGCGACGGTCTCGAGATCGAATCGGTCTCGGAGGACAGCGTCGCCGCGAAGGCGGGTCTCCAGCCGGGCGACACCATCCTCCAGATCGGCGAGACCAAGCTCGCGAGCGCCGAGGACCTGCGCACGGCCCTGCGGAGCGCCGGGGCGAAGGCGACGGTCGTTGTGCGGCGCGACGGCGCGACGAAGACCGTCGAGGTGGAGTGGCCCGCGGCGGAGCGTCCCGGCGCGGACCGTTGAGCCGACCGGCGGACGGCGCGCCGGCGGACCGCGCGCTGCGGCGGCTCGCCGCCGAAGCGCGCGCCTGCACCCTCTGCGCCGAGGACTTCGGCTTCGCGCCGCGGCCCGTCTTCCAGGTGGATCGGAGGGCACCCGTGCTCCTCGCGGGGCAGGCTCCGGGCCGGCGCGTCCACGAGACGGGCGTTCCGTGGAACGACCCGAGCGGCGATCGACTCCGCGGCTGGCTCGGCGTCGACCGGGAGACGTTCTACGACCCGTCGCGGTTCGCGATCCTCCCGACGGGTCTCTGCTTCCCGGGAACGGTCCCGGGGAAGGGCGACCTCCCTCCGGCGCCGCGCTGCGCGCCGACGTGGCATCCGCGGTTCATGGGCCTCCTCGCGCCCCGGCTGCGACTGCGTCTCTACATCGGCGCCTACGCGGTCGCCTACCACCGGCCGGAGCTCGCCGGGGTGCCGCTCGCGGAGGCCGTCGCGCGGTTCGAGGAGAACGCGCGCCGGGGCTTCCTCGTCCTGCCCCATCCCTCGCCGCGCAACCAGCGCTGGCTCCGCGACCGCCCCTGGTTCGAGGCGAAGGTCGTCCCGCGGCTGAGGCGCCTCGTGCGCTCCGCGCTCGCCGGCGGCTGAGCCTCCGGACACCGGCCGCTGGCTTGCGGGGGCTCCGCGTCGCACTCTTGTGCGCGTGCCGAAGAACTTCCACATGTCCGAGGCCCCGGGCCAGCCGGTGGCGACGATCCGTCTGAAGGACGCGATCCTCGAGGACCTGAGTCTTCCCCAAGCGTCCGTGAAGCAGCATGCGTTCCCCGGCGAGCTGCCGCCGAAGGTCGACCGGCTGCGCCTCGAGCTCGGGAGCGCGCCCTTCTCCGCGGAGCTGGGAGCGAAGCTCCGCGAAGCCCTCGATCCGATCGTCGGCGAGAAGGGAACCGTCGTCCTGCAGACGCATGCGCCCTTCGACGAGGCCGGCGTCGCCGCCCTGCGCGACGCCCTCTGGCCCGCCTTCAACGCGTTCCGCGCCTACCGGCTCCAGAGCCAGCGCTACATCGACCGCATCGACACCGACGGCACGACGAAGCTCACGAAGCACTTCGTGGCGAACTTCTCCGGCTCGGCCGTCGCGCTCCGGCGCAGCGCCGCCGCCATGGCGCCCTCGGTCATCGAGAAGAAGTTCGATCAGAACGCGGCCGGCTGGAGCGGAGATCCGAAGTCGCCCCTCTGGGGACACCACCGCTGGATGCGGCGTTACGTGACCGATGTGGCCGTGCCCCAGCCCGGGGAGCACGTCCTCGACGCGGGCTGCGGCGCCGGCTGGGTCGGCATCGAGGCGGCGAAGCGCGGCGCCGTCGTGAAGGCCTTCGATCCGAGCCCCGAGATGGTGAAGCACGTCCTGGAGAACGCCGCCGCCGAGGGCGTGTCGGTGGAAGCGCAGGTGGGCTTCGTCGAGAAGCCGCCCTGGGAGGAGACCTTCGCCCTCGTCCTCAACTCGGGCGTGATCAGCTTCGCGCCGGACGCCGACCGATTCCTCGAGGCTCTCGACGCGCGCGTCGCTCCCGGAGGCCGTCTCGTGATCGGCGATCTCAACCCGCTCTCCCGCGGCATGGCGCGTCGCCGGCGCGCGAAGGCGATCCTCCCGATCCGCGAGATGAACGCGCTCCCGCGCGCCGACGTGATCGGCCGCCTCGAGGCGCGCGGCTATCGGATCACGGCGCGACGCTACTACCAGCTCACCTATCCGGTGCCGGAGCTGATGAGCCTGTCGGCGGCGAAGCTCGGCGGCCTCGGCTGCGGCTGGCTGCTCGCGAGGAACGTCCGCGCGGCGCAGCACGATTCGGAGGACGCGGCGGGCTTCGACTCCTGGTGCGTGCGCGCGGAGAAGCCCGCTTCCTGACGTCTCCGAGTAGCTGTGAGTGCTAGGCGGCCGCGCGCGCGCGCCGCTCGTGGGCTCGGCCGAGGAGGAGCGCCGCGGCCATCCAGACGATGGCGACGGGCGCCACGATCGCGAGCGCCGTCGTTGCGCGGTCGGTCGAGGGCAGCACGACGGCGGCGTAGAGCGCCGCCGAGACGACGTCGCCGCCGCGGTAGAAGAACGTGTCGATGAGGTTCTTCGCCGCGTACTTCTCCTCCCGCGGGAGCGTCGTGAAGAGGACCTCGCCGGCGGGCTTCGTGAGCCCGTAGTTCATCCCGCGCCGGGCGACCTGGAAGAGGACGAGCGTCGCGAGGGTCGGGCTGTCGCGCAGTGCGATGAAGCCTCCGAGGGTCACGAGCGGGAGGACGAGGAGGCAGGGGCCCGCGCCGAACCGCGTGAGCAGCCGGCCCGCGAGCAGCGACTGCAGCACGAGCGTCACCGCGTTCGCCCAGAAGTCGATCTCGGCGAAGGTGCGCGTCCGCGTCTCCCGATCGGGCGAGCTCGCCTCGATGATCCTCCCCTGCTCGAAGTAGACGAAGCCCGCGCTCAGTGTGAGGCAGCCGACGAGGAGGACGAGGCCGAGCAGGTAGGGCGATCGGACGACGCGCGCCATGCCGTCGAGGGCGGCGGGCCGCTCGGCCGGCGGCGCCGCGTCGCGAGATGCAGCGGTGCGCGGTGCGCGCGCGAAGTGCGTGCGTGTCGCGCGGTGGAACGACTGCACCGATGCCTCGAGGAGCACGAGCGAGAGCAGGAGCAGCCCCGGGATCCCGAGGGGCTCGACGAGGATCGACGTCAGCTTCGCGCCGAGCATCGACCCCACCGTCGCGCCGAGGGCGAGGAGGCCGAAGAGCCGCTTCCCGGAGGCGGGCCCGAAGAGGTCCGCCATGAAGCCCCAGAAGAGCGAGAAGGCGAAGAGGTTGAAGCCGCTCAACCACACGTAGAAGACGTAGCCGGCGGCGACGTGTTCGCCCTCCGGCAGCATCTGGAACGCGACGAAGAAGAGCAGCAGGTTCCCGGCGAAGAACCGGTAGGCGATCGGGACGAAACGCTCGCGCGGGAACCGCGCCACCAGGAGCGACAGGAACGGATTCAGAGCGATCGTGAAGGCGAGCGTCCCGATCCAGATGAAGGGCAGGTCGTCGACGCCGCGGGCGATCCCCATCGCCTCCCGGATCGGCTTCAGGATCGCGTAGGCGGTGAAGAGACAGAAGAAGAGCGCCGCCGACCAGCCGAGGGCCGCGACCTCCTCGGTGCGCACGTCGGCGACGCGGCGCAGGGCGCGGCCGAGGACTCCGCCCGAGCCGTCGGCGTCCGTCTGCATGGGCTACCGCGCCGCCGCGCGGGACGGGGTCGCTCGCGTCTCGGAGCGCCGGCGGATGGCGAGACCCGGTTGGCCTACTTGCCGCCCTTCTCGCCGTTCGCGCGCGCCGCCGCGGCCGCGTGCCAGGCCGTCAGCACCTCGGTCTCGCGTTCCGCGCTCAAGCCTGCGCGGAGCTTCGCGCGCCGCTCCTCGGGCCGCGTCGCGTTCCAGGCCATCGTGTCGCGGGCGATCTCGACGGCGGGCCGGAACGTGAGTCCCTTCGCGATCGCCTTGGAGCAGTCGACGCCCGAGAGACCGGCCCCTTCCTCGCCGCGCGGGATCCAGAGGGGCATGTCCTGCCAGGGCGCGACCTTCTGCTCCCGCAGGAAGTCGGCCGGCACCCAGGTGAGCGTCGACTTCCCGGGCGCCGCCTCCTGGCAGGCCGCGAGCGCGTCCTTCATCGGATGCCGGTCCTTCGGCCCCACGGTGTTGAAGGTCCCGAAGATCCGGTCCTCGATCGTCTGGACCATCCAACGCGCGAGGTCGCGCACGTCGATGTACTGCACCGGATCGTCGCCGGTGCCGGGCGCGAGCACCTCGCCGCCGCGCTGGATGCGCACGGGCCAGTAGGTGTAGCGGTCCGTCGGATCGCCGGGGCCGACGATCAGCCCCGGCCGCACGTTCGTCGTCCGCCCGGGAAGGATCCCCTCGGCCGTCCGCTCGCAGACGGCCTTCAACGCGCCGTAGTACTTGCGCACGTCCGTCGACTCGGGGTCCTCGGCGGGCTGCACCGGCGACGACTCGTCGGCGCCCATGCGCACGTCGTCGGGATAGACCGAGAGCGTCGAGACGAAGAGGTACTGGCCGACGGCGTCCTTCAGCAACGTCGCCGACTCGCTCACCTCCTTCGCGACGTAGCCCGAGGTGTCGACGACGGTGTCCCAGGTGCGTCCCTTCAGCGCCTCGAGATCGCCCGTGTCGCGGTCTCCGCGGAGCTTCTCCAGGTCGGGGAAGAGCCCCGGGTTCGTCTTGCCGCGGTTGAAGAGCGTCGGCACGTGCCCGCGACGGACGAGCTCCTCGACGACGTGCGGCCCGAGGAAGCCCGTGCCGCCGAGGAGCAAGACCTTCTTCCCCGCGCGCGGCGCCGGCTTGCTCGCGGGCGCGTCCTGCGCGGAAAGAGAGCCCGGGAAGACGGCGGGGAGCGCCCCCGCGAGACCGGCGGCTGCCGAGAGACGGAGGAACTCGCGACGGGACTGGGTCATCGGTCACCGATCCGTGGGAGAAGTGGGCGCAGCGTACGTGCGGGGTACCAGCGCCGTTGGCTTCGTTCTTCGCGCTGTCAATCGAGGATCCAATTCACGAAGCCGAACGGGTCGCCCAGCATCAGGCTTCCGCTGACGAGCCACGCGAGCGCCGCGAAGAGGACGCGCCTGCGGCCCGCGCGATCTCGGATTGCGGCCCAGACAACACTGAGCACGCCGACTCCGAGCAGCGCCAGATAAACACCGAGCGACTGGAATACGACATCGTGGTGAAGACCGTAGTCGGGCGCGTCGGGCGTCCGCGGATGTTCTCGTTGTGCGAGACGGTGCGCCCGATCCATGAGCCCTCCGATCGCACCCTCCATCTCGCGTTCGAACTCGTCCTCCTGCATTCCGTCGATGGGCGGAATCTCGACCTGAAGGCGCTGAATCGCCTCCCCGACATCGGTGTAGTAGTGCCGAGGCCAAATCCCGGACTCCCATCTCGAACGGATCGGGAGCGAGTAGACGACCAGCGCCGTCACGAGTCCGAGAATCCCGAGCAGGAGCGCGACCTCGCTCGGAGAGCCCCACCGAGCGTAGAGGTGTCCGAGGACGGTCTCCGGTCCGCCCGGAGGAACGGGCGCACGCGAGCCCTCTCGTCCGTCAGCGCTTGGCACCTGCGCCGCTCCAGATCCCCGGCTCGTAGGCCGTGATCCGACCTTCCACCGCCGACGCCGCCACCGTGAGGGGCGACGCGAGGTAGAGCTTCCCGGGGCCCGAGCGGCCCTGGAAGTTGCGGTTGATCGCCGACACGGTCACTTGCTCGCGCGTTTCGGAGACGCCGGGGCCGCAGCCGATGCAGGCGCCGCAGCCGGGGTGGATCACCTGCACGCCCATGCGCTCGAAGAGAGCCGCGTAGCCCTTCGCTTCCGCGTAGCGCTGCACCGTCTCGCTGCCGTACTGGATGAAGAAGGAGACGCCCTTCGCGAGGCGGCGTCCCGCCTCCTCGGCCTCGCGCATCACGCGCGCGTAGGCGTCGAGGTCGTCGTGCTTGCCCGCCGTGCAGGAGCCGCCGTAGGCGATGTCGATCGCGACGGGCGCGAGGTCGCGCAGGCGCTTGCCGTAGGTCGGATCGCCCGGCTCCGCGATGCGCGGCTCGATCCGATCGAGGTCGATGCGGTGGACGCCTCCGTCGTAGACGGCGCCGGGATCGGGCCGGACGGCCCGCTCCCGCAACGCGGCCGTCTCCGCCGGGGAGAGATCCCTCCGGGCCGCGATCCACTCGAAGGTCCGCTCGTCCGCCTCGCAGATCCCCGCGGCGGCGGAGCACTCCGTCGCCATGTTCGTGAGCGTCGCACGCTCGTCCATGGAGAGGTGCGCGAGCCCGGGGCCGCCGAACTCCATGATCCGATCGAGCGTGTCCTCGCGCTTCGCGAAGGTGTCGAGGATCTCGAGGATCACGTCCTTCGCCATGACGCCGGGCCGAAGCGCACCGTGCAGCTCGAAGCGGATCGACTCCGGGACGCGGACGAAGGTGCGCCCCGAGTGCGCGAGCCCGGCGTACTCCGTCGCGCCGACGCCCCACGCGAGCGCGTTGTTGCCGCCGCCCATGCAGGTGTGGCTGTCGGTCGCCTGGACGAAGTCGCCGGGGTCGACGAACTGCTCGCGCGCCACCTGATGGCAGATGCCCGGCGAGATGCCGTCGCGCGCCGAGTAGTCGCGGCAACCCGTGTGCGCCTGGAACTCCCGCTGGAGACGCCGCAGCGTCTCGATCTGGTCCGCGAAGCGCGCCATGCGCGGGACGCCCGTCGCGTAGAGCAGGTGGTCCTCGAAGACGGCGAACTTGTCGGGCTTCGCGAGCCGGTAGTCGGCTCCCAGCTCCTCCGAGAGGAAATGGTGCACCTGCGCCGTCGTGAACTCGTGGCTGTAGCCGGCATCGACGCGCACGAGCACCGAGTCGCCGGGCTTCACGTAGGGCGCGCCCTGCCCCTCCACGAGATGCGCCGCGAGCACGCGCTCCCCCATCGTCATCGGGCGCTTCCCCGTTCCCGTGGCCGGAAGCCGGACCTCTCCGGCATCGAGCGCGCGCGCGAAGGCGAAGAGCCCGCCCTGCCGCAGGACGAGACGCGAGATCGGGTCGTAGGGAGCGAGGAACTCCTCGATCGCGACCTCTTCCCCCGCCTGGAGCCGCACCAGCAGCCCGTGGCCGCCCATGAGCTGCCCCTGCTGCACGTTGTTGCGCTCGTGGATCGGCGCGAAGGAGGCGGCGATCACGATGCGGATCCCCGACCACTTCTCGCACTGCACCGCCGTCTCGCGGGAGCTGCCGGTGCCCTTGCGGTACCCGGAGACGATCACCTCGAAGTTCCCGTCCATGAGGGCGCGCGTGCCGAAGACGCGTTCCCCCTTCGCGTCCAGCAGCCCCGCGTAGGCGTCGAGCGCGATGTCCTCGGGCCGATGGCGGAAGCAGACCCAGGCCGGCGTCATCACGTCGGTGTTGATGTCGTCGAGGAGATCCTCGACGCGCACGTCCTGCATCCGGAGATCGGCCTTGCCCGCGAGCTGGGCGCGCAGCAGGTCCAGATCCTTCGTGAGGAAGAGGACCCGCTTGCCGGGCGTGAGGCGGATGCGGTCGGGATGGGGCATGCGGTGGTGATCCTCGCTCGTGGCGCGGCGCACCGGAGCCGAGGCAACGGAGAATAGCAGCCTCGCGACCGGCGCCGCCTCAGCCGGAGATCTCCACCACCACGGGCGCGTGGTCCGAGGGCTGCGGCCCCTTCCGCTCCTCGCGATCGATCGAGACGCCCGTGCAGCGCTTCGCGAGCGGCTCCGACACGAGCACGAGGTCGATGCGCAGCCCCACGCCGCGATGGAACGCGCCGCCTCGGTAGTCCCACCAGGTGAAGTGCCCCGCATCCTCGTGATGGGCGCGGAAGGCGTCCCGCAGGCCGAGAGCTTGGATCGCGGCGAGGGCCTCGTGCTCCTTCGGATGGAAGAGCACCTTGCCTCTCCACTTCTCGGGGTCGTGCACGTCCCGGTCCTCGGGTGCCACGTTGAAGTCGCCGCAGAGGAGGAGCGGAGCCTTCGTGTCGCACTGCGTCTCGAGGAAGCCCCGCAGATTCGCGAGCCAGGAGAGCTTGAAGGGGAACTTCTCCGACTCCGTCGACTCGCCGTTCGGAACGTAGACGTTCACGACGCGGATGCCCGAGAAGGTGCCCGCGATCAGGCGGCGGTGGGCCTCGGCACCGTCGTCCGGGAAGCCGCGGACCACGTCGGCCGGCTCCGCGCGCGAGAGGAACGCGACGCCGTTGTAGGTCTTCTGTCCGAAGCAGGTGACGCGGTAGCTGGCCGCCTCGATCTCGGCGCGCGGGAACGCCGCGTCCTCCACCTTCGTCTCCTGGAGGCACGCGACGTCGGGCGCCGTCCGCTGGAGCCACGCGAGGACCCGCGGGAGTCGCGCGCGGATCGAGTTCACGTTCCAGGTTGCGATGCGCATGGGTCGCATGCTGACGCAAGGCGCCCGCCGATGCGATGCCGTCGGTGCCCGCGGGCCCACAGCCGTTCGCCGCCAGCTCTCAGCCCCGGAAATGCTCCGACGTCCAGGCCCCGGCGCGCCCCGACGAGAAGCGCTCGTAGAGGTCGAGGTACGCCGCGTTCTGCTGGTGCAGCGAGTAGTGCGCGATGCAGCGCGTCCGGTTCGCCGCGCCGAGGCGGCTCCGCAGCACCGGGTCGGCGGCGAGTCGGGCGAGGGCGTCGACGTAGGCAGGCTCGTCGCCGAGGGCGGTGACGCAGTCCGCGTTCGCCGGGGCGACCATCGACCGCACGTCGCCGACGTCCGTCGAGAGCACCGGGAGCCCCGAACCCATGGCCTCGAGCACGCTCACGGGCATCTGCTCCGTGTCCGACGACAGCGCGAAGAGGTCGAAGGACCGGTAGGCGGGCGCCGGATCGGCGAGGAAGCCCGCGAAGCGCAGGCGATCCGCGACCCCGAGGACCCGTGCCTGGGTCTCGAGGGCCGCCCGCTCGGGCCCCTCTCCGACGAAGACGAGGTGCGCGCCCGGGGGAGCGCCGCGGGCGAAGGCGCGGAGGAGCCGGAGCGGATTCTTCTCGCCGCGGAGATGGGCCACGGTGCCGACGACGAAGGCGTCCTCGGGGATCGAGAGCGCGGCGCGGAGCCCCCGGGCTCCCTCGGGCGCGAAGCGCGCCACGTCGATTCCGTTCGCCACGTACAGGACGCGGCGGCGCGGGAGCCACCAGGTCCGATGCGCGATCTCCTCCAGGTTGCGCGAGGGCACGACGACCGCCTCGACGAATCGCAGGAGGAGCCGCCGTGCCCAAACGCGCCTCGCGAGCTGCGCCTCCGACTCGTCGGGTCCGAAGCCGTCCTCCGCGTGGAGGATCGGCGCGACGGCACGCAGCGCGTTCACGAGGATCGCGTCCGTTGCGCCCCAGTTGTAGGTGAGGATCAGATCGGGACAGGCCTCCGCGAGGAGCCGACGCAGCTCGCCGCGGCGCACGCCCTCGCCGGCGGCGCGCGGCGCCTGCAGATACTCGATCGGCGCGTCGGCCGGGAGGTGTGCGCGCGCCGAGAGGTCGTGGTTCGTCGCGAGGATCGTGTGGCGGAAACGCGCCGGCAGCGAGCGGAGCACGTTCACGACCCGCATCTGCGGGCCGCCGGGCGCGAAGGTCGAGAAGACGTGGACGAGATGCCGCGTCGACGCGACCGTCACGGGCCCGACTCCGCGACGGGGCGAGCGTCCGCGGACGGCGGCGGTCCCAGGACGGCGCGGATCGCGCGGTCGACGAACAGACGCCGGTCGGCGACGGGACGCCAGCCGAGCAGCTCCTTCGCGCGGCTGCAATCGAAGGGCGCCGCGAGCGTCCGGCTGCGGAGGTCGTGGAGGCTCGGAAGGGCGTTCTCGGGCTTGCGGATCACCGCCTTCACGAGCCACTTGAAGAGATCGCTCGCCTGCGTGAGCGCGATCGGGGTCGGGTGGAACAGGATCGGCCGGCCCGTCGCGATCCGAAGCTCGTCGACGTACTCCCGCGCCGTGAGACGCACGTCGCCGGCGAGGTTGAAGGAGGTGCCCTCGATCCCCGCCACGTCGAGCGCGCGCGCGAGCGCATCGGCCACGTCTCCGGCGAGCACGAAGGGGATCGGCGTCGTGCCCGCTCCCCAGCCGAGGCAGTGCGTGTCGCGCGGCCACTGGCCGACGCCGCTGTGGAAGGGACGGCCCCGCGCACCGACCACCACGGCGGGCCGCAGGACGACGAGCGGGAGGCCCTTCTCCCGGTGCAGCGCCGAGAGGCGCTCCTCGCTCTCGACCTTCGCGCGCGCGTAGTGGCCGCGCGCCTCGGGCCGGCGGTCGAGCGGCGTCTCCTCGGTGACGGGCGCCGGAGCGTCGGGGCCGAGGTAGTAGGCGGCGATCGTGCTCGTGTAGAGGAAGCGGCGCACGCCCTGGCGCAGGCAGGCGCGCGCCACGCGCTCGTCGGCCTCGACGATGTTGCGGCGGAAGTCGGCGAGCGTGTCGCCGCCGCCCCAGGCGAGGTGCACCACGGCGTCGACGCCGCGGAGCGCGCGATCGAGCGCCCCGTCGTCGTGGGTCGAGCCCTCCTCGGCGACGACGAGCGGATGCCGCAGATGGGCCGGCAGCACGGACGCGTTGCGGACGAGGATCCGCACGGGCCGTCCTTCGGCGACGAGCCGCTCGACGAGGTGGCCTCCGAGGAAGCCCGTGGCGCCGAGCACCGCCACCTCTCGCGGCCGCGGCGCGGCGGCGACGTGCGACCGCGCGGGCGGCGGCGACGGCGTGGGCACGCGCGCCGTGAGCGCCTCGCAGGCCTGGACGACGGCGAGACCGTCGGCGGCGGAGACCGGGAGCGCGGAGCCGTCCCGCAGCGCCCGATGGAAGCCGAGCACACTCCCCCGCATCCCCGCGAAGAACGCGTCGCTCCGGGGCCGCAGCTTCAGCAGCGGCAGCAGGTAGCCGAGGACGGCCTCGCGCGCGGCTCGGCGGGCCGCCTTCGCGTCGGCCCGCGCGTTCAGGGCCGCGTCCCAGAAGTCGGGCCAGCGCGTCTTCCCGTGGACCGTGTAGGTCCCGAGGAGCAGGTCGGCGCGGATCGAGCCGTCCTGCCCGATGACGTGGAGCCAGCTCTCGGGGAACTCGCGGCCGAAGGCGAGGAGGCATTGCGCCGTGGCGGCGCCGAAGCGGAGCGACGCCTGCCACGTGTCGAAGAAGACCCGGCCCCCCGGGAGGTCGTGGCGTCCGCTGGGCGTCACCTGCGCGTCGGCGACGGGCCCCAGGAGTCGGACCAGCTGCGAGAGCGGGTGCGGCCCCTGCTCGAAGACGATGTTTCGCGGATGCGCGAACATCCAATTGCCGAAGTCGCCGGCGGCGAGCTGGCGCAGTGGATTGTTCTGCACGGAGACGACGTGCTGCACGCGCCCGATGCGGCCCGCGCCGACGTCCGCGAGGATGCGCAGGAAGAGCGGATGGAACGTGAAGTTGTGGTTCACGCCGAGCCGCGCCCCGCCCGATTGCGCCGCCGCCATCAGGGCCCGGGCGTCCTCGGTGCCGAGAGCGAGCGGCTTCTCGAGGAGCACGTGGATGCCCGCCGCGAGGAAAGGCTCCGCGGCCGCGCGATGCAGCCGCGGCGGCACGAGCACATGCACGGCGTCGGGACGTCCCTCGTGGATCAGCCTCTCGGACGAGGCGAAGGCGGCGGGGACGGAGTAGCGCCGCGCGAAGGCCTCCGCCTTCCCCGCATCGACGTCGCAGACGGCCGAGATCTCGAGCCCGCCGGCCGACGCGAGCTCGGCGGCGACGACGCGGAGCACCTCGGCGTGCGTCTGCGCGATGTAGCCCGCGCCCACCAGGGCCACGCGCGTGGGCCGGCCGGCGAGGGGCGGAGTCGATCGGCCGGAGGTGCGTGGTTCGGTCAGAACGGATTCCATGGGAGAACGGTCCGGGGCGTCCCTCCCTTTCGGAGGACGTCGGTCCGGGACTCTACCAATCGTCCCCCGCGACCCCACGACGCCCGCGATGGCCTGCAGCGGCGGGGCCGAGGCGGATGGTAGAACCTGGGGCTCGGACCCCGAGCCCCATGACCGAGATCATCAACTGCACCATCCGCGACCTCCGGAAGTTCTACGACCGCACCGAGGTCCTGAAGGGGCTCACGCTCTCGTTCCTCCAGGGCGCGAAGATCGGCGTGATCGGCGGGAACGGCAGCGGCAAGTCGACGCTGCTGCGCATCCTGGCCGGTGTCGACACGGACGTCCTCGGCGAGGTGTGGCGGCAGGACGGGCTCACGGTCGGCTACGTGCCCCAGGAGCCGCAGCTCGACGAGACGAAGACCGTCCTCGGGAACCTCGAGGAGGCGGTGGAGCCGATTCGCGCCCTGCTGCGCCGGCACGAGGCCGTGAACGAACAGCTCGCGACGGATCTCTCGCCCGAGGCCATGGAGAAGGCCCTCGAGAAGCTCTCGCGCCTCCAGGAGGAGATCGAGCACCGGGACGCCTGGGAGCTCGACCGCCACCTGGAGGTGGCCATGGAGGCTCTGCGGTGTCCGCCGCCGGACGCCGACGTGAGGAAGCTGTCCGGCGGCGAGCGGCGGCGTGTGGCGCTCTGCAAGGTGCTCCTCTCCCACCCGGACATGCTGCTCCTCGACGAGCCGACGAACCATCTCGACGCCGAGAGCGTCGCGTGGCTCGAGCGCCATCTGAACGACTACAGCGGCACGGTGATCGCGATCACGCACGACCGCTACTTCCTCGACAACGTCGTCGGCTGGATGCTCGAGATCGAGCGAGGCAAGGCGTTCCCCTACCAGGGGAACTACTCGGCGTACCTGGAGGCGAAGGCGATCCGCGCGGCGATCGACGAGAAGCAGGAGCTGGCGCGCCAGAAGGTGATCGCCCGCGAGCTCGAGTGGATCCGGACGTCCCCGCGCGCGCGCACGGCGAAGAGCAAGGCACGCATCGCCCAGTACGACCGGCTCGTGACGGAGGAGCGCGAGGTGCGCGAGGAGGCGATCGACCTCCAGATCCCCTCGCCGGCGCGTCTCGGCGAGAAGGTGATCCGGTTCCGCAACGTGACGAAGGGCTACGGCGATCGCGTGCTGCTGCGCGACCTCACCTTCGAGATCCCTCCGGGCGCGATCCTCGGCGTCATCGGACCGAACGGCGCCGGGAAGACCACGCTCCTGCGTCTCATCCTCCAGCAGGAGGCGCCCGACCAGGGAACCGTCGAGATCGGCACGACCGTCCAGCTCTGCTACGTCGACCAGATGCGCGACACGCTGGACCCGAAGAAGACGGTGTTCCAGGAGATCACGGGCGGCCTGCACGAGATCCCCTTCGGGAAGAAGGCGATCGCGCCGCGCGCCTACGTCGCGCGATTCAACTTCCGCGGCCCCGACCAGGAGGCGAAGGTCGGAGAGATCTCCGGCGGCCAGCGCAACCGCGTGCAGCTCGCGAAGATGCTTCGCCGCGGAGGCAACGTCCTCCTCCTGGACGAGCCCACGAACGACCTCGATCTGCAGACGCTCCGGATCCTGGAGGAGGCCGTCCAGGCCTACGCCGGCTGCGCCGTCGTCGTGACGCACGATCGCTACTTCCTCGACCGCATCGCGACGCACATCCTCGCGCTGCGCGGCGATGGCACGTGGAGCTTCGTCGAGGGCGACTACCAGGCCTTCGCGCTGGCCGAGGGCGATCGTCCCGCGTCGACGGCGAGCAAGCACCGGAAGCTCGTCTCCTGAGCGACGAGGTGCACGCCGGCTCCCGCCTCGCGGGGCTTCGCAGGAGCGGATCCGCGCCGGATCCGGCGTCGCCGGCGAAGCGTCTCGAGCGACCCGAGCCGGTCGGGCGCCGGACGGTCGATGACGCGGCTGCGGCGGGATCCCCGAAGTTTTTTCTGTCCGAGAGCGTGTCCGGCCCGGGTTCTGGAGCCTCGTCGAACCCCACCCGAGCGCTCCATGCACCCCATGCTCCTCTGGATCCTCGCCCTCGCCGCCGCCTCCGTCTTCGCCGGGTTCTCCGCCGCGGTCGTCGATCGCGTCGCGACGACCGAAGCCCGCTGACCCGCGACCGGCCCGGGCGGCTCGCGCCCGGGCCGGTCGCAGTGCGTCAGCCCCGGTCGCCGAGGATCTCCTTCACGAGATCCGCTGCCCCGTAGAGCTTCCGGAGCACTTCGATGATCGCCGCCGAGTGCACCGAGACCGCCCGCTGATCGCGGTCGTCGTACTGGTAGTTGTTCGACAGGCTCTGGATGTTGCCGTCGAAGATGAGGCCGACGAGTTCGGCGCGGGCGTTCACGACCGGGCTGCCCGAGTTCCCTCCGATGATGTCGCAGGTGGAGACGAAGTTCATCGGCGTCGCGAGGTCGAGCTTCCCCGCCGCGTCGCGGTAGCGCGGCGGCAGGTCGAAGGGGGGCTTCCCGTCGAACGCGTGGAACCGCTCGAAGAGCCCGTAGAAGGTCGTCTTGTAGGGCACGAAGGTCGTGTCCTCCTCGTAGCCCGTCGCGGCGCCGAAGCTCAGTCGGAGCGTGAAGTTCGCGTCGGGCGCCATGGTCCGTCCGAAGGCGGCGAAGCGCGTCTTGGCGATGCGCTCGCCGGCCGACCGCTCCACGGCGTCGACCTCGTTCTCGCGCGTCTTTCGGAGCTCCCGGAGCCAGGGATCGATCGTGCGCGCCAGCACGATCATCGGATCCTCCGAGCCGGCGACGGCCTCGGCCCCGCCCTCCACGAGCTGACGCCGGAACGCCGCATCGCCGAGCCGCGAGCCCGCGACGAGCCTCTTCGCGGCTTCCGCGGGAGTCTTCCCGCGGAGGGCGGCCTTCACGAAGTCGTCGTCCGGCCCCAGATGCTCGAGCGCGTCCTCGAGGGAGACGGCGAGGAGCACCTCGTCCATGCCCGCGTAGACCGGCGCCTCGGAGAAGAGCTGCAGGTGGAGCGAGTCGAGCCCGGCCTCGCGGAATTCCGGGAGCCGGTCCGCGTTCGGCTTCTTCGTCTCCTCGACGTAGCGAACGATCGTCGTCGCGAAGTCGGAGAGCGATCCGCGGATCCGCGTGTAGCTCAGCTTCTCCGACATCTGGGCGAACTTGCGGCGCGCGGTCTCGATCGCGACCCAGGGGTCTCCCTGCTCGACGGCCGCGTCCGGGTGCTTGCGGTAGAACTCCCGCAGCGAACGCTCGGTCTCGAGCTTGCGCGCCATGACCTCCGGCACCTGCAGCCCCGCGAGATAGCCGGTGTAGGCCTTCTGGCTGTTCTTCACTCCGAAGAGCATGTCCATGGCCTGCCGGGCCTCCTCCTCCCCGCGCGCCGAGTAGGCCTCCAAACGCGTCCGCAGGCGGTCGAGGAGCTGCAGCGTCCGCGGGACCTGGAGATCGCGGATGAACTCGAGCTGGGCGTAGGTGTTGAGGCGGCCCGTCGATCCCGGATGCCCCGACACGAAGACGAGCTCGCCCTCCTTCGGTCCTTGCAGATTCCAGCGCAGATAGTGGGGCGTCGCGGCGGGCGCGTCGTTCTCGTAGACGCGGAAGAAGGCGAAGTCGAGCGCGTAGCGCGGGTAGGTGAAGTTGTCGGGATCGCCGCCGAAGAAGCCCGCCTGCTGCTCGGGGGCGAAGACGAGGCGGACGTCGGTGTACTGCTTGTAGCGGTAGAGCCAGTACTCGCCGCCGGCGTAGAGGGCGAAGACATCGCTCCGCAGCCCCGTCGCCTCCTTGCTCTCCTCCTCGATGGCCGCGCTCGCGCCGCGCCGGGAGGCCTCCGCCTCCTGGGCCGTCGCCCCGTCCTTCACGGCTCCCTTCACGCGGTCCGTGACGTTCACGAGCGAGTCGAGGACGTTCAGCTCCAGGTCGAGGCAGCGGAACTCCGCGGCGCGGGTCTGCGCGTGGAAGCCGTCCTTCACGAAGTCGCGCTCGGCCGTCGAGAGCTTGTGCAGGGCGTCGAGCGCCACGTGGTGGTTCGTGAGGACGAGCCCCTCGGGGGAGACGAAGGAGGCCGAGCCCCCGGAGTTGAAGCGCACCGAGGCGAGGCGCACGTGCTCGAGCCACTCGGCCGTCGGCTCGAATCCGTAGCGCTCCTTCAGCGCCTTCGTCGGAGGGTTCTCGAAGGTCCACATCCCCTCGTCGAAGCGAGGAGCGGCTGCGGCCGAGACGACGAGGGAGACGAGCGCGATCGGGAGGAGAGAATGCATCGTTCGGTTCCGAAGAAGATCCGGGAGGAGCGTACGGACGGGAGGAATCCCGCCGGCGAGCCGCGGAGACTACTGGAATCCCCGGGAGGCCGGGAACCCGGGAGGCGCGGCGAGGGATTCCGCGCGCCCGTCCTACAATCGCCTCCCTTCCCATGGGACCTTCGCCCTTGCAGTTCAACGAATCGAGCCAGCGCGCCTACTCCCTCCAGGACTACTCGAGCCGCACGCGCATCGAGGGAGTCGTGATCGTGGAGCTGAAGCGTTTCCACGACGACGGAGGCGCGATCACGGAGCTCGGACGGCTGTCGGAGGGGATGCACGCACAGCTCCCCGGCTTCGCCGTGCGCCAGGTCAACTACAGCGAGGTCGAGCCGGGAGCGATCAAGGCTTTCCATCTCCACCGGCGCCAGACCGACGTCTGGTACGTCCCGCCGGGCGACAAGATGCTCCTCGTGCTCCACGACTGCCGCGCGGGGTCCGCCACGGAGAAGCAGACGATGCGCTTCGTCCTGGGCGACGGGACGAGCCGGCTCGTGCGCATCCCGCCGGGCGTCGCCCACGGCTGCCGGAACCTCGCTCCCGAGCGCAGCCGGATCCTCTACTTCGTCGACGTGCAGTTCTCGACGGACTCCGAATGCGACGAGGGCCGCTTGCCCTGGGACCATCTGGGTGCCGACATCTGGGAAGTCGTGCGCGGCTGATCACGCCGGCGCTCCGCTCGCCTCGCTCCGCATTCCGCAGCACCGCCTCCTCGTCTCCCCTGCCCCATCCTCGTTCCGTGACCGAGTCGTTCGTCTCTCGCGCCCAGTACGACCAGATGATGTCCGATCTCCGCGAGACGGAGGACAAGCTCGCGCGCGCTCGCGAGTCGATCGGCGAAGCCGCCGAGAAGGGCGATCTCTCGGAGAACTCGGAGTACGACGCGGCGCGCGAGGCCGAGCAGTTCTTCCTCGCGCGCGTCGTGCAGATCCGCGAACGCATCGCCGCCGTGCGCATCCTCGACCGGAAGATCGAATTCTCCGGAGAGGTCTCGATCGGTACGCGCGTCGTGATCGTCGATCTCGGCTCCGGCGACGAGGAGACCTACCTGATCGTCGGGGCCGGCGACTTCGACTTCGCGAAGGGAGAGATTCCCTACAACAGCCCCTTCGGCGACGGCCTCTGCGGGCATCGCGCCGGCGAGGAGGTGGTGATCACCGTGCCCGCCGGGAAGCTCCGCTACCGCATCGTTTCCGTCGAGGCGATCGACTGAGCGACGGGGGCGCGATGGGCCGAGCCGCGCTCGCGCACGTCAGCGGCCGCCGTCCCCCTTCGAGCCATCGGCCGAAGGATCCGCCTCTCCGAGGTCGACGAGGCCCGCCTCGGCGCAGGCACGCAGCCAGGCGAGGGTCTGCTCCGTGGAGAGCGTCCCGTAGTACCAGGGGCCGGCGCTCCGGACCTGGGCCGCCGCCACGTGGTGGAGCGTCGCGCCCGTGAGGCCGAGTCCGTGGCGTGCGTTCGCGTCCGCGAGACAGAGGATCTCGTGGGCCACGAGACCGTGGAGGCCGGCCGGCGCCTTCGCTTGCGGGCGCCGCGCCTGGTACTCCGCGATGGAGCCGACGAGACGCGGTCGCATCGCCGCGAGCGCTCGCTCCGACGCGTCGGGCGCGGCGGGCGCCACGTCGGCGACCACGCGCAGCATCGTCGAGACGCCCTGCTCGTGCGCGTCGAGCGTGGGAGCGATCCGCGCCGACGCCGTCGACACCTCGGCGCCCGTCACCTGCAGGACCGATCGGAGCGCCCACCGTTCCCTGGCGACGGAGGCGGCCACGTGCGCGAGGGCGTCGCGGAGGGCGGCGGGCCGCTCGCTCGCGGGCGCCGTTCGGAGCGCCCGCGCCGCCACCTCCGTCTCCTCGCCGAGCCTGCGCGAGGCGTGGGAGCGGACGAGGGCGGCGAGCATCGGCTCGTCGTCGGGACCGAAGCGCGCCATCGCGTAGCCGATCGCCGCGACGGCGAGCGCGTTCCGCTGGAGCTGCGTCGGATCGAGGTTCCAGAGGTCGTCGTCGCTCGTGTGGATGTAGTCGTCGGGCCAGTTCGTGAACGTGATGCCGGGGACGCCGACGGGCGGCGCGACGAAGCACTGGTGGTCGGTGTTCGCGTGGTAGGGAACGAATCGCGCGGCGTAGCGATGGCGCGTCCCGAGCTTCGAGAGCACCGGGAACGGGAAGAACGAGACGCCGGCCTGCCGCCCCGCGAGCTGGGAGGTGTTCCCCTTCACGAGGAAGTCGACGACCTCCTCGGCCACGTCGTCCAGGAGGTGCGCCCGCGACCAGGGGAGCCGGGTCACGTTCTGCACGCGCAGGGTGTCGAGTCCCTGATTCGCGCCCACCATGTCCTGGTTGATGTTGCAGAGGAAGCGACCGGGGAGCGCCGGGTCGTCGGCGAAGCGCCGATCCTCCGAGCGAATCTCCGTGGTCCACCAGAACCGGAGCGACCGGCGCGGACGCGGCAGACGTCCTTCGGCGATCCCGCGCTGGAGCGCGCGCGCCACCTCGAGGGTGTTCGCGCAGCCCGACGCGTCGTCGTTCGCGCTGAAGCGCTCCTCCTGCAGGTGTCCCGTGAACACCACCTCCGGCAGCGACGGGTCGGTTCCGGGGATGATCCCCTCCACGTCGACGAGCCATCCGGGAGCGATCTCGACGCGCACCGAGACCCGCACCCGCACCGTTCCGGCGGCGCAGCGCTTCGCGAGATCGACGCCCTGGCGGTGGGAGAGGACGAAGGCGAAGGTCGGCTTCTCCGCCGGGCCGCTCCGCTCCGGGAGCGCGGTCCAGCGCACTTGGTCCGGGTGGGCCCAGCCCGTCTCCGGATCGGGGCGGAGGACGAGCCCCAGGGCTCCGCGCGCGTCGACGGCGGCCTTCGCGACGGACGACGCGGATCCGAAGGCGAGTACGACGCGGCCGGCGACGTCCTTGCCGGCGTAGTCCTCGTCCTTCGTGCCGCTGCCGACGTCGACGATCTCCGCCGTCGCCTCCGCATCGCGGCTGCGGTCGGCGAGGGAGATCGCGACCGATCCGATGTCGCAGAGCCGCTCCTCCGCGGGCTCGACGATCCAGAGCTCGCCCTTCCTCGCGGTCCACTCCATGCCGTCGACGGGCGTCTTCCAGAGCCGGACTCCCTGCAGGCCGAGCTCGATCGCGCGCGCCTCCGTGTAGCGCGCCGCGTCCATGAGACCCTCGCTCGCGAAGGGCCGGTGCCAGTGCGTGTACCACCGCACGTGCTCGAAGGAGCGGTCGCCGGAGATCTCCCCGGCGAGGAAGTCCGACTCCGCCCGCGCGAGGAACGGGATCCGCCCGTCGGCCTCTTGCCCAGAGGATCGCGGCGCCACGCTCCCGAAGAGAGACGCCGCCAGGAGGAGGAACGCGGGCTGCTTGGTTCGAAGGGCGCGCACGATCGGCATCGGAGGCTCCTGGGGGGCCGAGAGCCTAACCTCCGGTGGCAGCCATCCCCCGAGCCGCGCCGCGAAGGGGCTCGCGCCTACCGGGTCGCGAGCGCTTCGCGGACGAGGAGCGCCTTCTGGATCCCGTCGGCGCTGAGCAGCCCCACGAGCTTGTCCTCCTCCAGGACCGGGAGCGCGTGCTGCGGGAACCCCGACCACTGGTCGAACAGATCGGGGATCAGGTCGGTCGGGGAGAGGACGCGGAGCCCCCGCCGCGCCGCGTCGATCACGCGAGCCTCGCGGCCGCGCTGCGTGAGCTCCCGGAGGAGGTCGACCTTCGTGAGCATGCCGAGGTAGCGGCCGTCGTCGCCGACCACGGGGAAATCCTGCTGCGCCGTCGAGAGCAGGATCGACGCCGCGTGCTCCAGCGACTCGAAGGTGGGCAGCGTGAAGAAGCGCGTCGTCATGGCGGCCTTCACGGGGAGCCCGTCGAGGAGCGAGCGCGTGATGGTCATGGCCGACTCCTGCCGCCCGCTCAGGAAGACGAACAGCCCCACCACCACCAGCATCGGCTGGCTGCGCAGGAAGCCGACGATCGCGAAGAGGAGCGCGAGCCCGATCCCGACGCGGGCCGCGAAACGCGTCGCGCGCTGGAGACCGACGAACCAAGTGAAGAGCGCGCGCAGCACGCGCCCGCCGTCCATGGGGAACCCCGGGAGCAGATTGAAGGCCCCGAGGAACAGGTTCACCGCGAAGAGCATCTCGGGGAGGGAGCGCCGCGCGCCGGCGTCCGTCACGACGGGGTGCACGTTCAGCAAGGCGAGGACGTCCTCCGCCACGATCTCGAGCGACCGGACCACGCCGACGACGACCGCCAGCGCCAGGGCCAGCGCGAAGTTCACGGCCGGCCCCGCGAGCGCGATCCAGAGCTCGGCCGCAGGATCCTTCGGCTGACGCTCGAGACGCGCCACGCCGCCGATCGGCAAGAGCGTGATGTCCTTCGTTCCGAGCCCGAAGCCCCGCGCGGTGAAGGCGTGTCCGAGCTCGTGGAGCAAGACGCAGCCCAGCACGGCGAAGAGCACGCCGACGTAGAAGAGGACGTCGGCCGTCGGGTCGAGGAGCCCGAGCGCGAGGACCGCGCCCAGGAACAGCCCGAAGGTCACGTGGACGTGCACCGCGATCCCCGCGATGCGCGCGATGCGCCAGGACCACTTCACGGCCTGGAAGACCTACGCAGAGGGGCTCCCCGGAGCGAGCGCGGCATTCGAGAGCTTCGGCATGGGCGGCGGGCAGGATACGCGGGGGCGATCGACGGCCGATCCGAATCGCCTTTTGTGCACCTGCCGCGGGGGCTCCGGCGGAGAATCGCGGCCCATCGATGACCGGCTACGACGAGGTCCCCTACCCGGCGCTCGCCTTCGCGCCGACGCATCCGCGGCGCCTCCGGACGATGGCGTGGCTCTTCGGGCTGGAGGCGCCGGATCCCGCGCGGTGCAGCGTCCTCGAGCTCGGCTGCGCCGACGGCGGCAATCTCCTGCCCATGGCGTCGTCGGACCGGGAGAGCCGCTTCCTCGGGATCGACCTCGACGACGGCGCGATCGCGCGCGCGCGCGCCGACGCGCAGGAGCTCGGGCTCGCGAACGTCGAGTTCCGCGTCCACGACCTCCGCACGCCGAGCGCCGGCCTGGGCCGCTTCGACTACGTGATCGCCCACGGCGTCTACTCCTGGGTCCCGGAGCCGGTCCGCGACCGCCTCCTCGCGCTCTGCGCCGAGTGTCTCGCGCCGCAGGGCGTCGCCTACGTGAGCTACAACGCGTGGCCCGGATGGCACGAGCGCGCGGCGACGCGCGAGCTGCTGCTCCACCACGCGCGCGGAGTCGCCGATCCGTGGGAGCAGGCCGCCCGCGCGCGCTCCCTCGCGAAGGAGATCCTCGACGCGCGGTCGACGCGCCACTCGGAGCGGGTCCGCTCCGAGCTCGAGCGCATCGTGAAGCGCCCCGACGCCGTGCTGCTGCATGACGAGCTGGGAGAGGTGAACGCGCCGATCTCCGTCCACCGCTTCGCCGTCCACGCGGCGCGACATGGCCTGCAGTTCCTCGCCGAGGCGGAGCTGCAGGACATGGACCTCATGGATCCGGTCGTCGTGCGCGCGGCCGCCTCCTGGCAGGGAGATCCGGCGTCCTCGCCTCCGGCGGGCGGCTTCGACGGCGTCTTCCCGGAGGAACTGCTCCCGGATCCGGCGAGGCGGATCGTCGAGCGGTCGGCGGCCATCCTGGCGCACCAGCAGTACGCCGACTTCCTGACGCACCGCTCCTTCCGGCGGACCCTTCTCTGCCGCGCGGAGATCGCCCTCGACCACGCGCCCCAGGGTGCGCGGCTGGCGCCCCTCCACGTCACGGGGAGCCTCCGTCCGATCCCCAAGGGGGATCGGGCCGCGCCGGGCTTCCGGTCTTCCCAGGGCGCCACGCTGCGCACCGACCACGCGCCGACGCGCGCCGCCCTCGAGGAGCTCGTGCGACGCGCGCCGGCCTCCGCCTCCTTCGAGGAGCTCGCGACTCTCGCCATTCGCGCCGATGGCGGCGCCACGCCGCCCGACCGCGTTCGCACCGATCTCGGCGGCACGCTCCTGCATTGCTGGGACGGTCGCTTCGTCGATCTGCACCGCGATCCGCCCCGGGAGTCGCCGGCGCCGGGCGTGCGGCCCCGGGCCGTCGGTCTCGCACGCCTGCAGGCCGGCCGCGGGCCCGGCGTCACGAACCTGCGCCACGAGTCGATCGCGCTGGAGGACGCCTTCGCCCACGCGCTCCTTCTGAGGCTCGACGGCACGCGCGACCGCGGCGCGCTGCGGCGGGAGATGGAACGCCTCGTCGGATCCGGCGACGTCGTCCTGGGAGGAGCCGACGGGAAGCCGCTCGGCGCCCGCGAGGCATTGCGGCGCGTCCCGAATCTCCTGGAGGCGCACCTCGCGAGCTTCGAGCGCTACGCCCTCCTCGAAGGGTAGGTCTCGGCGCCTTCCGGCCGCAGCGGCTCGGGGGCCGGCTCGGAGCGCGACAGGAGCGCGATCGCCGCCGACTCGATCGACTCGGCCGACGGCAGGCAGAGCTGCGCCGCCGGACCGAGCGGGATGTACGTGTCGGCGGCCGTGTGCCGCGCCGTGCGCAGGGCGCGCGTCTCGTCGTTCTCCGCGAGCGCCGCGAGGATCGCCTCCGCCACGCCGCCCCCCGTGCGCCTGCACTCGTCGACCACCAGGACCGCGCCGCAGAGCCTCGCCTGCTCGGCGATCTCCCGGTGCGGCAGCGGCGCGAGCCAGCGGAGATCGAGGACGCGAGCCCGGATCCCCCGGTCGCGCAGGCGGCGCGCGGCCACGAGGGAGAGGCGCAGCCCGTTCGCGTAGGAGACGATCAGCAGGTCTCGGTCGTCGGATCCGTCGCCGTCGATCCAGAGCCGCGGCTCCCCGAGCCGCGCGACTTCGCCGGCCGGCGGGTAACGGCAGAGCCATCCTCCGTCGCCGGGGGCGTGGAGATCCTTCTCGTGGTAGAGGGCGATCGGCTCCAGGAACGCCACCACGCGGCCGTCCACCTTCGCGAGGGCGAGGCACGTCCGGAGCATCGAGACCGCGTCGTCGCCCCGCGAGGGCGCGGCGATCACGAGGCCCGGGATGTCGCGGAGAGCACCGATCGCGTTGTCGTTGTGGAAGTGGCCGCCGAAGCCCCGCTGGTAGGCGAAGCTCGCGATCCGGACGACCATCGGGTTCGAGAACTGCCCGTTCGAGAACCACTGCAGGGAGCAGGCCTCGCCGCGGAGCTGGTCCTCGGCGTTGTGCACGTAGGCCAGGTACTGGATCTCCGGCACGGGGAGGAGACCGAGGTGGCCGGCTCCGATCGCGAGCCCGAGGATCGACGTCTCGTCGAGCAGCGTGTTGAAGACGCGCGCGGCTCCGAAGCGCTCCCAGAGCTGCGCCGTCACGTGGTAGACGCCTCCCTTCTTCGCGACGTCCTCGCCGAAGAGGAAGAGGTCGGGATACCGAGCGAGCGCGTCGGCGAGACCCCAGTTGAGGAGCGTCGCGAGCGGCCGCGGCTTCGATTGGCGCTCGGGGAGCCGCTCGGGCCCTCCGAAGGCCGCTTCGCGGGCCTCGATGCCGGCGACGCTCGACGCCTCCGCCTCGACGAGATTCGGCCGGTAGGGCGCGAGGGGCGCCACCACCTGCGCGAGGGTCTCGAGCCGCGGGCTCCCGCGCAGCGCCTCCGCCTCCCGGCGGACCGTCTCGCGCGTCTCGCGCACGATGCGCAGCGCCTCGCCGGCGGGCAGCGCGCCCGACCCGACGAGGAGGTCGATCGCCGCGAGGAGCGGATCCTGCCGCTCGACGGCTTCGATGTCCGGCACCGATCGGTACTCCGTCTCGACGTCGCTCCCGGCGTGTCCGAGCAGCCGCACCGTGCGGAGGTGGAGCACGGCCGGCGCGCGCACGACGCGGACGAACTCCGCCGCCTCGCGGGCGGCGCGGTACGCGTCGGCGAGGTCGAGACCGTCGGCGCCGAAGTACCGCAGGCCCGGCTTCGCGCGGAGCGACGTCGCGACCCAGCCCTGCGGCGTGCGCACCGAAATGCCGATCCCGTTGTCCTCGCACACGAAGAGGATCGGCACGGGCAGCCGCTGGAAGGAGGCCCAGCCGACGGTATTGAACCCGGAGAGAGCGACGTTGTGATTGATCGACGCGTCGCCGAAGGTCGCGACGACAATCGAGTCCTCGGGGATCGGCAGCGAGAACTCGAGGTGCCGCGCGCGCTCGAGCGCGAAGGCGACGCCGACGGCCTTCGGCAGATGGGACGCGATCGTGCTCGTCTGGGGAGGGACCCAGAGGCCCTTCGAGGCCCAGACCTTGTGGCGGCCGCCGGCGGCGGGATCGTCGGAGGAGGCGAGCAGGCCCTGGATCGTCTCGCGGATCGGCATCGCTCCCGATGCCTTCCGCGCGCGCGCCATCATCAGGGCGCCGCTGCGGTAGTGGAGGAAGCAGGGGTCGGTCGCGCGCAGGACCTCGCCGAGGACCGCGTTCCCCTCGTGGCCGCAGCTCGCGATCGTGTAGTAGCCGATGTCGCGTTGCTTCAGCGCGCGGGCCTCGAGGTCGAGCGCGCGGCTCGTGACCATGGCCTCGAAGAGGACGACGGCCGTGCGGACGTCGAGCGGGTTCCCCGGCGCGATCGGCGCTTCCGGCTCCAAGGGCTCCGCCGCGGGCCGCTCGAGCCATTGCTCGAGGCGGTCCAGCACGTTCTTCTCGACGATCTCGGCGCGGGAGACGCCCATGCTCCGCAATCTACCGCGCCACCTCGTCGGGACGAGGGACGACGGAGAGCCCGCCGCGCCGCCGAACCCGCCTCCGAGGAGAATGCGTTCCGCTTGTTACCCTTGGGTCCATGGCATCGAACGAATCGCGCGCGGTCCTCGTGACGGGAGCGTCGAGCGGCATCGGCCGAGCCACGGCGCTCCTCCTCGCGGGACGAGGAGACCGGATCGCGGCGGTCGCGCGCGACGGGGCCCGCCTGGAAGCGCTCGCGCGGGAGATCCGGTCGAAGGGCGGCATCGCCGAGGCGATCCCCTGCGACGTGACGAGGGAGGAGCAGGTCGAGTCCGCGGTGACGCGCTGCGTCGAGAAGCTCGGCGGGCTGGACGTCCTCGTGCCGGCGGCGGGGATCATCGCGTCCGGAACCCTCGAGTCGACCTCCCTGGCGGACTTCGACCACATGATGGCAGTGAACGTCCGGTCCGTCGTCCACACGATCCGCTGCGCGATCCCCCACCTGGCGCGCCGTCCGGGGTGCATCGTCACGATCTCGTCGACGACGGGGTTCCGTGCCTTCCCCAACGTGTTCTCCTACTGCGTCAGCAAGGCCGCCGTCGAGCAGGCGACCCGCTGCCTCGCCCTCGATCTCGCGCCCCGCGCCATCCGCGTGAACGGCATCTGCCCGGGCGTGATCGTGAGCGAGCTCCACCGGCGTGGAGGCATGGACGAGGACGCCTACCGGGCCTTCCTCGAGCGCGCGAAGTCCTCGCATCCCCTCGGCCACGCCGGCGAAGTCGCCGACGCCGCCGAGGCGATCGCCTGGCTCGCGAGTGACGCCGCGAAGTGGATCACCGGAGCTCTCCTACCCGTCGACGGCGGGCGCGGCGTCACCTGCCTGCGCTGAGACCCATGGCCCGATACCTGCTGAAGACCGAGCCGGACAGTTACTCCTTCGACGACCTCGAGCGCGAGCGTCACACGGCCTGGGGCGGCGTCACGAACCCCCTTGCGCAGAAACATCTCCGGGGGATCCACGAGGGCGACGAGGTGGTGATCTACCACACCGGGGACGAGCGGCAGGCCGTCGGACTCGGCCGCATCATGCGAGGCGCCTACCCCGATCCGTCCGATCCGAAGAAGCGCCGCGTCGTCGTCGACGTCCTGGTGGGCCGCCGATTCCTGAAGCCAGTCACGCTCGACGAGATGAAGGAGAATCCCGCCTTCGAAGGCCTCGAGATCCTGCGTCTCCCGCGGCTCTCCGTCGTGCCCATGGACGACGCCCAGTGGAACGAGATCCTCCGCCTGTCGGGACTCGTCGCTCGCCGCTGAAGGCGGCGCTGCGCTCGACCTGACGGCGGAGCGGGCCCCGGTTCCCCGGAGACTCGATATCCCCGGAGACTCGGTTCCCCGGAGACTCGATTCCCCGGAGACTCAGCGCCTCCGAGCCACTCGCGTCGCGTCAGCGGATCTTCTCGCGCTCGAGCTCCTGCCACGTGCTGCCGAGTGCGCGCATCCGCGAGGAGAGCGGGCGACGCTCGTTGCCGACGCGATGGAACTGGAGGACGAGGTCGGTCTTCGTGCGCACCCACTCGGCGCCGCTGCGGACGAGGCTCGAGGCGAGGCCGGAGAGATGCACCGTGTAGTGGTTCGCGTACGCGTCGATCGACCCCCACACGACGACGACGCGCCGGCTCTCCCCCGCCGCGAGCGATCCCTTCAGGTCGAAGAGGTCGACGACGTCGGCCTCGACGGTCGCCCGCAGCGCCCTCAGCACCCGGGGGTCGTGGCGGGCGGCCATGGACGCACCCAGCTCCGTCGAAAGGGTCGCGAAGGGGACGATCTCGCGCGCTTCGCCCGTGTCGTTCGTGACCGTCAGCGTCTGGTACCAGACCGCTTCGGCCGTGCGTCCGGTCCCCACGACGATCGCCCTCGGCGCGTCGGAGGCGACGGTGAGTCTCCAGGGGCTGCCCGCCTCGGACTCGAGGGTGCTTCCGGACGGGAGGAGGAGGCTGGCGACGATCAGCAGTGCGGATGCGTTCATGCGACGTGTCGAGGAGCGATGCGGGAGATCGAGGGGTTCGAGGCGTGGAGGGCCTTGGCCAGCGGGTTGGGTGAGAACGGGCCGGACGAGAACGGGCCGGACGCGTCCGGCCTCCGGAGGGTCACTTCTTCTTCAGCAAGGGCGCGTCTCGCCGAAGGCTTCGCAGCTCCTCGACGGGACAGTCGGGGCCCGGAATGAGGTAGGCGTTCGGGGCGATCACGCCGTCGCGACGGAGGAGCTCCACGTCGTACTCCTTCGGCGCGCCGTCGGCCATGAGCACGTTCGTCGTGTAGCTGTGATTGGGGACCGGATCCTGCTCCGTGTCGGCGAACTCGTTGTCGCAAGCGACCAGGGCCTGCTTGCCCGGCGTCTTGTCGATGTGCGGAAAGTGCTCCACGTCGCGTCCCGCGTAGGCCGTGTACGTCTCGTCCAGGTTCTCCCAATCGTCGAACCAGTGCTCCGGGGTCCGATCGCCGAGGCCGCCGAGCAATCGAGGCTGGACGCCCGGGCAGGTGAACCGCTTCGCGAAGTTCTCGCTGTGGCTCTCCGTGTCGACGCGCCAGAGCTCCAGGAAGAAACGGATCCCCGACTGGTTCGGCCAGTCCTTGAAGCGGTCCTTGTAGAGCTGGAAGTTCCGATAGAGGTCCGTCATGTTCAGCGAGCAGGCGGAGACCTTCGCGCGGTCCAGGTACTTCGGGACCTGGATCGCGAGGGCGCTGATCAGGATGGCGATGATCGCCATCACCGCGAGCAGCTCGATGAGAGTGAATCCGAGGCGGCGCCGCGACCGAGCGCGCGTCCGTCCGGGTGTCCGGGAGCAGGGCTTCATGGGCATCCTCGGGCGATTCTAGAACGCAAGGTGTGCCGAGGTTGCTCGATTTTGAGCGCCGCGCGCCCGGGAGGACGTGCTCGCGTGAAGCTCCCGGTCCTTCACTCGATCGTCACTCGATCAACGAGGGCCGATCGGGGTTGCGCAGCCGAAGGAGCTGGTAGATCTGTCCGCGGTGATGCGCCTCGTGCTGCAGCACGTGCCAGACGATCCAGCGCACCGTCACGATGTTGCCGCGATGATCGATCTTCGTGTCCGCGAGGCGCGCGACGGCGAGGCTCTCCAGGAACTGATTCGTCTGCTCCCGGAGGATCCTCCAGCGCTCTCGCACGGCGTCGGGATCGGCCCAGACGCCCGGCTCGTGCCGGATCCACTCGTTGCCGCGCACGACACGGTCGATCCAATAGGCCTCGGAGTCGCAGAGGTGCCTCAGGATGTCGCCGATGCTCCGCACCTTCGCGTGCGCGACCGGCTTCCAGTCGAAGGTCGGACCGTCCACGTGGGCGAGCACCTGCTCCAGCTCCAGCCGCACGACGTCCCAGTCGCGGAACGAATCGCGCGCGTTCGGGCCACGCGTGCTCATCGCAGGACCGGGCTCGAAGGACCGGCGGGAACGGACGAGGCGCGACGCCGGGCCCGGAGCGAAGTGATCGCTCCGGGTCGGCGTCGCTCCTTCCTCCGCCCGCTCAGGTGCCTTCCTGCCAGGACTCGAGGTAGGCCTTCTGCTCGGGCGTGAGCGTGTCGATCGTGATCCCCATGGTCTCGAGCTTCAGGCGGCCGACCCAGCGGTCGATCGTCTTCGGCACCTCGTGGACCGACACGGAGAGAGGCTTCTTCTGCGTCGCGACCCACTCCGTGGCGAGGGCCTGCGTCGCGAAGGACATGTCCATCACGCTCGCGGGATGTCCCTCGGCGCAGGCGAGATTCACGAGCCGTCCCTGGCCGAGCAGGTAGATCGTCCGGCCGTTCGGGAGGACGTAGGCGTCCACGAACTTCCGCACGTCACGGATCTCCTTCTTCGCGAGCTTCTTCAGGCCCGCGACGTCGATCTCGATGTCGAAGTGGCCCGAGTTGCAGATGACCGCGCCCTCCTTCATCGACTTCATGTGCTCGGTCGTCACCACGTGCTTGTTGCCGGTGACGGTGCAGAACACGTCGCCGATCTTCGCCGCCTCGCGCATCGGCATGACGCGGAAGCCGTCCATGGCGGCCTCGAGGGCCTTGATCGGGTCGATCTCCGTCACGATCACCTGCGCGCCCATGCCGCGGGCGCGCGTCGCGAAGCCGCGGCCGCACCAGCCGTAGCCGGCCACCACGACGACCTTGCTCGCCAGGAGGGCGTCCGTCGCGCGGATGATCCCGTCGATCGTGCTCTGACCCGTGCCATAGCGGTTGTCGAAGAGGTGCTTCGTGTCGGCGTCGTTCACGGCGACGACCGGGATTCGGAGCGCACCCTCGATCGCCATCGCCTTCAGGCGGATCACGCCCGTCGTCGTCTCCTCCATCGATCCCTTGATCTGCGGGATCAGCTCCGGCGCGTCCTTGTGGATCGCCGTCACGAGATCGCAGCCGTCGTCCATCGTGAGGTTCGGCTTGTGAGCGATCGCCGCGCGCATGTGCTTGTAGTAGGTGGCGTTGTCCTCGCCCTTGATCGCGTGCGTGGGGATCCCGTAGTGGAGCGAGAGCGCCGCGGAGACGTCGTCCTGCGTGGAGAGCGGATTCGACGCGCAAAGGAGCAGGTCGGCGCCGCCGGCCTGGAGGGTCCTCATGAGGTTCGCCGTCTCCGCCGTGACGTGGAGGCACGCCGACATCCGGATGCCCTTGAGCGGCTTCTCCTTCGCGAAGCGCTCGCTGATCCGCGCCAGCACCGGCATGTCGCGCGCCGCCCATTCGATGCGCTGGATGCCCTGCGCCTTCAGCGAGGGATCGGCGCAGTCGTACTTGGCGTGGGATTCCTTGGAAGCGGCGTTCGGGGAAGCGGTCTGCGAGCGAGCGGTCATCGACTTGGGCATGGGGATGGGGTCCGGATCCCTCCGCGTCGCTGCGTGGAGGGGAGCCGTTCGAGTGAGCGGGAAATGGAGAGTGTTGTTCGAGAAAAAGCGCGGAAGCCGCGTTGGACGCGGCTTCGCGGTGGAGTGGAGTGGGCGGGGCTCAGGCGGGCGTACGGACGCCGCGCCGGGCACCGGCTCGCGCGCCCGCTCGGGACGCCTCGAAGCGGGCCTTGATCGCCTTCACCATGTCCAGCTGCTCCCAGCTGAATCCCTTCCGGCCGAAGTGGCCGTAGCGGGCGGTCCGGCGGTAGATCGGCCGCAGGAGCTTCAGGCGGTGGATGATGCCGCGCGGCGTCAGGTCGAAGAGCTCGCGCACGATCGCGACGATCCGATCGTCGGAGATCACGCCCGTGCCGAACGTGTCGACGCGGATCGAGAGAGGCTCGGCGACGCCGATGGCGTAGGCGAGCTGCACCTCGCACCGCCTGGCGAGACCCGCCGCCACCAGGTTCTTCGCGACCCAGCGCGCCGCGTAGGCGGCCGAGCGATCGACCTTCGACGGATCCTTGCCCGAGAAGGCGCCGCCGCCGTGACGGCCCATGCCGCCATAGGTGTCGACGATGATCTTGCGGCCGGTCAGGCCCGAGTCGCCATGCGGCCCGCCGACGACGAAACGGCCCGTCGGGTTCACGAAGTAGCGCGTCCGGCGATCGAGGAACTTCTTCGGGATCACCGCGGGGACGAGCTCCTTCACGACCATGTCGCGGATCTTGCGATTCGAGACATCGGCCGCGTGCTGCGTCGAGATCACCACCGTGTGCACGCGCACGGGATCGTCGTTCGCGTCGTATTCGACCGTGAGCTGCGACTTCGAGTCGGGCCGCAGCCACGTCCAACCCTTCGCGTTCCCCTTCCGGAGCTCCGCGAGACGCTCGACGAGACGGTGGGCGTAGTAGATCGGGAAGGGCATGTACTCCGGCGTCTCGCGGCAGGCGTAGCCGAACATCAGTCCCTGGTCGCCCGCTCCCTGCTCCTTGTCCGAGGTCGCCGTGACGCCGACGGAGATGTCCGGCGACTGCTGGTGCACGTGGATCGCGACGCCGCAGGAGTCGTAGCTGAAGCCGATCGTTGGATCGGTGTAGCCGATCTCGCGAATCGTCTCGCGGACGAGGTCTTGGTAGTCGAACACGGCCTTCGTGGTGATCTCTCCAGCCACGACGACGGTTCCCGTCGTCGCGAGGGTCTCGCAAGCCACGCGCGACCTCGGATCCTGGGCGAGACACGCGTCGACGACGGCGTCCGAGATCTGATCGCAGACCTTGTCGGGGTGTCCCTCGGACACCGACTCGCTGGTGAAGAGCTTCAGTTCCTTGGCCATGGCGTGCGGACGAAGAGGTGGCGGTTGTTCGGAAAGGTGGGTGGGGTCGAGACCTGCGGCGCAGGAGGAGCTGGCCTCGAGGGTCGATGCTCCCTCGACACGGGCCCGATTCCTTGGGCTCCATCGAGAGAACGGCTCGCCGAGATTGAACCGTTTCGGCTTCGGTCTCGGCGGCTCCGGACGTGCCAGAGCCGAATTTCGAGCGGACAAGCATAGCCGCTCCGGCCTCCTTCGGGAAACCGTGCGCTGGGACCTGGCGCCTTCGTCGAGGACCGACCGCCGCCCGGCCGGCGCCCGGCCACCTGGGAGCCGCGACATCGGCCCATCGATGGATGCCGCGGATCCGCCCGACGGCGAATCGAGGCTCGGCGCCGGAGGGGTGATGCATACACTGCGCCGTCTCGCCGAGCGCACGCGCTCGCGCTCTCTGTCCCCGCGGCACCCGAATCGCAACGCCATGCAACGGACTCTCCCGCTCCTCGCCGCCGTCGCGGCCTCGCTCACTCTCTCCGCGCCCGCCTTCGCCGCCGGCGACTCGCCCGCGACGCTCGCGGCCGACGCCTACGTGAGGCTCAAGTCCAAGAAGAACTACGGAACGAGCCAGGTCCTGCAGCTCAAGGGAGACGGTGCGAGCGCCTACATCCGCTTCGAGCTCGGCTCCCTGCCGCCGGGCACCACGGGCGGCCAGGTCGAGCTCGCGCACCTCCAGCTCTTCGTGAGCAAGGTGATTGGCACCGGGAACGTGGAAGTGCGACGCGTCTTCGATCCCTGGGAGGAAACGATCGTGAACGCCCTCGCGCCTCCCGCGGTCGGCGACGTCGAGGCCCCGGCCCTCGGGCTGGAGAAGGACGATCGATACTCCTTCGTGAGCTTCGACGTCACCGAGCTCGTCCGCGCGTGGATCGACGGAGCCGTCGAGAACCGTGGCATCGGGATCTTCGCCGTCAGCTCCGACAAGAAGTTCACCGTCGAGTTCGACAGCAAGGAGAACGTGAAGACGGCACACGAGCCGGCACTGCGCCTCCTGCTGAAGGCGCCCCCCGCGGCGCCGGGCGCCGTCGGGCCCCAGGGGCCGATGGGTCCGGCGGGTCCCTTGGGACCCCAGGGACCGCAGGGGCCACCCGGGACGAATGGAGCGCCCGGGCTCACGGGTCCCGCCGGTCCGGCGGGTCCGACGGGAGCGGCGGGTCCGCAGGGAGCGACTGGCGCTCCGGGCGCGACCGGGCCTCCGGGCACGACGGGACCGCAGGGACCCCAGGGTGTCGTTGGACCCACGGGTCCCGCCGGCATCGCCGGTCCGACGGGCCCCATGGGTCCCCAGGGGAACCCGGGACCGATCGGCATCCAGGGACCCCAGGGCGTGCAGGGTCCCATCGGCGCGAATGGACCTCCGGGTCCCATCGGGCCGCCGGCCTTCGTCGCGACCGCCTTCGCCCATGGCCCCGCGGGCGCACCCACGAGCACTCTCTCCTTCCTCTCGCCGATCGCCGTGGTGACGGTCTCGGGCGCGCAGCGCGTCTTCGTGAACTCGACGCGCTCCTTCGGCAGCGTGCAGCCGGGCGGCGCCAACAAGCTGTCGCTCTTCGTCGGCTACCGAGTCCTCGGCGACACCACGATCACGACCGTCGGGTCCGGGATGCTCAACAACGCCGTCGCGGAGAACGTCCGCGTTCCCATGAACGCGAGCGCCATCCTCCAGGGACTCGCGGCCGGGACCTACGAAGTGGGCCTCGTCGGGAGCGCCGTGAACGCCCAGAACTGGGACTTCAACGACTGGGGCTACACGACGGCGTTCGTCTTCGAGTAGCCGCTTCGCCGAACGCTCAGGGAAGACCGCGCGCTCGCAGTTCGCGCACGACCCGCGCCGCGGCGCCGCGATGGGGCGCGACGGCGCGCGGTCCACCGGCTCCGGCGCGCCGCGCGCCGTCGGGATCGCCGAGCCATCGGCCGAGCGCCTCCGCGAGTTCGTCCCCGTTGCGCACGACGCGGCTCGCTCCCGCCTCGGACAGGATCGCGGCGGCCTCCGCGAAGCTCTCCATTCCGGGTCCGTGGACCACGGGAACCCCGAGGGCCGCCGGCTCCAGCACGTTCTGCCCTCCGCGGCGGTTCTCGAGGGATCCACCGACGAAGGCGATCCGCGCGAATCGGTAGAGCGCCTCCAGGTCTCCCACGGTGTCGACGACGATCGGCGCCGTGGGCGACGTCACCGAGCGGTTCTCGGAGCGCAGGACGCTCAGCCGCTCCACCCTGCCGAGCCGTCGCGACAGGAGCGCGACGACCTCCTCGATGCGGTCGAGATGGCGCGGCACCACGGCGATCCGGAGCCCCGGGAATCCGCTCGCGCGCAGCCGCGCCACGGCATCGGCGATCCGATCCTCCTCGGGCGCGTGGGTGCTCCCCGCGACGACGAGCACGTCGTTCGCGTCGATCCGCAATCGCGCCGCGATCTCCGCGTCGGGAGGCTTCGCCGGATCGGCGAGTCCGTCGAACTTCATGTTCCCGCAGACGGCGATGCGGTCCGGCGGAACGCCGAGGGCGAGGAGCCGCTCCGCATGCGCCTCGCCCTGGACGGCGAACAGCCGCACGTCGCCCAGCCGTCGCGCGGCGTACTCGCGGAGCCAGCCGTAGCGACGAGCGGTCCGCTCCGAGATCCGGCCGTTCACGACGGCGATCGGCACCTGGCGCTTCGCCGCGTGGCGCAGGAATCCGGGCCAGAGCTCGAGCTCCAGCAGGAGCACGGAGCGCGGACGCAGGCGATCGAGGAACCGCGCGGCGCAGGTGGGAAAGTCGATCGGGAAGGGACGCACCGGCGATTCCTGATGCCGTCGCCGCGCCTCCTGGAGACCCGTCGCCGTCGTCGCGGTGAGGAGCTCGCGGACCGTTTCCCCGCTGTCCCTCAGCGCGCGCAGCAGCGGCGCGACGAGCCGGACCTCGCCCACGGAGACTCCGTGGAGGACCACCCGGTCCTCGATCGCCGAGGCGGGCTCGACGGCGAGGTCGAGCGCGAGGCGGCCGAGGAGCCGCCGGCGCTGCTCCGGATCGCGCCGGCTCCGGAGCAGTCCCGCGGGAACGGCGACCGCGGCCGCGGCGGCGCCGATCGCTCCGTAGGCGAGGTCGAAGACCGTGATCGCCGCGGGATCGCCGGCGCGGGATCGCAGGATCTCGCCCGCCGGCCGGCGACTCCCCTCCGCGCTCGGAGCCGCGCCGTTCACGACGGGCCGTCAGGCCGCGCGGCCGTGGCAGACCTTGAACTTCTTGCCGGACCCGCACGGGCAGGGGTCGTTGCGTCCCACCTGCTTCGCCGGGTCGTTCCGGACCGCGGGGCGCGCGGCTCCTCCGCCGGCGGAGCGCATGGCGTCGTCGGCGCGCTTCCTCTGACGTTCCGACTCCTTGTGGAGATCGAAGGCGGCGCGCCCGGCGGAGGCGCCGGCCGTCGCGAGCGTGCCCGGAGCGCTCTGGGCGCTGCGCAGCCGCTCCGCGTCGAAGGCATCCCGAGCCTTGCGAATCCGCGCGAGCGCCGACTCCGCGGTCTCCTGGCCCTGCTGCACCGCGTTCGCGACGCCGAAAGCCTGGAACGCGGGGATCCCCGAGCTGCGGGCCGCTTCGAGGACCTGCTTCGCTTCGTCACCGAGATCGGCCACGAACTTCTCCGAGAACGCGCGGATCCGCTCCCGGGCCTTCTCGGCGGGCTCGATGCCCGCGGCGACGGACTGCGCCAGGGCCAGCGCCTGATCCGGGTGGACTCCCGACTCCTCGGCGAAGGAGCGGACGGCCTCCGCGTCGGGAGTGAGGGGCACCGACGGGAGACTGTCGAGCTTCTGCGCGAGAGCGAGGGCCTCCTCCGCGGACATGCGGCCCTCGGCAACGGCCTGCGCGAGGCCACCGGCCTGGGCCGGCTGCGCGCCGGCCTGCGTCGCCACCTGGAAGACCCGCTGGGCGTCCTCCCGCAGCTTCTCGGACTTGCGCTGCGCCTCCACCTCCTCCTTCGTCGGCACGTGCAACTTGAACAGGTGGTCCGTGACCCCGTCGTTGATCTCCTCGAGCAGGGTTTCGAACATCGTGTAGCCCTCGGCCTTGTACTCGTTCTTGGGATCCACCTGCGCGTAGCCGCGGAGCCCGATGCCGCTCTTCAGGGCGTCCATGTTGTAGAGGTGGTCCTTCCACTTCTGGTCGATGACCGTGAGCAGCAGGTACTGCTCGACCCGCCGCATGTTCTCGGGGGTCTCCTTCGCCTCGACCTCGCGATACCGGGCCTCCACGCGCTCCGTCACGAAGGCGCGCAGCGCGTCGGGGTTCTTCACGCGGGACCGCAGTTCTCCGATCGGGAGGTCGAAGCCGAACTTCCGATGCGCCCACTGGACGAGACCGTCGAGGTCCGGCTCGGCGCCCTTCTCGCCCTGGATCGACTGCACCTTGTCCGTGCACACCGCCTCGAGCATCGCACCGACGCGCTCCGGGAGGTTGCGCATCTCGAGGGCGTCCTGGCGCGCGGAGTAGATCACCTTGCGCTGCTCGTCCATCACCTCGTCGTACTCGAGGAGGTTCTTGCGCACCTCGAAGTTGCGCTGCTCGACCTTCTTCTGCGCCTTCTCGATCGCTCGGGTGACCATCGGGCTCTCGATCGCCTGGCCCTCGGTCATGCCGAGGCGCTCCATGAACTTCGAGACCCAATCGCGGTAGAAGATCCGCATCAGGTCGTCGTCGAGAGCGAGGAAGAACTTCGAGACGCCGGGATCTCCTTGCCGGCCCGAGCGCCCCCGCAGCTGGTTGTCGATCCGCCGCGCTTCGTGCCTCTCGGTGCCCAGAACGTAGAGGCCTCCCGTCTCCTTCACTCCCTCGCCCAGCTTGATGTCCGTGCCGCGGCCGGCCATGTTCGTCGCGACGGTGACGGCCTGCTTCTCGCCCGCGTGCACGACGATGGTCGCCTCCTTCTCGTGCTGCTTCGCGTTCAGCACCTCGTGGGGGATTCCACGTCGAGACAGCATCCCCGCGAGCAGCTCGCTCTTCTCGATGGACGTCGTTCCGATCAGCAGAGGCTGGCCGAGGGCGTGGACGCGCGCGATCTCCTCGGTGATCGCCTTCCACTTCTCGCGCGCCGTCCGGAAGACGACGTCCGGATGGTCCGCGCGCGCGATGGGACGATTCGTCGGGACGTTGATGACGTCCAGCTCGTAGATCTTCGCGAACTCCGCCGCCTCCGTCATCGCCGTCCCCGTCATGCCGGCGAGCTTGTCGAAGAGACGGAAGTAGTTCTGGTAGGTGATCGTCGCGAGCGTCTGGTTCTCCTCCCGCGGCTTGATGCCCTCCTTCGCCTCGACGGCCTGGTGCAGTCCGTCGCTCCATCGCCGCCCGGGCATCATGCGCCCCGTGAACTCGTCGACGATCACGACCTCGGGCTTCTGGTCCTCGGGGCTCGTGCGCACGACGTAGTGCGTGTCGTGCTTGTAGAGGTGGTGCGCCCGGAGGGCCGTCTCCATCAGGTGCGGCCACGCCATGTTGGCGCCCGAATAGAAGCTGTCGACGCCGGCGAGCTTCTCAGCCTGCTCGATGCCCTCGTCCGTGAGGAGGCACTGGCGCTCCTTCTCCTTGATCTCGAAGTGCGCTCCCGGCTGGAGGCGGCGCGCGAGCCGATCGGCCACTTGGTAGCGGTCGCTCGACTGCTCCGCCGGCCCGCTGATGATGAGCGGTGTGCGGGCCTCGTCGATCAGGATGGAGTCGACCTCGTCGACGATCGCGTAGTTCAGGTTCTTCTGCACCTGATCCTCCACGCGCCACTTCATGTTGTCGCGGAGGTAGTCGAATCCGAACTCGCTGTTCGTGCCGTAGGTGATGTCGCAGGCGTACTCGGGCTTGCGTTCCTCCGGCGACATCCACTGCTGGATCGCGCCCACCTTCAGGCCGAGGTACTCGTGGACGGGCGCCATCCAGTCCCGGTCGCGCTTCGCCAGGTAGTCGTTCACCGTCACGACGTAGACGCCCTTGCCGGAGAGGGCGTTCAGGTAGCACGGGAGCGTCGCGACGAGCGTCTTGCCCTCGCCGGTCGCCATCTCCGCGATCGTTCCGCGATGCAGCACGACGCCCCCGATCATCTGGACGTCGAAGTGGCGCATCCCGATCGTCCGCTGCGCCGCCTCGCGCACGAGGGCGAAGGCCTCCGGCAGGATGTCGTCGAGCGAGCGTCTTCCGTTCTGCACCTCGTCCTTCCACTCCGCCGTCTTCGCGAGCATCTCCTCGTGGGACAGCGCCTTCGCCCACTCCTCCTTCGCGCGAATCTGCTCGGCGTAGGGCCAGAGCCCCTTCACGACCCGCTCGTTGCGGCTGCCGAGAACGCTGCGAAGGCCGCGGCCGACCCGGTTCCACGCGGTCCCGAGCCCGTCCGAGATTCGATCCCAGTCCACCATGAAGACGTGTTGAGCTGAGGCAGCCGAAGCCGCCGAGCGAGAGAATGGGCTGGCGATCGGAAGCCGGACTACGGCGATGCACGCCGGACCGCCTGCCGAACCGGCAGGGACCGCCGAAACGGGGCGAGTGTAGCAACCGACGGGCCTTCGAGTCGGCGTCGCTCGAAGAGCGCCCTCGACGTCGCATCGAGAGCCGCCACCGCCGTCCTCTCTGGAACCGATGCCGCAGCTCGTCGAGCGGCGGCCTCGTCGACGCTCAGCGCTCCCCTTCCGGAGGAGCTTCGCGCGCGCGTTCGTCGGCGCCGCGCCGGGTTTCCGAGGAGTCCTGCGAGTCCGGGGGACCCAGTCCGATCGCCGGAGCTCCCGCCAGGTGACGGCACAGGGAGACCAGCACGTCTCCCGAGAAGGGCTTCACGAGGAAGCCCGAGGCCTTCCGCGCCTCGTCGAACCCGATGGCCGAGGCCGTCGCCAGGACGACGGGAATGTCGCGAACCTCTGGATCGCTCTTCATCCGATCGATCACTTCGACGCCGTCGAGTCCCGGCATCTCGTAGTCGAGGACCACGAGGTCCGGTCGAAGGCGCCTCACCTTCTCGAGCGCCTCCTCCCCATCGCAGGCCGTGTCGACGTCGAAGCCCTCCCGCCGGAGGATCGAGCCGACGGCAGCCGCAAGATCGGGTTCGTCGTCGGCGACGAGGGCTCGCTTGCCGAGCGAGCCGCTGGCCTGCCTCGACGGCAGCTCCGCCGCTCGCTCGCGCACGCGGCTCGTGGTGTCGAGCCCCGCCTCCCTCCAGCGGCCCTCGATCCGCTTCCGGAGCTCGCTGTTGAACTTCCGCAGCCGCTCCCATTCCTCGTAGTCGGGGAAGTTCGGCTTGATGTCCATCTCGTCGTGCGTGTCGACGGCGAACACGTACTCGTCCTCGATCAGGTACTCCTGCAGGACGAGCTTCATGAAGGGGTAGCGCTCGTTCCCGAGACGGAGGATGAAGCGGTGATTCGCCGTGCCTTGGCCGCGACGCGACTCGTCGAGGAATCCCGAGAGCACGAGAGCGAGCGTCGCGCCTTCGCGGACGACCTGCGGAACCCTCAATCGCGCCGGCGGGCCGCCGGGGTACGCCTCCTCCAGGTAGGTCGCGAGGGCACGGCGAATCGCCTCGGGAGTCAGGGCTCGGAGTCGCACGTCGCCTCTCCCGTCTCAGCGCTCGACGGCCGCCTCGACTCCCTCGAAGCGAACCGACGCGGGAGCTCGGAGCGTCCCGATGAGATCACGGATGCAAGACACGCCGGCTTCGCGCAGCCGCGGCGCGAGCCCCTCCACGATGGTGTCGATGGCTGTCGGGTCGACGAAGTTCCAAGTCCCCACCTGCACCGCCGTGGCCCCCGCCACGAGGAACTCGAGAACGTCGTCCGCGCTGCGCACTCCTCCCGAGGCGACGATCGGGATCCGGATCGCACGGGCGCACTCGAGGACCATCCGGAGCGCCACCGGCTTGATGGCCGGGCCCGACAGACCTCCGAACGTCGTCGAGAGCATCGGAACGCGCCGGCGCCAGTCGATCGCCATTCCGAGGATTGTGTTCACCGCGGTGACGCCATCGGCGCCGGCTCCCTCCACGGCGCGCGCGATCTCCGTGATCGACGTGACGTTCGGCGAGAGCTTCGCGAGGATCGGCTTCCGCGTGCGTCGTCGCACGGCCGTGATCGCGGCCGAGGCGTTGGCGCAGTCCGTCGAGAAGGGAAGCCTCCCTCCCTGCACGTTCGGACAGGACAGATTCACCTCGAGCGCCGCGACGGCCGCCTCGCCGTCGAGCTGCTCCGCGAGAAAGGCGAAGTCCTCGATCGACTCGGCGCCGATGTTCGCGATCACGAGGGTTCCGCAGTCGCGGAGCGTCGGGAGGACCTCGCGGCGGTAGTGCTGGATGCCGCGATTCTCCAGACCGATCGTGTTCAGCATCCCCGACGCCGTCTCGGCCATCCGCGGCGGAGGGTTCCCCGGCCTCGGCTCCCGCGTGACGGTCTTGCCGACGAGCGCTCCGAGCCGCTGCGGCGCCACGAAACGCGACATCTCGAGGCCATGGCCGTAGGTGCCCGAGGCGCAGAGGACCGGGTTCGCGAGCCGGAGGCCCGCCAGCTGGACGGAGAGGTCGACTTCCACGGGACGACGCGATCCTACCAGCGCGCGAGGCCCTCGCGTATCGCGCCCGGGAGCGCCGCGCGCGGGATCGACGCTCCGGCACGTCGAGCCCGCCGAGGACGCGGCACGCTCGCGGCGCTACGGGCTCGGGGATGCAGCCGCGCGGCGCGGGAGGAACAGGTCGAGGATCAGGAGGCCCGCCGCCGTCACGATCCCGGCGTCCGCGACGTTGAACGTCGGATAGTGGTATCCGTTGGCGCCGATGGGGAGGAAGACGTCGAGGAAGTCCCGCACACCCAAGCTCGGGTAGACGAGGTTGTCGCAAAGGTTTCCCAGGGCTCCGGCGCAGAAGAGCCCGAGCGCGACGAGGATCCTCCGATCCGACGCGGCGGTCAGACCCGCCATCACGAACAGGCCTGGAACGGCGACGAAGCGGAAGGCCACCAGGAGCTTCGAGGCGAGGCCTTCCTGCGCGATCCCCCAGATGCCGC
>CAZJHD010000007.1:0-123298 GCA_964545855.1 uncultured Planctomycetales bacterium
CGGACAGCGACGTCCGGTCGGCGACGGCCTCGCGCATGCGGCGGACGAGCGCGGCGCGGTCGGGCTCGAGGCTGGCGGGCCGGCCGACGGTGGCGACGCCCGGCGCCGGCGGCTCGATGCGCGCGGCGTGCACGAGGTACGACGTGCTGGCGTCGCAGAAGCCGTCGGCGCCTCCGCCGGCCGTGACGATGGAGGGCACGCCGCAGGACATCGCCTCGAGGACGGTCATGGGGAATCCCTCGGCGCGGAATGGATTCACGAGCACGTCGCACGCCGTGTAGAGCGACGCCAGCTCGCGCTCCGAGAGATCGTCGACGAGATGCAGGATCGCGGGCGCTCCGGCGCGCGCGCGGCGCGCCTGCACGGCGAGACGGGCCGACTCGCGGTCCGCGTCGCTGCGATCCGAAGTCTTCAGGACGAGGAGGACGTCGTCGCGCGCGTCGAAGGCCTCGCTGTAGGCGTCGAGTACGAGGTCGAAGCCCTTGCTCCAGGACGTGTCGCCGACGAAGAGGAATCGGAACCCGTGCTCGAAGGGGAGCGCGTAGGGCCGGACGTCGGGATGGAAGCGATCGACGTTCACGCCGCCGGGCACGATCGTCACGCGGTCCGCCGGAATGCCGGCGGCGAGGTAGGCCTCGCGGGAGGCCGCCGAGGGGCACCAGATCTCGTCGACGAAGTCGCGGCAGAGCCGCGCCCAGTCGACCGGCAGGCTCCCGAGCCCCCAGGGCTGGAACCAGACCCAGCGACCTTCCATCGGCGGCGTCGTGCGCGGCGGTCGGCCATGGGAGACGATCACGTCGACGGAGCCGCCGAGGGGCGCGTGGTACCGCTCGGAGACGATGGTGCCGATGGCGGGATCGTCGGCGGGGGCCATGCGGTCCCGCTCGCTCGGCTGGCAGGAGAGCTCGAAGCCGGGGTCGCGCGCCAGGCGCGCGGCGAGCTCGCGGTTGGTCGTCCCGAAGGAGGACTGCACGAAGAAGGGGCCTTCCCATCCGACGCGGACCACCGTCGCCGTGGACGGCCGCAGCGCCGTCGACGCGCCCGCGGGACGACGAGGCCGCGAGCGCAGATCGAGCCGCGGCGCGAGACGGCTGCCGGCGGAGCCGGCGAGCAGCGAGCGGATGCGCTCCGCCGCGCGCCGCGGAGACAGCTGCTCCAGCACGTCGGCGCGGGCGCGGGCTCCGAGGGCGAGTCCCGACTCGCGCTCCTCGAAGGCATGACGAAGCCGCAGTCGCAGGTGCTCCATGGAGGGTTCGGCCCACCGGTGGCCGCGGCAGTGCGGCAGCCGCGTGAGCGTCTCCTCGGGGATCTCCTCGACGCGCGCGTCGACGAGCCAGCTGTTCGATTCTCGCGCCCAGTCGAGGGGCGCTCCGAAGCGGGTGATCACCGTCGGCAGGCCGCTCGCCATCGCCTCCATGACCGCGCGGCCCGACCCGGCGCCGCGGAAGGGCAGGACGAAGGTGTCGAGGCTCGCGTGGAAGCGCCGAAGCTCCTCGGGCGAGAGGATCTCGGCGACGAACCGGATCGGCGGGACGCTCGCGAGGGAGCGGCCGACGCGGCGGCGGATGAGATCCTCCGTCTCCCGCCGGAGCTCCTCGGGGAGCCGGCGAGCCGAGGGCGACGTGTGGAGGACCAGCTCGACGGGATCGCTCCCGTGGAACTCGCGAGCGAAGGCCTCCACCAGCACGTCGAGGCCGCTCAGGGGACCGCCGTCGAGGACCGAGCCGAACCGGAAGATCCCGGGCCGGCGCTCCAGCAGCGGCGCCGCGTCGGGGGCTGCCATCGCGGGACGCACGGCCGGCAGGAGCACCACCAGCTTCTCCACGGGGACTCCCGCGCGCGCGAAGGACTCGACGTGGAACGTGGTCGGGACCCAGATCTCGTCGACTTCCTCGCAGCGGGACACCCAGCTCTCGGGGAGACGGTCGGTGTCGAAGTGCGTGCGGCCGACGGTGCGCTCCACGCCTTCGATGCGCTTGAAGTGGAGCGGGGGAGCGTGGATGACGCCCACCGTCGGCGGCTCGATCGGCGTGAGCGCGAGGTTGCGCAGCGCCCGGTCGTGCATCTCGTCGAGCTCGCCGTCGGGGGAAGGCAGCCGGATCTCCGCGACACGCACGGAGAGCCCCGCCTCCACGCAGGAGAAGACGAGGCTCCGCGCGTCCTCGGCGCTGCCGGTCGCCTCGAAGAAGGGCCCGACCCAGAGGAGCGACGGGAACTCGTCGGCGCTCGCCGACCGTCGCTGTGGTGTCACCGGCCGCGCGACGCGGCGCGCGAGGCGCTCGAAGCCGGCCTGCGTCGCCTCGCTGGCGAGGGGATCGGTCTCGCACTGGAGCGTGCCGTGACGCCGAATCACGGCCCGGTCGTCGAAGTGGCGCAGGGAGTCCAGGGCGACGCGCAGCGCGTGGCGCGCGGAATCGAAGGGGGCCGGCTCGCGCTCCGCCGGGAGCGGCACCTCGACGAGCCGCCGCCGGCGCAGGGGGAGCGCGGCGGCGACCCGCAGCCGCGTCTGCAGCGAGTGCAGGGATGCGGCGGAGCCGTCGTGCTCGACGAGCCCCATGGCGGCGATCCCCTCGCGCGACGCCGTGCGGAGTGCCGCCCGGAGGGCCCGCACTTCCGCGGGCGTGACGTCGTCGACGCGCACCAGGAGCACGGAGACTCCGGCGCGCGCGGCCGCCCGGAACGACGCGGCGTCCTGGGACGCGAGATCCGCGAGCCGCAGCGCCAAGGGGATCGGCGTGTCGAGGCGCGAGGCGACGCGTTCGAAGAAGGTCCGGTCCCAGCCATCGGCCGCGAGGAGAGGGTCGTCGCAGAGGAGGACCGAGCGGCCGAGGGGCCGTCGTGCGAGCGACTCCAGCTCGGAGACGACGCGCTCGACGCTCCGTCGGCCGGCAGGGCCGTGCGCACGCAGCGGCCAGGTGGGGGAGCTGCCGAGGGGAGCCGTCTCGGACCGCAGGAACGTCGGCAGCTCGGCGAGCTGCCACGCCGGGTCGGCGCGATCGTCGGCGGGCCGAACGGTCGTCGCGGGCCCACGCAGCGTCGCGCGCGTGACGACGGCTTCGTTCTCCGGGAGGAGCGCGCCGCGCGCGGCGGCCATCAGGACGGCGGCCGACACGTCCTCGTCGGCCGATCCGTCGATGGCGACGATGTTCCTCGGAAGCGCCTCCGTCGGGATGCCGAGGGCGCGCGCGCCGGCACCTCCGATCACGACGGGCACCGATGGACGGAGGCGTTCCAGGGCCCGCGCGATCTCGACGGCCGCGGAGACCGTGAGGAAGTCGGCGGCGATGCCGACGGCGTCGAAGCTCCGCGACGCGAGATGGGCCGCCACGTCGCCCGGGGCGCGCGAGGGATCGGGCGGGACGAGCTCGATCTCGGCGTCGGGACAGGCGCCGAGGATCTGCCCGCCGACGAGCAGCGGCCCGAGCGGCACGGCGTCGCGGAGCCGCGCCGCCGCCGGACCGTGCGGCAGGACGAAGGCGATCCTCAAGGGGCGACGACCGCGGCCGCGGGCCGAGCGCTGGTGGACGCGAAGGGCAGGAGGAGGTCGAGGGCCTCCTGCGCCCGTCCGAGCCGCTCGAGCGCGTCGGCCGCGCCCATGGCGGCCTCCACGTGGTCGGGCGAGGTCGTGAGGGCCGTGAGGAAGGAGTCCGCCGCTTCCTCGACGTTGCCGCTGCGCGCGAGCACGGTGCCGAGGGCCGTCGCCACATCCGCCTGGTCCGGGGCCATGCGGAGCGCCGTGCGCAGCCGCTTCGCCGCCTCGGCGTCGCGTCCCATGCGAGCGAGCAGGCAACCCGCGTGGACGTGCGCCGCGGGATCGCGCGGAGCGATGCGCGCCGCCGCGAGCGCCGAGTCGAGGGCCGTCTCGGTCTCGCCGATGCCCTCGAAGAGGCCCGCCGCGAGGTCGTGCGCCGCGCGGCAGCTCGGCAGCTTCTCCAGGGCGTCCGTGAGCGCGTCCATCATCTTCTCGACGTCGCCCTGAGCGAGCGCCTCGACGGCGGCCGCGATCCACTCGACGACGCGCACCTCCTCGCGCCACTGGGGCGTCGACCTCGCGAAGGCGAGATCGAGCCGGCTCACGGGTGCGATGCGGTCGCCCATGGCGACCACCGTGCGCACGAGGTCGAGCACGAACGCCGGCGTCTCGAAGCCCTGCGCGAAAGCGATGGATCGGAGACGGCGCGTCCGCAGAGCCACGATCGCGCCGTTCCCATCGCGGGCGAGGGCGAGCGACGTGGCGGGATCCCGGTCGAAGGGATCGACGAGCTCGCGGAGCCATTGGCCCTGCGCCTCGAAGGAGCCCGAAGCGAAGACGAGGACGTCCGCCGTCGTGCGCTCCAGGACGCGCCCGAGCTGCGCCGCGAGACCGCCCTGCACGCGCGAGCCGTCGAGCTCGAGACGCTGCACGCCGGAGGGCAGCGCGGGGATCGAGGCGCCTCGCGGCGCCACGAGCACGACCGTCGGCTCGGTGGAGGGCGCCTCGGCGCCGAGCTGGCGCACGCGCTCGGCGCACCAGGCCTCGCGGAGTCCCGCGCCGAAGGCGAGCGCGAGCTCGCGCGCCTCCGTGCCGCGGCGCTCGCGGCCGGCGCCGTCGTCGGCGCAGCGCCGGAGGAGCAGCGCGGCCTCCTCCGGCCATGCTTCCGCGACGACGGGGGGCACGGCGAAGGTCTCCGCCGGGAAGGGCTGCACGCGCAGGCGCGCGGCGACGGGGTAGCCCGTGGCGGGAGTGATCGTCCCCGTCGGCTGGGAGGCCGCCACGGCGACGGCGGGACGCCCGCAGGCGGCCGCCTCCAGGACCGACCGCCCGGTGCTCGGACCGCGGGAGAGATCGAGGAGGACGTCGCACGCCTTGTAGAGCGACGCCTGCGCGGCGGTGCCGTCGGGGTCGGCGACGAAGACCATCTCGATGGGCCGCTCGAAGGTCGCGGCGAGACGCTCCAGGGAGGCGCGGGTCTCGCGGCTCGCCGCGCGCACGACGAGCGCCGCGTCTCGGATCTCCGCCTGGGCGAAGGCGCGGAGCGCGAGATCGCTGCCCCCCGAGAAGTCGGTGCGTGCATCCACCAGGACGCGGAACCGCGCGCGGGTCGGGAGGACGGCGGCGCGCACCTTCGGGTGGAAGGCCTTCCCGTCGACGGCGGGGGGCGCGCAGCGCACGCGCGCCGCGGGGATCCCGGCGGCGATCCAGCCGAGGGTCGAGAGCGGAGAGACGCACCACACTTCGCGCGCCGCGGCGGCGGTCTCGAGGTCGGCGCGGATCGGGGCCCAGGCGTTGCCGTCGTCGACGAGGACGGACTCGCCGAGCGGCCCGCGGAGACCCGCCAGGGGCCACGACGCAGGATGGGCGCCGGCCGGAGCGGTCTCGAGATCGACCGTCGTCGGCGCCGTCGACCAGCTCATCCGCTGCGCGACGGCGTCGAGGGAGTGATGCTCGGCGACCACGCGACGCGCCTCGACGGCGCGCGCGAGACGTCCGGCGCGGTCCTGGAACGCGGAGCGCAGGGCGGCGCGCACCGACTCGGGCGACGGGAGCGGGCGCAGCCCGCCGGCATCGTCGTGCGCCACGTCGTCGTCGCAGGGGTCGCAGGGAGCGAGTCCGAGCGGCTCCACGCAGTAGCCGACGCGGTCATGCACGAGCAGAGCCGCGATCCCGAAGCGCGTGGCCGCGACCGGCAGGCCGCAGGCCATGGCCTCGAGGAGCGCCATGCCGCGGCGCTCGCCGCGGGAGGGCCGCAGGAAGAGGTCGAAGGTGGCGTAGTAGGCGGGCATCTCCGCGCGCGGCTTCGCCGGGACGATGGAGATGGCGAAGCGCGAGGGGTCGGCGCGGAGCTCGCCGACGACGGCGAGCAGGACGGTCCGCGGCTCCACGTCCGGGCCGCAGAGGATCTCCAGCGTCGCCCGCGGATCGGAGCCGAGCTCGTCCGCGAAGGCGCGCGCCGCGCACACGACCTCGGGCAGGCGCCGCGGGTTCGACGCCATCGCGAGGACCCGGAACGTGCTGGTGCCCTTGAGGCGCGGTCGGAATCGCTGCGTGTCCACGGCGTCGGGCACGATCCGGATGCGCGAGCGCTCGAGACCACTGCGGAAGAGGCAGGCCGCGTGCCACGACGACGGCACCCACACCTCGTCGAGCGTGGAGAGCGTCTCGACGTGCTCCGCCGAGAATCGGTCGGTTCGCGTCGCCACGGTCGCGGCCGCCGCCGCGCGGTCCGGCTCGCGCAGCGCGGCGGATCCGGAGTCGACGGCCTGCGCGTCGTGCCCATGGTCGCGCACGAAGGCGACGACGATCGGGCTCGAGGCGCGGGGGTCCTTCCGCATCGCCAGGGCCGCCGTGAATCCCTCGTCGGCCGCTCGCTCGCCGGGCGTGCGGTCGCCCGATCCCTGGATCTCGCGCGCCTCGAAGGGGATCGACGCCACCGCGGTCTCGTCGCCGAGCGCCAGCAGCGCGCTGGCGGCGCCGGCGGCCGGCCGCGCGAGGGCCGCGAAGCGCTCCGGGAGATCGCCCGCGGAGTCCTCCGGGACGATCACGCAGCGCGCCGCCTCCATCGCCTCCTCGAGGACGAGCGTTCGCTCGCCGCCCTCGGGGAGCGAGAGCACGAGCGCCACGTCGGCCCGGGACGGGAGGAACGCGCGCGCCGACTCGAGGGGACCCCGGAGGAACACGGCGCCGCCGCCGCGCTCCGCGTTGCGGGCCGACGCGGCTTCGACGAGGGCCGGATCCGGATCGGAGCCGATCACGGCCGCGCCTCGTCGCGAGATCTCCACCGGGATCTCGGGGTCGGCGAGTCCGGAGACGAGGATCGAGCCGCCGTGCCACGAGGCGAGGGCGGCCTCGATCCAGGACCGTTGGAGCGCGGGGGCGGGGATCGAGTCGGAGGTGGAGTTCGCGGACACGGGCATTCCTATGCCAGGACGAGGTCGGGAGGAGTTCGGGGAGTCCGTCCGGCGAGCCGGTCGAACCAGCGCGTCGCGGCGTCGAGGGCGCTCGCGGCGACGGGGAAGGGGAGGAGCGCGCTCGAGCGCGATCCGTCGAGGAAGGACGCGCGCGCGGCGGCGGCTCGCTCGGCGACGCGGCCCGGCGCGAAGTGCTCGAGGATCTCGCCGAGCGCGATGCGGCCCGGCTCGCCCGTCGACACGTGGAGGACGTGTCCGGACAACGTGAAGGCGCGTCGCGCCGCGCGAGCGACGGCGCGTGCGAGCCCGTCACCGTCGACGACGTCGACCGTCGTCGCGAGTCCGACGGCCGGCAGGCGCGCCGCCTCGCCGGCGCACGCGAGGAGCGTCCGCGACGCGAGATCGATCGGATCGACCCGCAGCCGCGCCGGATCCAGCAGCTCGGGCGCGCGGAGGACGACGCACCATTCGTCGCGCATGGCGGTCGCGAGGCGCAGCGATCGGTCGGGCTCGGCGAGCGCGCGCACCGTGCGCGTCTCGGGGATCCCGCTGGGCAGGTCGCGCAGGGCGCTCCGCCCGTCGCGCACGACGACGGGCTCGTCCTCGACGCCGGCGCCCGGGGCGAGGGCCGTGAGCCGGACGATCGCCGGATGACGCTCTGCCTCCATGGCGGCATCGGCGACGGCGAGGGAGAGCTCCACGTCGAACTCCTCGTCGATCGGATCGCCGGTGACGATCGCGGCGTCGATCGAGCCCATCACCTCGCGCAGGGCGCGGCCGGGCCGGCAGGGATCGAGGGTCACCGCCGGGCGGCGCTTCCAGGCGGCGCGCGCGCGCGCCGCGTCCTCCCCGAGGTCGAAGCGGTCGGCCAGCACGACGGCGTGGCCGTGGCGCATCAAGGCCGATCCCAGCGCCACGCCGCATCGCGCGGCGGGCCCAGCGACGAGGAATCTCATGGGGAACGCTCGGAGCAGAGGATCCGAAGTCGCCGGAGCGGGGAGCTCCGGCGCTCCTCCGTTTCGGATGGAAAACCTTTCGGACTGAAGCGGATCCACGAACGGCCGCATTCCGCGCCGTCGCGCGGGGCTCCCGGCGCGCCGACTCCGGGGGCCCGGCGTTGCGGGACCGGTGGCCGCGCGCTCCACTGCGCCCATGACGCCCCGACTCCGACCGCTCGACCCCTCCGAGGTGTCGCCGAAGGCGCGCGCCCTCTTCGACGCGTTCCTGCGCGAGCGCGGCAACGTGCCGAACATGTTCCGCACGCTCGCCCACGTGCCGGCGCTCCTCGAGACCGCCTTCGCGCACTTCCGCGCCGTGATGGCGCCGGGAGCCGTCCCCGTGAGGACGAAGGAGCTGGTGGCGCTCCGCGTCTCCTTCGCGAACTCCTGCGACTACTGACTGGCGTCCCACGGGACGATCGCCCGGAAGCTCGGCGTGACCGAGCCGCAGATGGAGGCCCTCGCGCGCGGCGACGACGCGCCCTTCGATCTCTCCGAGCGCGCGGCGCTGCGGCTCGCGGACGCCATGGCGGGCGACGCGCGCTCGATCCCGGACGCGGTGATCGAGGACGTGCGTGCGGCCTTCGGCGACGCCGGGCTGCTGGAGGTGGTCGCCGTGTGCGGGCTCTTCCACTCCTTCAACCGCATCAACAACGCGCTCGCCGTGGAGGTCACCCGCTGAGGGCGCCGGGGACGCGCCGCCCTCAGATCGAGTCGAAGCCCGACAGATAGGGAGCGATCGGGAGGCGGCCGTCGAGGGAGATGCCGAGCGACCGCTCGATCCGCGGGCCCGGCGGGCACTCGCCGCGCAGGCCGAGGAGGAGGTGCAACGTCTCTCCCGCGTCGAGGGCGCAGCGGTCGCCGGCGGAGCTCTCGAGGACGACGCCGCCACCCTGCGGCTCCGCCGAGACGCGCGGCAGCAGGGCCCGCGTCACGCACGTGGCGGCGACGTCCGCGCGCAGCAGCTTCGTCATGCCGAGGATCCCCGCCTGCGCCGTCGCGCCGGCGCGCAGGGCGGCGCCGAGCAGCTCCCCGTCCCAGGGGCTCGCGAGGGCGACGGTCTCCGATTCGCCGCGCTCGCGGCGGCGGCTCTCGGCGATCGCGAGACGGCCCGCGCCGCAGCCGGCGGACTCGTGCAGGACCTCCGCGAGGTCGGCGCCGCGTCCGAAGGCGGCGAAGGCGTCGATGCGGCGCGCGGCGTCGCGGTGCACCCGGACGTCGGCGATGCCCGAGCGGTAGTGCGCCGCCGATTCCGCGGGGCTCCGGTCGCTGCGCGACGACGTCGCGTGCCGCAGGCTCTCGATCGCGTCCAGGTCCTCGGGCGCGGCGCGCGCCGTGCCGGCCGCTGCGGGTTCGCCGGGGCGGGCGGGGACGCGCAGGACGATCTCCGTCCCGGCCTCCTGCCATCCGCAGCGCGCGTAGACCTCCGCCTCGTCGGCCCAGAGCACGGCGGCGGCGCAGCCGAGGGCGGCGAGCTCGCTCTCGCAGGCGGCGAGGAGCGTGCGCGCGTGGCCGCGCCGGCGGAGCGGCGGCGCCGTGACGACGCAGCCCACGAGGCCGAGACGCATCGATCCCGTCGGCGTCGTCGCCTCGCGCACGACGAGACCCGCCGCCGCGGCGATCCGGCCCTCGGACCGCACGACGCGGATCGTTCCCGTCGCCGCGGCGCCGAAGAGCGACGGCTGCTCCCGGAGGAGGAGGCCCGGCCGTCCCGGACGCAGGACCGACTGGAGGAGGTCGAGGGCCTCCCTCTGCTCGGCGTGCGACCGCGGCCCGCTCGCGCGAGCGGCGAGAGGGGGCGAGATCAACCGAGGAACGCGAGGACGTTCAGCTGGAGGAGCCGTGCGCCCGCCTGCTGCGCCGCCTCGAGAGCCGTGAGCGACTGGTTCAGGCCGACGATCGACTTCGAGAGATCGGCGTCCTCGAGGTTCGAGATCACGGAGGCGATGTGGTCCTTGGCGGCGCCGATGCGCTCGCCCGCGTTCTCGGCGATCCGGGCGCGCGACCCGAGGGTCGCGATCGTGAGCAGCGTGTTCTCGAAGTTCCGGTCGATCTCGCGCCCGCGCGCCTCGAGGGAGTGCTTGCGGACCTCCGGAGAGAGGTTCGCGTAGTCGCGGAGGTCGTCGCGGAGGCCACGGAGGGCCTGGAAGAGGTTGCTGGTGCCGGCGTGGTCCACCACCTCGGTGCCGGCGCGCACGATGGCGCGCGAGTCGACGTTGGTGGTCGCCTTGGTGGCCGAGTCGACGATCACCTGGTTCGCGCTGAAGTCGATGGCGGTCTTCGTGGCGCCGCCGTCCGTCGAGAGGAAGCCCGTCGAGGCGATGGAGACGCTCCCCTGGAATCCGGGCGTCAACGACGAGACGTCGACGCGCACGACGCCGCCGTTGCCGTCGGCGACGGCGAGATCCGTCTCCGATCCGGTGAAGGCCACGGCGGGGCCGCCGTTCAGGGAGATCGTGCCGTTCGCGGAGTCCACCTGGAGGACGTGCGTGCCGGCGGCGCCGATCACCGTGTCGAGGGCCGCCGACGATGCCGAGGGTCGGATCCCCGAGACGGAGTCGCCTCCGCCGAGAGCGCCGTCGCCGAGGGTCGTCGTGCCGTGGAGCACGAGGAGCTTGCTGCGATCGAGTGCGGAGTCGGTTCCGGTGCCCGGGGCGGCGCCCGTGCCGCCGCCGAAGAAGGCCGAGACCGCGCGCGCCATCTTCGCGAAGACCGTGGGTCCGGCGGCGCTCGTCGCGACGGCGAGGGCGTCGCCGATGGGCACCGTCGGGGCCTCGCCGTTCCCCTGGTAGACGACGCCGTTCTCCGTCGTGCCGTAGGGCGTCTTCGTCGACGTGCCGCCGAAGAGGTAGCCGAAGCCGTCGCGCTGATTGGCGATCTCGAGGGCCTGGGAGAGGATCCCGTCGATCTGCTCGGCGAGCGCGAGGCGGTCCTGGTCCGTGAGCGCCGGATTGTGCGCGGCCACGGAGACCGACTTCGCCTCCGCGAGGAGTCCGCTCAGCGACTGGAGCGCCGCGGCGCCCGCGTTCAGGCGGTCCTTGGCGGCGACGAGCGTCGCCTCGAAGCCGTCGAGCGCGTCCTGGCGGGCGCGGGAGACGAGCGACTGCGACGCGGCGGCCGGGTCGTCGGAGGCGCGGAGCCAGCGCTTCCCCGTCGCCACCTCGAGCTGCTTCTCGAGGAGACGCTCCGTGTGGCGCTGCACGCCGTCGAGGGCTTGCTGATGCAGGATCTGCTGCGTGATGCGCACGGGTTCATCTCCTTTCGATCAGCGGACCAGGTCGAGGAGCGACGCGGTCGTCTCCTGGACGATGCGGACGTAGCGGCCCGCGGCCTCGAAGGCCTGCTGGAAGCGGACGAGGGCCGCCATCTCCTCCTCCAGGGAGACGCCCGAGACTTCCTCGCGCTGGCGCGTGAGGTCGTTCACCAGCAGCTCCTGCGCCTCCTCGAAATCGCTCGCGCGCTTCGCGTCGAAGCCCAGGTCGGCGACGGTGGTCGCGAGGTACGACGAGATCGGGATGCCGCCGAGGGTGTCGAGGCTCTCGTCCTGGAGCGCGAGGATCCGGTTCAGGGCGCCGCCATCGGCGGGAGACCCCGTGAGCGACGCCGAGAGCAGGCTCCCGTCGGCGGCGAGATCGCTGCGCACGGCGATGTCCGACGCCGACGATCCCGTGAAGAAGGAGTTCAGCCCGAGGGCCACGAGCGCGTCCGAGGAGTCGGACCGCGCGAGGACGTCGAGGCGGAAGGAGTCGTTCGCGGTCTTGGAGATCACGCCGGGCCCGAGGGCGAGCCGGACTTCGTCCTTCACCTCGATCGCCTCTCCCGGCGAGTAGCCCTCGCCCACCTCGAGGGTCGCGATGCGCGTTCCCGTGGAGTCGAAGACGCCGACCGTGAGCCCCGGCGTCACGCCGATCGTCCCGTCGCCGTCGGCGGCGAAGGTCCACGCGTCGTTCGCCTCGCCGGTGTAGCTCCCGGTGACGAGGGGCGCCGCCGTCGTCGTGGCTCCCGTGTCGATCGTCGTCGAGAAGCCGAGAGCCCCGTTGGGCGAGCCGGCGCCGTCGGTCACCAGCAGCGAGGAGGACGTTCCCGTCGTCGACGACACGATCGCGAGCGCACCGTGGTCGACGCCGACGGTCGCGCCCGTGATCTGCGACGCGATGGCGGCGGCGACCTCGCTCGCCGTCGCGTTCGCGATGTCGGCGAACTGCGACGTGGTGAAGGTGACCGTCTGGGCCGGGCCGCCGTCGACGGCGATCTGCAGCGTCGCGCCGTTGGTGAGGGCGAAGGGGCCCGTGGCCCCGCTCGTGAGCGCGGCGGCCTCGCCGCCGAAGGCGCCGGCGACGCCCGGGTTCGGGTCGAGCCGCGGGCTGAAGTCGAAGCGATGACCCGGCGCCGCCGTGATGCGGAGCCGGCCGTCGGCGTCGAGGGACGTGGAGAGGTTCGAGATCGAGCCGATGCGCGCCGAGAGGTCGCTCAGGCTCTCCGCGGGATCGACGGCGACGCGGTGCTTCTCGACGGCGCCCGTCTTCGTGTTCTCGACGGTGATCCAGAGGTCGCCCTTCTCGACGGGGAAGGGGAGCCCCGCCGAGGAGAGCGGGAGGCCGGCGCCCGAGAGGCCGAGGGCCGGGCCGTTCGCGGCGAGCAGGGAGGCGAAGCCGCCCGAGAGCGGAATGCCCGTCGCGTGGATGCGGTTGAAGTCGACGAGGAGCGAGCGCGCGAAGGTGTCGGTGCGCTCCGCGAGGACGCCGACGGCGTTCTCGGAGAGCTTCAGCAGCCCCGCCACGGCGCCGTTGCCGACGGCGATCGACCCGATGCCGCCGTCGATCCGGAGCTCCGGAGCGCCGCCGGGGCCCGTCTTCAGCTGGAGGGCGAAGGAGGTCTTGCCGCTCACGAGCGAGTGGCCGCCCAGCAGGACGCGGAGGCTCCCGTTCGGGTCGGCGATGGTCTTCACCTCGACGAGCTTCCCGAGATCCTGCACGAGGACCTGACGGCGGTCCTCGAGCCCGTGGGGCTGGGCGCCCTTCGCCTTCAGGCGCGAGATCTCGAGGTTCAGCTCGGCGATCTGATCGGTGATCCGATTCACCTCGGCGACGCGGATCTCGGCGTCGGCGCGGGCGTCGCGGCGGAACGCGCCGAGTCGGCTCGAGAGCTCCCGCAGGGATCCGGCGAGGTTCTGCCCCGTGGTGAGCACGTCCGTGCGTCCGACGAGGTCGTCGGGGTGCGCGGCCAGCGACGAGAGGGCGCCGAAGACGTCGCCGAGGAGCGCCGGGAGCCCCGTGCCGCCGACGCCGCCGACCAGGGACTCGAGCTGCTGGAAGCCCGCCCGCTCGACGCCGAGGCGCGAGAGGACGGAGTGGTGCGCGAGGAGGCGCTGCTCGACGGCGTGGTCGACGGTGCGTCGGATGTCCGCGATCCCGACGCCCGTCCCGAAGGAGAGACCGCCGATCGTGACCGGCGCCGCCTCGCCGAGGATCACCTGCCGGCGCGTGTAGCCGGGGGTGTTCGCGTTGGCGATGTTGTTGCCGATCGTCGACAGCGCCGCCTGCGCCGTGAGGAGCGACTTCAGACCCGTATCGAATCCGACGGAGAGCGACATGGGTCAGACCTCCACGTTCACGAGACGGCCGCCCGGGGGCGCGGACGCGCCGTCGGTCTCGACGCCGGCGGCGCGCAGGAGCACGGCGACGGCGCCGCCGTAGACGTCGGCGAGCTCGCGGGCGAGCGTGCGCAGGCGCGTGGCGCGCGCGGTCACCTCGACCGTCGCGGCGCGGAGCTTCTCCCGCAGACCGTGGAGCGTCTCCCGGGGAGCGCCCGGGATCTCCGCCAGGTCGGCGAGGGAGGGACGTCGCGCGCCGACGGCGGCCGCGCCGAGGGACGCCTCCCGTTCGCGGGCGAGGGCCTGGGCGCGCGCCGACAGACCGCCGATCGATTCGAGGTGGGCCTGGAACTCGTCGAAGCGGCGGCTCGAGGCGGCCGTCAGGGCGCCCTCGAGCGACTCGGCGATCGAGTGCTGCACGGCGAGCTCGCGCTCGAGGCCGGCGGTGAGGACGGGGAACGAGACGGAGGGGCCCATCGCTCAGACCTCCGGCGCAGCCGGAGCGGACGGCGCGGGGAGCGGGGAGGCGGCGCTGGCGGGCTCGAGAGCCGCCTGCGCACGCTCCGTGCGCTCGATCGATTCCAGGATGTCGCGCGACAGGCCGAGGCCGCCGCGCGCGGCGAGGGCGTCGCCCATCATGCGGTCGAAGATCCCCTCGAACACTTGCGAGCCGGGCGTGTCGCCGAAGAGCCGGAGGTCGCCGGCCTGACGCATCTCCGAGAGGAGCATCGAGGTGAGGACCGCCTCGAACTTCTCGGCCACCTGCGCCGCGTCGACGCTCCCGTCGGCGCGCCGACCGAGGCCGAGCTCGGAGGCGACGTCGGACCCCGGGACGGCGGCCGGAGCCGCCGGATCGATCGCGAGGGCGCTCAATGGATCACCACCTCGGCGTAGAGAGCGCCGGCGGCGTGGAGCTGGGAGAGGATGTCCACCAGCTCGCGGGGCGTGGCGCCGAGAGCGCTCAGGGCCTCCGTGAGCTCCGTCAGCGTCGTCGCGCCCCGGAGCATCGTGAGGGGGCGCGCCTCCTCCGTCGCCGTCACGTCGGAGCGCGGCACCTCGCGGGTCTCGCCCGTCGTCGAGAAGGGGGCGGGCTGCGAGACGGTGGGCGTCTCGGCGATGGAGATGGTCAGGTTGCCGCGTGCGATGAGGCAGGGGCCGAGCCGCGGATGTCCCGTCACCAGCACCGTCGACGTCTTCTCGTTGAGGACGATGCGCGGGCGGACGAAGGGCACGATCGTGAGATCGAGGATCGAGGCCAGCAGCCGCGGGAACTTCCCGCTCTCCTCGGTGCAGTCCGCCGGCAGCGCGACGCGCACCGTGCGCGAGTTGAGCGCGGTCGCCGATCCCGGCAGGAGCGCGTTCACGGCCTGCCCGAGCTTGTCGGCGACCTGGAACTCCTCGCGCTTCAGATCGAGGTGGATCGCGTTCCCTTCGGAGATCGGGCTCATCTGCACCGCGAGGGACGCGCCGCGCTCGATGAGGGCGCCCTGCGGGAGGAAGCCGGCCGTCGTGTGGTTCTTCTGGACCGTGGCCGCCTGACCGGAGGCGAGGAAGCCGCCCACGACGAGGGCGCCCTGCGCGACCGCGATGGCGGGGCCGTCGGCGGCGCCGTACATCGGCGTGCGCACGAGCAGGCCGCCCACGAGGCTCTTCGCGTCGCCGTAGCTGGAGACGGCGCAGTCGAGGAGCTGTCCCTCCTGCGGGTAGGGCGGGAGCGTCGCGGTGACGGTGACGATCGCCACGTTGTTCGAGGCGAGGTCCTGCGACGAGACGGTCACGTTCAGCTTCGCCGCGAGGTTCGCGATCTGCTGCTTCGTGAAGTTCGCCGTGTCGCCCGTGGCGGCGAGGCCGACCACGAGTCCGAATCCCGTGATCATGTTGGAGCGGATCCCGCGGACGCTCACGAGGTCGCCCACGCGCACGGGGATGCCGCCGGAGTAGGCGACGGCGCTCGACGGCGCTGGAGCCGTTCCGGCCGTCGCGTCGGGAGCGAACGTTGCGGGGACGGGCGCCGAGATCGCCGCCGTCGAGGGCGCCGACGCATCGGGACCCTGGAGCGCGGCGGCGAGCGCGAGGGCGACCGGGAGGAGAGCCATGGTCGCGATCCTCAGAAGGGCCAGAGGAGGTGGACCACGAAGTCGAAGATCGACGCGATGGCGCCCTTCGTCGTCGTCCGCGTGAGCGGGCCGTCGCCGGCGTAGGAGATGTCGGCGTTCGCCACCTGCTCGCTCTTCACCGTGTTCAGCGCGGTGACGTCCTCGGTGCGGACGATGCCGCGGATCTCGATGGTCTTCGTCTCGTCGTCGACGCGGATCGTGCGACGGCCGAGCACGACGAGGTTGCCGTTCGGCAGGAGATCGAGGACCTGCACCTGGATGCGCGTCTCGAAGCGGTTCTGCTTCGACTGGTCGGCCTTGCCGTCGAAGGCGCTCGCGTGGCTCGCCTCGAAGGACGGGAGCGTCCCGAAGGCCTTCGGCGCGATGTCGAAGTTCGCGATCTTCGCGGAGAGCGACCCCGAACGGTCGGTGGTGGTCTGCTCGGAGTTGGAGACGTCGGTGCTCTCCGAGATGACGATGGTGAGCGTGTCCCCGATCCGGCGGGCGGAGTTGTTCGTGATGAAGTTCGCGTAGCGCCCCTCGTCGCGCCACAGGGACGGCCCCTGGGCCTCGACGGCGCCGGCCGCGCCGGCGAGCGCGAGGAGCCCGAGCACGAGGGAAGGCGCGGAGCGATGCGAGGCGCGACGAGTCATCGATTCTCCTTGCTCACGTCGGAGGCGAGTCCGAGGGTTCCGTCCTCGCGCACCTGGGCGAGGATCGTCTTGCCGGTCTCGAGGCAGACGGCGGGGACGCGCGCGCCGATCGTCGCGTCGCTCTCGAGGCGGACGTTCGCCTCGATGCGGAGCGCGCCGCGGACGATCACGAGCCGCGACTGCTCTCCCTTGCGGAAGACGGGAGCGCGCGTGAGGTCGGCGGCGACGAGGATCGCGCCCTTCGCGACGGGGCGCGCGAGGATGCGGCCCCGCAGCAGCTCCGGGTCGGAGACGGCCTCTCCGACGAAGTCGGTCATGTCGCGGACCTCGGCGGCGATGCCCGCCGCGTCGGCCGGATCGCCGGCGGCGACGGCCGCCGTCGCGACGAGCACGCGCAGCTCGACCTTCACGCGCACCGGGACGGTGCAGCTCGCGAGGCGCTCGGGGCCCGAGCGCGCGAGGACGTCGACGAGGAAGGTTCCCCGGAGGGTCTTCGTGCGCGGCGTCGCCTCGAGGACGATGGCTCCCTCCTCGCGGCGCGGGAGGGGCACCTCGAGCGGCGCGACGCCGCCCGCGATCTCGACGGTGGCACCGGCCGTGAGGCCCGCGCGCACGGAGTCGAGGGCGACGCGGGAGACCTCCGCTGCGTCGACCGGACGCGTCTCGACGGCGACGAGCGTTCCGGCGCCGACGAGGCGGTACTCGGCGCGCTCGATGCCGGCGGCGGCGAGCTTCGCGTCGACGGTGGCGGCGAGGAGACGGCGCTCGGAGCCGGGGATCGGGGAGTAGCCGATCGCGAGGGCTCCGAGGGTCGCGGCCCCGGGTCCGGTGAGGTCGGCGACGTCGGCGAGGACGAACTCGGTGCCGCGGACTGCCGCCCTCGGTCGGAGCTGCACGACCGTGATCGCGGGCGCCGCCGGAGGAGGCGCGGGCACGTCGCCGGACGGAGCCGCCGCCCAGGCGAGGGCCGCGAGGGCGAGAGGGAGCGCGCAGGGAGCGAGCATGGTCGTCACCTCAGCGCGCGAGGGCGTTGACCTGCTGCATCATCTCGTCGCTCGAGCGGATCGCCCTCGAGTTCACCTCGTAGGCGCGCTGCGCGATGATCAGGTTCACGAGCTCCGTCGCGACCTCGACGTTGGAGCGCTCGAGGGTGCCCTGGAGGATCGTGCCGGCGCCGTTCGAGCCGGCCTGGACGTCCTGCGGTGCGCCGCTCGCGCCCGTCTGGAAGAGCAGGCTCGCGCCGTCGGCGCGGAGACCGGCCGCGTTCGCGAAGCGCGTGAGGCCGATGCGGCCGACGGTCTGCGCCTCGGCCTGGCCCGCGACGGAGATCGAGACGTTGCCGTCCTTGGCGATCTGCACGGACAGCGCCGTCGTCGGGATCGTGAGCGGCGGATCGAGCGCGTAGCCCTCGGACGTCACGAGGCGTCCCTGCGCGTCGTAGCTGAAGGTGCCGTTGCGCGTGAAGGCGACCTCGCCGGAGGGGAGACGGACCTTGAAGAACCCTTCTCCCTGGATCGCGACGTCGAGGGGCCGCCCGGTGATCTCGGGCACGCCCTGGGAGACGACGCGCGTCGTCGCCGCCACCTCGGTGCCCGAGCCGATCTGCAGGCCCGTGGGGAGGACCTGACCCGTGCTCGACGTCGCGCCGGGGGATTGGAGCGTCGAGTAGAGGAGATCGCGGAACTGCACCTGGCTCCGCTTGAAGGCGGTCGTGTTCACGTTCGCGAGGTTGTTCGCGATGACGTCCACGTTCAGCTGCTGTCCCTTCATCCCGGTCGCTGCGGTGTAGAGAGCTCGAATCACGGTCGTGGCCTCGGGGAGACTCGGATCAGGAAGACGTGGAGGTGCGCTGCTCGATCTCGTCGACGGTGCGGAGCGCGCGCGCCGAGGATTCGAAGGCGCGGCTCACGGTCACGAGGCTCACGAGCGCGTCGACTGCGTTCGCGTTGCTCCGCTCCAGGTAGCCGCTCTTCACGATGGCGAGGGACGGGCTCTCGACGGCTCCGTTCGCCTTGAAGCGGAAGTTGCCCTCGGGCGCGATCCGCGCCGGATCCGAGAGCGTGACCATCACGACGCGCGCGCCCGTGGCTCGCCCGTCCTGGCTGATGCGCCCGGCCTCGTCGACGAAGATCGGATCGTCGGGGCTCGGGATCGACCCCTCCAGCACGAGGCGGTCGCCGTGGACGTTCACGAGGCCCCCGTCGGGAGTCGGGAGGAAAGGTCCTCCGCGCGTGTAGCGGATGCCGTCGCGCGTCTCGAGCTTGAAGAAGCTCGGGTTCGCACTGGGCGCGTCCTGGATCGCGAAGTCGTAGGCGCTCGCCGTCGGCGTGAGGGCGCCCTGACTCCAGTCGGTCCTCTGCTCGAGACGCGGCGCGGGGAAGCGGGCGTTCGCGGAGCCCATCGACCGGGCGAAGCTGCCGATGGCGACCTTCTGGCTCTTGAATCCCGTGGTCGACACGTGCGCGAGGTTGTGCGCGATCGCGTCCTGCATGTCCACCAGGGCGCTCAGGGATGCGGCGGCGCTGAAGAGGGCGTTGCTCATGGGACCGTCGAGTGGAGGCGCAATCCGGTTGCCATCCCCGGCGTCGTGCGTCTCGCAACGGGTTGCGCCCGAGCGGGTGCGGTGGAGGAGCCCCAACCCCGGAGCGAGACGGAAAGCTCTTCCCACCGCGCGCGCGTCCGCAGGGAAAGGGATTCCGACGCATCGGGGACGCGGCGGCGAGGCTCCGCGCCGCGCGGTCCCGCCGTCGCTCCGGACGCGGGCGTCCCGCACGCGCGCGCCGCGCGCGCCCTGGACCTCGACGGTCGATCGCGCGCGGTCCTCGCAAGTCGCGCGTGCGGGTCGGCCTGCGTCGGAGGATTCCCGGCGCTCGAGGAATTCGCGACCGCGTCGCGCGGCGACGCGCTTCCGGAATGCCGCGCCCGTCCGGGATGCGGCACGGAGCCATGGAGCCGATGACGACGCGACCTCCCGACGAAGCGATGGAGGCGGCGTTCCGCGAGACGCGGCGCCGCTGGCTCGGATACCTCGGTCGCTGGATCCACGATCGCCACCGTGCGGAGGACGCGCTGCAGGACCTCTGGGTGGAGGCTCTCGAGTCGGGGCTGATCGCTTCCGGCGGCTCGGCCTCGGAGCGAGCGGCGGATCGCCTCGGCAGGCTCGTGCCGCGCGTCGCGTCTCGGGTGCGGCGGCGCTTCCGGCCGCTCCGCGCCGACGAGCTCGAGCGGATCCATGCCGAGCGCTCGGTCGTGGACCGGCGGTGGATCGTGGACGGCAGGGCGTTCACCGCCGAGGAGGTGCTCGTCTGCGTGCGCGCGGAGCTCGACGCCCTGGGCGAGCGCGACGGCGCCTTGCTCCGCCGCCGCTACGAGGACCGCCGGCCTGCTTCGGCCATGGCGCGCGAGGTGGGGCTCTCGCGCGACGCGGTGCAATCGCGCCTGAAGCGCGGCCGCGTGCGTCTCCGGGAGGCCGTCGCGAGGCGCCTGCGCGCGCGCGAGGTGGAGCCGCGCCCCGAGGAACTCTCTCGCGCCGTCGCTCCGGATGGTCCGGAGCGTGCGCGAGAGCGAGGAGTCGTTCGATGAGTGCTATGCAGTCTCGATGGTGGATCGGAAGCGTGTTCCTCCTGCTGGGCGTGACGGCGGCAGGAGCGTCGGCGGCGCCGGCTCCGGGTCGCGCGGTGGCCGCGGTCGGCGTGCCGGCGCTGGCCGGCGATGCGCCGGGCAAGGAGGCGGACGCGAAGGCGCAGCTTCGCAAGGCCGACGAGGCGCGGCGGGCGATCCGGGGGAAGGGTGTCGCGCGGCGCGAGGGAGCCGAGATCGCGGCCGCGGCCTACGAGGCGGTCCTGTCGCACTTCCCGGACGCGAAGAGCGAGACGTCGACGGCCGCCTTCCGCCTCGGGGAGCTGCGCCGCCAGCTCGGGGATCTGGAGGCGGCGAAGAAGGCCTTCGCGCAGGTGGTCGCGATCGGCGGCGACCGCAGGCTCTCGGCGAGGGCCGTCCTGGAGACCGCCCACGTGCTGCGTCGCGCGAAGGAGCTCGGGAAGGCGATGGACGCCTACCGGCGCGTCGCGACGGACTTCGCCGACGAGGCGCCGACGCGCGACGACGCGCTCTACTGGATCGGGTCGCTCCACGCGCAGGCGAAGGACCTCGGCAAGGCGCGCGAGGCCTGGCAGGCGGTGGCCGATCGGGGAGCCGACCCGCTCGACCGGGTGCGTGCCTTCGACCGGATCGCGCGCACCTGGATCCAGCAGGACGACCTGAAGGAGGCGGCGCGGACGATCGAGGCGGCGAAGCTGGCGCTCCACGACGTGGCGGCCGACCCGTCGACGCGAGGCGCTCGCGTGCGCAAGGCGCTCGATCGGATGAAGGCCGTGCGCGACCTGGAGCGGCGTCAGGGGAAGCCCGAGGCGGGGAAGGACGCCGGCGACGAGGACGCGGACGAGATCGACTGAGCCGCGGCGGAGCCGCCGCGCTCGGCAGCTCCCGACCCGGAGGTGGACGCACGCGACGCCCGCAGCGGCGGCGCCTCGTGCGTTCTCCTCCGGGAGTCGAGCCGCCCGGTCGCTACTCTTCCGCGCCACGAGTCGCGCCCGGCGACTCCGAAGGCCTTCGCCTTCCCCGATGCGCGTCCCTCGGATCCGGCTCCGCCCTCGCGACCTCGCGATCACCCTCGGCGTGCTCGGGAGCGCCCTGCTCCTGGGTCTCGCCGGCCAGTGGCTCGGGCCATCGTCCGTGAGCGTGCCCGACGAGGCGCCGGGTCTCGCCGTCTCGGCGCTGTCGTCGCTGTTCCGGATGGCGCTCGCCTTCGCCCTCGCGCTCGCCTTCGCGATTCCCTACGGGCTGCTGGCGGCGACGCAGCCCGCCACGAGGCGCTACCTGCTGCCTCTCCTCGACGTGGCGCAGTCGGTGCCGATCCCGGCGCTCTTCCCGGTCGTCGTCGTCGTCTTCATCCAGACCTCCGGGGCTCTCTTCGGGCAGGAGAGGTTCGGAGTCGAGGCGGCCTGCGTCTTCCTGATCTTCAGCGTGCAAGTCTGGAACCTGGCCTTCGGCGTCTACGAGGCGGTGACGCAGATCCCTGGCGACCTCCGGCGCGCGGCGGACAGCTTCGGTCTCGGGGCGACGGATCGGTTCCTCCGACTCTACCTCCCCGCGTCGATCCCGAAGCTCGTCTACAACTCGATCGCGTCCTGGGCGAACGGCTGGTACTTCCTGACCCTCTGCGAGATCGTCGACTCGACGCATCGCGTCCGCGGGATCGGGTCCTACCTGAGCGACGCCGTCTATCCGGTGTTCCAGCCCATCCGATTCGCGACCGGGCTCTGCGTCGTCCTCGTGGTGGTGGTGGTCCTGGAATTCCTCCTGTGGCGCCCGCTCACCGCCTGGTCCGCGAAGTACCGCTACGACGCGATCCGCGAGGGCGAGGAGCAGACCTCCGTCGTCCTCGACTGGTGGCGGCGCTCCGACGTGTCGCTGCGCGCGCGTTCGGCCGTCTCCCGGCTCGGTAGGGCCCTTGGCGTCGTGGGGTCGCGGATCGCCGCCGTCGTGCCGACGCCGCAGCCGCGGACGGCGGGCCGCCTCGTGCGCGCGCTCGCGACGTCGAGCTACTACGGCTTCTTCGGCGGGCTCGTCGCCCTCGGCCTGGCGGCGCTCCTGGCGCTCGGGTTCACGCTCGCGAAGCCCTGGCCGGAGGATGCAGCGACGGTGCCCATCGCTCTCGTGAAGTCGGGATCGCGGATCTTCCTCGCCTACGTGCTGACGCTCGCCTGGACGATCCCCGTCGCTCTCTGGGTGGGCCGGAGCCCGAGGCGCGACCGCTGGGTCACTCCCGGCGCCGAGATGCTCGCCGCCGTTCCCGCGGTCGCCGTGTGGCCGATCCTCGGGAAGCTCTTCCAGCCGGTCTTCGGAACGAACGCCACGGCCGTCGTGATGCTCATGACCGGCATGCAGTGGTACGTGCTGTTCAACCTCATCGAGGGAGTGAAGCGACTCCCGGCGGATCTCGACGAGGCGGCGCAGTCGCTCGGTCTCCGCGGCCTCGCGAAGGTGCGTCGCATCTTCATCCCCGTGATGACGCCGGCGCTCGTCACGGGCAGCGTGACGGCCTGGGGAGGCGGATGGAACGCCCTCAACGTGGCGGAGCGCTTCCACGTCGGCGACCAGGTGTTCGAGTGCGATGGCATCGGCTCGCGTCTCGTGCAGGCGACCGTCGTCCAGTACGATCCCGCCAGTCTCGCCCTTAACATGCTCGCGATGCTCGTCGCCGTCGCCGTGATCAACCGGCTGGTGTGGCATCGCCTCTACGACGCGGCCGAGTCTCGCTACTCGCTCGACGCGTAGTCCCGTGCGTCCCACTCCGATCGTCCAGCTCGACAACGTCCGCAAGGCGTTCCGGCGGGAGCACGTGGAGAGCGTCGTCCTCGACGGCGTGTGCCTCGACGTCGCCGACGGGGAGTTCCTCGCCATCGTCGGGCCCTCGGGCGTCGGGAAGTCGACGCTCCTGCGGCTGATGACCGGGCTCGCGACGCCGACGGCGGGGCGCATCCTCTTCGAGGGCCGGGAGCTGCGCGGCGTGAACCTCGACTCGGCGATGGTCTTCCAGTCCTTCGCGGTGTTCCCGTGGCTCACGGTGGAGCAGAACGTCCGGCTCGGGCTCGAGGCGCGGCGCGTCGATCCGTCGGTGCAGAAGTCGCGCGTCGCCTACTACCTCGACAAGGTGGGTCTCGACGGGAGCGAGGAGGCCTATCCGCGCGAGCTCTCGGGCGGGATGAAGCAGAGGGTCGGTCTCGCACGGGCCCTCGCCGTCGAGCCGAAGCTCCTCGTGATGGACGAGCCCTTCTCGGCACTCGACGCGCTCACCTCCGTGAGCCTTCGCGACGAACTCCTGGAGATCTGGGCGGACCCGAACCTGCCGGTGAACACGGTCGTGCTCGTCACCCATCTCATCGAGGAGGCGGTGGAGCTGGCGGATCGGGTGGTCGTCCTGGCCGGAGAGCCGGGCCGGGTCCGGGAGGACATCCGCAACGTCCTGCCCCGGCCACGGGAGAAGAACTCCCCGCCCTTCAACGAGATGGTGGACCGGGTTTTCTCGGCCATCGTCTGACGCGTCCATGCAATCGCTCCCGCGCCGCAGGCTCGCCCCAGGGCAGGACTTGCGGAGGCTCGGCGCTTCACGCGCCTGGCACTCCGGGCCGTCTCCCGTCTCCGCGCCGACTCCGTCCCTCCTCGCCTGATAGACTCCGCCGTCTCACCGATGTTCGCCGAACCCATTCCGGCCGTCGGGGTCACCGAGATCCTCGGCCTCCTGACGGTCCTGGACGATCACGGCGGGAGCGCCGACGTCTATCGCCTCGCGCAGGAGCTGCAGCTCGACTCCTCCGAGCTGCTCCCGGCCCTGAGGGGCGCCGAGATCCTCGGGCTCGTCCACACGCCGGGAGGAGACGTGGTCCTGCTGCCCCTCGGGAAGAAGGTGACCGAGGGCGACGTGAACACGCGCAAGTCGCTCATCCGCGAGCAGATGGAGAAGCTGCCGCTGATCCGCTTCTTCATCGAGTTCCTTTCGAACCACCCGGAGAAAGCGGTCGAGAAGGAGGAGATCCTCGAGGAGCTCGTGGTGCTGCTTCCCTCGCACGACCCCGAGGACCTCTACGCGACCCTCCTCAAGTGGGGCCGCTACGCCGAGGTCTTCGGCTTCAGCCACGACACGGGGAGGTTCTTCCTGAACACGCGTGGACGCCGCCGGCGCACGTCACCCGCGGGGTCCCAGGGGAGCGACGGATCGAACGGAAGCCGGTCGGGGACGTCGGACGCCTCGGGCACGGACGGCTGAGCGACGACGCGCGCGCCTGCGCCCGCCGCCACGGCGACGCCGGCGAGCGGCGCGGACGGGCCCGTTCGTTCACCTCTCCAGGGCGAGGAGCGCGCGGTGCACGGCGTCGAAGGTGCCCGGGAGCGTCGACGTTCCGGCCGTGAGCCCAACGGTCACCGCGCCGGCGAGACGCTCCGGCTGGAGCTCCTCCGCCGACGAGATGCGGAAGGCGCGGACCCCCGCGCGCTCCGCGGCCGCCACCAGCTCCTGCGCGTTGCGGGAGCGGGCGCCACCGACGACGACGAGCAGGTCGACGGCGTCGAGCAGCTCGGCGAGAGCCTCCTGGCGATCCCGCGTCGGGCGGCAGACCGTGTCCGCGATGGCGACATCGGCGCGCGGGTTCGCGTCACGGACCGCGCGCGCCGCGTCGGCGAAGACGTCGGGAGGCGTGGTCGTCTGGGAGAGCACGCCGATCCGCGGCGCGCCCAGGTCGCGCGCCTCCGCGGCCGATGCGATGACGACGTGCGCGCGCAGGTCGCCCGTGAGGCCGCGCACCTCGACATGATCGGCGCGGCCCACGACGACGACGAGGCGATCCTCCGCGTCGAAGCGGCGCGCGGCCTCGTGGGCGTTGCGTACGAGGGGACAGGTCGTGTCGATGACGGAGAGGCCGGCCGCGTCGTAGCGCGCCCGCTCGTGGTCGCTCGTGCCGTGCGCCGTGACGAGAACGGCGCCGTCGCGGGGGATCTCGCCGGAGGACTCGCCGACGGATCGGAATCCCCGCGCGGCGAGCCGGCGCCCCACCTCCTCGTTGTGGACGAGCTCGCCGAGGATCGTCACGCGCTCCGGCTCCTCGACGGCTTCCGCCATCGCGAGCGCGTCGCGCACGCCGAAGCACATGCCGTAGAAACGGGGGATCAAGACCTGCATGGTCGACTTGGCATCACAAAGTTCGTGGGCGATGGCTGGGTGGGAACGGTTCGAGGAGGATCGATCGGGAGAGCTCGACCGAGGACGTGGGGCGCGGCGCCCTCAGGCGGGAGCGAGGCCCCGTCCGGAATCCGAGGCGCGCGAGGCCGCCGCCGCCGTGCGCACGGCCGTCTCGAGCGCGTCCAGGTACTCGAGGAACTGGGCGCGGCCCTCCTTCGACAACCGGCAGAGGGTGCGGGGACGACCGCGCTGCGTGCTCTTCCAGGCCTCGACGACGCCCGCCTCCCGCAGGCACTGCAGGTGGCGGCTCAGATTCCCGTCCGTGAGGCCGCAGAGCTCCTTCAGGTCGTTGAAGAGGAGACCCTCGCTGCGCCCCGCGAGCGACGTGAGGATCGCGAGGCGCGCCGGCTCGTGGAACAGACGCTTCAGGCCCTCGAAGGCGTAGCGCGGCGTGGCGGGACCGCGCGATCGGCGCGCCGGTGTCACCGTCGGCCGTCCTCCCGCGCGTCGGCGGGACTCGGACGCTCCAGGTTCCAGTAGAGCACCGCGGCGGCGGCGAGCGGGCCGAGCCCGAAGGTGAGTCCCATGACCCAGGGCTCCAAGGCGCCGGAGCCGGGGAGGGCGAGGAGGATCGCGGCGCCAGCGACGACGAATCCTGCGCCGACGATGCCCGAGGCGCGCGGCAGCAGCGAGCGGGTGGCGAGGAGCGCGAGCCCGACGAACGTGGCCCAGACTCCCGGGAGCAACGGGTGGAGACCCCGTTGGCAGAGCACGGGCGTCAGCAGCCCGCCCGCGAGGAGGGGCGGGAGGAACACCGAGAGCGCCGCGCGCGTCGCGGCGCGGTCCTGGGAGGGCGACGTCGCGTAGGTGAACAGCACCTGGCCCGTGACGATCGCGCTCGCGGCGACGGCGGCCCCGATCCAGTAGAGGGTCCAGACGTTCGGAGTGAGGACGGGCTCGGGTACGACCCGAGGCTGGAAGAGCGCGGCGATCTCGGCGACGAGGGCGGTCGCGGCGACCGAGCCGGCGCGGGTTCCGCGGTAGACGGTGCTGCGGGCGAGGGTCCCGCGGATCTCGCGGATCTGGGAGAGGGCGTCGTCGAGGTCCATGGTGCGAGGGCAGGAGGCTCGGTCCCGCGCGGAGCGGAGCGTTGCGAACTGACTCTACGATACAAAGTAACCGGCCCGATGGAAGGGCTCTCGAGGTCCTGAAAAAATCGGCGCCGGTGGCGCGCCGGAGGGCGCGCTCCTCCGGGGGCTCGGACGACGCTCAGGCGTCCGGCGCGCGTCTCTTCCCGGCGCGCACGCCGAGCCCGTAGTAGGTGAAGCCCATCTTCTCGAGCACGGACGGCGTGTAGATGTTGCGTCCGTCGAAGACGACCGGCGTCTTCATCAGCTTCTTCATGCGGTCGAAGTCGGGCCGCCGGAATTCGTTCCACTCGGTGACGAGGACGAGGGCATCGGCGCCCGGGAGCGCGTCGTAGGGCTTGGCGGCGAACTCGACGCGGTCCTGGAAGATCGCGCGCGCCACGGGGATCGCCTCGGGATCGGTGGCTCGGATCTTCGCCCCCGACTGGAGGAGCGCCTCGATGATCGAGACGGCCGGCGCCTCGCGCATGTCGTCCGTGTTGGGCTTGAAGGCGAGCCCCCAGAGAGCGACGGTCCGCCCCTTCGCGCTGCCTCCGAAGTGCGCGAGGATCTTCTTCACGAGCGCCGAGCGCTGCGCGCGATTCACGGCCTCGACGGCCTGCACGATCTTGAAGTCGTAGCCGTGCTCGCTCGCGGTCTTCGCGATGGCCTGCACGTCCTTCGGGAAGCAGGAGCCTCCGTACCCGAGACCGGCGAAGAGGAAGGAAGGGCCGATGCGCGAGTCGGTCGCGATGCCCTCGCGCACCTTCCCCACGTCGGCGCCCACGCGATCGCAGATCGCGGCGATCTCGTTCATGAACGAGATGCGCGTCGCGAGCATCGCGTTCGCGGCGTACTTCGTGAGCTCGGCGCTCTCGGGGTCCATCACGAGGAACGGCTTCCCGGTGCGGAGGAAGGGCCCGTAGAGCTCGCGCATGATCTCCGCGACGGCGGGATCGTCCGTCCCGATGACGACGCGGTCGGGCTTGAGGAAGTCGTCGAGCGCGTCTCCCTCCTTCAGGAACTCCGGATTCGAGACGACGGAGAACGGCTGATCGGTCGCCTCGCGAAGGGCGGCGGCGACCTTGCGCGACGTGCCGACGGGCACCGTCGACTTGTCGACGACGACGCGGTACCCGTCCATCGCCTCGCCGATGCCGCGCGCCGCGGCGAGCACGTACTGCAGATCCGCGCTGCCGTCGTCGCCGGAGGGCGTCCCCACGGCGATGAAGACGACGAGGGCGTTCTTCACGGCCTCCTTCAGGTTCGTCGTGAAGCGGATCCGGCCTTCCGCCAGGTTCCGCTTGAGCAACTCCTCGAGGCCCGGCTCGTAGATCGGCGAGATCCCCTGGGCGAGCTTCTCGACCTTCGCGGCATCGACGTCCACGCAGACGACGTCGTTGCCGGTATCCGCGAAACAGGTTCCGACGACCAAGCCGACGTATCCGGAGCCGACGACGGCGATCTTCATGGAGGAGCGAGCGAGGGCAGGGGGCGGGAGGCGGGGAAAAAGGGGCGAAGATTGTCGGCCGCGCTCCGCCGCGGGGCAACGCCGGAGCCGGGAGAGCTTCGGAGCCGCCGGGGTTGACGATGGGAGCGCGCCTCTTGAGCATTCGGCCACCGAGGCCGGCTAGCTCAATGGTCAGAGCCTCAGCATTACAGGCTGAGGGTTGTCGGTTCGAATCCGACGCCGGCCATCAACGGAGGGGATCCGAGTCGGGCGGCCGCCTCTCGCGGCGCCGCAGGAAGAAGGAGAAGGGAAGGGAGGAGAAGGAGGAGAAGGAAGGAGGCGAAGGAACGAGTCGGCGCGGAACCAAAGGAGGAGAACGGGCGGAACGGCCTGCAGGAAGGAGCGAACGAACGAGGGGAGCCCGGGCGTTCGCATCGGCGCGCGACCGGGTCCGGCGCGGCGCGTCGGTCCCGTGGCGCCGGCTCCTACGGAGGCCGGCGGATCGGGCGCGTCGGACCGTAGACTCTCGCGCTTCGCCATGCGCACCACGATCCTCGTTCTCTGCCTCTCGGGGTCCGTCCTTCCGCTCTCCGCTGCTTGCTCCGGCTCGAAGGACGGGCCGAGCGAGACTCCGGGACGTCCCGCCCTCGCCGTTCCCGCCGCGGCTCCTGGATCCAAGAAGCCTGACGCCGCGGTTCAGGGCGCCGCGTCTCGCCCCGCCGACCTCCGGGCCCCCGGAGAAGACCGTCACTTCGCGTCCCTGGTCCAGCTCACCTTCGGAGGAGAGAACGCGGAGGCCTACTTCTCGGCCGACGACCGGGAGCTCGTCTTCCAGGCGACCCGGCCGCCCTACGCGTGCGACCAGATCTTCACGATGGGCTTGGACGGCTCGGGCCTCCGGCTCGCGAGCACCGGGAAGGGGAAAACCACGTGCGCCTACTGGTTCCCGTCGGGCGAGCGCATCCTCTTCGCGTCGACGCACGCGGCGAGCGGCGACTGCCCGCCGCGTCCCGACTACTCGCGCGGCTACGTCTGGCGTCTCGAGGAGACCTTCGAGATCTACTCGGCCCGACCCGACGGCTCGGACCTCCGCCCCCTCGTGACGGGGCCGGGCTACGACGCCGAGGCCACGATCTCCCGCGACGGCACGCGCATCGTGTTCACCTCCGATCGCGACGGGGACCTCGAGCTGTACACGGCGAAGATCGATGGGACGGACGTGAAGCGCGTGACGACCTCGCCGGGGTACGACGGCGGCGCCTTCTTCACGGCCGACGGGAAGCAGATCGTCTTTCGCGCGCGCGAGATCACCGACGAGGCGGAGCTCGGCGAGTTCCAGGCGCTGCTGAAGGAGCACCTGGTGCGTCCCTCGAAGCTCGAGATCTACGTGATGGACGTCGACGGCTCGAATCGCCGCCGGATCACGAACCTCGGAGCCGCGTCCTTCGCTCCCTTCCCCCATCCGGACGGGAAGCGCGTGATCTTCTCCTCGAACTCCGGAGACCCCCAGGGGCGCGAGTTCGATCTCTTCCTGATCGGGCTCGACGGCGAGGGACTCAAGCGCGTGACCCATTCCCCGGAATTCGACGGCTTCCCCATGTGGTCGTCGGACGGGAAGTGGCTCGTCTTCGCCTCGAACCGCCACGGAGCGGCGCGCGGAGACACGAACGTGTTCCTCGCCGATTGGCGCGACTGACGACCCGCCAGGGAAGCCGATCCTCGACGCGCGCGGAACCGACGGGAGGAGGTCCGGTTGTCGTCGCCCCTTCGTGGCCGAGGAACGACCATCATGAGAAGCACGACCATCGCATCCGCACTCGCTGTCTCCGCTCTCGCTGTCTCCGCACTCCTGCTGCTCCCCGCCATCGCGTCGGCCCAGTCCCGCCGCGGTCCTGCGTCGAAGGACGGACCGGTGCGCCGCCTGGTGGTGCAAGACCCCGAGATCCGCGTCCTCCTCCGGGAGAAGTTCGCGCAGAAGAAGGCCGCATGGCGCGCTCTCACCCCCGAGGAGAAGCGGGCGAAGATCGCGGCGATCGTCGAGCTCGGCCCCGAGGGACGGATGCAGCAGCGGAAGGCGAAGCTGGACGCCGATCCGAGGCTCCGCGCGGCGATCGAGGAGAAGCTCACGCGCCACGCGGAGCTGAAGGAGAAGATCGAGGCGAGGAAGGCCCTCACGCCGGCGCAGCGCGCGGAGGAGCGTGCGAAGTTCCTCGAGGCGCACCCGAAGATGCAGGAGCGCGTGCAGGCGTGGAAGTCGCTCTCGACCGACGAGAAGGTCGAGAAGATCCTGGAGCTGAAGGGGCGCGCCCTCGTCGATCCGAGGAACGGACTCGATCGGAAGAACGGATTCGGCCCGAGGAACGGGATCGGTCCGAAGAAGGACCTCGGCGCGAAGCCCCGCATCCGCCGCTTCTGAACCGGCACTGAGGTCGCGAAAGAATCGGCGCCGGGCCTCGACCGGCTCCGGGCGTCGATCCTGCCCCGCGAGAGATCCGGCCCGCTCGATCCGGAGCGCGCAGCCCCGCCCGCCGGGGTTGCGCGCTGCTTCCGTCTCCGTGCCACCCGTGCGCCGCCCATGCGCCGCGCGCGCACGCGCGGGACGCGTCCTTCAGCGGAGCCGTCGGGCGATCCGGATCGCGAGCGTCTCCGCGACGCGTGGCCGAGCGGCCCTCCGGTCGGGGTCGACGGCGGAGACGCGGATCGCGGAGACGCGCTCGTCGATCGACTCGAAGTGGAGCCGCACCTCGGTGCGCTCGACGTCTCCCACGAGCCAGCCGCCCTCCCGGCTGGAGACCGCGACGGCGCCCCGGCTCGAGATCTCGCGGATCGCCGACTCGATCGCCTCGTCGATGGTCGCGGCGACGACGATGCGGAACGCGTCGTCGGGGAGCGCCTCGAGGTCGACCCCTCCGCCGATCGGCGGCGCCGCGCAGGCGGCGAGCCCGAGGAGGCAGCCGCGGAGGAGGGCGCGCACGCCGGCTCGCCGCGTCAAGCGCGCACCGCCGCCTCGACGTCGCCGGGGGATTTCGGAATGTGGTCCGTGAGGACCTCGCGGCCCGACTCGGTCACGTGCACGTCGTCCTCGATGCGTACACCGATCCCACGCCATCGCGGATCCACCTGCTCGTCGTCCTCGGCGAAGTAGAGGCCCGGCTCCACCGTGAGCACCATGCCGGGCTCGAGCGTCCGCGACTCGCTGCCGGTGAAGTAGGAGCCGCAGTCGTGCACGTCCATCCCGAGCCAGTGGCTCGTCCGGTGCATGAAGAAGCGCTTGTGGTCGCCCTTCTCGAGGACCGCGGATGCGTCTCCCGCGAGGATGCCGAGCGCGAGCAGGTGGCGCACGAGGACGCGCGTCGCCTCGTCGTGGGCATCCTGGAAGCGCGCTCCGGGCCGCACGCACTCGATGGCGGCGAGCTGCGCCTCGAGGACGGCCTCGTAGATCGCGCGCTGATCCTCCGTGAAGCGTCCCGACACCGGGAACGTGCGGGTCACGTCCGCGGTGTAGAGGTCGAACTCGCAGCCGGCGTCGAGCAGGAGGAGGTCGCCCTTCTCGAGCCTGCGGTCGTTCGACGTGTGGTGGAGGATCGTGGCGTTGGGTCCGCTCGCGACGATCGTCGCGTAGCCCGGACCGAAGCCGCCCCGCTTGCGGAAGACGTAGTCGACCTCCGCTTCCAGCTCGTACTCGAAGGCGCCCGGCCGCGCGCTCCGCATGGCGGCCCGGTGCGCTTCGCCGGTGATCTCCGCGGCCCGCCGGAGCGCCTCCAGCTCCTCGGCGGACTTCCGCAGCCGGTGCTCGTGGACCGTCGCGCCCGGATCGAGGATCTGCGAAGGAGCCGACACGCCGAGGCGCGCCTGGCCCCTCAGCTTCTCGATCCAGCCGAGGACGCGCGCGTCGAAGCGCTCGTCCTTCCCCATGCGGTAGAAGAGTCTCTCGGCGGCCCCGAGGATCGGGACGATCCGCTCGTCGAGCTCGGCGAGGGGGAACGCGGCGTCGGCGCCGAAACGCGACCGCGCCCCCTCGGGACCGATGCGCCGTCCCGTCCACGTCTCCTTCTCCCGGTCCCGAGGCAGCACGAAGAGGAGGAACGGTTCCTCGGCGGGCGGCGGCCGCAGCACGGCCACGGCCTCGGGCTCGGGCCAACCCGTCAGGTAGAAGAAGTTCGAGTCCGGGCGGAACTTGAAGTCGGTGTCGTTGCTCCGGGGACGCACGGGCGCGGTGCGCAGGATGGCGACGGAGCCGGGGCCCATCGCCTCCAGCAGCTTGTTGCGACGCGCGCGGAACGAGTCGAGCATGGGATGCATGGTCCGCGGCCGCATCGTCATCGACCACGGCGAGCCGTACAAGCCGGCCCGCTCACGCCGTGCCGGGTGATCCGGGATCGATGCCGGTCGAGGACGTGCTGGCCCTGCTCGAGCGCATGATCGAGCAGCAGCGGGACAAGGTCCTTCGCGTGGCGCGGCGCTTCGTGCCGCACCTCACGGCCGACGACGTCCTGAATCCGCACGACTTCCCCGGTCTCGCCGCCGCGGCAGAGTTCCACTACGAGGATGGGATCCTCGCGGGACTCCTGGCGGCGCAGATGGCGATCCGCGCGCGGCACCGCGAGGTCAGCGGCGCGACGGAGCCCGGCGCCCCCGCTCCCCGTCGCGGAACGTGAGCAGGATCCAGAGGCCGAAGAGCAGGTCGATCGCACCGAAGACGGCGAGGAAGCGCGGAGCCTCCGGCTCGGTCCACGGCACCAGCAGCAGGTAGATCCCCCCGAGCAGCCGGATGGCCAGCGCCGCGACGACGGAGGGCATCGAGCCCGGCAGCGTGAGGGCCGTCGTCGTGTAGAAGCCGGCGAGTCCGATCAGGAGCACGCCGCAGAGGCGCGCGTAGACGGGCTCCTGCGGGAACGGGATGGGCAGGATCTCCGCGAGCCATCGCAGTCCGACGAGGATCGCGAGGCCGACGGCGAGGTCGTAGGCGGCGCCGGCGAGGAGAGCCGTTCGGAGGGGACTGGATCGCAAGGGCGGGGTCGGAGCGAGGCGCCGAAGGACGCGAGAGCGTAGCAGTCGCCGGATGAAGTCCTCCGCGCCGACCGCGCGGGATGCACGCGACCGACCGATTGCGAGCGCCGCTCTCGAAGCGGAGGATCGGTCCCTCACCCGCGGTCTTCTCCGGGAGGCGCGAACTTCGTGGTCCACACCTCGGACGACACCCAGATCCCGACGCCCGCTCGAGACGCCGGCGCTCCGTCGAGCCCGGCGGGAGAGGAGAGCTTCGCGCGGCCCGCCGACTTCGATCCGATCGTCGCCTACCTGCGCTCCTGCGGCGGCGGGGCGGGCTCGGCGCTCGCGGAGCCGGAGGAAGTGGCGCCGCGAGCCGGCGACCTCGTGCGCGAGCTCACGACGCAGCAGCGCCGGCGCTTCGCCGGGTGCCTCGCCGAGCTCGGGATGCTGTCCCTCGCCGTCGCTCGTCGACCGGGCGACCCGGTGCCGCTGCCGGGTCCGGTGCTCTCGCGCGAGTCGTGGCAGCGACGATTTCGGGAGGTCCGCGAGGAGTTCGAGGCGGCCGACCTGGGCGACGGCCGTCGGCTGCGCGTCATCGACCGCGTCGATCGGGAGCTCGTGCTCGCCCGCGATGCGCGAGGCCGCGCCCGGCGCTGCCTCCGCCTCGCGCTCCAGCTCGATCCGCAGTCGGAGACGATCCGTCTCGCGCTCCTCACCCTGCGCGCCGCGCGGCACCGGGGCCGCGCGACGGCGCGCCGGCTCGGCGAGCTCGCGCGCAACGCGCGATCCGCCGCCGTGCGGGCGCGGGCACTCGCCTGCTGGGCCGGGCTCTGCGCCGAGCGAGGACGCGATCGTCGGGCTCTCGATCTCCTGGAGGAGTCGCTCGCCCTCGAGCCCGATGAGCCGCAAGCGCTCGCGCGGCTCGCCTGGTGCGCGCTCCGTGTGGACGACGCGACCCGGGCCGCGGAAGCGATCGAGCGGCTCGCGCGCACGGCGACCACCGAGGCCGACGCGCGCCTCCGATCCGCGCTCGCTTTCCTCCGTGCGCCCTCCACGCGCTTCGCCCGCTCCCTCGCGTCGAGCCCCGAGGCCGCGCGCCGCTTGCGTGGGTCGACGCCCGCTCTCGCGGTGGAGCTTCTGGAGGCCGTGCAGTCTCGCCCGCGGGTCCGACGCCGGCGTGCGCCGCGGACCGCCGAGGAGTGGCTGCGCCGCGTTCGACGCCGGCTCGACGTTCCGCTCGCGGCGCTCGTGCGCCGGACCGGCTCGGGCCCGTTCCGCGTCCTCGCGGTGCAGGTGGCGTCGTCGACGTCCTTCGACGGGCGCGCCTTCGCGTCCGTCTGCGGCCGCGGTGGCCCCGGGGCCGTGCTCGAGCGCGCCGCCGAGGATGGAGACGTGGTGCTCGCCCGCGAGCGCGACCTCGCGGAAGACGCCGGTTCCGGATTCCATGGACTGCGCGGCGCCGCCGCCGCGCCGGTCGCGCTCCCGGCGCGGCCAGGGACGTTCCTCCTCGTGGCGACCGCGCGCCGGATGATCCTCGATCCCGAGGAGATCGCGGCCGAGGCGGAGGACGCGGGCCTCTACGCGCGATCCCTCCCGGCACCGCGACGCCCCGCGCGACGACCGGAGTAGACTCCGCAGCTCCTCGCCGCGGCCCCGGCTCGGGCCAGCGGCCGAACCCTCGACCTTCCCCCAGCGACCGGATTCGATGATTCCGACCCCCGAAGAGACCAAGCGCTGGCGGACCGCCGCGCGCGAGATCGCGGAGAAGCACGTCCGTCCCCAGGCCTCGCGCCTCGACAAGGTTCCCCACGACCGGTGGATGGACGCCTACAACTGGGACGCCATGAAGGCCTGCGGCGACTCGGGCCTCCTCGGCACCTTCATCGACGAGGCCTACGGCGGGCGCGGGATGTCCGTCGTGAACCTCTGCACCGTCGTCGAGGAGCTCGCGCGCGCCGACTCGGGTTTCGGCGTCGCCTTCGCCGTGAACGCCCTCGGGTCGTTCCCGCTGATCGTCGGCGGCACGGAGGAGCAGAAGAAGCAGTTCCTTCCCGACGTGGCGACGGGGAAGCGGCTCGTGGCGTTCTGTCTGTCGGAGAAGTTCGCGGGCTCCGACGCGCAGAACCTGCGCGTCCGCGCGACCAAGGACGGTGGCCACTGGGTGCTGCGTGGAGAGAAGAAGTGGACGACGAACGGCGGCGCGGCCGATCTCTACACCGTCTTCGCCGTCACCGATCCGACGTCGAAGTCGCGCCGCATCAGCGCCTTCCTCGTGGAGAAGGGGATGAAGGGTTTCTCCATCGGGAAGGTGGAGCCGAAGATGGGCATCCGGACGGTGCCGGTCGTGGAGACCGTCTTCGACGACGTGCGCATTCCGGAGTCGCACCTGCTGGGCGGCCGCGCCGGCATGGGATTCCGCCATGCGATGGAGACGCTCGACCTGGCGCGGCCCGGCGTCGCGGCCCAGGCCGTGGGAGCCGCGCAGGGTGCCCTCGACTACGCGATCGTCTACTCGAGCCGGCGCCGCCAGTTCGGCGCGCCGATCGGCAGCTTCCAGATGGTGCAGCAGATGCTCGCCGACTCGGGGATGCAGGTGGAGGCGGCGCGCGCCCTCGTGCTGGAGGCGGCCCGCGCCGCCGACGCGAAGGACTTCGACCGCTTGAACCGGCTCGCGGCCATGTGCAAGTGCTTCGCGACGGACACGGCCATGAAGGTCGCGACGGACGCCGTGCAGATCTTCGGCGGCTACGGCTTCATGGAGGACTACCCGGTCGCGAAGTTCTTCCGCGACGCGAAGATCCTCCAGATCTACGAAGGCACGAATCAGGTGCAGCGCATCGTCATCGCGCGCAACCTCACGAAGGCGCTCCCCGACCTGCAGCACCTGAACGACTACATCCCGGCCGAGCAGCAGCGCTGGATCGAAGAGACGCCGTCGCTCCACGAGGACGACCGCGTGCGCGAGGCCGCGAAGGCGTCCGAGACGGCGAAGAGCTGATGGCGCGCTCCTACCTCCACGATCGCGTGCGCGTCGAGCGCCTGAAGATCGACGCACCCGACACGGGACCCATGCGGCGCCAGAACGCGAAGGGCGACATGTTCCAGATCGCGAACGGCGAATGGCCGCCGTTCCTGCACCTCCTGGCCTGGACCCTCGACACTCCCTCCTCGGGCGCGACGCGCGGCCATCACTTCCACACGAACCGGGTGGAGCGGGCCTTCGTCGTCTCCGGAGACGTGGAGCTGCTGGTGCAGCCGAACGACCGGTCGGTCCCGGGGATGCTCGTGCCGCTCACGGCCGGCGAGCGCGTCACGATCGATCACGGCGTCGCGCACTGCTACCGATCGAAGGGGCCCGCCATCGTGCTCGAGATGGGGGAGACGGCCTACGACCCGCTCGACGTCACGGCCTTCGACGGGTTCCCCCAGTAGGGGAGACACGCGGCGGCGCGCGCGCCGCCGCCCCGACGCATGATCGAGACCGACCGCACCGTCCGGATCGCGCGCCCGCCGGCCGACGTGTTCCCCTGGCTCGTCGAGCCCGACCGGCTCCCGCGCTGGATGGACGGTCTCCGATCGGCGCGGCGCCTCGACGAGGGGCCGCTCGCCGCCGGCGCGCGCATGCGGCAGGAGTTCGCAGGCGAGGGCGCTCCTCTGGTGGTCGAGATCGAGTGCGTCGAAGTGGCGCCGCCGCGGGTCTTCGCCTTTCGCGGAGACTGCGAGCTGTTCTCCGTGGAGGGCCGCTTCGAGCTCGCCGACGCCGGCGGCTCGACGGATCTCCGCTACCGAGAGCGGCTGCAGCCGGAGGGCTGGAAGATGAAGCTCCTGGGAGCGCTCCTGCGCTCGACGGTGGAGCAGCGGCACGCACGCGCCTTCGAGACTCTCCAGCGCGTCGCCGAGGCATGACGCCGCGCGGGATCCGCGTTGACCGTCACCGCTCCGCTGCGGAAGCTGCGCCGATGATGCGACCGTCCGCCGAAGCTCGTCGCCGCCCATGAGCGCTCCGACCGCGACCGCGATGGAGGCGTCGCTCCCCGCAGCGCTCGTCGTCGCCGCCGCGACGGCCTCCGCCGGCGGGCTCGCCTTCGGGTCGTTCCTCCTCGCGCGCAACGCCGCCGCCGGATTCGGGTGGCACGCGCCGGCCGTGCTGCTGGGCTCCTCCGTGGCGCTGCTCCTCGCCTTCGTGATCCCGGTCGCGGTCTTCCTCCTGCTCGCGGGAACGCGCATGCAACCGCTGCGGAGCCTCGCGCTCCACGCGGCCATCTGCGGCGGCGTCGTCCTCGGCTGGGTCGGCTACGCGGTCTTCCGTGAGATGGAGGAGGAGCGGTGGCTCCGGTTCGCCGGGCTCCTCGTCGGCTTGCCGGCGGGCGCCCTCGTCGGCGCGCGCGTCGCGCGGGGGGCCCTGGCGCGTCCCGTCGCGCGGGGCCTCGCGGCGCTCGGACTCCTCGCCGTCGCGTCGTTCGCCGCCGCGACGATCGATCTTCGGGTGCCGAGCGCTCGCGCTGCCGAGCCCGACACCGACCCGCGCGACTTCGCGCCGAAGTTCGATCCGTTGCCGGAGCCTCCGCCGCGCGACCCGTCGGGACAGCGGGTGCGTCTCCTCGGCATCGACGGCGCCACCTGGGACCGGATCGATCCGCTCGTCGAGAAGGGCCTCCTCCCTCACTTCGCGCGGCTCCGCGCCGAGGGCGCCACGGCGCGCCTGCGAACCTTCGAGCCGACCATCTCGCCGACGATCTGGACGACGATCGCCACGGGCCGCACGCCCCTCGAGCACGGCATCCGCGACTTCATGCTGCCGCGCGCGAGCTTCCTCCCGGCGTTCTCCCTGCGACTGCGCGACCGCCAGCTCCGCGATGTGCTGGCGGGTCTCGATCTCTACCGCAAGGTTCCCGTCACGTCGAATCTCCGCGGCACGAAGGCGCTCTGGAACCAGACCACCGAGACGGGACTCCGGTCGAGCATCGTCGGCTGGTGGGCGACCTACCCGACGGAGCCGATCCTCGGCTTCATGGTGAGCGACGTGGCGAGCACCGGCTGGCTCCAGGAGCTGATCCGCGAGGGCGAGCGTCTCGTCGACACGCGTGGCGCGACGCACCCTGCCGATCTCGAGGAGAAGCTCGCGCGCTTCCATCGCGCGGGCGCCGACGTGACGCGGGAGGAGCTCGGGCGCTTCCTCCCCGTCGACGACGCCACGTGGGAGGAGTTCGGCCGCTCGCGCTCCTTCGCCGACGGCGGGCCCCTCGCGGTCTTCCACGGCACCTACCTGCGCGACGAGTTCTTCGTCGACGCGGCGCTCGCCCTCGACGAGGAGCACGCTCCCGACCTGACGCTCTGCTACACGCGCCTCACGGATGCGCTCGCGCACCTGTTCTGGCAGTACTCCGTGCCGGAGGCGCTGGCGGAGGGCGAGGACCCGGAGCGCGTGGCGCGCTACGGCGGAGTCATCGACCGCTCTCTCGTCTGGGCCGACGCGATCCTCGGCCGCTTCCTCGCGCGTCTCGGTCCGAACGACGTCCTCGTGGTGGTCTCGGACCACGGCTGGGAGAAGGAGGGGCCGCGCACCTACGGCCACCACCACGCCCCCGACGGCATCCTCGCCGTGATCGGCGGCGGCATCGCCGCGGGCGCGCGGATCGAGCCGCCCCACGTGCTCGACGTCGGCCCGACGATCCTCCACCTGCTGGGCCTGCCCGTCGGCGAGGACATGGCGGGCCGCGTCCTCTCGGAGATCTTCGAGGTGCCCCGGGCCGTGCGCACGATCCCCACCTGGGAGACGTCCCGTCGTGCGCGGGCCGGCGCGCTCTCGACCTTCGACTCGGCCGAGCGCGAGGCCGAGCTGAGCCAGATCGGCTACCTCAAGAAGTAGCGGCGGGAGGCGCCCCGGCGTCGAGGACGGCGCGGGCGCGCGTCCTCGGATCCTCGGAGCGGACGAGGGCCGCGAAGGCCTCGGCGAGGTCTCCACGCGAGCCCGAGAGGGCCTTCACCTCGGCGAGCGTCCCGAGGGCGGCGATGCGCCCGCGCACGAGGATCGCCACGCGATCGGCGACGCGCTCCACCACCTCCAGGACGTGCGAGGTGTAGAGCACGCAGCGGCCCCGCGTCGCGGCCTCGCGCACGAGCTCGCGGATCACGAGCGCCGCCTCCGCGTCGAGACCCGACATGGGCTCGTCGAGGACGAGCACCGGCGGGCTCGGGAGCAGCGCTCCCGCGAGGGCGACCTTCTGCTTCATGCCCTTCGAGAAGGAGGCGATCGGCGCGTCCACGGACGCTCCGAGCTCGAGCAGCTCGAGCATCCGCTCGAGGGAGACCTTCGAGACCTCGTCGGGAATCCCGTGGAGCCGCGCCACGAGCACCAGGTGCTCCCGGGGCGTCAGCGCCTCGTAGAGCCGCGCCACCTCGGGCAGGTAGCCGAGGCGCTCCTTCGCGGCGACGGGGTCCGCGGCGAGGTCGAATCCCGCGACGGAGACGCGCCCCGACGTCGGCGCCTGGAGACCGACGATCGAGCGGACGATCGTCGACTTGCCCGCGCCGTTCGGCCCGAGGAGCGCGAAGACCTCGCCCGGGCGCACCTCGAAGGAGACGGAGTCGACCGCGAGCGTCTCTCCGTAGCGCTTGGTGAGCGCGTCGACCCGGATCGTCGCCTGCGGGTCGGGGCTCAGCGAGGGCCGTCCGCCGGGGCGGCCGGCTCGGTCAGTCGCTCGCAGAGGAACTGCACGATCCCGTCGAGGGTCTCGCGCGGCGTCGAGGCTCCTCCATGGATCCCGATGTGCTTGCGCGACGCGAACCATGCGAGATCGATGTCCGCGATGGAGTCGATGCGGTGCGTGTCGCAACCCTCCAGGCGGCAGACCTGCTCCAGCTTGAGGGTGTTCGACGAATGCGGCGACCCGACGATCAGCATCACGTCGGCGCGGTGCGCGAGGTCCTTCGCCTCCGTCTGCCGCTCCGTCGTCACGTGACAGATCGTGTTGAAGAACTTGAGCTGGCGGCAACGCGGGGTGAGCTCCGCGACGATGCGCGCCGCCTTCTCCGCGATGAGCGTGCTCTGCAGCACGACGCCGACGCGCTTCAGCGGGGGCAGCGACTTGACGTCGTCCACGCTCTCGAGCACGTGGCCGTCGCCGCCGATGGAGCCGAGGATCCCGATCACCTCCGGGTGGGAGCGCTGGCCGAGGATCACGACGGTCCAGCCCTCGGCGCGGAGCTCCCGCGCGCGGCGGTGGATGATGTCGACGAGGGGACAGGTGCCGTCCACGAGGTTCAGCTCGCGCTGGCGCGCCACCTCGCGCACCAGGGGCGGCACGCCGTGCGCGCGGACGACGAGGGAGGCGCCGGGCGGCGCCTGCTCCGCCGACGCGACGACTTGGATGTCGTGCTCCCGCTGGAGACGGTCCACCGTGAGCTTGTTGTGGATCAGCTCGCCCAGCGTGACCGTCGGACGGCTCTTGTCCTTCGCCGAGTCGACGGCCAGGTCGATGGCGCGCTCGACGCCCCAGCAATAGCCGGCCGAGCCCGCCACCTCGATCGTCGCACCCGACGGCGTCGTCGCGAACACCGTCGCGTGCATCGTCGGCGGCGTGTGGTCGGCGAGCTGCTCTTCCGTGATCTCGGCGGTCATGGTTCCTGGATCGGCGACCGCGCGGCGGCGCCCGAACGGGAGCCAAGATAGCCCCCGTCGCGGGACCGCTCCAGCGACGGGGCCCCTCCGGGACCGAGCAGCGCCGCCGCGGCCGCGCGGCCCGCGCGGACGGCGCCCTCCATGGAGGCCGGCCATCCCGTGGCGCAGGCGTCGCTCGCGAGGAAGAGGCCCCGCACCGACGTCGAGGCCCCCGGGCGGAGCGGCTCCGCGCCGGGCGCCGCGGAGAAGGTCGCGTGCCGCTCCTTCACGAGGAGCACGTGGCGCGGACTGCGCGACCTCGCCGAGGGAACCGCGGCGCGCACGTCCTCGAGGAGATCCGCCTCGACGCTGCCGCGCGCCCGATCGACGAGCGCGTGCGCGGCCGAGACGACCACGGCGAGATGCCCGCGGTCCTCGTCGCGCCCAGTCGCCGCGTGACGGTCGAAGATCCACTGGGCCGTGCGCTCCAGGAGCGCGAGCTCCCCCTCGGGGAGCGCCACGTCGGGTTCGAAGAAGAAGTGGGCGCCGACGATGGGTGACGAGCGGAGCGACGTGAGCGCCCGCAGCGACGGCTCGGCGGCGATGGCGTCCGCCGGCAGCAGACGCGCGACGGCGTCGGGCGACACGGCGAGGATCACCTCGGACGCATCGAGGCGCGCGCCTCCGGCGACGACTCCGCGGACGGCGCCGTCCTCCACGACGATCGCCGAGACCTGCACGTCCCGACGCACCTCGGCGCCGGCCGCCTCGAGGGCGCGTCCCGCCGGCGCGTCGTAGAGCTCGCCGAGGGGGACTCGGGGAATGCCGAGGCGCGCTGCGTCGCGTCCGGAGAGCAGGAGCTCCCGCAGCACGTGGAGCGCCGCCCGCGCCGACGCCCTGCCGATCGACTCGTTGAGCGCGCTCACGACGACGGGAGCGAGGACGCGCGTGACGACGCGCCGCGGGAGCCTCTGGCGCTCCAGCCACGCGCCGAAGCTCTCGCTCTCGAGGGCGTCGAGGTCGGCGGCGGAGAGACGCGCGATGCGTCCGAAGACGCGCGCGACGGTGATCCGCTCGCCGAGCTTCAGGAGCCGGAAACGCAGCAGCGAGGGGAGGAACGCCCACCGATCGGGGAGGGCGCCCGAGGGCCGCAGGACCGCGCGTTCGAGGGCGCCGCTCGGCCCCGGTGCCGCCAGGTGGAAGGCGTCGCGCCAGGCGATGCGGTCGGCGACGCCGATCGCGCCGTAGAAGCGGAGGAGCTCCGTGCAGCTCCCGAGGAGGACGTGCTGGCAGTTGTCGACGTCGCGTCCGGAGGCGGGGTCCGGGAAGGACGACGCGCGGCCCCCGAGCGTGCGCCGGCGCTCCAGCAGCAGCGGAGCGCGGCCCGCCCGCGCCAGCTCGAGGCAGGCGGCGAGGCCGGCGAGCCCGCCGCCCAGGACGATCGGCCGGCCCTGGCTCAACGCGCGAGCACCCAGGAGCGCGCGGTGATCCAGAGCTTCTCGCGGAGCGAGAGGCGCACGGGCCGCGAGAGCACGTCGTAGTCGAGACGCTCGATCTTCCCGAGGATCGCACGGTACATGGCGCGCATCCCCGCCAGCGCCCGGCGGCTCGGGTGGTCGATCAGCGCGAGGAGCGGCGCCGCGCTCTCGTAGTGGGTCCGCGCGCGCTCCGCCTCGAAGGCGAGGAGCCTCCGCAGGCGCTCGCTCGCGGTCGAGGCGCGCAGCTCGGCCTCGTCGACTCCGAACCTCTCGAGGTCCTCCGCCGGCAAGTAGACGCGCCCGCGCTCGGCGTCCTCGCGGAGATCGCGCAGGATGTTCGTGAGCTGGAACGCCACGCCCAGCTCGTCGGCGAGCGCGATGGCGCGCCCGCCGCTGTGGCCGAAGACCTGGATGCACATGCGCCCGACGACGGAGGCCGCTCGGTGGCAGTAGACCCGAAGCTCGGCGAAGGTCCGGTAGCGGCGCTGCTCGAGGTCCATCTCGGCGCCGCGAAGAGCCTCCTCGAAGTCCTCGCGCGGGATCCGGAACCGAGTCACCGCGTCGGCGAAGGCCGGTGCGACGGGATCGCGCGACGCCTCGCGCGACCCGGCCCTCGCTCCCGACGCACCGTAGGCGAGATCGAGGATCGCGCGGCAGGGGGCGAAGCGGTCGGCGCGCCGCCGATCCTCCTCCGTCGGCGTGTCGGCGAGGTCGTCGAGCCTGCGGAGGAAGCAGTAGACGGCGCACATGGCGTCGCGCCGGGGCGGCGTGAGCGACTGGAACGCGAAGTAGAAGTGGCGCGCCTCGCGCCGCGCGATCGACCGCGCGGCCGCGTAGGAGCTCGCGAGGTCGAGGGGAGCGAGCCCGCCCGCCGTGTCGCCGCTCACGCGCGCCTCCGAGGGCGGAAGGCTGCGATCCAGCGGGCCGCCGCCGCGCGGGCGAGGATCTTCGCGAGGTGCACCCTGCCGATGCGGGGCCGGGCGGCGAGCACGTCGTAGCGCGCCGCGGCGATGCGGCTCAGGAGCTCGTCGCCGGCGATGGCGAAGGCGAGGACGGGGATCCGCAGACCCTTCGACACGCGGTCCGAGAGCGCGGCTCCGTCGGCGAAGCAGGGCGCCGTGCGCTCGCAGGCCTCCCGCACGCAGGCGCGCAGCGCGGCGCTGGCGGTGGGCGCGGCGAGGTCCGCGTCGCGGACGCCGTGGCGCTCCAGGGACTCCTGCGGGAGGTAGACGCGGCCCTTGCGGAGATCGCGCGCCACGTCCTGCCAGAAGTTCACGAGCTGCAGTCCGGTGCAGAGGGCGTCCGAGGGCTCGAGGAGGAAGCGGTCGCGGGCCGGATCGCCCGTGAGCTCCTCGAAGATTCCGAGGACGAGGCGTCCGACGGGGTGAGCGCTCCGCGAGCAGTAGTCGAGGAGCTCGTCCCAGTCGGCGTAGCGCGTCTTCGACTGGTCCTGCCGGAAGGCCGACAGCAGGTCGTCGAAGGGCTTCCTCGGGAGGCGCAGCGTGCGCACCGTCGCGCGCAGCGCGAGGCTCTCCGGTGCGACGGGCTTCGGTGCGATGGGCCCGTCGCCGTCGCCCTCGCGGAAGATGCGGTCGAGCTCGCGCGCCCGCGCCTCGAGCTTCTCCAGCGCCTCGGCCGGAGACGCACTCTCGTCGGCTTCGTCGTCGGCGCCGCGGCACCACGCGTAGACGGCCGCGAAGTGCGGGACGCGGTCGGCCGGGAGGTGCTCCGAGAGGACCGGGAAGTTCTCCAGCCGGCGGCGTGCGATCGACTCGCAGTGCGCGTAGGCCGACTGCAGGGCGGGCTCGGCGAGAGAGGAGGACACGGGGGGCCAGAGTATGGCCCGGAGGGCGGCGCGCCGCGCGAGGCGTTCTCCAGGGTCGCGGAGGATCGGAGTTGAGACGGAGACGGCGGCGCGTTGGAATCGACGCGACGTGAAGAACCGAACCCTCCTCGCAGCTTCCTCTCTCCTCCGCCTCCCCGCTCTGCTCGCCGCGATCCTGCTCGCGGCCCTTCCGCTCGGCGCGTGCCAGACCTATCGGCACACGGTCGGCGAAGGAGCGAAGCACAACCGCATCGTCGCGTCGCAAGCGCAGTGGTGGTTCCTCTGGGGCCTCGTTCCCATCAGTCCGGGCTCGCCCGTCGACGCGGGGAAGCTCCTCGCGGAGCACCCGGGCGTCACGGCAGGCGGCAAGACCCTTCCCACCGACTACGAGATCACGACGGGCTACACCACGGCCGACTCGTTCCTCTCGGTCCTGCTCTTCCCGCTCCTCGGCTTCGGGAAGCAGACGATCACGGTGCGGCAGTAGGCCTGCGGGAGTCGGCCTGCGGGAGTCGGCCTGCGGGAGTCGGCCTGCGGGAGTCGGTCCGCGGGAGTCGGCCCGCGGGAATCGGTCGACCCGGGGCGGTCGGCGCTCGACGGAAGCCGGCTCGAACGGTCCTGCAGGCGCGGCGCTGCAAGCAAGAGGGGCGCGACACTCGGTGCCGCGCCCCTCGTGCCCGATCGGGCGACGATCGGAGTCGTTCGTGCGCTCGATCTCGCGATCGAGCGTCACGCAGCGGGCGGCTCGGAACGCCGGCCCTTCGGCCGATCGTCCGGCGCCGCCCCGAGGATCACTCGCCGTAGACCTTGATCGTGAGCTTCCCGTAGAAGCCGAGGATGTTCATGGTCTCGTAGTCGACGTGGTGGATCTTCGAGATGCCCGCCTTCTTCGCCGCGGTCTCGATGCTCGCATCACCGACGGCGACGAGGCCCATGATCGACATGGCGTCGCTGGTTCCCATCTTCGAGCTGCCCGAGTTGTCCGTGGGCTCGCCGCCCCACTTGACGCCGGTGTAGAGGACACCGATCGCGGGGGTCGCGACGGCGATGCAGCCCGTCATGAGAGTCATCAGCAACAGGGCGGCCAGGGTGTACACCGTCCGCATCGTGAACTCCTACGTTGAGAGAGGGACCGTCCGAGTGCAGGCCGCGTCCCGCGGCCAGGAGTGCGCCCGATCGGTGTGCCGGAATCGTAGTGACCGAAACCCCCGACTCAACAAGCGCGTTGTTCGCGACCCTCCGGAGCCGCTCTCGGCCGGCGGTCGCGCGGCGCCGATTCCTTCACGGCCTCGGAGCCCTCGCACGAATTCGACTCTTTCCGGCAGGATCACGCCCATGGAGCCCGCCCTGGAAGCCACCGCCGCCGCCGCCACGATGCGATCCCGCCGCCCGGCGATCTGGGGGGCCGTCGTCCTCCTCGTCCTCGTCGCCTTCCTCCCGCCTCCCCGCGCGGTCGCGGCGCCCCAGACCGAGGACCCCGCCTCTCTCCTCGCGCGTGCTCGGACCCTGAACGACCAGGGGAGCTACGACGCCGCGCTCCGCGTCCTGGAGCAGATCGTCCGCAAGCATGCCGACAGCCCGGAGGGGGCGATCGCGCGGGAGCTCTCGGCGGGGAACGCGTTCCTGCGCGTGGCGCCCCTCGAGCAGCAGGGCCCCCCCGAGAACCGCGTCGACGTCTTCGTCCTCTCGGAGGGCTACACGCGAGAGAGCCAGGACAACTTCGACACGGCGGCCAAGAACACGGTCCGCATCTTCTTCAAGAACGAGACCCTCGAGACCTATCGCCGCTACTTCAACTTCCACCGCATGAACGTGTCGTCCGCGGAGGACGGCGTCGACTACGACCGGCGCTCCTACGACACGGCGATGGACGGCAAGCGGACCAACTACGCGCAGGGGCAGGTCACCGTCGACCACGGCGCCGTCCACCGATTCCTTCGCCACGCGCCGGAGGCCGAGGGGCTCGCCATCGTGATCGTGAAGCGCGGGAACCTCGGGACCGGCGGGGGCGGCGTCGCCGTCGTGGGAGGCGGCCCGTCCAACACCGTGATCCACGAGTGGGGGCACGCCTTCGCCGGGCTCCTCGACGAGTACACGACGGACGTCGGCTACGGAGGTGACGTGCGCGGATCCGCGAACGTCTCGGCTCGGCCGGAGCCGGAGAACGCGCCCTGGAAGCACTGGCTCGACGCCGGCGCGCGAGGTGTCGGCGTGTACGAGGGTGCCGCGGGTCGTCTGAAGGGCGCCTGGAAGTCGAACCGGGGCGGCTGCGCGATGGACTCGGGATCGGACTTCTGCCGCGTCTGCCGCGAGGAGACGGTGCTGCGCATCTACCAGCGCGTGAGTCCGATCGACGCGCGGGAGCCGGCGGCCGATCGCGTGACGATCGACGCACGCGGGCGGGAGGACTTCACGGTGGTCCCCCTGCGTCCCGACGGGCACGACCTCCGCGTGGAGTGGACGATTCGGAAGCTCGAGGTGGGCGAGAAGCTCCCGGCGCCGACCTCCGGCACCGGCGTCGCGGCCCGCGGTCGCGCCGCCTTCCGCGACAACACGGGCCTCGAGGCCCCGAAGGGGGAGGCGCTCCGGCCGCGGTCCGACACGGGCCGCGACCGCTCCACCGTCACGCTCTCCGCGACGAAGCTCGGCCCCGGCACCTTCGAGCTCACGGCGCGCGTCGTCGATCCGACGCCGAAGGACGATCTTCCCTGGGTGATCCGCGATCCCCGGAAGCTGCTGGAGGACCGGGCGGTCTGGTGGGTCGAGGTGGCCGCGGACTGACCTGCGGCGTCAACGGGCGTAGCCGAGCGCGCGCAGCTGATCCTCGATCTCCGGCGGCAGCGGAGCGGATGTCGTCGCGCCGCCCTGGGATTCGTGGTGCGTCGCCATGGCGTCCCAGACGCGTTGCGCGACGCCGAGATCGCGCACGAGGCTCGCCGCCTCGCCGGTGCGCGCCTGCGGCCGCCAGCGCTGCTCGAGCGGATCGGCCACGAGGTCGTAGTGCCGGTCGCGCCGCTCGACCGGATCCTGCCGCGACCGCACCACCTTCCAGCGCGGCGTGCGCGCCACGTCGGCGATCCACCGCTCGTTGTCGAGGTGGCTCGCGTAGGCGACGGCCTCCTCCGGGGCGTCCGCGCCCCGCGACCAGGCGGGCCAGTGGGAGCGGCCCTCGATCCCGTCGGGCGCGCGCACGCCCAGGAGGTCGAGGACCGTGGGGAGGACGTGCACCGCGCCGAAGCTCGATCGCTTCCGTGCGCCGGCGAGAGCCGCACCCGGCAGCCGCGCGACGAAGGGGACGCGGAGCACTTCGTCGAAGGGGCTCCCGTGCTGCACGCCGCCGTGCTCGTGGAACTCCTCGCCGTGGTCCGAGGTGACGACGACGACGGTTCGCTCGAGAAGGCCGCGCGCGCGCAGCCCCGCGACGAGATCTCCGATCGAGCGATCGACGCTCTCGACGGCGCCGCGGTAGAGCTCCCGCAGGCACTCGAAGTCGCGCGGACCGAAGCTCTCCCACTGGTCGAAGAGGGCGCCGCAGGCGGGGCCGAGTCCCATGCCCGGCTCCTCGAGGATCTTCAGGAGGCGCGGCGCCACGGCGGTCCTCTGGTAGCGGTCGAGCAGGGTGCGCATCGCTTCGCGCTCGATCCGGTAGGGAGCGTGGGTCTCGTAGGTGTGCAGGAAGTAGAAGCCCCGACGATCCGCGGGGAGCCGGTCGAACCAGGCGAGCGCGCGCTCCACCTTCGGTGCCGTGAGCGTGAGCTCCGCGCGGAACTCGTCGAATCCCCGCGCGAAGCCGAAGGGCTCGCTCACGTAGCCCGCGTCGGTCTCCGCCGCCGTGACGAAGCCCGCGTCGCGCAGGCACTCGGCGATCGTCGCGAGGCTCGGCGGGATCGCGCGCAGGACCGAAGTTCCCGGCGCGGCGCCGGGGGTCACGTTCACGACGCCATGCACCGGCGCCGACGCGCCGGTGAAGAGCGTCGCGTGGGAGGTGGCCGTCTGGTTGGAGGCGGAGGTCGCCTGCAGGGCCACGAGCCCCTCGCGGGCGAGCGCGTCGAGGTGGGGCGTGCGCGCGTCGGCAGCTCCGTAGCAGCCGAGATGGTCGGCACGGAGCGTGTCGACGGAGACGAGCAGCAGGTGGGCCTTCGTCGCGCGCGGCGCGGCGGTGCTCCCCGCTTCGCTGCATGCGAGCGCCCCGAGCAGGGTGGCCGCGAGCAGGGTGGCCGCGAGCAGAGTCGTCTCGAGCCGCGGTGCCGCGCACGCCCGAGCGGCGAGGCGGGCCATCGCGCGGCTCAACGTCGTCCTCGGCGCGTGTCGAGCACGAAGCCGACTCCGTGGGTGGCGACGAACTTGCGGGCCGACGGCGAGAGCCCGTCGATCGTGCGGAGCGTCTCCAGCACCGTCTCCGGACGTGCGCCGAAGAGCGCGCTCAGGGAGAGCCGTCCCGAGGCGACGCGTCGCGCGACGCGGCAGAGGTGGCGCGCTGGCTCCGGTGGCACTCCCGCTGCCTCGAGCGCACGCGCGGTCGTTCGTGCGAGGCCGGCAGGATCCGGGAGCACGCCGAGCTCGCCGTCGCCGTCGCGCGCCACGGTGCCGAAGGTGCGCGCGAGGACGTTGCGACGGAGGACGACGCGCCCCCCAGGGCCGCGGGCGCCCGCGACGCGGCCTCCCAGGAGCGCGGTCACGAGGGCTTCCCAGATCGAGGGGAGCCTCTCGAAGGGAGCTCCGGGGGCCAGCCCGAGGACGCGCGCGAGCCGGGTGCGGAGCGCGGCGCGGGCCGTTGCGTCGAGGCGCGGCGCGTCGATGCGCCTCGCGCGGACTCCCGCGAGGGACCGGTCCCCGATCGCGGCAACGACGCGGACGCGCAGCGCCGGCCCCTCGGGGCGGGCGTCCACCAGGAGGTGGACGAGGTCGGAGCCGGCGCTCCGCGCGAGGGGATGTCGTGCGCCGAGATGCACGGGGACGAGGCGGCGGAAGAACGCTCCCTGTCGTCGGGGACGCAGGATGCAGCCGCGCCGCGCCAGGCTGCGCCCGGCCAGCGCGCGCATCCGCGCACGGCTCGACGCGAGGAGCATCGGCGGAGGATACCCGGTGAGGCGAACGCGCCCCGGGGCTACATTGCTCTCCCCGCGATCGCACCATGAAGGTCACGAAAGAGTTCGTGTTCGACGCCGCCCACTACCTCCCGAACTACGAGGGGAAGTGCGAACGGCTCCACGGCCACACCTGGAAGCTCCACGTCACGGTGAAGGCGCCCGTCGACCGCGCGAGCGGCCTCGCCTTCGACTTCGTCGCGCTGAAGCGGAAGGCGATGGAGAGGGTCGTCGACCGGCTCGACCATCAGGTGGTGAACGACGTCGTGCCGAATCCTTCCGCCGAGAACATCGCGCTCTGGGTGTGGCACCAGCTCCGCGAGCTGCCCCTCGACACGGTGACGGTGTGGGAGACCCCCACGTCCTTCGCCACCTGCTCGGCGGAGGACTACGCGGCCTGGACTCCCGACGAGCCGCACGTCGTGCGCTCGCGCGAGGACCACGTGCAGGCCGGCCGCGTCCCGGGCGGCTAGCGCTCGCAGCTTTCCGCGCGCATCTCGCCGCTCGGCGCTCCACCGGCCCCCTTCGTACGCTCGACGTGCTGCTCGGAAACGCGACCCGGGGACGCATCGTGGCGAAGGAGATCGCCGACGCGCCCTCGGGGCTCGCGCGGCTCCTCGTGCTGCGCCGCCTCGCTCCCACGGAGGGGAGGGCCGTCCGCTTCGTCGGACCCGCTTTCTGGGCCGCCTTCGGTCGCGTGCCCGTCGACGTCGTCTTCCTCGACGCGTCGCGCCGCGTGCTGGCGGTCTTCGAGGCCCTGCGCCCCTGGGCCGCGACCGGCGCCGTCGCGCGCGCGCGGGAGGGCGTCCTCCTCGCGGCGGGCGCTTGCGCCCGCGTGCCCGTGCGGGTGGGGGACGCGCTCGAGTTCACGCCGCTCACGAGCGAGCGCATCGCCGCGGGAGCGAAGCCGCCGGAAGGATTCGGGTAGGCGCGTCCGCTCTCGAAGCGGTCGAAGTCGCTGGCGCGGTGGCCGGAGCCGGCGCGCCGCCCTCGCAACCTCGGGCGTGCGAACGGACCTCCCGCACGTCATCCTCCTGCGCCATGGCGACGGTCTCGCCCCCTCCTTCGGTGTCGATCCTCCTCGCCGGCGTGACCGGCGAGGGCGCGATCCGAGCCGGCCAGATCCTCACGCGTCTCGTCGCCCGATGCGGCTTCGACGTGCTGGCGGAGCCGATCCCCGCGGCGGAGTTCGAGGGAGAGACGGCCTCGTTCCGGCTCCGCGTCGGCCACGAGCCGCCCGTCACGGTCGGCGCGCCCGCCGATCTCCTCGTCGCCTTCGACGCGGTGTCGCTCCTGCATTGGCGCAGCGCTCCGCGCCGGACGGGGCTCTGGCTCCTCGACGCGGATGCCGACGAGATCGCGAGCGCCGACGCGGTTCCCTCGGAGGTCGTGCGCGTGCCGATCCGCCGGCTCGCGCGGGATGCCACGGGCTCCTCGCGGAGCCAGGCGTGGGTCGCCGCGGGCATCGCCGCGGGTCTCCTCGGGCTCGAGCCGGAGCTCGCGGAGCGGTTCGGCGGCGAGCTCGCGAGCGAGGACGAGCGGCGACGCGGCGAGCCGGGAGCGGCGCTGCGCGCGGGGATCCGATTCGCGCTCGACGCGCTCTCGAAGAAGCCGCTCCGGATCGGCGACGGCCTGCGCTCGCGCGAGGTGCGTCCCGAGAGCGGCGCCGCCGGCCTCGTGCGTGGCCTCCTCGACGGTGGCGTTCGCTACGCGGCGGGCGTCCCCGACGCCGCCTGCGGGTCGCTCCTGGAGCTGCTCGAGGCGGAACTCGCCGCCGCGCCGCCGGTCTCGCCGCAGGCTCCGCGGATCGCCGCCACGGCGGAGACGCCGGCCCTCGCCGCGTCCCTCGCCCTCGGCGCGTCCTTCGGCGGCGCGGCCTCCGTCGTCGTGCTCGGCAGCTCGGGAGCGGCGGCGGCGGCGGAGGTGCTGACGGCGGCGGCGGCGGCGGAGGTGCCGCTCGTCGTCGTGCAGGTGCAGGCTCCGGCGGGCGGCGTCCGCGCCCCGTCGCTCGTCGAGGCGTCGGACCTCCTCTCGACGATCCACGCGGGTCCGGCGTCGGCGCCACGCTGCGTCCTCGCCCTCCCCGCCGCGTCGGCGGCGCGCGAGACCGCGTGGGTGGCCGTGCGCATCGCCGAGCGCTACCAGATGCCGGTGCACCTCCTCGTGTCGCGGGGGAGCCTCTCGACGCTCTACGGGCGCGTCGTGACGAAGACCGACCTGCCGCCGCTGCCGCGGGTGGAGCGGCTCCCCGTGGCCGTCGGCTCCGGACGCTTCCGCCGCTACGAGGCGACGCCGGCCGGCACCTCGCCCATGCCGATCGCCGGGACGCCGGGTCTCGGCTTCCTCGCGACGGCGGGGGACCACGACGCCGCGGGCCATCCCGTGGGACCCGGAGCGGAGCGCGAGGCGGGGATTCGCAAGCGCATGCGCAAGCTCGAGACCCTGCGGCAGGACCTCGACCTCGACGAGTTCCTCCGGCCCGCGCCCACCGATGTGGAGCTGGAGGACTACGAGGCGATCGCGATCGGGTGGGGCGCGACGCGCGGAGCCGTGGCCGAGGGCGCGCTCCTGGCGGCGCGCGAGGGGATGCGAACGCTCGCGATCCATCCCGTCGTGCTGCATCCGCTGCCGCGCCGTCTCCTGGAGCGCGTCCGCGACCGATTCGACGACCGCCACGTGATCGTCTTCGAGGAGGGGCCCGGCGGAGACTTCGCGCGCCACCTGCGCGCCGACCTCGGGCTGCGCGCGCAGAGCGTCGCCCGATTCGACGGCACGCCCCTCGCGCCGGCGGACGTCCTCTCGAAGCTCCGGGAGGTCTTCGCGCGATGACCCCGAGCCCCGGCTGGGTCCCTTCGCTGCGCTCGGAGATCGCGCCCGCCTGGTGCGCGACCTGCGGCGACTTCGGCGCCCTCGCGGCGCTCGAGCGCGCGCTCCGCAGGTCGGGTGCGGCGGAGGAGCAGCTCGTCGTCGTCGGCGGCCCCGGTTGCGCCGGACGCCTGCCGCGGTCGCTGCGCGGCTACCGCATCGAGGCTCCGGCCGGCGTCGCCCTGGCCGTCGCCGCCGGGTGCGCCGCGGCTCGGCCCGATCTCCGGGTGCTCGTCGTCACCGGCGATGCCGACTTCTTCGCCGCCGGCGCCGCGGGCCTCGTCGCGCTCGGCCGGCGCGATCCGAACGTCGTCGCGGTGGTGCTCGAGAACGGAGTCGCCGCGTCCTCGGGCCGAGGTCGCGGTCCCGACGTCCCCGCCCTGCACCTCGCGCTCGCGAGCGGCGCGTCCTTCGTCGCTCGGGGTCTCGCGTCCGACGGTCCCTCCGCGCAGGCGCTCCTCGAGTCCGCGCTCGGACACCGGGGCCTCGCGATCGTCGTGCTGCAGTCGGCCTGCCCGACGTTCCACCGCGAGCAGGACGACGTGGCGCTCCGATCGCGGGCGCGCGCCCTCGAGGCGGATCACGATCGGAGCGATCGCGCGGCGGCGCTGCGCGCTGCCGCGGATCCAGCGACGCTCTGGACGGGTGTCCTGTTCGGCCCCAGCGGGAGTTTGTCGGGGCGGGCGAAGGCGCGCCGCGCGGGCGGCTGAGCTACGACTCGCGCGCCTGCGCCCGCCGCACGACGATTCTCGGAACGGTCACCGTTGGGCTGCGGGCGCAGCCCGCGATGTGGGCGCTTGCGGCTTCAGCGCGCCTCGCGCCGGAGGGCGCGCACGAAGAGGACGTTGTTCTCCTCGTGCACGTGGCGGTGGAGGTCGATCTCGAGCGCCCGCAGACCGTCGGCGAGCGCGCGCCAGGTGGCGCAGCCGTCCGCGGGGACCGTGAAGTCGCGCGCGAGATGGCGCAGCCGGCGCAGCGCGCGGGCGGCTTCCTCGTGCTCGAGCTCCAGGTTGCGGATCGGCGCATCCAGCCCGCCGCAATGAAGCTCCGCCGCCTCGCCCCGCTCCTGCGCGCGGATCGCGGGGAAGAGCACCTGCTCCTCCTTCGCCATGTGCTGGAGGAGATCGTCCGAGAGCATGCGCAGGACGACGGGGATCGTTCGCATCTCGACGTGCCGCTCGCCGTGCGCCGCGGCGACCTTCGCGGCGAGACGCTCGAGGGTCGGCAGCGTCTCGCGGAGGAAGCGGTGATGCTTCGACTCGATGTGATCGAGGAGCGCCTCCGTCGGGATGTCCGTGCAGACCGGCTCGCCGTCACGGCCCGCGGCGGAGGGCTGCGATCGGGCTCCGTCCACCGCGCGCGAGACCGTCTCCAGGTCGAGTCCGCGCTCGGCGCAGGCGTCGGCGAGGGTCGATCGGCCTCCGCAGCAGAAGTCGAGACCGAGAGCGTCGAAGAGCGAAGCGAGGTTCGGGCGGTCGGCGACCAGGTCCCCGAGAGTGCGTTCCGAGAGCGTCTGCATGGGTGCGTGCCTCCGCGCGCCACCAGGTCTCCGAGGGCGGATCCCGGGGAGACGAGGGCGAACCCTCGGACGCGATGGCGCTCCCACGGGGCGAATCGCGCGCCGAGCGCGGCCCGCTTCCTTGACGTCCGTCAGCGCGAAGCTCGCCAGACGGAACTCGGCAGACGCTGCCCGCCGGACGCGGCTCGCCAGGACGTCCCTCCGCGCGCCGGCGCGCGGTGGCCGGCCCGTCGAGCTACTTCACTACCCAGGTGTCGCCGCCGCGGAGGATGTCCTTCAGGTCCTTCTCGCCGAGCTTCTTCTTCACCGATTCCACCTGCGCGCGCACGAGGCCGTCGAAGGTGGGACGCTCGACGGCGCGGAGCACGCCGATCGGCTGCGGCATCGTCGCCTCGTTCGCCGAGGCGAGGAGGAAGGCCAGCGCCGACGTGGGCTCGCGCTCGTCCCAGACGATCAGGTCGTCGGCCGGCGTCGAGGCGAGATCCACGACCTTCGGCGTGAACCCCTCGAGCTTCAGCCCCTTGTCGAGCTTCTTGCCGAACTTGAGCGGCTTGCCGTGCTCGAGGTCGACGAGTCGGTCGTCGCGGATCTGCTTCTCCACCAGATGGTCGAAGGCACCGTCGTTGAAGATGTTGCAGTTCTGGTAGATCTCGACGAAGGCGAAGCCCTTGTGCGCCGCCGCCCGCTGGAGCACGCCGATCAGGTGCTTGCTCATGACGTCGACGGATCGGGCGACGAAGCTCGCTCCCGCGCCGAGGGCGAGCGCGAGAGGGTTGAAGGGATGGTCGACGACGCCGAAGGGAGTCGACTTGGTGACCTTCCCGAGCTCGGAGGTCGGAGAGAACTGGCCCTTCGTGAGGCCGTAGATCCGGTTGTTGAACATCAGCACCTTCACGTCGAGGTTCCGCCGCATCGCGTGGATGAGGTGGTTGCCTCCGATCGACAGCGAGTCGCCGTCGCCCGTGCCGATCCACACGCTCAGCTCGGGGTTCGCGAGCTTCACGCCCGTCGCGATCGCGGGCGCGCGGCCGTGGATCGAATGGAAGCCGAAGGTGTTGACGTAGTAGGGGAGGCGGCTCGAGCAGCCGATGCCCGAAACGACGACGAACTGCTCGCGCGGGATGCCGAGCGTCGGGAAGACCGTCTGGACCGCGTTCAGGATCGCGTAGTCGCCGCAGCCGGGGCACCAGCGCACTTCCTGGTCGGTCTTGAAGTCGTTCTTGGTGAGGGCCGCCGTCGGAGGAGTCATGGCCGTTCGGAAGGGTGCGAGGATGCGGTTGCGAGTTCGAGGAAGGATCGAAGGACGGAGCGAGGAAGACGATCGGGCCGCGCCGCTCGGCGCGTCCGTCTCGCAGCGGCCGATCAGCCGCCGACTCCGTCGGAGCCCACGGAGCCGGGGCCGTAGGACGCACGCGAGACCATCGGGTGGGAGGAGCCGCCGGCGGGCTGCCGGAGCACCTCCTCGATGCGTGCGAAGACCTCGTTCGTGGTGAAGGGACGACCCTGCACCTTCGTGAAGCTGAAGACCGGCAGCGCGTACTCCGCGCGGAGCAGGCGCCAGAGCTGACCGAGGTTCATCTCCGGCAGGAGGATCCTCTCGTAGCGGGAGAGGATCGACAGGAGCTTCGAGGGGAAGGGCCAGAGCTGCTGGATGTGGCAGCGGGCGACCTTCAGCCCCTTCGAGTGGGCGAGCTCGACGGCGCCCGTGATGGCGCCGAGCGTCGAGCCCCAGCCGAGCACGACGAGGGGGCCCGACTCGGGGCCGGCGACGATCGGAGCCGCGCAGTCGTCGGCGATCTTGTCGACCTTGCGCGCGCGCAGGCGCACCATCGCATCGTGGTTCTCGGGGTCGTAGCTGATGTTGCCGCTGCCGTCGCGCTTCTCGATTCCGCCGATGCGGTGCTCGAGCCCCGGGGTCCCCGGCTTCGCCCAGACGCGCGCGAGCGTCTCCGGGTCGCGCTGGTAGGGGAGGAATCCCGTCGCGTCGGAATGGAAGCGGATGTCGATCTTCGGCAGGTCGGCGATCTCGGGGAGACGCCAGGGCTCGGAGCCGTTCGCGAGGTATCCGTCCGTGAGGAACATCACCGGCGTCATGTACTTCGTCGCGAGACGGACGGCCTCGAGGATCCGCACGAAGCAGTCGGCCGGCGACGAAGCGGCGACGACGGGCAGCGGCGCGTCGCTGTTGCGCCCGAAGATCGCCTGCAGGAGATCGGCCTGCTCCGTCTTCGTCGGGAGGCCCGTGGACGGGCCTCCGCGCTGCACGTCGATGATGACGAGCGGCAGCTCCGTCATGACGGCGAGGCCGATCGCCTCTCCCTTGAGCGCGATGCCGGGCCCGCTCGAAGCCGTGACGCCGATCTTGCCGGCGAAGGAGCCGCCGAGGGCCGCGCACACGGCGGCGATCTCGTCCTCCGCCTGGAACGTGACGACGCCGTGGTTCTTGTACTTCGAGATCTGGTGGAGGATGTCGGAGGCCGGCGTGATGGGATAGCCGGCGAACAACACCTCGACCTTCGAGAGCTTCGCCGCCGCCGCGAGGCCGAGGCCGAGGGCCTGGTTCCCCATGACGTTGCGGTAGGTGCCCGGCGGCATGGGCGCGGGCGGAACCTCGTACTGGTCGTGGAAGAGGTCCGTCGTCTCGGCGTAGTGGTAGCCGGCCTTCAGCGCCGCGACGTTCGCCTTCGCGATCTCGGGCTTCTTCGCGAAGTAGCTCTCGAGCCAGGCGACCGTGTTCTCGATCGGCCGGCTGTAGAGCCAGTACATCATTCCGAGGGCGACGAAGTTCTTGCAGCGCTGCGACTCCTTCGGCGAGAGCCCCGACTCCTTCGTCGACTCGAGAGCGAGCTTCGAGAGGTCGACCTGCACCAGCCGGAACGCATCGAGGGAATGATCCTCGAGGGGATTGCGCGGGCTCCCGTCGGCGTTCGTGTACTGCGCCTTCAGCAGCTCCTTCTCGACGAAGGACGCCGTGTTCACGACGATCGTCTTCCCGGCCGCCATGTCCGGCAGGTTGACCTTGAGGGCCGCCGGATTCATCGCGACGAGGACGTCGGGCTCGTCGCCGGGCGTGTGGATGTCCTTCGAGGCGAAGCGGATCTGGAATCCGGAGACGCCCGGCAGCGTGCCGGCGGGGGCGCGGATCTCGGCCGGGAAGTCCGGAAGCGTCGCCAGGTCGTTCCCCACGATCGCGCTCGTCTTCGTGAACTCGTTCCCCGTGATCTGCATGCCGTCGCCGGAATCGCCGGCGAAGCGGATGACCACTTGGTCGAGCTGGGTGAGCGAGTGCGGAGCCGGAGTCTTCTCCGTCGGGGGAGCCGTCGTGTTCGTCACGGTTGGTGGGCGCTGGGAGTTCGGTCGCTTCGAGCGAGAGCGGAGCCAGCATACGCGGCGGTCCGTCGGGGTCGATCTCCCGATCCCCCCGGCTCCCGCGTGCGCGGCGCCTCGGGCGCCATCCTCCCGCGGTGCGCGACGCGAAACGGACGCTCGATCCGGGGGGGCTCGGTGGTCTAGAGTCTCTCCACGGCATCGCGCCGCCGCCGCAAGGCGATCGGGTCGAACGAGCGCACCTCGGGCGGCACCCGGATCGCCGGTTCTCCCTCCCCCGGCTGGCGGACTCGGGGCGCGCTTCCCGGCGGCGCCGACCTCTCGATCGTTCGCATGTACTTCGACTACTTCAACGTCTTCGTCTTCCTGGTCACCGGTCTCCTGTTCGTGTTCGCGAACATGGTGATCGGGGGGCTGCTGCGTCCGCAGAAGCCGTCGCCGGAGAAGCTCTCGCCCTACGAGTGCGGCGAGGACGTGATCGGAGACTCGTGGATCCGATTCGACATCCGCTTCTACACGACGGCGCTGATCTACCTCGTGTTCGCGGTGGAGGTGGCGTTCCTGTTCCCCTGGGCGCTCGTTCTGCGCGAGGTCGGGATGATCGCCTGGGTGGAGGGCATCCTCTTCATCGCGATCCTCTTCCTCGGGCTCGTCTACGTCTGGGTGAAGGGAGACATCGACTGGGTGAAGGTCTACGGCGCCTCGGTGAAGGGCGGCACGGAGGTCGCGGAGCGCATCGCGCCCGACATCCACGGCGGCCCGCTCCCGAAGGACCTCGTCTCGGCGCCAGTGGGCGAGAAGGAGGCGAAGGGCCACGGCGGAGCGGAAGCGGCGGCGGCGCCCGCGGCCGATGGAGCGGCGGTCCACGGATGACCGCCCGTCGCTCGCACTTCGCCAGCGCCCCGGCAGCCGTTCGCGCTTCGGCAGCCGTCGATGCGCGCTCTCCTCGATCCGAGTCTCGATCCAAGGGCCGGAGCCACTGACCGCATGGCACTTCTCGCGAATCGATTCGAGGACGACAACGTCCTCTGCACCAAGGTCGACTGGCTGCTCAACTGGGCGCGGCTGTCGTCGATCTGGCCCATGACCTTCGGGCTCGCCTGCTGCGCCATCGAGATGATGGCCGTGGGGGCGGGCAAGCACGACATCGACCGCTTCGGCGCCGGCGCCTTCCGCGCCACGCCGCGCCAGGCCGACCTGATGATCGTCGCGGGAACGGTGACGTTCAAAATGGCGGAGCGCATCCGGCGGCTCTACGAGCAGATGCCGGAGCCGAAGTACGTGATCGCCATGGGCGCCTGCGCCGTCGGCGGCGGGCCCTACTACCTCTATGGCTACAACGTCGTGAAGGGAGTCGACCGTGCCGTTCCCGTGGACGTCTACGTGGCCGGCTGCCCGCCGCGTCCGGAGGCGCTCCTCGAGGGGCTGTTCAAGCTGCAGGACAAGATCCGCCGTGATCGCATCCTTCGGCGAGCGCCGCGACCCGTGGCCGCCGTCGTCGCGGCCGAGGAGCCGGCGGATGCGGCGGCGCCCGCGGCGACGCCCGCCTGACGCACGCGGGCCGCGGCGCGAGCCGCCGCCCGTCGACGACCGCAGAGCCCTTTCCGAGACCTCCCCCCCAACGCGCATCGACCCACGTGAGCGACGAGCCCGAAGAGAATCCGGACGCCTCCGACGAGGAGACCGAGGCCTCGGCCTCCGCCGAGGAGGGCGGCGCCGAGGAGGGCGGCACGGGCGCCGACGCGAAGAAGAAGAAGGCTCCGGCGAAGCCGGCAGGCCCGCCGCCGAAGTGCTGGTTCCCGTCGGCGCACGACCACGATCTCGAGGCCCTGCGCGGCCGGCTCGTGCAGGCCGGCGGACCGTGCACGCCCGACGAGGTGAAGGTCGTGCCGTGGGGTCCGAAGCAGGTGGAGGGCTACGTCGAGGTGCCCGCCGCGAAGATCCTCGCCGTGTGCGAGTGGCTCCGGAACGACTCCCACTGCCGCTACGACATGCTCGTGTGCCTCTCGGGGATGGACTACGCGAAGGACGACCCGCAGCTCGCGGTCATCTACCACCTGCTCTCCGTGGAGCAGAATCGGCGCGCGCAGATCCGCACGTGGGTGCCGCGCAGCGATCCGACGCTCGACACGGTGGAGTCGGTGTGGCCCGCCGCCAACTGGCACGAGCGCGAGACCTGGGACCTCATGGGGATCGCGTTCCGCGGCCACTCCGATCTGCGGCGCATCCTCTGCCCCGAGGACTGGGTCGGGCATCCGCTGCGCAAGGACTACGAGTTCCCCAAGGAGTACCACGGGATCAGCTGCGTGTGAGGACGGAGCGCGCGCCCGCGAAGGGCGCTCGACCGACACTCTCCGCCGACCCCGTTCGAACCACGCTCTCCGACGAGTTTCCGAGCAGACCCTCCCGCACTCCACCATGGCGAGCCGACCCACCACCTCCACCGACGCGGCGTCGAGACCGCGTCCCGTTTCGTCGGGAGGGTTCGACGACGAGGGGAACGTCAAGCCGCGCTTCGAGCGTCCGCTCGCCGAGGGCGAGCGCGAGATGGTGATCGACGTCCGGACCCAGGACATGGAGATGAACATGGGTCCGCAGCATCCGTCGACCCACGGCGTGCTGCGCGTGCTCCTGCGCGTCGACGGCGAGGTGCTGACGGGCGCGATCCCCTACATCGGGTACATCCATCGCTGTGCCGAGAAGATCGGCGAGTCCGTCGACTGGACGCAGTACCTGCCGTACACCGACCGCTACGACTACCTGGCGGCGATGAACAACAACCTCGGGTACTCGATGGCCGTCGAGAAGTTGATCGGCTGCGAGATCCCCGAGCGGGGCCTCTACATCCGGACGATCTGCGCCGAGCTGAATCGCATCGGGTCGCACCTGATCGCCTTCGGCACCTACGGCCTCGACCTCGGCGCCTTCACGCCCTTCTTCTACAGCTTCCGCGAGCGCGAGGTGATCCTCACGCTCTTCGAGAAGATCTGCGGTGCGCGCCTCACCTACAGCTACATCCGGATCGGCGGCGTCTACAACGACGCGCCTCCCGGCTGGCTCGACGAGGTGAAGCTCTTCCTCGACGAGTTCGAGGAGAAGTGGCGCGAGTACAACGACCTCCTCAGCGACAACCTGATCTTCGTGCGGCGCACGGCCGACGTCGGCGTGATCTCCAAGGAGGACGCTCTCGCCTACGGCCTCACGGGACCGTGCCTGCGCGGCTCCGGCGTCGACTTCGATCTGCGGAAGGCGCAGCCCTACGAGCTCTACTCGAAGCTCGACTTCCGCGTCCCCGTCGGCCGAGGCGCCAAGGGGACCCTCGGCGACTGCTGGGACCGGTACTGGGTGCGCATGCAGGAGATGTGGGAGTCGGTGCAGATCGTCCGCCAGTGCCTCGACGGGATCTCCGAGGGGCCCGTGATGGCCGACCTGCCGCCCGTGCTGCGCGTGCCGGCCGGCCATGCCTACGTCGGGATCGAGAACCCGCGCGGCGAGCTCGGCCACTTCATCGTGAGCGACGGCGACAAGAAGGCGGTGCGCCTGCGCGTGCGTGGGCCCTCGTTCTGCAACCTCTCGATCCTTCCGATGGTGCTCCCGGGCACCATGCTGGCGGACGCCGTGGCCGTGATCGGCTCCATCGACATCGTCCTCGGAGAGGTGGACCGATGATCGCGCACGCTTCCTCTCTCGCGGCTTCGCACGTTGCTTCCGCGACGGCGGCGTTCCAGGGCGGCCGCTCCGGGAGCAACTGGACGATCGACCTGCTGGAGTGGGTGCGCACGAGCTGGCTCTCGCGGCAGCTCGCGGGACTCGTCGGCCTCGACGAGGCGCCGGCGCTCCCGGGATGGCTCGCCGCCGCCATCGGCGCCGGAATCGCCGTCGGCCTCGTGATCGCCGTCGTGTCCGTGGTCGCGATGCTCTCCATCTGGCTGGAGCGCCGCATCTCGGGCCGCATCCAGTCGCGCATCGGACCGAACCGCGTCGGTCCCTTCGGCCTCCTGCAGTCGCTCGCCGACGGAGTGAAGCTCCTCCTGAAGGAGGACATCATCCCGACCGGGGCGGACCGCAAGCTCTTCGTGCTCGCTCCGGCTCTCGTGATGGCGAGCGCGCTCGCGATGTTCGCCGCCGTTCCCTTCGCGGAGGGCGCCGGCTTCACCGACCTGAACCTCGGCGTCGTCTTCATCGTGGCGATCTCGGCGCTCGCGACGATCGGCGTGATCATGGCGGGCTGGTCGAGCAACAACAAATGGGCGCTCTACGGCGCCATGCGCGAGGCGGCGCAGGTGGTCGCCTACGAGGTGCCCCTCGGGATCTCGCTGCTGGTGCCCGTGATGGTCGCCGGGAGCTTCAACCTCCGGGAGATGACGGAGGCGCAGGCCGGATGGGGAGGCGCCGCCTGGCTCATCTTCCAGAATCCCTTCGTCCTCCCGGGATTCCTGCTCTTCTTCGTCGCGATGCTGGCGGAGAACAAGCGCGCGCCCTTCGACCTGCCGGAATCGGAGTCGGAGCTCGTGGCCGGATTCCACACCGAGTACTCGGGGATCCGCTTCTCCTTCTTCTTCCTGGAGGAGTACGCGGCCATGTTCCTGATGTCGGCGGTCGCGTCGGCGCTGTTCCTCGGAGGATGGAACTTCCCCGGCGTCGACCTGCTGGGCGGCGCGCTGCGGACGATCGCGCAGCTCACGGTCTTCTGCTCGAAGACGATGTTCCTCGTCCTCGTGATGATCTGGATCCGGTGGACGCTGCCGCGCCTGCGCGTCGATCAGGTGATGGTGATGGGGTACAAGTACCTCACGCCGCTCGCCCTGCTCTGCGTCCTCGGAGCTTCGACGTGGGAGGTGTTCGCCGGACGGCCGTTCCACGACCGCCCGATGTGGATGCAGCTCTTCACGCCGGCACTCGTCGGGGTGGGCACGATCGTTCTCTTCCTGATGCTCCGCCGGCAGGCCGAGACCTCGGCCCGCTCCGATCCCCGACAGGCGCTCACCGCCCGCGGCTGAGGCCGTTCGCGCCGATCCCGATCTCGCACGCGCTTCCCGGAATCCCGACTCTCCTCTCCACCTCGATCGCCGATGCACTCTCCTACGCGTGACTCCTCCATGTCTCCGGCCGGCGTCTCGCCGCGCAACGGCTGGTGGGCCGACGTCTGGGCCGGTTTCTGGACGACGGCCGTCGGCATGCGGATCACGCTGAAGTACCTCTTCCGCAAGCCGAACACGGTGCAGTACCCCGAGGAGCGCATGCCGATCCCGGACCGGTACCGCGGGATCCACTACCTGGAGCAGGAGAAGTGCATCTACTGCTTCATGTGCGCGCGCGCGTGCCCCGTCGACTGCATCTCGATGGAGGCCGTTCGCCACGGGAAGGAGCTCGAGTGGGTCGCCTTCACGGTGGACTACAACCGCTGCATGTTCTGCGAGCTCTGCACCTATCCGTGCCCCAAGGATTGCATCCACGAGGGGAAGGAGTTCGCGCTCGTGACCTACGACCGCAAGGAACTCGTCCTCGACCTGCTCTCCTACAAGGGGCTCAGCGACGAGGCGAAGGTGCGCATCGAGATCGCCGAGAAGCAGAAGGCCGCGAAGGAGGCCGCGAAGGCGGCGAAGGCGGCGAAGACCGCCGCCGCGAAGTCGGCGCCGGCGGCCGAGTCGAGCGGTGCGGCGACGGCGACGGCCACGGAGGAGGCGAAGCCCGCGAAGGGCGAGAAGCCCGCGAAGGCGAAGGACGCGTCGTCCCCGGTCGCCAAGCCGGACGGCGCGAAGAAGGACTCCTCCCCGAAGCCCGGAACCGGCTCCGCCTGACGGCCGGACCGACGCACCCGCGCGAACGCAGATCCTCCCAGGCGCTCCCACGACCCCCGCGCTCCGGCCGCCCCCAACCGGATTGATGGAAACGCTCTTCTTCCTGCTCTTCGCGGCGCTCGCCATCGGCGGTGCCGTCGCGACGGTCTGGATGCGCTACGTCGTCCACAGCGCCTTCGCGCTGATGGGGACGTTCCTCGGCATCGCCGGGCTCTTCGTGCTGCTCGGCGCCGACTTCCTGGCCGTCACGCAGATCCTCATCTACGTGGGCGGGATCCTCGTCCTGATCCTCTTCGGGATCATGATGACCCCGCCGGACCGCAGCGAGCGGAACGCGAAGCGCGTCGGGGCGATCATGGTCGCGACCCTGGGGATCACCCTCGCGCTCGTGTCCCAGGTGGGCGGAGTCGTGAAGTGGGCGCAGACGCAGGACCTCGCGCCCCCGGAGCCGACGGCGGCCCCGATCGGCCGAGCCATGCTGCGGCCCGACGAGTACCTCGTGCCCTTCGAGCTCGCCTCGGTGGTCCTCCTGCTGGCGTTGATCGGCTCCGTCTTCATCGCGCGCCGCCGGACGACGATTCCCGTGTCCGAGGAGGGACGCTGATGGGCCTCTCTGGATACCTCATCGTCTCGGCGATCCTCTTCGCCCTCGGGCTCGTCTGCACCGTCGCGCGCCGCAACGTGATCTACGTGCTGATGGGGATCGAGCTGATCCTGAACGCGGCCAACCTGAATCTCGTCGCCTTCGCGCGCTTCCAGGGAGGCCTCGACGGCCAGATGTTCGCGATCTTCTCGATCATCCTCGCCGCCGCGGAGGCCGCCGTGGCGCTGGCGATCGTGCTGAACGTCTTCGGGCTCTTCGACTCGATCCGGCCGAACGACTCGGACCTCATGAAGGAATGAGCGGCGTGAACCCCGAGACCCCACTCCGCGGCGCGCCGCGCCGGCTGCTCGCTCCGGTGGCCGACGCGGTGCGCCTCGTGCTGCGCCGAGCGCCGCTCCTCGTCGCGCTCCTCGGCCTCCTCGTGAGCTTCACGTGGGCGCAGGCAGGTGGCGGCGCACAGCCCGGGGGCCAGGTCCCCGCGGGCGGCGCGGCGGCGAGCGCCGCGTCCTTCGGCTTCGGCTCGAGCGACATGCTCCTGCTGCTGCTGGTCCCGCTGCTGCCCCTCTTCGCGTACCTGATCCAGATCTTCTTCGGCCGCCGGCTCCCGCGGCAGGGCGACTGGCTCCTCACGGGCGCGATGTTCGCCGGGCTCGGGATCGCGGTCTACGAGTTCGCGAAGTGTCTCGGCGCCTGGAGCCCCGACTTCCGCGTGACGAGCGCGGAGATGGGGCTCTCCTGGAATTGGATCGCCGACGTGCCCGGCTTCCCGACGGTGGCGGCGGGGATCCTCTACGACAACCTCGCGGCGGCGATGCTCGTCGTCGTCACGCTCGTCAGCGCGCTCGTGCACCTGTTCAGCATCGGGTACATGCACGGCGACAGCCGGTACAACGTCTTCTTCGCGAACCTCTCGCTCTTCTCCTTCGCGATGCTCGGGTTGGTCCTCTCGGACAACCTGCTCTTCTTCTTCATCTTCTGGGAGCTGATGGGGCTCTGCTCCTATCTGCTCATCGGGCATTTCTACTTCAAGGACTCGGCGCGGAAGGCCTCGATGAAGGCCTTCCTCACGACGCGCATCGGCGACACCTGCCTCCTGATCGGGCTGTTCCTGCTCTGGAACGAGTACAAGACGCTCGAGTTCTCGGCGATCTACGAAGGGGTGCGCGGCACGGTCGAGGCGAGCCAGGGCTGGCCCGCGTGGCTCACGGCGGCCGGACTCCTGGTCTTCGGCGGCACGGTCGGCAAGTCGGCGCAGTTCCCGCTGCACGTCTGGCTCCCGGACGCCATGGAGGGTCCGACGCCGGTCTCCGCGATGATCCACGCGGCCACCATGGTCGCGGCCGGCGTGTTCCTCGTGGGCCGCGCCTTCCCGTTCCTCTCGCCCGAGGCGCGGCTCGTCGTGGCCGTCGTCGGAGCGTTCACGGGCCTCTTCGCGGCGACGATCGGCATCTGCGCGAACGACATCAAGAAGGTGCTCGCCTACAGCACCATCTCCCAGCTCGGCTTCATGGTGGCGAGCATCGGCGCAGGAGGCGTGGCGGCCGGTCTCTTCCACATGATCACGCACGCCTGCTTCAAGGGCTGCCTCTTCCTCGGCTCGGGCTCGGTGATCCACGCGGTCCACACCCAGGACATGCGCGAGATGGGTGGTCTCCGCCGGAAGATGCCGATCACCTACGCCACGATGCTCGTGTCGACGCTCGCGATCTCGGGCGTGCCGCTCTTCGCGGGCTTCTACTCGAAGGACGCGATCCTGGCGAAGGCGCTCGAGAGGGGACTGCTCGAGCATTCCGCGATCTGGATGGCTCCCTTCTTCCTGCTGGTGGCGGCGGCGGGGATGACGGCCTTCTACATGTTCCGGCTCGTCCACATGACGTTCCACGGCGAGCCGCGCGACCGGGGGAAGTTCGAGCACGCCCACGAGTCGGGCCCGGCGATGACGATCCCCTTGATCGTCCTCGGCGCGCTCGCCCTCCTCGCCGGCTACGACTGGAGCCACGGATTCCCGAATCCGTTCTCGAGCCACGGGTGGTTCCTCGAGCTCTGGCGCGATCCCGTGCCCTTCGAGACGGCGCTCGGCCTGGTGCGCCACGCGCCCGGCGCGATGACCCACGAGGCCGCCGAGCACTTCGCCCACGGCGCTGCCATGTGGACGAGCCTCGCCGTCGCCGGTCTCGGGATCGGCCTCTCGTTCCTCTTCTACTTCGGGAGCCGGCCGAAGCTCTCGGCGCCCCGCTGGGCGAAGGCCTTCGGGCCGGTCTACGGCCTCGTGCTGAACAAGTACTGGCTCGACGAGATCTACGGGAAGACCGTGATCGCCCTGCAGATGGTCGTCGCGCAGCTCGCGAGCCTCTTCGACAAGTGGGTCGTCGATGGGATCGTGAACCTCGTCGGCTCCGTGATGGCGAAGGCGGCCGACGGATCGGCCACTTTCGATCGCACGGTGGTCGACGGCGCCGTGAACTTCGCGGGCTTCGGCACCCAGGCCGCCGGATCGGCGGTGCGACTGCTGCAGTCGGGACGGATCCAGCAGTACGTGACGATGTCGATCTTCGCGCTCGTCGTGCTGACGGCCGTTCTGATGCTCCGATAGCCCTTCGATCCCGAGCCCGACCCGATCGGTCGCTCACTCCTTCGGCGGACTCCGCTCGCATCCTTCCTCCTCGCTCCGGGCCGTGCCCGGCGCGAATTCCTCGGCCGGCCCTCGGCCACTCCCGGGACCGACGCTTCTCCCGGGTCGCCCCCGCACTCGCCGCATGATCGCCAACCACCTGCTCACCTGGATCACGTTCTTCCCGCTGCTCGGGATGATCGCGGTGCTGCTCGTCCCTTCGGCGCAGCGTCAGCTGATCCGGCTCGTCGCCGTCGTCGCCACGGCCGTTCCGCTGGGGCTCGCCACCTACCTGTGGCTGTGGGCCTTCGACGGCAGCGCGAAGGAGCTCCAGCTCGTGGAGCGGGTGGAGTGGATCCGCGCGGGCGACTTCCTGGTGCACTACTTCGTCGGGGTCGACGGCCTGTCGATGCCTCTCCTGGCGCTGAGCTGCCTCCTGATGTTCGTCGGGGTCTTCGCCTCCTTCGGCATCGAGAAGGGGGTGAAGGGCTACTTCGCGCTGTTCCTCCTGCTCGAGGTCGGGATCAACGGCACCTTCGTCTCGCTCGATCTCTTCCTCTTCTACGTGTTCTGGGAAGTGATGCTCCTCCCGATGTACTTCCTCATCGGGATCTGGGGAGGACCGCGCCGCGAGTACGCCGCGATCAAGTTCTTCCTCTACACGCTCGCGGGCTCGGTGCTGATGCTCGTGGCGATCGTCGCGCTCTACCTGATCACGGGCACCTTCGCGATCCAGAGCTACGTCGACGCCGGCGGGCAGGCCGTCGCCGGGCTCCTCGAGCGGGCACGCACCGACCGCATCGATCCGACCGTGCTGTTCGCCGGAGGCGCGCTGCTCGGCCTGCCCTTCCAGCACTGGGTCTTCTGGTTCTTCTTCATCGCCTTCGCGATCAAGGTGCCGGTCTTCCCGTTCCACACGTGGCTCCCGGACGCCCACGTGGAGGCGCCGACGCCGATCTCCGTGATCCTCGCCGGCATCCTGCTGAAGCTCGGCGGCTACGGCATGTTCCGCATCGGCTTCCCGATCGCCCCCGACGCGTTCCAGGACTACCGGACGTTCCTCGCGACCCTCGGAACGATCAACATCGTCTATGGCGCCTACGTGGCGCTCGGGCAGACCGACTTCAAGAAGATGGTCGCCTACTCGTCGGTCTCGCACATGGGCTACGTGCTGCTCGGCGCGGCCGCGATGACCGAGTGGAGCATCACGGGAGCCGTGCTGCAGATGTTCAATCACGGCACCAGCAGCGCGATGCTCTTCCTCATCGTGGGCGTGCTCTACGACCGCGCCCACCATCGCGACCTGAACGGCTTCGGCGGGATCATGGGGCAGATGCCGGTCTACGGAGGCCTCACGACGCTCGGGTTCTTCGCGGCCCTCGGGCTGCCGGGGCTCGCCGGGTTCGTGAGCGAGGCGATGACGCTGATGGGCTCGTTCCAGACCTATCCGACCCTCACCGTCATCTCCTGCCTCGGCGTGGTGATGACGGCGGCGTTCCTGCTCTACGCGATCCAGCGCGTCTTCCTCGGCCCCCTCAACCCGAAGTACGCGAGGCTGCCGGAGATCTCCGGTCGCGAGATCTTCTGCCAGGCGCCCTTCGCCGTGCTCTGCGTCCTCTTCGGCGTGGCGCCGGCGCTGATCGTGAAGATCCTCGCGCCCGCGGCGCAGAGCTTCCTCGCCCTCTTCGTCTGAGCCGGCCGGAGCCACGGCGACCCGACCCACAGCATGGACCTGAGCCAACTCTACTGGCTTCGACCGGAGCTCTGCCTCACGGCGTTCGCGTGCGCCGCCCTGCTGGTCGACCTGTTCGTCCAGCGGGGCCGCAACTCCTCGATCGTCGGACTCTTCAGCCTCTTCGGCCTGCTGGCCACGGGGTTCTTCCTCGTCGACCAGTACCGCGTCGAGGCGCCCATCGGTCCGGTGCTCGGCGTGATGGCCGTCGACCGATTCTCGACGCTCTTCAAGCTCTTCGCCGTGGGCTCCCTCGCCTTCGTCGTGCTCTTCACGATGCTCAGCCGGCGCACCAAGCCGGACGGCTACGGCGAGTTCTACTTCATCCTGCTCTGCGCGGGTCTCGGCGCCTTCTTCATGGCGTCGACCTACAACCTGCTGCTCATGTACCTGGGGCTCGAGCTGCTCTCGATCGCCTCCTACGTGCTGGCGGGCTACGCGAAGGGCGACCGCAAGTCGGGCGAGGCGGCCCTCAAGTACGTGATCTTCGGTGCCGTGGCCTCGGGCGTGATGCTCTACGGCTTCACGTTGTTCTATGGCCTCACGGGCTCCCTCGACCTGCAGGAGATCGGGCCCCAGCTGCGCGAGCAGTTCGCCATCTCGCCGATCCCGATCTCCGTCGCCGTCTCCCTCAGCCTCGCGGGCTTCGGCTACAAGATCTCCGCGGCGCCCTTCCACTTCTGGACGCCCGACGTCTACGAAGGCGCGCCCACGCCCGTGACGACGTTCCTCGCCGTCGCGTCGAAGGGAGCGGGGTTCGCCGCCCTGCTGCGGTTCCTCGCCGCGGGTTTCCTGCCGGATCGCAACCTCCTCGGCCCCGGCGACGGCGCGATGCTCGGCTACGGCGCGAAGCTGGGCGCCCTTCTGGCGGTGATCGCGGCCGCCACGATGACGCTCGGCAACCTGGCGGCGCTCGGGCAGAGCAATCTGAAGCGGATGCTCGCCTACTCGTCGATCGCCCACGCGGGCTACGTCCTCATGGGCGCGGCGGCGATGGATGCGAAGGGCTTCGAGTCGGTGCTCTTCTATCTCGTCGTCTACTACTTCATGAACCTGGGGGCCTTCGGAGCCGTCATCTACTTCGCCGACACGACCGGCGACGAGCAGGTGGAAGACCTTCGCGGGCTCGGCTGGAAAGCGCCCGTCGTGGGCGCCTCCTTCGTCGTCTTCCTCGTGGCTCTCGTGGGTCTCCCGCCCACGGCCGGATTCATCGGAAAGTACTTCCTCTTCATCGCGGCGATCGACCGCGGGTTCGCCTGGCTCGCGGTCGTCGCCGGCGTGAACTCCGCGATCTCCCTCTTCTATTACTTCCGCATCGCGAAGGCGATGTACCTGAGGCCCGAGAGCGAGGCGAAGTTCGTGTCGGTGCGCCCTTCGCCGATCTTCGCGACGCTCCTGGTGGGACTCGCCTTCGGGACGCTCTGGTTCGGGCTCGCCTTCGGCCGGCTGTCGGACTGGATGCACCACAGCCAGAGCCTCATCCCCTGACGGTGCTCCGGGGCCGAGCGGGGGCCTCGCGCGCGGCGAATCGTTCGCGCGCCGTCTCGATGGCCGCGTCGTAGGCGGCGAGCGCGCGCGACCAGGGATAGCGCTCCACCACGAGCGCGCGCGCGCGCCCCCCCAGGGCGGCGGCGGCGACGGGATCGTCGAGGAGCGTGAGGACGGCGCGGGCCGTCTCCTCCGCGGCGTCGGCCTGGAGGAAATGCTCGCCCGGAGTGGCGTCGACTCCCGCCGTGGCGTTCTCCGACGCGACGACTGGCGTCCCGCAGGCCATCGCCTCGAGCACCTTGTTCTGCAGGCCGCGCCCGAGGCGCAGGGGCGCCACGGCGAGCGCGGCCATCCGGAGGTGATCCGCCGTCTCGGGCACGGAGCCCGTCACCTCGACGGCCTCCGAGGCGAGCGCGCGGATCTCCGGGGACGGGTGGGCACCGACGATCCGGAACGCCGCTCCGGGGTGCCGCGCACGCACGCGGGGGAGCACCTCCCGCGCGAAGCGGATGCAGCCCTCGACGTTCGGCCGGTAGTCCATGACGCCCGTGAACACGATGAGTCCGGGAACGCGCGCCACGGCCGCGTCGGGGCGGAAGCGCTCCAGGTCGACGCCGTTCCCGACGACGAGGGGACGCACGCCCGTGCGTTCCTCGAAGGTGGCCGCCTCCGCGCGCGACACGACGAGCGAGGCGTCGAAGGTGCGTGCGATGCGCCGCTCGTAGTCGAGGAGCGTGCGGGCCTCGCGTCCGTAGATCCAGCGCGCGGGCCCCGTCGCCTCGCGCGCGTACTGGGCCCACTTCTCCGAGTCGAGGTCGCCGAACTCCATCACGCGCGGCACGGCGTCGGCGCCGTCGAGGAACTGGGCCATGCAGGAGGAGTAGGCGATGGCGACGTCGACTCCGCCGGCGAGGGCGTCCGATGCGGCGGCTCGGAGCGTGCCGGAGCGGAAGCAGGGCAGCGTGAGGGGGGAATCGGTCGCGAGCCACGGGAGCGCTCCCAGCCGCCGCAGGAGGCTCCGGTAGCGCGCCGCCACGACGCGGACGCCGAGCCTCTCGAGGACGCCGATCGCCTCCTCGTCGGAGTCCTCCATGGCGAAGGTGAGGCACGTCACCTCGTAGCGCCGCGCCAGATGCAGGAGCCGCCGATGCGTCGCGATGCGATCGCCTCGGTTCGGTGGGTACGGAACGCGGTGGCAGAGGAACAGGGCGCGCAAGGGCGCATGTTGACACGCACCTCCCTTCGTTGGGATGTTCCGGCCCGTGGACTACCCGAACCTCGTCGCTCTCCTGTCCCTCGCGGTGTTCCCCATGAGCGTCCTCGCCCAGGACCCTCCGAAGAGCGTGCCTCCGACGCCGAACGCGAACGACATCCCGCGGCCGGTGCCCGGGGACGTGGGGCTCGCCGGCGTCGACCGCCCGGACATCAGCCGCTTCCTGAACGTCCGGTCGGCCGGCTCTCCTTCCCTTTCCCCCGATGGCTCGCGCGTGGCCTTCCGCACGAGCATCACCGGAGTCCCGCAGGTGTGGGTCGCCTCGGCCGGCGGAGGGTGGCCCGAGCAGGTGACCTTCGGCGAGCCCGTCTCGACGCACGCCTGGTCGCCGGCCGGAGACTGGATCCTCTACGGCTGCGATCGCGGGGGCAACGAGCGCGAGGGCTTCTACCTGCTGAGCCCCGATGGAACGAAGGAGCGGGAGCTGCTGGCGCCGTCGGAGTCCTTCCGCGTGTTCGGCGGGTTCTCGCCGGACGGCGCGCGCATCGCCTACGCGACGACGGGGCGGCGTCCCGACGACTTCGACATCCACGTCCTCGACGTGGCGACCGGCGCCGACCGCCTCGTCCACGAGGGGCGAGCGGGCATGTTCGTCGCGGCGTGGCGTCCCGACGGCAAGGCTCTCGTGATCTCGGAGACGCGGGGCGAGGACGGGAACGATCTCCATCTCCTCGATCTCGAGACGGGCAAGCTCGAGATGCTCTTCCGTCCCGAGGTGTCCTCCCGATTCGGCGACATCGAGTGGGAGCCCGACGGGAAGGCCTTCTATCTCGTCACCGATGTCGATCGAGACTTCGCGGCCCTCGCGCGCTACGACGTGGCGACACGCGCCCTGCGCGTGCTGGAAGCGCCGGAGCACGACGTGGAGAGCGCGGCGCTCAGCTCCGACGGGCGTCATCTCGCCTGGACGACGAACGAGGGCGGTAGCTCGCGGCTCCACCTGCGCGACCTGCGCGACAACGCCGACGTGCCGGTCGAAGGGCTCCCGGAGGGACTCCACGGGATCGCCTTCGCGCGGCGCGCGCCGGTCCTCGCGATCACCACGAACGGGCCCAGCATCCCTGGCGACATCTGGACGTTCGACGTGCGTACGCGGCGCCTGTCGCGCGCGACGCGGTCCGCGAACGCGGGGCTCGACCTCGCGGCCTGCGTCGCGCCGGAGGCGATCGACTTCCCGGCGCGGGACGGCGAGACGCTGCACGGCCTCCTCTACCTGCCTCGCGAGGAGCGCTCCGGGAAGCCGCCGGTCCTCGTGTCGGTCCACGGCGGGCCCACGGGGCAGTCGCGACCCACCTTCAATGCGGTGCATCAGTACCTGCTGGCGCAGGGCATCGCGGTCTTCGACCTGAACTTCCGGGGGTCGACGGGCTTCGGGAAGCGCTTCGCGCGCCTCGACAATCTGCGTCTGCGGCCGAACGCGGTCCTCGACATGGAGGACGCCGTGCGTTGGCTCGCGAAGGACGGCCGGGTCGATGCGAAGCGCGCCGCGGTGATGGGGGGCTCCTACGGCGGCTACATGACCTACGCGGCGCTCGCCCAGCTCCCCGAGGTGTTCCGCGCGGGCGTCTCCTTCGTGGGCGTCTCCAACTGGATCACGGCCCTCGAGGGCGCGTCGCCGGCGCTCAAGGCGAGCGACCGGCTCGAGTACGGGAACATCGACGACCCGGAGGATCGCAAGTTCTTCGTCGAGCTCTCGCCCATCACCCACGTGAAGAACGTGAAGGCTCCGCTCATGGTGATCCACGGCGCGAACGATCCGCGCGACCCCGTCACCGAGTCGGATCAGTTCGTGCGCGCCGTCCGCGAGCAGGGAGGGGAGGTCGAGTACCTGCGCTTCCCCGACGAGGGCCACGGCATCCGCAAGCTCTCGAACCGGATCATCGCCTACCGTCGCGTGGCGGCGTTCCTCGAGCGGATCCTCGCGCGGAGCTGAGGGGCCGCGAGAGCGGCGGCGCTCGTCAGAAGTCGATGCGGCGGTCGAACACCATGTTCCGATCGAGGCGCGCGGAGAGAGACTCCAGCAGCGCCGAGAAGCTCGGCTGCAGCCGGCCCGACCAGATCTTCTCGTTGTTCACGTAGAGATCGATGTCCTGGTCGAGGTCGACGAGCTCCTTCGACAGGTAGACCGTGAATCCCTTCGGTGCCTCGCGCGCGATGCGGATCTGCACCGAGTGGGAGAGGACCTCCGCCTCGACCTGCATCTTCTCCGTGGGCTCGGGGATGTTGCACCGCAGCCAGTAGAAGTCGCGCGGGAGGAGCCGTCCCTCGGACTGCGGCCAGGGATGGACCGTGAGCTCCCACGTGAGCGTCTTCGGGAAGGTCTTCCTCTCGCGCGAGAGCATCCACTCGAAGGCCTTCTGGGGCTCTCCCGGCGCGAAGGCGTGAGCGAGGCCCTCGACGCACCGGAAGTCGGCCTCGTAGTCGCCGGGGTGCTTCTCCCGGAGCTCCTTCAGGACCGTCTGCGCGAAGAGGTAGCTGTCGGGGTTGCAGTTCGTGTCCTCCGTGCCGGTCGTGTAGTAGAGCGGCACGTGCCGGACGTTCGGCACGAGCCCGTGGTGGATGCGCAGGATCTTCCCGGTCTTCGGGTCGCCTTCGCGCTCCGGGAAGATCACGCCGTGGAAGGGGAGCGCGCCGGCGAAGAGGTGGGGATGACGCCCCGCCAGGAACCAGCTCCCCGTGCCGCCCATGCTGAACCCGGCGGCGAACACGCGGTCGGGATCGATGTCGTAGGTGCGCTTCGCCATCTCGATCAGCGTGAGCACGAAGCGCTCGCCCTCGACGGTGTTCCACGCGTCGTGCTCGAGACGGACGGCCTGGGGGAAGAGGCCGAGGAGCTTCCACTTGCCGAGGGGCGCGCTCCAGGTGCCCTGCGCCTCCGACTTGTCGCCGGCGCCGGGGCCACCGCCATGGAGGCCGACCAGGAGACCGCGCTTCGTGCCCGCGTTCAGCATCGAGTAGCCGGCCTTCCCCCAGCGCGTCTCCAGGGAGGCCGCTCCGTCGAGCTTCGGCCCGTGCTTGCGCGCCGTCTTCCAGAGCAGCTCGCGGACCTCCTTCACGGACGACTCGGGGATCGGGTCGAGCGCCTTGGCGCGCTCCAGAAGCGCCTCGCGCGTCTTCGGATCCCAGTCGTCGAACCAGGTGGCGGGCCGCGCCTCGAACCACTCGTTCGCGAGCTTCTCGATCTCCTTGCGCTTCTTCGCGTCGAGCTTGTCGGAGACGGCGGGCGCCGCCGTCGCCGCAGTCTCCGTCGGCGCGACGGCGGGAGCTGCGAGAAGAGCGGCGAGGGCGAGCAGGAGCGAGCGGAGGGGGATCGTCACCGGGAGAGAATCCCCCGAATCGGCGCGAGGCTCAACGGCGAAGCACGCGCCCTCGGAATCGGCGCCACGGGATCGCCACGTCGCGGCGAGCGCGCCGCACCGGGCCTGCGTCGCGGGGCCTCCACGGCGAGCGCGGAGCTTGCGGCCGCGACCGCGGCAGCGAGACTCTTCGCCCCTCTCGCGGACCCGGCCGTGTACCACGCGCTCCTCTTCGATCTCGACGGCACGCTCATCGACTCGCTCGCCGACATCGGCGCGAGCGTGAACCACGTGCGCGGGCGGTTCGGCCTCCCGCCCCTCGACCCTCCGGAGATCGGCGCCGCCATCGGCGACGGCGTCGCGACCCTGCTGCAGAGGACCGTGCCCGTCGAAGGACCCGAGCCGGCGCGTCTCTACCGCGAGCACCACGTGGAGCACTGCCTCGACCGGACGGTGCTCTATCCGCGGGTCGCCGAGAGCCTCGAGCGGCTCGCGAAGCGCGTGCCCCTCGCCGTGGTGACGAACAAGCCCACGGACATCGCCGTGAGGGTCCTCCGCGGCCTCGGCGTCGCGTCGCACTTCCGAGCCTGCATCGGCGGCGATGGCCCGGCGGGCCGGAAGCCCGCCCCCGGCCCCGTGCTCCGCGCGCTCGAGAGCGTCGCGTGCCCCGCCTGGTTCGCGCTCATGGTCGGCGACTCGCCGGGCGACATGGTCTCGGGACGCGCCGCCGGCACGGGCACCTGCGCCGTCTCCTGGGGATTCCGCACCCTGGAGACGATTCGCGCGGGCGGCGTCGACCACGAGGTCGGCCGATTCGAGGAGCTGGAGGCGCTGGCGGCCGGCGCGCCGGGCGCTCCCGCGAGCGTGCACGCAGCGCTCGGGAGCGAGACCTTCCACCGCCTCGCGCGCGCGTTCTACGCCCGCATCGACGGCGATGCGCGGCTCCGCGCGATGTTCCCGAAGGATCTGACGGAGGCGATCGAGCGGCAGGCGCTCTTCCTCATCCAGTTCTTCGGCGGCCCGACGGACTACGCCGAGCGCCGCGGCGCGCCGAGGCTGCGCATGCGCCACGCGCCCTTCCGGATCGACGCCGCCGCCCGCGACGCGTGGCTCGAGAACATGATGGCGGCGATGGAGGAGGTGGGGATTCCGGAGCCCTCCCGCGGCGTGATGCGCCGCTACTTCGCGCACACGGCGGAGCACCTGCGGAACGCGTAGCGCGCGCGTCGCGGACGTCCGGACCTCGGCGCGCGACGCCGCGCACCGTCGGCCGGACCACCGGCGGCGCCGGGCGCATCTCCTCGCGCGCGACCGTCTCCAGGGTGAAGCCGGCGGCTTCGATCGCCGAGGCGGTGCGTCGCGTGAGATGGCAGTTGCCCGCGAGGATGCGCCAGAGAGGTTGGAGGATCCTCTGCCAGCGCATGCGACTGGGCTGTCCCTCGGCGGCGACGTGCTCCAGGAAGACGAGGGCTCCGTCGGGGCGCAGGACGCGGTGCGCCTCCGCGAGCGCCTTCGCCGGGTCGGCGACGGAGCAGAGCACCAGCATCGAGACGACCGCATCGAAGGAGGCGTCCGGGAAGGGGAGCGCCTCCGCCGGGGCGCCGGAGACCTCCACGCGCGCGTCGCGACGGGGAGCGGCCGCCACGGCCCGGTCCAGCCGCGCCCGCATCCGCGCGTCGGGCTCCGCGAGGACGAGGCGCGTCACGCCCGATCCGAAGTGCGGAAGGTCCGCGCCCGTCCCCGCCCCGAGCTCCAGCACCTCGCCGCGGAGATCGCGCAGGAGCGCGGCGCGCCATGCACCGAGGCACTCCGCCTCGAGGCGCTTCATCGAGCGGTCGTAGAGCTTCGCGGCGATCCAGAGCACGGGGGAGGAGCGGTGCGGCGAGGACTGCTCGCTACCGCGTTCCGAGGGCGATCTCCCGCGTCTCGCCGGCGGAGAGTTCGATCTCGTGCACGCTCGACGCGCTCGCCGGGCTTTTGATCGGTTGCGCGCGCACCGTGAGGGATCCCTCGGGCACCACGAGCTCGAGGACGCGATCGCTCGAGAATCGCGCCGTGCCGACGTGGATGGGGATCCCACCGGCGAGCACCTCGATCCGAAGCGTGGCCTCCGGCGCCGCGGACCGAAGGCGAAGTCGACCGCCGGGGGCGACGCGCACTTCGACGCCCCGGAGCTCCGCTCCGCTCTCCGGAGCGATCAGCGTCACGAGACCGATGCGCCCATCGGCCGTCGTCGCCACGAGGGTCGACCGGCGCGTATCGATGTTCCAGAGATCGATGAGACCCTCCGGAGTCGTCTGCCAGGACCAGGGATCGAAGAGGTCTCGCTCGGCGTCCTCCGAGTGTTCCACGAACAGGAGGCTTGCCGGAGCCGGCTGCTGCGTTCGCGTGTCCGTGACCCCGCCGCGGACTCTCAGCGACGGGAACATCGAGATCGTGACGGGCGGGTCTCCCGGCTCGGCGTCGACGGGCTTCCCCACGAAGAACCAATTGCTCGACGTCACGACGTTCACGCGCAGGTGGCCAGGCTGCAGTGGCCCGAGGACGAACCGCCCGTCGTCGCCGCTCGTCGTGCTCACGTGCAACCCTTCGTCCTCCCCCCAGCCGTCGACCCTCCAGCCGTCGACGCTCCAGAGACCGGGCGGCAGTCCCGTAGGGCCCTGCACGCGCCCCTCGACGAAGAGCCCGCGCCAGACCGGCAGGACGAGCTCGAGCTCCCCCGCGGGGGGCATCGTCACCGGAATCGCGACCGGAGCGAGTGCGCGGGGCGAGGGCTCCGAGGAGGTCTCGGGCTCGAGGCCGAGCCAGTACTCCCCGGCGGGCAGGTCTCGGACTCGGAAGACGCCGTCGTGGTCGACCTCGACGCGCGCAATCCTCTTCTTCGAGTGCTTCGGTGTCAGGTAAGACCAGTCGCGACCGAAGAGCTCCTTCCGCGGCACGATCCAGACCTGCCGGTCGCGCACGAGCCGGCTCTCCTGATCGACGACCGTTCCCGTGAGGGTGCCGCCGTCGTCGAACGCGATCGGCCACTCCCGCACCCCGCCCTCCTCGAGCTCGATCTCCTTCCACCAGCGATCGGGATGTCCGGGGCGGACCGCGCGGATCTCCAGGGGAACTCCCGCGGGAAGCCCGGCGATCGTGCAGTGTCCGGCGTCGTCCGTCACGCCCTGCCAGGCGAAGCGACCGGGAAAGCGGTCCTCGGGATCCACCGCCAGCCGGGATGCCGCCGCGCGGACCGTCACGGTCGTTCGGGGCGGTCCGGAGGGCGCCACCGAAACGCGGAGGTCGACGCCGCGCGCCAGCGGGATCTCGCGGTAGCTGGGCCGGCTCTCGTGTCCGGGGCGGATCTCGGTGAGTCGCGTCGCGCGCGAGGGCGCGCTCACGCGGAGGAGGCGGATCCAGGAATCGGGGCCGGGGATCGAGACGGCGAAGTCCCCCCGTCGGTCGGTGCGCACCTCTCCCGCGCGCGCCTCGCGCTCCGACGTGTCGTCGAAGATCACGAGATCGATCTCGAAGAGCGTCACGACGGCTCCTTCGATCGGTGATCGGGTCCCGGCGTCGAGCACTCGTCCCCGGAAGACGAGCGAGTCATCGGGCGCAGAACCGGCGAGGACGGCCTCCGGCGTGGCTTCCCAGGCGGCGACCAGGATCGATGGACCCTCCGTGACGGAAGCGGGCTCCTGCGTCGCGGGGGACTTCGAGAGCGCCCGCGATGCCGGATGCCCTTCGACCTGCGCGACCGGCGTGCCCTCATCGGCCGGATGCGTGGCGGCGGGCGGTCCTTGCTCCGGCGGAGCGCCCCGACGGCGATCCCACAGCACGATCGCAACGGCGATCAGAGCGGCGATCGAGAGACAGACCCAGGCGAAGCGTCGCGTCACGGGAGGAGTCCCGCGTCGCATGGTATTCGGCGGGTCCTGCTTCGCTCACGGGCCCGCTCGGCGTGGACGAGTTCCCAGGGGCCGGCGCGCTGCGCCGGGCGGGCCACGATCCGATCGTCGGGCCCCAGAACGGAGGAGCTCGCGCGAAGGCTGCGGCACACCGACGAGGCCGACGCATGGACGCCCGAGCGCGAGCTGCAGGAGCGGTGGATGATGCCCGCGCTGGCGGCGACGCGGCCGGACGTCGTCGGCATCTCGATGGCGTTCCCCGAACGGGCGATCGAGTCGATCCGTCTCGCTCGCGCCGTGCGGCGCGCGCTCCCGAGTGCGCTCTTGGTCCTGGGAGGCGCCCAGATCTCGCTGTTCCCGCGGGCGTACCTGTCGGACGACTACCGTGTGGACGCCTGACGCGTCGCGCGGAGGTCGGTCGTTCGGCGGAGACGCGGGAGGTCAGCGCGCGCCGAGGCTCCGGTAGACGACGTACGGCTCCGCGCGTCCGATCTCCTCGAGCGGCACCGGGCTCAGGCTGCCGAGGGGGAAACGGACGGCGCGCCGATCGTCGACGACGAGGGCGCTCGGCCATTCCGCGAGGTGACGCCGCAGCGCGTCGCGGTCTCCCTGGAGTGCGAGGCCCTCCACCTCCGCCTGCGAGAGCTCGAGTCCGAACTCGCCGGGCGAGGCGTTCCAGAGGACCGCCGGACGGCCGAGGGCGAGCGCGCAGACGGCGATGCCCGAGACGCCTCGCCGCGGCGCTCGAGCGCCGAAGCGAACGAGAGGGCGGTACGGATTCGAGTCGGCGGCAAGGGGGCGCGGGGACGGGCGTGCGGGGGAGCGACTACGGGGGAGCGAATCGTGGAGAGGGCGTAGGGCGGCGGTCCCGATCGAATCGATGATCCGCCCTTCGGGGTTCACACGGCTCCGCCCTCGAAGCGGAGAGCGAGACCGAGCCGGCGGCACTCCTCCAGCCGCCCGCAGTGGGCGAGGGCGCGCCGAACGCACTCCTCCGTGGCCGCCGAGACCTCCAGGAGCCGGCGGTCCTCGGGGACGCCCTCCTCGCGGCCCGGGAGCTCCTTCAGGAAGCGCCTCCAGCGCGCGCGGACGCGTGTGTCGAGCAGGAAGACGGCGCCGCGATCGGTCTCGCGGCGCATGAGGCGGCCGAATCCCTGGCGGAACATGGAGAGCGCCTCCGGGAGGTAGATCGTCTGGCGGTGCAGCGTTTCGCCGAGGACGGCCTCCTGGGCCTTCGTGTAGCGGTCGATGGGGCCGAAGGGGAGCTTCGCGAGGACGAGGTACTCGAGGAGGTCGCCCGGGAAATCGACTCCGTACCAGAAGGTGTCGACGCCCATCAGGAGGCCGCCGTCGGCGGACCGGAAGAGTCTTGGAAGCTCCTCCTTCGCGCGTCCCTCCATGCCTTGCCAGAAGAACGGGATGCACCGCTGCCGGAAGAACGGCTCCAGCGCGAGCGCGACGCGCTTGCACTGCTGCAGATTCGTCAGGAGCGCGAGCGTCCGGCCGCGCGTGCGCTCCACGAGGAAGCGGAGGAACGCGACGAGGTAGCGGTCGAAGCGCGCCTGCGACTCCGTGTCGCCGAAGCGTGCCTCGGGGGCGTCGTCGGGGATCGCGAGGAGGACGCGGGAGTAGTCGAAGGAGGAGGGCGCGCGGTGCGTGGCGACGGGCCGGCCCTCGCGGTCTCCCGTGCCCTCGGCGACGAGGGCGAGGCCGAGGTAGCCGAGCGCGAGGTCGAATCCTCCTTGGAGCCAGGTGGACGCGGAGAGGAGCGTCGCCGACTGGAGCGGCGCGAGCCATCGCTCGGCGAGCCAGCGGTGGGGCAGGAGGATCGTGCGGCGCGCGACGAGCGTCGGGCGGCCGCGGCCACGCTCCACCTCGAGGTCGTGGAAGCAGGAGGGATCGAAGGAGGCCTCTCCGTCGGCGACGGGGAGCCATTCGGCGAGCGCCGCCGTCATCTCCGTCAGCTCCGAAGCGGCGCCACGCAGGCGTCCCACGAGACGCACGCCGTCCTCGACGGCGGCCGGCTCCATGCTCTCGGCGAGGTCGTCGCAGAGCCCCGCGAGCTCCGAGGCCGCTTCCACGAGATCGCACCGCCCGCCGACGAGATCGACGGCCGCCGGGTGCTCCCGCGCGAAGCGCTCGAAGGCCCGGTGCGGCTCCTGACCGCTCTCGCGGCGCAGCTCGTCGGCGAAGGCGACGCACTCCGTGGCGGCGCGCTCCAGACGTTCGAAGGCCGAGGCTGCCCCGGAAGCGGCGCGCACGGCAGCGGCGCACTTCGCGCCGAGGGGGCCCGCGTCGAGGAGGGATCTCTGCGCGAGGGCGCGGGCGAGGCGCGGGAGGAGCGCGCGGCCCTCGCCGGGCCCGCCCTCGCCGACGATCGCGACGAGCTTCTCGCGGAGCTGGCGGAAGGAGAGTTCCACCGATCCGGCGCCCTTCGCCTGGGGATGCAAGTGGTCGCACTCGTCGGCGATCACGTTCTTCAGGAACTCGGGGTCGCGCAGGACGAAGGCGTGGTTCGTGACGACGAGGTGGCTCCGCTCGGCGCGCCGCCGCGCGATCCACGCGCCGCAACGGCGCCGGTCGCGCGCGGAGCCGCAGCAGCGCGGCCTGCAGCGCACGTCGCGCGCGAGGGCGACGAGGGCCTCCTCGGCCCGCTCGCCGCGCTCGAGGAAGCAGGGGAGCCGCCGCGAGAGACGGTCGAGGTCTCCCTCGGGATCGTCGAGGGCGAAGAGCGCGACGAGCGTCCAGGCGAGCCAAACCTCCGGCGCGTCGTCGGGGTCGGGGGCCGCGGAGGCGAGCGCGCGGCCGCAGAGATAGCGCTCGCGCCCCTTCAGGACGGACACGCGGTAGCCCTGCTCGGGTGCCGCCGCGCCGGCGCGGCGCAGGAGATCGAGGGCGCGCGGCAGCTCGCGGTCGAAGACCTGCTCCTGGAGCGCGATCGTGTAGGTGGAGACGCCCACGCGCACTCCCGCTCGGCCCGCCCAGAGGAGAGCGGGCACGAGGTACGCCATGGTCTTCCCGGTCCCCGTGGGGGCGTCGACGAGGAGGAGCTCGCCGGATCCGAGGGCGTCGCCGATGCGCCGCGCGAGCCGATGCTGCCCCTCGCGGTAGAAGGCGCGCGGATCGGCGCCGCGCGCGACGGCGGCCATCGCACGCGGCAGCCACTCCTCGAAGATCGTGTCGATCGCCGCGCGGTCGGCGTCGCCGAGCACGACCGGCTCCTGCGCGAGGGGCCGCAGCGGCTCGCCCGCGAAGCGCGCGTCGAGATCGGCGGAGGCGCGGGGCGTCGCGCGGCGCAGCGCGCCGACCGCGTCGGCGGCCGTCCCCGCGTGGCGGCTGAGCTCCCCGTCGACGAGCTCCGCCGCGGCCGGGAAGAGCTCGCCGCCGCGGGAGCACCAGCCGGAGGGCCGATCGACGAGGTCGACGGACGCCTCCAGGATCCGCGCGGCCTCGGGGTCCGTGCGCTGGAACCCGGAGACGAGATGACGGAGCGCGCTCGCGGCGACGATGAGCTCGTCCTCGGAGCGCGAGAGAACGGCGCGCGCGACGGCTCCGAGGAGCGCCTCGATCTCGGCCGGCGCTGGCTCGCCCTGGGGCGCGTCGGCGGGCGAGAAGGCGAGCTCGAGGAGCCGTTCGCGCTCGGCGCTGCGGCGTCCGGGGAGGAGGAGCCGCGCCAGGTCGGCGACTCCGACGACGTGCGGATCGCTCGCGTCGTGGCCGTCCACCTCGGCGGCGAGGCGGCGCCACCATCGCAGGAACGGCTCCCGCTCGAAGCAGACGATCGTGCGGTCGCCAATGGCCTCGCGGAGCGCGTCGAAGCTGTCCGTCGCGGGCGGTCGCGCCGCGAGGTCCGCTCCCGAGACGCCATAGAGGCGATGGATGCGCGCGGAGACCGCCGCCTCCGCGGCGGGGTCGAGCCCGAGGGACGGATCGGCGAGCCAGACGCGCTCGAGGGCAGCGCCCGTCGCGCTCGGGATCCGCGCCGCGAGACGGAAGACCCGGTCGACCCGCGCGTCGGGGCCCGTGGCCGTCAGCGAGACGATGGCGTAACGGCGCGGCGCGGACATGGACGGGCGCACTCTAACGGTCCGTGGCGGAAGCGCTCGGCGGAGCGAGCGCGCGCCCCGTTCCGAGCACACCCGGAGGACGCGCGACGAAGCGCGAAGCGGCGAGGTCCGCGCGCGGCTCGGAGGGCGACTGCCACGGGCAGCGCAGGACGCTGAGGTCGTGAAGAAATCGGCGCCGGGCTTCGGCCGGCTGCGAGCGGCTGCGGCTTCGTTGCTCCTCCTCCGCAACTCTCCATGAGTTGCGTCGTCGTCGCGCATCGCCTCGCCTCACCTCGCCTCGCTCGCTCTCGCTCGGCCTCGGGCCAGCGGCGGCGTTTTCTTCACAACCTCTCCCGACGTCGGAGCGCGGGTCCGCGGTCGGACGCGCGGTATGCTTCGACCCGGCGTCGCTCCCTCCATCCCGAGATTCGTCATGACGCAATTCGTGCCCGTGTGTTCCGCGACGGAGATCGGCCCGGGGCACGGCCGCTCCGTCACCGTCGGTGGAGCCGTCGTCGCCCTGTTCCGCGTGGGGGAAGCCGTGCTCGCGTGCTCGGGGACCTGTCCCCATCGCGGCGGACCTCTGGGCGAGGGCGAGCTCGAAGGCGGTGTCGTCACCTGCCCGTGGCACGGCTTCCAGTTCGAGGTCACGACCGGTGAGAGCGCCGATGGCCGGCCCTTCCGCGTGCGCACCTATCCCACGCGGATCGTGGACGGGATGATCGAGGTGGGCCTGGATTGAGCGCGATGGATGCGCCCGCGCCCGGCGCCGGCGAGCCGTCGGGCGTCGGCACCACGACGGGGCCCGGTGCGGCCAGCGGCTCGAGCGCGGCGCCGCGCATGGGATTCGCGAACCAAGCGGCGCTGTCGGTCGCCTCGCAGGTGGCGTCGCAAGTGCTCGTCCTCGGGACGGCGCTCGTGATGCCGCGGATCATCGCGCCGGAAGTGAAGGGCCCCTGCGACCTCGTGATGGGCCTCGCGCTCCCGCTGATCGTCTTCAGCAACCTCGGTCTCTCGACGGCGCTGCTCTACCACCCCGACCGCCAGCGGATCTCGCTCGACGCGATGATCTCGACGGTCCTCACGACGGCTTTCTGCGTCGGCACTCTCTCGGCGGGGATCGCGGCGCTCTTCCTGCCCTCCTACTTCTCCGGACGGCACGCCGCGGTGATCGAGCCCTGGCACGTCGCCCTCGTGCTCGCCGCCTGTCCGCTGCAGCTCTCGACGAGCTACCTGAACGCTACGCAGCTCGTGGCGGGTCGGATCGTGGGGTTCAACGCGATCCAGTTCCTCCCGGTGCTGCTCTACGTCGGCATCTTCTTCGGCCTCTACCTCGGCCTCGGACCGGCGCGCTACGAGCGGTCGCCGAGCCTCTTCCTGACCTCGATGGTGGCGGCGCACGTCGGGCGCTGGACCATCTCTGCAATGGTCGCCGCCTTCCTGCTCCGGAACGTGGCTTCGTTCCGACCGGCGATCGATTGGGGATTCCTGAAGCGCGCCGTCCGCTTCGGCATGCGTCCCTACCTGAGCAATCTCTTCCAGGTCGCGACGCTCTCCTTCACGCTCTACTACCTCGAAGCACTCGGCGTCGGACGGGACGACCTCGGGTACTACAGCCTGGCGGGCTTCGGGATGGTCGCCATCTGGAACATCCCCGAGGCGGTGCTCATGGTCCTCGCGAATCGGGTCGCCACCATGACGCCTCGGGAGAGACACTGGTTCACTCCCATCGCCTGCCGGACGGTGGTGTCGATCACACTCCTCGTGGCGCTCGCCGTGGGGCTCGGATCCGAGCTGTTCCTCCACTACTGGGCGCCGAGGTACCTGCCCGCCGTTCCCGCGCTGCGCGTCCTCCTCGCGGGCTCCGTCGTGTTCACCTTCTTCAAGCTCCTCCAGACCGATCTCCTCGGGCGCGGCCGAGAGAACGCTGTGCCGATGCTGAGCGGGCTCACCCTCGTCGTGCTCGTGGCGGCGAGCGTGGTCGTGATCGGAGTGCTCGGCGAGCGGTCGATCGCCGTGGCGGCCGCGTGCACGTCCGTTGCCATGGCCGTGACGGGCATCGTGACCCTCGTCTTCTACGCGCGGCTCTCGGGGAACTCGATCGTCTCCGTGGCGCTCCCGCAGCGCAGCGACTGGGCTCTCTGGAAGCAATTCCTCGGCGGGCTCAAGGCGCGCGGACCCGCCGGGAGCGGCACGCCATGAAGGCGCACACGAAGTACCTCGTGCTCCACGTCCGCGAGCGGCGCGGATTCGTGAACCTCACGCGGCAGGTGCAGGAGGCCGTCGACGCGTCGGGGGTGCGGGAGGGGATGGTGCTCGTGAACCCCATGCACATCACGGCCTCGGTCTTCATCAACGACGACGAGGCGGGACTCCACCACGACTTCCTCCGCTGGCTCGAGGAGCTCGCGCCCTTCGACCCGAGCGATCGCTACCACCACCATCGCACCGGCGAGGACAACGCCGACGCCCACCTGAAGCGCCAGATCATGGGGCGCGAGGTCGTGGTCGCCATCACGAAGGGGCGTCTCGACCTCGGCACCTGGGAGCAGATCTTCTACGGCGAGTTCGACGGACAGCGCGACAAGCGCGTGCTGATCAAGATCCTCGGGGAGTGACGGCGAAGGCGCTGGCCCCGTCTCAGCCGGCGCGCTCCATCATGCGGCGGATCGGCCGGACGAGCGCGAACATGACGAGCGACATCGCGATGCCGCCCGCGGCCACGTAGGCGAAGAGATCCGGGAGAGGGAACTCCTCGTAGAAGCTCGAGGTCCAGCCGCCGAGGTAGTTGCCGACCGACGAGCCGAGGAACCAGACGCCCATCATCAGGCTCACGACGCGGGCGGGGGCGAGCTTCGTCATCGACGAGAGGCCCACGGGCGAGAGGCAGAGCTCGCCCGTCGTGTGCAGGAAGTAGACGGCGAGGAGCCACAGGGGGCTCACCTGCGCGCCGGCCTCGGCGTTTCGGGCGCCGCCCACCAGGACGGCGAAGCCGAGGCCCACCAGCAGGAGCCCCACGGCGAACTTCGCCGGGCTCGAGGGATCCCGGTCCTTGAGCGCCACCCAGAACCAGGCGAAGAGCGGGGCGAGCAGGATGATGAAGAGGGCGTTCGCCGACTGCCACCAGGAGGAGTCGAAGGCGAGGCCGAAGAACTCGTTGTTCGTGCTGCGCTCCGCGAAGAGGGTGAGCGTGGAGCCCGCCTGCTCGAAGATCCCCCAGAAGACGGAGGCGCCGCAGAAGAGCACGAAGATCGTGACCAGGCGGGCGCGCTCGCTCCGGGTCCATTCGCCCGTGAGGAAGAGCTTGCCGAAGAAGAGGATCACGGTGCCGAAGAGGAAGATCTGGAAGCCCGTCTCGATGTTCTCCTTCGTGAGCCACTGGGGCGCGAGGAGGCCCACCGCGCCGAATCCGGCGATCACGGCGCCGAGGCCCGAGAGCCCGATCGTGAGCGTGCGGCGGTTGCGCGCGGCGATCTCCGGCGTCTTCGGCGTCGGATGGAGCCCGGCCTCGCCGAGGTGGCGGCCCGTCGCGAGGTACTGCACGAGGCCGAAGAACATTCCGACGGCGGCGGCCGCGAAGCCCCAGTGCCACGAGTTGGCCGGATCCAACCCCCAGCCCGTGAGCATCTCCCGGAACGCCGGGTTCTGCGCGAGCCATCCGCAGGCGAGCGGCGACGTGAAGGCGCCGATGTTGATCCCCATGTAGAAGATCGAGAAGCCGGAGTCGCGGCGCACGTCCTTCTCGGCGTAGAGCTGGCCCACCATCACGCTGATGTTCGGCTTCAGCAGCCCCGTCCCGATCACGACGCAGGCGAGGCCCGCGTAGAAGAACGTGAGCCCGTGCAGCGCGAGGAGGATGTGCCCCGTCATGATCACGACGCCGCCCCAGAGGACGGACCGCCGCTGCCCGAGGAAGTTGTCGGCGAGCCATCCCCCAGGCACCGTCGCGAGGTACACCATCGACGTGTACATGGCGTAGATGGGTCCCGCCTTCTCGGGCCCGAAGCCGAGGCCGCCCTCGGCGACGGCCGCCGTCATGAAGAGCAGCAGGATCGCGCGCATCCCGTAGTAGCTGAAGCGCTCCCACATCTCCGTGAAGAAGAGCGTCGCGAGGCCGCGCGGATGGCCGAAGAAGGCGCGGTCGGAGGCGGAGAGGCCGATCCCGGCGCTGGAAGCGGGGTTCGGCGAGCCGTGCGAAGGAGACGACGTCATGGGCGCGGGGTGGACGCGGGGAGGAAGGCGCGGAGCCGGGTCGTTCCGCGGAGGTAGAGAGGATGACGTGGTTGCCCGTCGCGCGTGAGGCCGAAGCAGCGCAACGTGCGGGCCGATCGGAGCCATCGCGCCGCGGCGCGGTCGCGGTCTCCGAGCCGCCCGTGGGCGCCCCAGGCAGCGACCACGCAGTCGGCGCGGCGCAGGGCCGAGCGGAGCGCCGCGTCGTTCCCCGGCCCGACGGGATCGGCGGCACTTCGCAGCGCCTTCGGATCGCGCGCGCGGAGCGCGAAGAGGTTCACGACCTCGAGCGAGCCGAATCCCCAGCGCCTCGAGAAGCCGATGCAGCGGCGGATGGTCGGATCGTCGTGGGTCGCATCGGCGCGGTTCGGATTGAGGCAGACCCACACGATGCGCGGTCCGTGGCGGTTCCACGTCCGGCGGAGCGAGTAGCGGTAGACCTCCGCGCGGTCGAAGCGCGCGGCGCCTCGCACGACCCCCGGCTCGGCGGCGCGTCGGCGCGCCGCGCGCGCAGTCGCCGCGGCCGGCGTCACTCGATGCTCTTCTTGGAAGCCGGCTTCTTCCCGGACTTCTTCGCGCCGGGCTTCTTCGTGCCGGGCTTCTTGGCAGCCGGCTCCTTCGCGCCCGCCTCCTTCGCACCCGCTGCCGGGGCCGAGGAAGGACGGCGCGAGCCTCTCCGCTTCTTGCTCGGACCGGCGGCGGCGCGCGCGGCGAGGAGGTCGAGGGCCATCTCCAGCGACACGGACTCCGGCTCCGTGCCCTTCGGGAGCGAGGCATTCGTCTCTCCGTCGTTCACGTAGGGCCCGAAGCGTCCCGCGAGCACACGGATCTCCTTCTTCGTCACCGGGCTCGGACCGAGGACGCGGAGCGGTGCGCTGGGGCGGCCGAATCGGGCGCGGCCTCGGAGCTTCGGCTGCCGCAGCAGCTCGACGGCCTTCGCCAGCTCGATCTCGATGGGCGAGATCCCCGCTGGGATCGACCGTGTCTCGGTGCCGCACTTCACGTAGGGGCCGTAGCGCCCCGAGGCGGCCATCACCGCCTCGCCCGTGTCGGGGCTCGCTCCGAGCTCGCGCGGCAGAGAGAGGATCTTCTCCGCCTGCTCGAGCGTCACGGTCTCCTCGGTCATGCCCTCGAGGAGCGAGGCCATCTTCGGCTTCTCGCCGTCGGGCTCCGCGTCGCCGAGCTGCAAGTAGGGCCCGAAGCGTCCGTTCTTCACGTAGATCGGCTGACCCGTCTCCGAGTGGCTCCCCACCACCCGCGGCCCGCGTGCGGCGCGGTCGAGGAGCTCGATCGCGCGCTCGAGGGTGAGCTCGTCGGGCGCCAGATCCTCGGGGACGCTCGCGCGGTCGTCGCCCGAGCTGAGGAAGGGGCCATAGCGCCCCACGCGCACCTCGACGGGGCGTCCGTCGGGATGCATGCCGATCGGGATGCCGCAGACCACGCGCGGGTCGATCTGACTCTCCATCCGCTCGACGAGGCCCTTGAGGCCGACCTGCCCGTTCCCGAAGTAGAACTGCTTCAGGTAGGCGGTCGACTGCTTCTGGCCGAGGGAGATGGAGTCGAGGTCGTCCTCCATGCTGGCGGTGAAGCCGTAGTCGACGAGGTGCGAGAGATACTCGACCAGGAGCCGCATCACGGCGAAGGCCGTGAAGGTCGGGACGAGCGCCGAGCCCTTCTTGAAGACGTACTTCCGCTCCTGGATCGTGTCGATGATCGATGCGTAGGTGGAGGGACGGCCGATGCCGCGGGCCTCGAGTTCCTTCACGAGGGTCGCTTCCGTGAGCCGCGCCGGCGGCTGCGTCGAGTGGGAGACGGACTCCAGGGACTTGCAGCGCAGCGGATCCTCGGCGGCGAGCGGCGGCAAGATCGTCTCGCGATCCGCGAGGGCGTCCTCGGGGTTGTCGCTCCCCTCGACGTAGGCGCGGAGGTACCCCGGGAACTCGATGGTCTTGCCGCTCGCCTGGAAACGGGCGACTCCGGTGCCCTTCCCGGAAGCCGCGACGACGATGGACGTCCGCTTCACGCGCGCGTCGGCCATCTGGCAGGCGACCGTCCGCTTCCAGACCAGCTCGTACACCTTCTGCTCGTCGGGGCTGAGATCGCGGAGCGTGTCGGGGTGGCGGAACTCGGCGCCCGCGGGACGGATCGCCTCGTGGGCCTCCTGCGCGTTCTTCACCTTCGTCTCGTAGCGACGGGGCGCGTCCGGCAGGTACTCGGGGCCGAAATGCTTCTGGATGAGCTTGCGAGCCGCGCCGATGGCCTGCTCCGAGAGCGCCGTCGAGTCGGTTCGCATGTAGGTGATGAGGCCGTTCTCGTAGAGACGCTGCGCGGCCGACATGGTCCGGCGCGCCGCGAACCGGAGCCGGCGATTCGACTCCTGCTGCAGCGTGCTCGTCGTGAAGGGGGCGTAGGGCCGCTCGACCGACTGCTTCTCCTCGACGCTCTCCACGCGGAACGTCCCGGCCTCGAGCCCCGCGCGGAGCTTCTCCGCGGCCGCGCCGTCGAGGTGGACCAGTTCCTGGTCTCCCTTCCTCTCGCCGCGGAGATCGAAGTCCTTGCCCGACGCCACGCGAACGCCGTCGACGCTCGCGAGCGACGCCTCGAAGGCGCCGCCCCCGAGACCTCCGCCCTCGGCCTTCGCGCCCGACTTGTCGAGGACCGCCTTCAGGTCCCAGTACTCGCGGGCGCGGAACTGGAGCCGCTCCTGCTCGCGCTCGACCACGAGGCGCACGGCGACGCTCTGCACGCGTCCCGCCGAGAGACGGGGCCGCACCTTCTTCCAGAGGAGCGGCGAGACCTCGTAGCCATAGAGGCGGTCGACGATGCGGCGCGTCTCCTGGGCGGAGACGAGCGCGTCGTCGATGCGGCGCGGATTCGCGAGAGCCTCCGCGATCGCGTCCTTCGTGATCTCGTGGAACACGAGCCGCTTCACCGGCAGTCCCTTGCGCGGCTTCAGCACCTCCAGCAAGTGCCAGGAGATCGCCTCGCCCTCGCGGTCCTCGTCGGTCGCGAGGTAGAGCTCGGACGCCTTCTCCAGCAGCGCCTTCAGCTTCTTCACCTGGTCGCGCTTGTCCGCCGGCACGACGTAGAGCGGTGCGAACTCGTGGTCGACGTCGACGCCGAGGCGCGCCCACTTCTCCTTCTTGTGGGCCGCAGGGATCTCCGCGGCGCTGCGCGGGAGGTCTCGGATGTGGCCGATGCTCGCCTCGACGGAGAACCCGCTGCCGAGGAACTTCCCGATGGTCCTCGCCTTCGCGGGCGATTCGACGATGACGAGGGGCTTGGACATGGAGAGCGGGGAGGGGGCGCCCGGCGCCGGGGATATCGGGCGTGCGGCGCACCAAAGTCAAGGATCGTGCTCGCGGGAGCTGCGGGGCGTCCTCTCACGTCGGCGCACCGTGATACATTTCGAGGTCCGATCCAGCTCCCGCGGTTCGAGGTGATCGGGCCCGTTCGACCTCCCCTCCGACTCGCTCCGTCGCAAGACCGACCGCACCCGCTCCGACATGCAGATCACCGAGATCCCCGTTCCTGGGTACGAACGCGTCGCGAAGGCCGTGGACCGAGAGAGCGGTCTCCGCGCGATCATCGCCGTCCACGACCGGACGCTCGGGCCCGCCCTCGGCGGCATGCGCGTGTGGCCCTACGAGACCGAGGAAGTCGCGCTCACCGACGTGCTGCGCCTCTCGCGCGGCATGACCTACAAGTCGGCCGTCGCGCGCACCGGTCTCGGCGGAGGGAAGTCGGTCGTGATCGCCGATGGGAGATCGGGCAAGAGCGAGGCGCTCTTCCTCGCCATGGGCCGATTCATCGAGGCCTTCGGCGGCAAGTACATCACGGCGGAGGACGTGGGCACGTCGATCCCCGACCTGGAGATCGTCCGCCGCGAGACGAAGTGGGTGACCGGCCTCTCGCGCAAGGCGCAGTCGAGCGGCAATCCGTCGCCCTACACGGCCCTCGGCGTCTTCCAGGGACTGCATGCGGTGATCGAGCGATGCTTCGGCGCCGCGAGCCCGAAGGGGCTCCGCTTCGGCATCCAGGGCGTCGGCGCCGTCGGCTCCGAGGTCGCGCGCCTCCTCGCGGAGGCGGGCGCGACGGTGCTCGTGCGCGACCTCGACGCCCGCCGCGCGGAGGCGCTGGCGACGAGCCTCGGCGTCACCTCCGTCCGCGACGACCGCGTGCTGTTCGAATCGTGCGACGTGCTCGTGCCCTGCGCCCTCGGCGGCGCCCTGAACGACGACACGATCCCGCAGCTCCGGTGCAAGGCCGTCGCCGGCGCGGCGAACAACCAGCTCCTCGAGGAGCGCCATGGCGACGAGCTCGCGCGCCGAGGAATTCTCTACGCGCCCGACTACGTCATCAATGCCGGCGGGATCATCAACGTGTCCGTCGAGCTGCTCCCGGGCGGCTACGTCGAGAAGGAGTCGCTGCGACGCATCGCGCAGATCCCGGCCAGCCTGAAGCGCGTCTTCGAGATCTCCGAGCGCGAGAAGATCGGAACGCACCGCGCGGCCGACCGCCTCGCCGAGGAGATCCTCCGCGAGGCGGCCAAAGCGAAGGCGAAGGCCTCCTGACGAGCGGCTCAGCCGCGCGCGAGGACGGCGAGGGCCTCCTCGAGTCTTCCCGCGGCCGATTCCTCGCGGCGCCGCGCAGTGGCGATCGCTCCAGCCGCGGCAGCGCGCCGTTCGGCGCGCCGCAGATCCGCCGGCTCCCGGAGCGACTCGCGGGCGATGCCGCCGAAGAGCTGCGCCGAGGCGTCGAGGTCGTTCGCGGCGTGCACGAGGGCGATGGCGGCGTCCAACGCGGGACTCTCCTCCGGGATGGCCTCGGCCCGATCCGTGAGGAACGACGCGGCCCATCCGCGCGCCTCGGCCAGGGCGGCGAGCAGGCACGCGTGTCCCGCGGGATCGAGCGCGTCGCCCCCGGCGCCCAGTGCGAGGCACCATGCCTCCAGCGCGGCGTGCCCCGTGTGCACCCCGGCGGCGCTCCAGTCTCCGCCCCGGATCTCCCGGAGAGCGAGGGCGAGCGCGGCGCGGTCGGCGGCGCGCGGATCGACGGTGTGCCGCACCGTGGCTCGGGCGACGAAGAGGCTCGGACCTTCGGGCCTTCGCGCGAGCGTGGCCGGGTCGAGGACTCCGCTGGCAACGCCTCCCGAGGCGCGCCCGAGCACGATCCACCGGACACCGCGCCTTCCTACCACGATCCCGAATTCGGGAACGTCGAAGGGGCTCCAGAGGAGCGACGCCCTGCCGGAATCGAGCGCCGTCTCGACGAGACGTCTCGCGCGGTGACGCGCGGGCTCGACGAGCAGATCGTCTGCGGAGCAGGAGACGAGGTCGGCGTCGTAGCCGAGGTGATCGAACGCACGTGCGAGCGTGGGCGCGAAGGGGAACGCGCTCCAGAGGCCGCGCCGCGCCCCCTCGGCGAAGCAGGCCCGGAACGCGAGGCCCGTGCGGCCGGCCACTTCCGGGAGGGACCGCGCGTCGCCGCAGCTGGCGATGCAGGCCGCGATCGAGGCGACGGCCGTGCCGTGGCAGTCGGGGAACTCGCGGGGAATCGCGTCCACGGATCGTTCCGCGGCGAGGGTCAGTGGGTGAGGACTTCGACCCCGTCGGCCGTGATCAGCAGCGTGTGCTCGAACTGGGCGACCATCGTGCCGGGCTGCTCGCAGAGCGGCGGGTACCGCGCGAGGCAGCCCTGCTTCGTCAGCGCGAGGAGCGTCTCCTCGACGCGCTTCGTCTCGAACTCCCGGAAGTAGCGGCGTGCGATGGGCAGGCCGTTCCAGGACTCGATGGACGCGAGCACCTCGGGGTCGATCCCCTTGCCGCTCTTCGCCTTCTTCGCCGATCGCATGAAGACCTCCGCGCGGCCGCGCTCCTCGACGTAGCCGGCGCCGTCGGTCGCGAAGGGCTCGATCGCGCAGACGGTGCCGGTCTGGAGGATCGAGCCGGAGCTCCGCTCGGGGACGTTCGGGATCTGCGGCGCCGTGTGCACCTTCCAGCGGCCGACGCCGTGGCCCGTGAGGTTCGAGACCGGATTCACCCCGAAGGAGCGGATCGCGCGCGCGATCGCCTCGCCGATCTTCGATGGGGCGACGCCGGGTCCCGCCGTCGCGATGGCTGCGTCGAGGGCCGCCTTCGCCGCGGCGACGAGAGTCCTGCCGCGCTCGCCATCGCCCAGGTCGATCGTGATCGCCGTGTCGCAGACGTAGCCGTCGACGGCGGCGCCGATGTCGAGCTTCACGAGGTCGCCCTCCTCGTAGCGCAGCTCGTCGGTCGGATGCGCGCAGTAGTGAGCCGCCACGTGGTTGCGGCTCGACTGCGCGGGGAAGGCGGGGATCGCGCCGAGACGGCGCACCTCGTCCTCCACGGCCTCCGTGACCTCGCGGATCGTCGCGCCCGGCCGGACCATGCGCGCTCCCACGGCGCGCGCTCGAGCGATGATGCGCCCCGCCTCGCGGAACGACGCGAGCGCGTGCGGATCGCGCGCAGGCGTCGGCGCCGGCTTGGCGAAGAGCGGGAGGGACATGGTGGGGCACTATACTTGCGGCTCGCGCGAGGACGTCCGCCGCGCTCGTGGCCTCGATCCCGAGCGCTCCCCTCCGAGTGGAATCGATGACCCAGACAACTCGCATCGCCGGTCGATCGTGGCCCCGCGCCGTCGCGACGATCGCGCTCCTCTCGTTTCTACCGATCGGTCTTGCCTGCTCTGGAGGCTGCAGCAAGGAGCCCGGTGCCGGCGCCGGCGCGGGAGCGGGCGCCGACGCGGGCGCAGGCGGCGCCAAGCCCGAAACGCCGCAGGCTCCTCCGCCGAAGGCCCGGCCTGCGTCCGAGATCGACGCCGCGACGGCCGGGAGGATCCACGGCGTCGTCCGATTCGCGGGGACGCCGCCGAAGCCCGAGCCCGTGGCGCTCAATGCCGAGTGCTCGCACGTGGCGAGCGAGCCGGTCGTGATCGAGAGCCTGTTGGTGTCGCCCGACGGTGCCCTGCAGAACGTGCTCGTGCACGTGAAGTCGGGCCTCGAGGCGTGGGAGTTCCCGGTGCCCTCGGAGCCCGCCGTGCTCGATCAGAAGGGTTGCCGCTACGTTCCGCACGGGCTCGTCATGAGGGCCGGTCAGACTCTCCAGATCCACACCTCCGATCCGGTCGTCCACAACGTGAACCTCTCGTCGCGCAAGAACGGCTTGACGAACAAGGCGCAGCTCCCCGGCGACAAGGCGATCGAATTCAAGATGAAGCGACCCGAGAACGGGGTGAACGTGCGCTGCGACATCCACCCGTGGATGGGCGCCCTGGTCCACGTGCTCGAGCACCCGAAACACGCCCTCACGGGTGCCGATGGCCGGTTCACGCTGGAGGGGCTTCCGCCCGGCAAGTACGTGGTGGAGGCGGTGCACGAGAAGCTCGGGTCGAAGGAGACGGTCGTGGACGTCGGCGCGAAGGGCGACGTCGCCACCGACTTCTCCTTCGGTCCCTGAGAGCGTCGTTCGCGCCCGCAGCGTCGCTCGCTGGTCGCTCGGCCTCGACCCAGGGGCGGCGATTCTTTCGCAACCTCTCCGAGGATTTTCTCGGCGGGGGAGAGTTTCTCCCCGCGCGCGCGGCTCTCCTTGACTTCACGTCGGCGCGCCGATGACATACCGGCCCGGGACGGGAAGCCCCGACCGGTCCGGCACTTGCTGCCGCCATTCCCGCACCGCGACGCGCGTGACGCGCTCGGATGCACTCCGATCCTTCGCGGTGCCTCGACTCCACCTCTTCAGGAAGACCATGCTTCGAAACACTCTTCTCTTCGCGGTCGGCGTCGCGACGCCGTTCGTGCTTTCGTCCTTCCTCTGCGGATCGTCCGGCAGCAAGTCGGTGGAGCCCGTCTCCTCCTGTTGCGCCACGAGCGATGCTTTCGCCGCCGCGGAGTTCACGGTCCCGGCGGAGCCGATCTCGGCCACGACCGCCTCGGCGCCGGTTGCCGCATCGGCGGTGAAGGGCGTGGTGAAGTTCGAGGGCGCCGCTCCCGCGCGTAAGGCGATCGACATGGCGGCGGACGGCGTCTGCGCCGGCCTCCACACCGATCGTGTGCTCGACGAGGACGTGGTCGTGTCGAAGGAGGGAATGCTCCGCGACGTGTTCGTCTACGTGAAGAAGGGCGCCGACGGGAAGTACGACACGCCGAGCGAGCCCGTGGTCCTCGACCAGAAGGGCTGCGTCTACGTGCCGCACGTCCTCGGCGTCATGCCGAAGCAGATGATCCGGATCCTCAACAGCGACGGGACGACGCACAACGTGCACGCGTCGCCGCGGAAGAACGCCGCCTTCAACCAGGGACAGCCGGCCGGCGCCGACGCTCTCGAGAAGGAGATGAAGAACGCGGAGACGAGCATCCCCGTGAAGTGCGACATCCATCCCTGGATGCACGCCGTGATCCACGTCGTGAAGAACCCGCACTTCGCCGTCTCCGCCGAGAACGGCAGCTTCGAGATCAAGGGACTCCCGGCGGGCGAGTACACGCTGGAGGCCATCCACGACACGCTCGGCAAGCAGACGGCCGACGTGAGGATCGGAGACGGCGAGACGAAGGAGATCTCCTTCTCCTTCAAGGCGAAGTGAGCAACGCCGATCCGGGCCGGACGTGAGGCGTCCGGCGCGGAGAGCGCGAGTCTCGATGCACCCCGATTCGGCCCCGGCGGCGTCTCCTTCCGAGAGGGATGAGACGCCGCCGCCGCATGGAGGCTCGCCGCGCACGGTCTTCGTCCTGGCCGTGCTCGTGACCCTCGTGGCCGTCGTGATGATCACTCTCGGCGCCGTCGTGACGAGCCGGGACGCTGGGCTCAGCATCCCCGACGGCGTGAGCAACCACGGCGCCGTCGTGCCTTCGGCGCAGCTCGAGAGCGGCTGGAGCGACCCCGCGACGGGCCGCGCCTACTCGGCGGCAGACGTCCGGTCGGAGTTCGTGCACCGGGCCGTCGGCTGGACGCTCGGCCTGCTCACGCTCACGCTCGCCTTCGCGCTCCATCGGAGTGAACCGCGCCGCGGTGTTCGCCGGCTCGGTCTGCTCGCCGTTGCGCTGGTGGCGGTCCAGGGTGCTCTCGGCGCCGCCGGAGTGCACTGGCGCCAGCCCCTCTGGCTCGTCGTGCCGCATGCGCTGCTGGCGCAGGCGTTCCTCGCGACGCTGGTGACGATCGCTGCGTCGCAGACGCGCGAGAGCCGATCTCCGCTCCCGGCCGAGGAGTCGTCCGTCCTGCGGTCGATCCGCCGCATCGCGCCGATCGCACTGGCGGCGATCGTGCTGCAGCTCTTGCTGGGCGCTCTCCACCGGCACGACGGGTCTCCGGTCGCCTTCGGCGCGCACGTCGTCCTGGCGTTCGTGATCCTCGCTCTGGTGGGCGCGATGGCGACGCTCCTCGCCGGCTCGGCCGCGCCGACGGGCTCGCGCTGGCACGGCCGGCTCGAGCGGCACGCGCGGCTCCTCGGGATGCTCGCGGTGGTCCAGGTCTTCCTCGGATTCGCTTCCTGGCTGTTCCGGGTGCCGAAGCAGGCGGGAGGCGATCGGTCGCTCGCGAGTCTCCTGTTCCCGACGCTGCACGTCGTCGTCGGCGCCGCCATCCTCGGCGTGGCCTGGCTCCTCGTCCTGGGCGCGTGGCGCGCGACGGCGGGAGCCGGCGCCCGAGCCGCGATGCGGGACGACCGCGCGACGCTCGCCGGAGCCTCGGCGTGAGCAGCCGTTCCCTCGTCGCGCCGCGATCGGCCCTGCGCGAGCGCCTCGCCGATCTCTGCGAGCTCGGCAAGGCCCGGATCACGGGCATGGTGGCCGTGACGACGGCCGCCGGCTTCTACGTCTCCAGCTCGGAGCTCCACCTCGCCCGGCTCGCGGCGACGATCGCCGGAACCGTGCTCGTATCGGCATCGGCGGCCGCGCTGAACCAAGTCGTGGAGCGCGACCTCGACGCGCGCATGCCGCGCACCGAGAACCGGCCGATCCCGAAGCGGCGGATCCGCGGCGATCACGCCGTCGCCTTCGCGAGCCTCCTCGCGCTGCTCGGGCTCACGATCCTCGCCACGCTCGTGAACGTCCTCACGATGGCGCTCGCGGCCGGCTGCCTGCTGCTCTACGTCGCCGTCTACACGCCCCTCAAGACGAGGACGACGGCGAACACGCTCGTCGGCGCCGTCGCGGGAGCGATTCCTCCGGTGATGGGAGGCACGGGGGCCACGGGCGAGATCGGCCTCCCGGCGCTCGTCCTCTTCGGGATCCTCTTCTTCTGGCAGCTGCCGCACTTCTTCGCGATCGCGTCGCTCTACCGGGACGACTACGCGAGGGCGGGCTACCGAATGTTGCCCGTCGTCGACGAGAGCGGCACGCGCACCGCCGTGCAGACGCTCGGCTTCACGCTCGCGCTCGTGGCGGTCGCCGCCATGCCCTTCGTCCTGGGCATGGCCGGCATGCTCTACCTCCTCGGCTCGCTCGCCCTCGGCTCGTTCTTCCTCGGCTTCGGCGTCCGCATGGCGCGGCAGCGGAGCCGCGAGCGCGCACGTCATCTGCTCCTCGCCTCCGTCGTCTATCTGCCGCTCCTGCTGGCGCTCCTCGTCGCCGACAAGGCGAGCTGACGGTCGGCGCGACGCGCTCGACGAAGCATGGCCGCCCCGGACGCCGTCGAGATCGACGGGCTCACGCATCGCTATGGCGATCGGAGCGTGCTCGAGGACGTCCGCGCGTCGGTCCTCCGGGGAGAGCAGTTCGGGCTCCTCGGCCCGAACGGCAGCGGGAAGACGACGCTCTTCCGGATCCTGTCGACGCTGCTGCGCCCGACGGCGGGCACGGTGCGCGTCTTCGGTGTCGACGTCGTCCGCGAGCCGGGCCGCGCGCGGGAGCGCTTCGCCGTCGTCTTCCAGTCGCCGAGCGTCGACCGTCGTCTCACGGTGCGGGAGAACTTCCTCCACCAAGGACATCTCTACGGTCTCCGGGGCGCGAGCCTCCGCGAACGGACGGCGGAGCTGCTGTCGCGGCTCGGGATCGCGGACCGATCGCGGGATCTGGTGGAGGTGCTCTCCGGAGGCCTGCGCCGGCGCGTCGAGATCGGGAAGGCGCTCCTGCATCGGCCCTCGCTGCTTCTCCTCGACGAGCCGACGACGGGGCTCGATCCGGGCGCCCGCCTCGATCTGTGGAAGCTCCTGGAGGAGCTGCGGCGGTCCGAGGGCCTGACCGTCGTCGTCACGACGCATCTCATGCAGGAGGCGGAGGGCTGCGACCGCGTCGCGATCCTCCACCGGGGACGCGTCGTCGCGCTCGGCGCGCCCCGCGACCTCGTGGAGTCCGTCGGTGGCGAGATCGTGAGCGTCGCCTGCCGCGCTCCGCAGACGCTTCGACCGGAGCTGGAGAAGGCTTTCGGCGGGCCCGTCTCCGTGTCGGGAGGATCGGTGCGTCTCGAGCGCGAGCGAGGGGTCGACCTCGTGCCGAGCATCCTCGAGCGATTCGGCCCGCGGGTCGACGCCGTGACGGTCGGTCGCCCGACCCTCGAGGACGTCTTCCTCCGACGAACCGGACATGCCTTCGAGGAGGCACCGTGAGCGAGGCACCCGCTCCCTTCGGCGCGTCGGTCGCCGTGCCCGCTGCCGGCGAGAGGACCGTGCGCGGCGGCTGGTGGCTCCCGGCGCTCTCGCTCTGGCGTCGAGACGTCGTGCGGTTCCTCCGTCAGCGGAGCCGCATCGTCGGCGCCCTCGGCTCCCCGCTCCTCTTCTGGGTCGTGATCGGCTCCGGCATCGGCTCGTCGTTCCGGCCCGCCGGTGCGGCGGAGAGCGTCGGCTACCTCGACTACTTCTTCCCCGGCACCCTCGTCCTCATCGTGCTCTTCACGTCGATCTTCTCGACGATCTCCGTCATCGAGGATCGACGGGAGGGGTTTCTGCAGGCGGTCCTCGTCGCGCCCGTCCCCCGCGCGAGCATCGTCCTCGGGAAGCTGCTGGGCGGCACGAGCCTCGGCGTTCTGCAAGGTCTCCTCTTCGTCGGGCTGGGTGTGATCACGGGCGTCGTCCCCGCCGGAGCGGCGTGGCTCGACCTGCTGCTCGCGCTCGCCCTCGTCGCCTTCGGCCTGACGGGGCTCGGATTCGTGCTCGCGTGGAGCCTCGACTCGATCCAGGGTTTCCATGCCGTGATGAACCTGCTGCTGATCCCGCTCTGGCTCCTCTCGGGCGCGCTCTTCCCCGCGTCCGGCGCCTCGGGATGGATCGGCGTCGTCATGGCCGCGAACCCCGTGACCTACGGCGTCGCCGCCGTCCGGCGCGCGCTCTCGGACGGAGGCGCGATCGAGGGCCTTCCGTCGCGCGAGCTGGCCCTCGGCGTCTCGATCCTTTTCGCGCTCGCCATGTGGGGCGTCTCCGCGGCCGTCGCGCGGCGGCGAGGCGTCCTCGCCGGATCTCCCTGATCTCCCGACAATCCTCGTTGCACCTCTCGTGAACACCATGGGTACCGGATCGACTTCTCCCCGCGCCGGCAACGGCTTCGGCTGGACGGTTCTCCTCGCCGGTCTCCTCGTCGGCACCTTCGGCCTGATGGCCTGGCGCTACACCTTCGTGCGCTCGCGCGACCGAGACCTGCTCCCCGAGATCGGCGCGCGGGTCGGCGCGGCGGCGCCCAAGCCCGCGGCGACTCCGGCCGAGGATCTCGACGACTCCGAGGACGCCGACTCCATCTTCGCCGACGCGTCTCCGCCCGAGCCGAAGCCCATGCCCCAGCGGACCGTCGGCGAGTTCGTCCTCGTCGATCAGGAGGGTCGGTCGGTCTCTCGCGACGACCTGACGGGCAAGGTCTGGATCGCGGACTTCATCTTCACGAACTGCGCGGGGCCCTGCCCCGCCATGTCGCGCGCCATGCAGGATCTGCGGCGCGATCTCGCGGACCTCCCGGATCTCCGGTTCGTCTCCTTCAGCGTCGATCCGGAGCGCGACACCCCCGAAGTCCTGGAGAGCTACGCGCGGAGCTACGGCGGGCCCGATCCGCGCTGGATCCTCCTCACGGGGAACCGGCCCGTCATGGCGCGGCTCGCGACGAAGAGCTTCCTCGCGCCGGCCGGAGACCGAGCCGTGGCGTCGGAGCCGGACTCGATCATGCACAAGACGTGGTTCTTCCTCGTCGACCGGGAGGGCGCCATCACCGCGCACTACGAGCACGCCGACGCTGCCGCGATGGAGAGGCTGCGGGCCGACGTGCGAGCGCTCCACGCATCGAAGCGGACGGGCTGAGCCTCGCCTCCGTGAGCCTCGTCTCGATCCTTCCGCACACGAACGCCGCCCTGAACGCCACGAGCGCGGCGTTCCTCGTCGCGGGGTTCCTCCTCGTGAAGCGGGGCGATCGGGAGCGCCATCGAGCCTGCATGCTCGCCGCCACGGGCTGCTCGGCGCTCTTCCTGGCCGGCTACCTGACCTACCACTTCGCGAAGGGCGGCGTCATGACGCGCTTCGAGGAGCAGGGACTCGTTCGCTGGTTCTACTTCACGATCCTGATCTCCCACACGGGGCTCGCGGTCCTGGTGCCTCCGCTCGTCCTCTTCACCATCCGGAGGGCGTTGCGCGGCGAGCTGGAGGCTCACCGGCGCCTCGCGCGGGTGACGTTCCCGATCTGGATCTACGTCTCGATCACGGGGGTCGTCGTCTATGGAATGCTCTACCACCTCTATCCGCCCGGTGCCTGAGGACGTCGAGGGCTCGCGGGGCGCGACCGAGCGCCTGCTCAAGTCTTGCAGGCCGGCGGGCCGAGAACGGCACCTGGAGGCGGGTGGGAAGACCCGGGGAGTCCGTGGGAGCCATGGTGTTGCCGTTCGCGATCTTCATCTGCGCCGTCGGATACGCGGTGCTCTGTCTGCGCAGCGAGCCGTAGGCGGCGCGGATCGAATTCGTGTCCGCGCACGCGCGTTCGCGCGCGTGGCGCTCCGAATCGGCGCCCTCCTTCCGTTGCTCGGCTGTGGCAGTGCGCCCGAGCCCCGTCCCGAGCCGCCGCGCGCAGTGCACGGCGTGATCGAGGAGCAGTGGCGCGTCGTGGAAGCGGCGGGAGATCCGTCCGAAGGCCGAACCGTCGGCTTCCTCGCCCGGACGCGCTACGCGCTCCCCCAGGGAGAGCTGTGGCGCTGCCTCGTCTCCAACGCGGAATTCCAAGAAGTGGGATTCATCGACGAGCTGGGGCGGGGATTCCGCCTCGTTCCCTTCGAGAGCGATCCGCAGCTCGTCACCACGGGCGGTCTCGCCGACGTCGCGGCGCGCATCCTGCGGATCCCGGGCAGCGTCCGCCTCGTTGCGATCCCGACGGACCCGGCGAACGCGGGCCCAGTCCGGGAGGCGTCGGCGCGACGCGATCCCGACGATCCTCCGCGCTGACGGAAGATCCGGAAACGACCGCGCGCCGATCCTCGAGGAGGACCGGCGCGCGAAGGAGCGAGGGGACTTCGGTCTGGGGTGCGCGGGCCCGAATCGCTCGGACCCGAGCCTCCATCAACCCAGAGCCGCCGCGTGGGGCTCCGCTTCGACGAGGAGATGCACGAGACCGTCGGGTCCCCGCGTCTGCGCGGCGCGACGGCCGGTCTCCTCCTCCTGCCAGGTGAAGGGAACGCCGCGCGCCCGGAGCTCCGCGATCGCGTCGTCGAACTCGTCGACCTCGAAGACGAGCGCGATGGATCCGGGACGGGAGGCGGGCGCGTAGGGGGCGCCCGCCTGGCCCGGGACGAGCGTCGCGCCCATGTCGCCTCCGAGCTCCATGAGTCCCCAGTCCTCGCGCGTGTCGCGGACGGGGAGTCCGAGGGCGTCGCGGTAGTAGCGAATGAGCTCGGGCTGACGCCCGTACACCTCCACTCGAGTGAGTCGTGCGTGCATGGTTCCGTGGGTCTCCGCCGTGGAGCAGGTGGAAGGAAGGGGTTTCCTGCCGCGGCCGAATAACGAGACCCCGCGATCCCGTTACCAACTTCTTGCGCGCCACGAGTCGGACGGAGGCGCTCCCCTCCTCGGAGACTCAGCCGTAGCCGCCGGCGCCGCTCGGGGTCGGTGCGGAGACGCTCTCTCCCGTCGCCTCCTTCACGATGCGGACGCTCGCCGAGGCGCCGATCCGGTTCGCGCCGGCGCGGCGCATGGCCTCCGCGGCGGCGAGATCGCGGATCCCGCCGGCGGCCTTCACGCCGACCGACGGACCGACGACGCGCCGCATCAGCGCGACGTCCGCCGCCGTGGCGCCTCCCGTGGAGAATCCCGTCGAGGTCTTCACGAAGTCCGCTCCCGCGGCGACGGAAGCGCGGCAGCCGCGCACCTTCTCCTCGTCGGTGAGGAGGCAGCACTCGAGGATCACCTTCAGGATCGCGCCGCCCTCGTGGCACGCGTCGGCGACCATCGCGATGTCGCGCGTCACGGTCGCGTCGTCGCCGCTCTTCAGGGCGCCGACGGACACGACCATGTCCACCTCGCAGGCCCCGTCGCCGACGGCCCGCCTCGCCTCGTAGCCCTTCACGTCGCCGAGCGTCGCGCCGAGCGGGAAGCCGACGACGGTACAGACCTTCGACCGCGTGCCTTGCAGCCGGCGCGCGGCGCGCCGGGCGTGGACGGCGTTCACGCAGACGGAGGCGAAGCCATAGCGCGCCGCTTCGTCGGCGAGCCTGTCGACCTCGGCGTAGGTGGCGTCCGCGCGCAGCAGCGTGTGGTCGATCTGCGATGCGAGGTGCGCCGCGCCCGGCGGAAGGCTCTGCTCGACGCCGATGCGGTCGGCGCCGGCGGCGAATCCGGTCCGGAGGGTCTCGGGGCACACCGACGAGCAGCAGCCGTGGCAGGCGCACAGCGCGGCCGGATCCAGGGCGCCGGGACGCCGGCCGGCGGCGAGGAGCTCGCGGGCGATCGTCTCGATCAGCGCCTCGAGCGCATTCGGGTCGGAGGGGAGGGAGGACACGGGGTCGTCGGCAGCGTCGAGCGCTCAGCGGGGCCGCTGCAGGTCGAGGGCGCGGATCTTGGCCACGCGGCGCGCGTGACGCGACTCGCCCTCGGGCGTGGCGAGGAAGACCGTGACGATCTTTCGGGCGGCCGCGTCGTCGAGCCGTCCCGCGCCGAGGGTGAGCACGTTCGCGAAGTTGTGCTCGCGGGCATTGACCGCGGAGGCCGCGTCGAAGCAGTGCGCGGCGAGCACGCCGGGCACGCGGTTGGCCGTCATGGCCGATCCGATGCCTGCGCCGTCCACGACGATCCCGAAGGCGCAGCCTCCCGACGCCACGGCGCGCGCGACGGCGAGAGCGAAGTCGGGATAGTCGCAGGCCGATTCGCTGGCGGTGCCCAGGTCGCGCACGTGGTGTCCCTCGGCCGCGAGCCAGGACGCGAGCGACTGCTTCAGCCGGAATCCGCCGTGGTCGGAGCCGATCGCGATCGCGAGCCCCCGGTGAGCTGCAGGGGCGCGTCTCAGCGTCACCGCGCGCTCGCGCGCGACGTCGAGCGCGAGGGGCGTCACGATGGCGTCGGCCGGGACGGAGATCTCCGTCCCGCGTTCCGCGGCGCGCACGTGCTCCGCGTCGAGGAGCGGGCGAGGGCCGGAGACCCTCGGGCCTTCCGGTGTCTCAGGGCGCGCAAGCGGCGCCGGAGCGACCGTCGGCGGCGCCACCCTCTCGACGGCCGGCGCCCCATCCCGCGCGACGAGGCGCGCGACGATGCGGCGGACGGTCGATGCGACGGAAGGGTCCACGGGGGCGGCGATTCTCGCGTGTCCGGCCCGACGAAAAAGGGGTCGGATGGACGAACGGCGCGCCATTCCCCGGGAGACGGCCCCGTGGTTCCATCGGGCCTCGCCATGGACGCACTCCCCGGACAGGTCTCCACCGCCGCCTTCGACCGACTCCGATCGCGCGCCTTCGACCGCGACGCGCAGGACCGTCTCCTGGTGCCCGGGATCGTGCTCATGGAGAACGCCGGCGGGGCGGTGGCGCGTGCCGTGCAGGCTCTCGCCCGGGAGCGGGGTGCCGATCGCGTGGTCGTCCTCTGCGGCACCGGGAACAACGGAGGCGACGGCTTCGTGGCAGCCCGCCATCTCCAGGGGACGCTCGCCGTCTCGGTGCTGCTGGCGGGCGCGGTCGACCGCGTGAAGGGCGACGCGGCGGCGCACCTCGCGAGCCTCCAGCCCTGCGGAGTCCCCGTCCGCGAACGGGCCGACGCCGCGATGCTCCGCGAGGCGCTCGCCGGCGGTGGCGCCGTGCTCGTCGACGCGCTGTTCGGGACGGGACTCGATCGGCCCCTCGACGCCGCCGCGCGCGAGCTCGTCGTGGCGGCGAACGGGTCTGGCGCTCCCGTCGTCTCCGTCGATCTGCCCTCGGGCCTCGACGCCGATTCGGGAGAGGTGCTCGGCGCCGCGATCGAGGCGACGGTCACGATCGCCTTCGTGGCGCGAAAGCCCGGGCTCGATCGTGGAGAGGGGCCGAGGCGTGCGGGACGTGTGCTGGTCACCGGCATCGGCGTCCCGGTGGACGCGGCGCCGAGCTGAGCCCCGCCGTCCGCCGCTCGACGCTTCGCGCCGCGGGACGCCGCGTGCGAGAGTGGCCGCATGCCGAGCCGACCGCATCGCACGCTCGAGACGTTCCCGAATCCGCGTCCGTCGCGCGTCTACGAGATCGCCTTCGATTGCCCCGAGTTCACCTGTCTCTGTCCGCGAACCGGCCAGCCCGACTTCGCGACCATCCGCATTCGCTACGCACCGGCGCGACGGTGCGTCGAGCTGAAGTCCCTGAAGCTCTACCTCGGGTCCTATCGAGACAGCGGCGCCTACCACGAGGACGTGACGCACCGGATCCTCGACGATCTCGTCGCGGCGGCGCGGCCGCGCTGGATCGTCGTCGTGGGTGATTTCTCCGTGCGCGGGGGCATCCACACCGTCGTGACGGCGACGGCCGGGCGTCCGACGCGCGAAGCCGTCGACGGTGCGCGGCGGCCTGCATCCTCCGGCTGAACGTCGACGCCTGTGCTCGACGGCGATGGTGGTGCTCAAGTCGAGCCCCGCCGACGCTCGAAGGGAATGCCGGTGATTCGTGCGATGCGTGGCGGGCCCGGCATTCGGGGCGATCTTCGATGATTCAGGTCGACGCGGGGCTCTCGATCGGAAAGTACCGGGTGACCGACTTCCTCGGACGGGGCGGGTTCGCGCTCGTCTACCAGGCGGAGGATCGGGAGACGGGAGATCGAGTGGCCCTCAAGATGGGCGATTCGAGCGGAGGCGGTCGCTTCGTCGATCGCCTCGCGGAGGTGGGTGCGCAGCGGGCGCCGGGTGCCGTGAGCCCCGACGAGAGCCCCGCCGACGCCGTGTTCTTCGAGAGCGGCTCGGCGCGCATCGACTTCCTCGACGAGAAGGAGATCGATCGACTCCTGCTCGCGGAGTCGGAGGCGCTCCGCCGCATCCAGACTCCGCACGTGGTGCGTCTGCGCGAGACGATCCGGCGCGAGGGAAGACCCGTGCTGGTCCTCGACTGGGTGAAGGGGAAGACCCTCCGAGAGAAGATCCGATCGCTCGAGGGGATCCGGCTCAACTGGTTCCTCACGATCGTGCGCACGCTCGAGCGGCTTCGGTCGACGGGGGAGCTCCCGTTCCACGGGGATCTCAAGCCCGAGAACATCGTGGTGAAGCCCCAGGGCACCGTGGTGATGATCGACCCGGCGCCCGCGAGCGCGTCGGGGCCCGTGCCGGCGACCCTCGCCTACAACCCCCTCCTGCTCCGCAGCAGCGCGGCGGACGTGATGGCGATCGGGATCACGCTCTACGAGATCCTGACGGGGACGCTTCCCTTCGAGAACGTGCCGTGGGAGTACGCCGGAACGTCGACGGGAGGGGAGACCGTGCGTCTCTCTCTCTCCTACTTCCTCTCCTTCGTGCCGCCGCGCGACCTGAACCCGAACACGCCTCCCGCCCTCGAGCGCATCGTCCACCGGTGCCTCACGGTGCCGGAGTACGGCCTCGAGGGTCTCCGGGACGACCTCGTGGCATTCCTGAAGCGAACGTAGCGGCGCCAGCGGAGGACCGCCGGCGGATCGCGCGCGGTCGGGCGGGGTCCACGTCGCGGGCGTCGCCCTTCGCGCGGGCGCCGGCTCGGGCGATGATCGTCGCAGCGTGAGCTCTCCGGCGTTTCCCCCGATTCCCGAGCGGTTCCGGGTGCTCCCGGGCTCCGAGGAGGTCCTCGGCCCCTCGACCTGGCTCGTGGAGGACCGTTTCTTCCCCCGGCGCCGATGCGTGCTCGCGATCTCCGCGTCGGGGCTCTCGGAGGAGCAGCATCGCGAAGAGGTCGATCGGATCCGCGGCCTGCTCCGCGTCCGCCATCCCTGCCTCACGCCGATCGTGGCCGCGCGCGGCGAGGATTCGAGCGCTCCGCCGTTCTTCGTCGTGGAGCTGCCGGACGGCGTTCCGCTCCTCCGCCGCGTGCGCGATGCCCGTGAGCGCGCCGGCAACGACGCCGTCCACCGGATGCTCCGCCGCGTGATCGGTGGGCTCTGTCAAGCGCTGGAGCCGCTGCACCAGCGCGGGCTCCTCCACTACGACCTGCGCCCCGAGCGGATCGTCTTCGACCGCGACGACGAGCCGACGATCGTGGGCTTCGGGCTGTCGGCGCCGCAGATCGAGGACGTGGGACGCAGCTCCGTCGCTCTCGCCTACACGGCGCCGGAGATCCTGCGCGGAGACCCCGTCGACCACCGTGCCGATCTCTACTCCCTCGGCGTCCTGCTCTACGAGGCGCTCACGGGCCGCAATCCGTTCCTCGGCCGGGATGCGAAGGAGACCGCGCGGGCGCACCTCGAGGTCCTTCCTCCGCCGCCGTCGGCCGTGGAGCCGAGCGTGCCGCGCGACCTCGACGACCTCGTCACGCTCCTCCTCGCGAAGAACCCTTCGCGGTCCTTCGCGGCCGCGAGCGACGTGGTGTCGGCTCTCGAGTCGAAGCTGCCCCGAGGGCGTCGGAGGCGCGCGCCGCCGCTCTCGCCCTACGCCTTCACCCAGAACGAGTTCGTCGGGCGCCGCAAGGAGCAGCGATGGCTGAACGCGCGATTCCGCGAGGCGCGCGCCGGGAAACGCCACTCGGCTCCGATCACGATCCTCGGCGCCGGAGGCGTCGGGAAGAGCCGGATGCTCGCCGAGTTCCGTCAGACCGTGCGGCTCGGCGGCGGCGCGTTCCTCCTGGGTCGTCCTGGCACGGAAGCGTCGCGCGCTCTCTCTCCCCTCGGTGACGTCGTGCGCGCGGCCGCCGAGCTGGCTCCGGACGACGCCGCGCTCTCGGAGGCGGCGGTGTCGTGGCTCCGCGCGGCGAACGAGCCCGTGCCGGCGAGCCCCGGAGTCCGCCAGCGGCCGGTTCGGGCGGACGGGAGCCCGGAGGACCTGGGAGCGAGGGCCGCCGCGATCCTCGCCCGCGTCGCCGAGCGCGCTCCGCTCGTCGTCGCGCTCGACGACGTGCACCGATTCACGCCGGCCTCGATCGCCCTGCTCGACGCGCTCGTGCGCGCGCTCGCCCGCGAGGGGGCGCCTGCGGCGGCAGCGCGCGTCCTCGTCTGCGTCGCTCTGCGCGAGGAGCCGCGCATGCCGGCCGAGCTGAAGCGATTCCTCGCGCGGGAGCCCCGCGGCGCGGCGCAGGGCGTTCTCGCGCTCAAGGAGTTCACGCGCGCCGAGCTGCGTGCCTTCGTCTCGTCGGTCTTCGGCGCGTCCGGAAGCACCGTCGGGCTCGTCGATCTGCTGCGCCGGATGGCGGGCGGCAATCCCTTCCTCCTCGAGGAGACGATCCGGTCGTGGATCGCTCGGGGCCTCGTGCGGTGGACCGACGGCCTCTGGCTGGTCGACGAGGATCGCATCCGAGCGTCCACGGCCGACCTCCGGACGCTCGTTCGCGAGCGTCTCCACGATCTCTCGGAGACTTCGGAGAGATGGCTGCGACTGGCGGCGATGCTGGAGCGGCCGCTCACGCGACGATGGCTCGGCGTGCTGGAAGCGGTCGTCGGGAGCGAATCGGAGCCGTCGCTCCGCGACCTGTTCCGGCGCGGCTTCCTGCGGCGCTTCGTGCGGGGCGGAGAGGAGCGGTTCGAGATCGCCCACGCCCTGCTCACGGACGCCGTCGTGCACAGCACGCCCTCGAGCGCCCGCAGGGAGCTGCATCGGCTCCTGGCGAATGCGCTGGAGGAGATTCCCGAGCTGCGCCACCGCGATGTCTCGGAGGTGGCGCGCCACCGTCTACGGAGCGGCGACGCGCGCGCGGCGGCTCGCGTCCTCTTGGCCGACCCCGACGTGGCCGCGGCGGCTCGCGGCGGTTCGACGAGCGTTCCTCCGGCGCAGAAGATCGAGCTCCTGGAGGCTCTCGTGGAGGAGCTGCCGGTCGATCTCCTGGAGAGGGCGGCTTGCCTGCGAGCGGTCGGTGCGTGGCGCGCCGTGCTCGGAGACCTTCGCGGCGCGGCCTCCTCCTTGGAAGCGGCCCTCGGCGTTGCGGCGGCCCGCGGCGATCGAGAGGCCGAGTCGCTCGCCGGGGAGATGCTGGCGGCGGTTCGTCGGCGCGAAGGCGATCTGCGGGCCTCGCTCGGTCTCCTCCGCCGCGCGCTCACGCGGGCGATCGAGGATCGCGACGCGACGCGTCGGGGCTCGATCCTGCTCCAGATCGGCATGCTCCACGTGGAGCGTGGGGAGCTGCGGCGAGGGGGAGCCTTCCTGCGTCGCGTCCTCCGTGTCTGCGGGCGCGACGCGGGGGCGGCTCCGGGCTCCGCCGCCCTACGCGCGATCGAGGTCGATGCCCGCGTGGCGATGGCACGCTACGACCGCGAGCTCGGGAACCTCGATGCGGCGGAGCGATCACTGCGCCAGGCTGGCGAGCTGTCGGGAGACTCCACGCCCAACAGCACGATCGTCGCGCAGCGCATCGAGGAGGGTCGTCTCGGCGCGGATCGTGGCGACTACCCCGCGGCCCGCCGCGCGCTCCGCGCGGCTCTCGCCGTGGCCACGACCAGCGGCGGACGCGGGCAGGTCGCCGACGTGGAGATGGCGCTCGCACGAGTGCATGCGCAGCGGGGCCATGCGGGCGAGGCGATGACCCTCGTGCGGAGCGCTCTCGCCGAAATCCGACGGGCGGGCGGCCGCTCCGCCGAGCCGCACCTGCTCCGCGGGCACCTCGCGTCGCAGCTCGGCCGCCATCGGCGCGCGCAGCTCCTGTTCGGCGCGGCCGACGAAGCCGACCGGTCGGGACGCGGGGGCGGCCGCCGCCTCGCGCGCCTCCACGAGCGCTTCCTCGACCGGGTGCGCGCCGGAGACACCCGAGGAGCGGCGCCCATCGCGCGGGAGGGACTGCGCCTCGCGCGGAGGCTCCCGGGACCCGGTCCTATTGCCCGAGCGCGCACCGACGTCGGGTCGCTGCTGCGGCTGCGAGGTCGTTTCCGGGCGTCGCGCCGTTTCCTGCTCCGCGCCCTCCGCGGCGTCCGACGCGCCGGATCCTCGCACGCGGAGACGCGCGTGCGCGCGCAGCTCGGCCTCGCACGCCTCGCCCTCGCGCAGGGTCGATCGCGCGACGCCGAGCGTTGGGTCGGACGCGCTCGCCGCGCGTTTCGCGAGCTGCGGCGTCTGCCGGAGTTGGCCGACCTTCGCGCGACGGCGGGGGAGGTGGATCTGCTGTCGGGCCGCTGGGAGGCCGCGGAGCGATCCTTCGCCGCGGCGCTCCGGATCGACGACCGCCTCGACCGCCCCATGGAGCGCGCCGACGATCTGCAGGGTCTCGCGCGCGCCGCTCTCGGGCGAGGGCTCGTCGATGCCGCCTGGGCTCGGGCGCAGCTCGCGCAGGAGGCGCTCGCGCCGCTCCCGCGCGTGCCCCTCGTCGCGCATGGAGCGGCTCTCGACGCGCGAGCGCGCATCGCCGAAGTGCTGACGGCGGCGCGGCGCGGCCTCGAGACTCGCGAGTCGACGCGCGAGATCGAGCTGCTGCGCGAACTCGCGTCGCTGCAGCAGGAGAGCGCCGAAGGGCGGCTCGGCGGATCGGTCGCCGAGCGCATCACGGGCCTCGCGGCGCGATCGCTGCGCGCGGCGCGGGCCGCTCTCTATCTGCACCGCCGGGGAGGCTCGGTCCTCGTCGCCTCGACGGACGCGCGGGGCGAGCACGCCGAGCCCGGACCGGCGGCGCCCGGCGCGGCGCGCGCGTCGGCTCCCATCGATGATCGAGGAGCGCCTGGCGGATGGGCGCGACGATGGACGTCGCTCACGGAGCCGCTGCGGCGCGATGGAATCGCCGTCGGGGCGCTCGTCGTCTCCTCACCTTGGATCGACCGGCGATTCGAGTCGATCGACCGCGCGGACCTCGCGAAGCTCTCGAACGTGGCGGCGCTGCTCGTCACCTCGGGAAGCGTGGGGAGCGGCGGCGCGCGCCCGGAGACATCGTCGGAGAGCCGCGAGGAGCCTCCGGATCGTGCGCTCGAAGCGGATTCGCGTCTCGTCGGCACGTCCGCCGCCATCCGGAGGATTCGGCGATCGGTCGCGCGCGCGGCCTCCACCGAAGTCCCTGTCGTCGTGCATGGGGAGACTGGAACCGGGAAGGACCTCGTTGCCCGCTCGATCCACGTGGCGTCCGGAGAGGCACGTCCCTTCATCGTCGTCAGCGCAGCCGATCTGCCGAGCGACCTCGCCGAGGTCGAGCTCTTCGGGCACGTGCGCGGGGCGTTCTCCGGAGCGGAGGCGGCGCGCGGAGGTCTCGTCGAGCAGGCCCATGGGGGAACGCTCGTGCTGGATGGCGTCGAGGAGATCCCGCTGAGCCTCCAACGCGCGCTCCTGCGGGTGCTCGAGACAGGAGAGGTCCGCCGCATCGGGTCGTCGGCGCCGATCGCCGTACGCTTCCGGACGATCGCGACGATGCGTCTCGATCCGATCGCGGCCGTCGATCGAGGCCTCCTGCGGGAGGATCTCCACTACCGTCTCAGGGGCCTCGAGATCGCGCTCCCGCCACTCAGGGAGCGACGGGAGGACGTGCTCCCTCTCGTGGAGCACTTCCATGTCCAACTGGCCGGCGGAACGCCGCAGCCGCACATCACGGCCGCCGCGGTGCGGCGGCTCCTCGACCATTCCTGGCCCGGGAATCTCCGGGAGCTGCGCGGCGAGGTCGCGCGGTGGCGCATCGAGAAGCTCTCGACCATTCGTCGTGCGAATCTCTCCCTCGGGCCGGCCGCGGTCGAGAGCTCGTCCGCGACGGAGCAATTCGCCCTTCGGCGGGAGGACTTCGAGAAGCGGGCGATGGAGGAAGCGCTCCGGCGGTCCAAGGGGCGGTTCTCGGCCGCCGCGCGTCTCCTCCAGATGCCGCGATCGACGTTCTACTGGAAGCTCAAGGCCTACGGGCTGCGCCGACCTCCCGCGGGGGGATGACGGATCCATGTCCAAGTATTGGACATCACGGTGCGTTGGAAACACGGCCCCAGGAAGGCCATAATCATCGCGCTCGCAGTCGTTTGAAATGATCGGAACATCTTGGACCCGACCTTGCCTCCCAGTGGAGTGCTCGCCAACGCCAACGATCTCGTGGGCACGATCCGAGCTTCGCTCTCTGCGGACCTGCGGCCAAGGAAAGCGAGGACGCGGGGCGTGCGCCGAGGTCGGGGCAGCGAGTTCTCTTCAACGCTCGAGCCCCGGGCCTTGCGATTCCGCGAGGTCCGGGGCGCTCTGCTTTCCTCCTTCTCCTCTTTCCCCTCTGCGTTCCTTCTCTCCTTCGCACGCGGCAATCGCTGACGTCGTCCGAGCCGTGCGCGAAGCGCGGAGCCAATCGATTCCTCTCGGCCTCACGCCCGCTACGCAACTGTCACGACGGCGGCCCTTGGGGTAGCCTTCCAGGCTGCTTTTCTCCCGAGTTCTCCGAGCTCTCTGTCTCCGGCCTCTCCGGGTTCCTGAGCGCTCGATCGCGTTCGACTCCACACCCTCGCTCGACGGATCTCCGACGCTCGTCCAACGCCCTTCTCCCGCTCCCGGATCGGGCCGCGTTCCCCGATGGATCCCTTCGAGACCATCGAGGCGCCTTCGAGACCCCATCCTTCGTCTTCGACTCGAGGCACGAGTCGAATCGCACCCGCGCCCTTCGGAATCCCCCGGCCAATCGCGCACACGGCGTACTCGGCCGCTCAACCCGACCCCATTCCCTCTCGTTCAACCCCGTCGATCGTTTCGCGCGCTCGCGCCGGTGCGACCGACATCTTTCGAGGTCTCGATTCCATGAAACTCCGCTGGCTCCTCACCGGTGCCGTGGCAATCACCGCGACGGCAGCAACGGCTTCCTTCCTGACGGCGGGCGGCCCTCCTCCGACGACTCCGACGAAGAACTACTCACTGCAGCTCCGACCGGGCGCGAACGAGGAACTCTGGGTCGTGAACCAGGACAATGACGCCGTCATCGTCGCGAACCGGAAGACGGGCGCGGTGATCGCGACGATCCCGGTGGGCATGAGCCCTCGCAACATCGCGTTCGACGCGACGGGGTCCAAGGCGTTCGTGACCAACCAGCGCGGCAACGTCGATCTCGACAAGACGTTCCGTGAGTACGACGGGTCCGAGATCCTCGGCTCGATCTCGGTGATCGATACGACGACGAAGTCGGTGAGCCAGACGCTCACGACGAACGTCGGCACGGAGCCCTTCGGGATCGCGCTCGCGCCGAACGGGAAGTACATGCTCGTCACGAACCATCGCTCCGACTCTCTGTCGGTGCTCGATCCCGCGACGGAGACGATCGTGGCGTCGATGAAGTACGTGACCGACCTCAACTTCCCGCCGCTCGGCGTGACGATCGCCGACATGGACACGAACGACGACCTGATCGCCGATCTGGAGGGCCCGCGGGGCATCGCCATCGCGGCCTCCAGCGACCGAGCCTTCATCACGCACTTGCGAAGCGGGTTCGTGTCGGTCGTGGCGCTCACGCTCGACGGGAACGGGATCCCCACTTCCCTCTCCGTCGCGAAGCGGATCAACCTGAACAAGTACGCCTTCGACAACTTCTTCAACCCGACTCCGATCACGGAGGCGAAGTCGCAGGGGAACTCGAAGTTCCTCGAGGACATCACGATCTCCCCGGACGGCACGCGCGCGTGGCTCGGCTACGTTCTCCACAACGTCAACCACGACGTGAACGTGCCCTTCGCGCCGGACGCCTTCGCGAACCGCGTCTACCCTGTCGTCTCGGTGATCGACCTGACGACGGAGACCTTCGAGTGGGGTGATCCGGGCCAGACGGACGGATCCAACCGCATCCAGTTCGACTGGAACGTGCAGACGGAGCCGACGACGGCCATCAACTACGGTCTCACGACCGGCTGGTATCGGCGTCGTCCGGCCACGCTCCGGGCGAGCAACGAGCCCGCTCTCGGCACGACGCTGAACCTCGTGCTCGAGCACGGACCTGCGAACCGACCCTTCGTCCTCCTCGTCGGCCGCGCGGAGACGTCCGTTCCCATGCCGGGCGGAGCCGTCGGCCTGATCAAGCCTGCCGTTCCGTTCGCCTTCGGCAGCCTCGACGCGACCGGAAAGGCCACCGTCGGGTTCCCGATCCCGAACGATCCGTCGATCACCGACGACTCGGTCTACTTCCAGGCCGTGATCGACAGCGGAATCAACTTCACGAACGGAGTCCGAGCCATTCTCGGTCCGGCGAACGAGGCCATCCCGGCCAACACGCTGCCCGTGCGTCTCGGCCACCCCTCGCGCGTCGAGATCAGCCACGACGGCCGGCGCGCCCTCGTCCTCTCGCGAGGTTCCGAGGACATCGCCGTGTTCGACATCTCGGGCGCATCGCCCAAGTGGATGGGCATCACGCCCCGCCGCGACTCGACGCCCAGCGCAACGCAGAAGGACAAGAACCACACGCCCTTCTCGACGAACCGCTTCATCGGCGATCGGCCCACGGGCCTCCTCCTCGGCGCCTACGACGGGGTGAAGGACGAGGTTCTCGCCTACGTCAATAACGAGATCTCCCGCGACCTGTCGGTGCTCCGCATCAACTACTCGACGGGCGTGGTCGGCTCGAACACCTCGCTCCAGAGCCTCGTTCCGACCGCGAACGACCTCTGGACGGAGCACGAGCGGATCGGGAGCGAGATCTTCGAGGATGCGTCGCGCGCACAGACGACCGGCGACTTCAACAACAGCTGCGCCTCCTGCCACTTCGAGGGTGGCGAGGACGGCTCCGTCTGGGCCCGCGACGTGGGCCCCCGTTCGACGATCGCGATGTATGGCGGCATCCGCCGGACCGGAGCGCTGCTCTGGAAGGCGGGCCGGATGCATCTCGGCGAGACCGGCCCGATGTTCGGCGGCGAGAACGGCGGCACGGGGATCTTCACGGACGACGAGCAGGAAGCCCTGATCGCGTTCGCGGAGAAGCTCCCGGTTCCCCTCAACCCGAACCTCGTGAATGCCGGGCTCACCCCGGAGGCGCAGTTCGGCCGCGACATCTTCTTCGGATTGGACGACACGGGTCTCAACCCGACGTTCCGTCACGCCAACTGCTTCTCGTGTCACACGGTCGAGCTGCCGTCGGGCGATCCTGCCTGGTTCACCAACGACCAGATCAAGATCCTCGATTCGAATTTCGACCAGGCGCACCAGGATCCGTGCTTCGTCCTGAAGGAGAGCTTCATGGGCGAGTCGATCCAGGACGTGAACTCGGGCGTGAACCTCGAGGACGAGTTCGGCGTGATCATCGTCGATCGCAACCTCGACGGAATCTCGGACATCGAGACCTACACGCCGATGAACATCGACAAGCGGAGCGACTTCACGCGTGACGATCCGAACAGCGTCATGTGTTCGGACCCGATCGATCCGCTGCTGCCGCTCGTGTTCACGCGTCCGGCGAGCAAGTTCAACGTGCCGACCAAGATGGGCGTCCTCTTCACGGGGCCCTACTTCCACGACCACGCGGTCCTCTCGCTCCGTAGCACCGTGGATCCGGTCTCCCAGACCTTCCCGGTGCTGAACAAGCTTCGCAACACGCAGCACGACATGCGGGGGACGAACGTCCAGTCCTTCCTCTCGTCGACGAACGTGGATGCGGACATCGATGCCCTCCTGAGGTTCATCCGAGCTCTCTGATCGGGCAGACGCTGCGTTCTCGCGCGGGCCGGCTTCCTTCGGGACGCCGGCCCGCGCTCTTTCGGTCCCGTGGAGCGCGGGCGTACCCGCTGCGAATCGCGCTGGTAGGATCCGCGGCGATGAGCTTCGGCCGACCCGACGACGGCCTCCGCTATGGCAGCTACCTGAAGGTTCCGGAGCTGCTGTCGCTGCAGGCGCCCCTCACCGACGAGCACGACGAGCTGCAATTCATCGTCGTGCATCAGGTCTACGAGCTGTGGTTCCGGCTCATCCTGCACGAGCTGGACACGGTGCTCGTGCTCCTGGAGGAGAGCAGCGATGCTTCGATCGGCGAGGCGGTCCGGCTCCTGCAGCGCGTCGCGCGGATCCAGGACGTGCTCGTGGCGCAGCTCGCCGTGATCGAGACCATGCGTCCTGGAGACTTCCTCCGCTTCCGCGACCGGCTGAAGCCTGCGTCGGGATTCCAGTCGGCCCAGTTCCGCGAACTCGAGTGCCTGCTCGGCGAGCGGGACCCGGCGCTCTACGACCGCTGCGATGCCGAGCCGGCCGCGAAGGAGCGGCTCCGGCGCCGCTTCGAGGCGAAGACGCTGCGCGATCTCTTCGCGACGATCGCGACGAAGCGCGGCTTCGCGATGAGCGTGGCGGAGCCCGGATCGCCCCCGTTCGACGAGTCCGTCGCGGCTCTGCTCCCTCTCTACGCGAGCCCCGAGCGGGATCCGGTCCTCTACTCCCTCGCCGAGGCCCTTCTCGACTTCGACGAGCGTCTCGGGATCTGGCGCACGCGGCACTACTGGATGGTCGAGCGCACGATCGGCGGCCGGATCGGCACCGGCCACGCGGCGACGGGCGAGGGCTTCGAGGGTGTCCGCTACCTGGTGCGCACGCTCCACAAGAAGGGATTCCTCGAGCTCTGGGAGGTTCGCACGCGTCTCGGAGGCGAGGCATGAACGACGCGTTCCGCGAGTTCCCCGAGCGGTTCAACATGGCGAGCTACTTCCTCGTCGACCGTCTCGAGGAGGGGCTCGGTGCGAAGGTGGCTCTCGAGTGGGCGGGCGGCGCCTCCACCTACGGTCAGATCCACAAGGCCTCGAACCAGGTGGCGCGGCTCCTGCAGGAGCTGGGCGTCGAGCTGGAGGACCGGGTCCTCGTGATCCTTCCCGACGGTCCCGAGTTCGTCGCGTCGTGGTTCGGCGTGCTCAAGGCCGGTGCGGTCTTCGCCCTCGTGAACCCGCTCGTGCCGAAGGAGGACTTCGACCACTACTTCGAGTACACGCGCGCGAAGGTCGCGATCGTCGATGCGGCGGCCCTCGACCGTCTTGCTCCTTCGATGGAGACGGCGCGCCATCTGCGGCACGCGATCGTCGTCGGCGGCGACGCTCCGTCCCTGCCGCGCGTCCATTGCGCGACGTGGAAGGAGACCGTTCACGCGGCTCCCGACAAGGACGTGCTCGCCGACACGCATCGGGAGGACGTGGCGGGCTGGCTCTTCACCTCGGGCACGACGGGGAAGCCGAAGGGCGCCGTGCACCGTCACCTCGACTTCCCCTGGAACACCGAGCGCTACGCGAAGCGCGTCCTCGGCATCCGCCGCGTCGACCGCACGCTGGCGGTCTCGAAGCTCTTCTTCGGCTACGCGACGGGCGTGAACCTGATGTTCCCCTTCGCCGTCGGCGGCACCGCTTGCGTCTTCGGGGAGCGCTCCACGCCGGAGACGATCTTCGAGATGGTGGCTCGCTTCCGCCCGACCATCCTCTGCTCGGTGCCCACGTCGATCGCGGGGATGCTCGCCGTACCCGGGAAGACGAAGGCCGACCTGGAGCCGCTCCGCCTCCTCACGTCGGCGGGAGAGGCGCTCCCGGCCGAGCTGCAGCGTCGCTGGATGGAGCGCTTCGGCGTCGAGATCCTCGACGGAATCGGCTCGGCGGAGATGTTCCACATCTACGTCTCCAATCGCCCCGGCCGCGTGCGTCCCGGGACGCTCGGCGAGCTGGTCCCGGGCTACGAGGCGCGCGTCGTCGGCCTCGATGGCGCGGACGCACCGGACGGCGAGCCCGGGTACCTCTCCGTGAAGGGCGAGAGCCAGGCGCTCGGCTACTTCCAGGACCGCGCGAAGTCGGCGCAGGTGTTCCGCGGCGAGTGGTGCGTGTCGGGCGACCTCTTCCGGCGGAGCGCCGACGGGTACTTCACGTACGAGGGGCGCGGCGACGACATGCTCAAGGTGTCGGGCATCTGGGTCTCGCCCCTCGAGATCGAGAACTGCCTGCTCCAGCACGCCGCCGTGGCCGAGTGCTGCGTGATCGGCGCCGAGGACCGCGACGGCCTCGTGAAGCCCCGCGCCTTCGTCGTGCTGCGCGACGGTCACGCGCCCGTCGAGGCGCTCGCGGCCGATCTTCGCGCCCACGCGAAGTCGCGGATGGCGCTCCACAAGTACCCGCGCTGGATCGAGTTCCTCGAGGCGATCCCGCGAGGCGATCGCGGCAAGGCCGACCGCAAGGCGCTCCGCGCGCGGCCCCTCGCGCCGTGAGCGATCCCGCGGCGCCGTCCGCGCGGCTCGCGGACTGGACCTCGGCGCGCGCGGCGACCGCGCTCGGAGGCGCCACGGCGCTCCTCCCCGTGGGAGCCGTCGAGCCCCATGGTCCGCACCTTCCGCTCGGCACGGACGTGATCCTCGCGGAGGAGGTGGCGCGCCGCGCGGCCGTGCGCCTCGCCCGCGGCGGAGTCTCCGCCATCGTGGCGCCGGCGATTCCCTTCAGCGTGACCGAGTTCGCCCGCGACTTCGCCGGAGGCGTCTCCGTGTCGGCGGACGCCGTCACGGCGTACCTCCGCGACGTGGCGCTGGGGCTCCTGCGGGCCGGCGCGTCGCGGGTCGTCGTCGTGACCCTGCACTTCGATCCCGGCCACCTCGCGGCCGTGCACGCCGCCGTCCGTGCCGCGTGCGCCTCGCGGCCCGGCGACGGAGCCCCGCCCGTCCTCCTCGCGGATTTCACGCGGCGCGCGAGTGCGGCGCGCATCGGCGGGGAGTTCGCGACGGGCTCCTGCCACGCCGGCTCCTTCGAGACCTCCCTCGTGCTCGCGGCGCGCCCCGACCTCGTCGACGACACACGCCGTCGCGCGCTGCCGGAGCTCCCCGTGGAGCTGCCGCGTCTCATGAAGGCGGGGGCCACCTCCTTCCTCGAATGCGGCATGGCCGACGCCTACTGCGGCGCGCCAGCGGCGGCGAGCGCGGCGGAGGGGGAGTCGCTCTACTCCGTGCTCGCGGAGATCGTCGCCGAGGCGGCGACGTCGGGCTGAGGGCGCGTTCGGCCGCGCGCGCGGGCCGGCGTCAGATTCCGAGGATCCGGTCGGCGGCGAGGTGCGCGAGCGCCATCACCGTCATCTGCGGGTTCACGTCGCAGCCCGAAGGGAAGACGCTCGCGTCGGCGACGAACACGTCGTCGAGGCCGCGCACGGCGAAGGACCGGTCGACGACGGCGCCCTTCGTGCCGCTGCGCAGCGCGTTCCCTCCCTGGGGATGCGGCGTCGCGAGGATCAGGTCTCCCGGTCCGCGGAGCGCTCCGCGCATCCGCGCGAGGTCGGCGTCGCGCGTCGCAGGCCGGACGCGCACGTCGTGGCGCGTCGCCGGCAGAACCTCCGACGCGCCGGCCTCGATGAAGGTCTCGGCGATCCGCTCGATCCCGAGCACCATGCGCGCGTGCTCGCCGGGCGCCGGCGCGAGCTTCAGGAGACCCTGCCCGTCGACGGCGCCGTGGGGTCCGCTCGGCACGACGACGCCGCAGATCGCCATCCGCCCGTAGCCGCGCATCACGCGCGCGTGCTCTCGCAGGCCCTTCGGCAGCGCCACGGCGAGGGAGCCCGGGTAGTGGAAGAACGTCTCCTGGAGGTGTCCGGCGCCGTCGACGAAGTGGCACATCTGCAGCCCCGGATCGGGGCGGCTCGCGTCCTCCGCGAGGGGCACGTCGAAGAGCGCCGTCACCGGCGAGACGAGGTTCCCCGAGAAGCGCTCGCCGACGGGCGTCCCGAGGATCGGCAGCCCGAGGCCGCTCCTCTGGAGGATGCGCGAGCTCTCGATGGGGCCCGCCGCGAGGACGTACCGGCTCGCGCGCACGGTGCGCTCCGCGCCTCCGGCCTCGAGGTCTCGCACGACCAGCGCCGAGACCTTGCGCGAGAGCCCGTGCCGGAGGTGCCGCACTTCGATGCCCGTCGCGAGGCGGGCGCCGGCGGCGAGCGCGCGCTCGAAGTGGCTTCGCGGTGCGCCCTGTGCGCGCGGACCGTGGATGCCGCCGGTCTTTCGCCCGAAACGGCACCCGACGTTGCAGCCCCCGCATCCGACGCAGTCGTGGAGGCTCACGGTGAGCTCCCGCGCCAGGCGGCCGAGTGCTAGGGCCGCTTCCTTGTAGCGCCGGCTGCGCGCGCCCGCGGCCACGACGACGGCATGCACGTTCGGATCGAGCTCCCCGTGCACGCGGTCGAAGGCGGCGGTGAGCTCGGCCGTCCCGTAGGGGAAGTCTTCCTCCGCGCGCCAGCGCTGCTCCGTCGCGGCCGGCATGCGGAAGTGGATCGCGTTGTTCACCATCGGACCGCCGCCGGCGGTGCGGGCCTGGAGAACGTTCACCATGCCGACGCCGGAGGGCCGGAAGACGCGGTCGAGGGTGGGGAAGGCCGGCTGCGCGCCGCCGTCCTTGTAGAGATCGAGGAGCGCGCGGTCGTCGCGCGTCGAGAGCTCGCGCGGATTGCGCCAGGCTCCGGCCTCGAGCCAGAGCACGCGCTTCCCCGCCTCGGCGAGGCGCCAGGCGACGACCGACCCGCCGGCGCCGGTGCCGACGACGCAGGCGTCGTAGTCGGCGTCGAGATCGGCCCGTGGGGGCGCGGGCGCGTCGACGGGATCGGCCGCGGCCGTGCGCAGCCGGAAGCCGACGTGGCCGCGCGCGGCGTCGCGCGCGTGGATCACGAGCCACGTGATCCCCTCGACGAGGAGCACGAGCGTGCTCCAGGGCTCGGCGCCCTCGAGACGCTCGAGCACGGCGCGCCGCGGTCCGAGCGTGAGGTGGTGGAATCCCTTCCCCTCGGTGAGGAACGCCGTCGTCTCGAGGAGCGCCAGCACGTCGTCGAAGGCGGTGCGGACGAGGGATGGACCGGCGTCGACGAACCGGCGCGCTTCGACGGCGACCGCGCTCGGATCGTCGAGGGGCGGCGAGGATGCCGAGAGCTCGTGGAGCTGCGTCTCGGCGAGGGCGGCGAGAGTCTCGTGGAGCGACATGGCGGCACGTCGGAGGAGGGCCATCTTGCGCCCCCGTGCGAACGTCGCCACAGTCTGCCGCGATCGCCTCGCGCGTCGACGCCGAGAACTCGGGGGAGAGCGCGCCGGACCCTCGACGCAGGAAGTACCGGAAGAACGAGCCATGCACCAACTCCTCCTCGGCGGGCGTCGCTCCGCGCGCCGCGCGGCGCTCCTGCTCGCCTTCGCGGGTTGCTCCTTCGCCTGCCGCGCGACGGGCGGCGGCCCGCGCGCCGTCCCCGTCCCCGCGGCGGCCACGCGCACGCTCGACCTCGCGCTGCCGCTCTCCGAGCCGGGCCCGGCGTTCATCCTCTTCCAGGCGCGCGGCGTGCCTCCGCCGGACGGCACGTGGGAGGGTCTGCTCCCGGAGGAGATCGCGGAGATGCTCGCGACGGTGCCCCCCTCCACGCGCACCGCCTTCGCGCCGATCCTCGCGGAGCTGGCGCTCGGGCCGATCGCCGACGCGGACCTCGACGCCGGCGGCCGCATCGGGTCGCTCTTCTCCCCGCCCGGCGCGCTGGAGTCGGCGCTCGACGCGCGTTTCGCGGGCGGTCTGCAGCCCCTCGATCTCCGCGCGGGGATCTTCGAGGCGCCGGAGACGCCCGCGCTCTTCTTCGTCTTCTATCGCCGCTTCCCGGTCCTCGAGCGCCGCGGCGATCGCATCGTCGCCGCCGACGTGCCCTGCGACGCACGCTCCTTCTGCCGGCTCGTGGTCTTCGGCGTCGCGACGACACGGAGCTTTGCGCCGTGAACGCGCACGCGATCCTCGTCGAGCGAATGGCGAAGGACTTCCGCGTCCGGTGCGTGTCGCGGCACACGATGCCCGTCACGGGGACGCCTCCGAGCGATCGGTGGCTCCACGTCTTCGTCCCCGATCTCCACCTCGTCTCCCCGGCGATCCGCTCGCAGTACCGCTACGGCTTCGACTGGAGCGCCGAGTTCTCGACCCTCACGGACGCGCTCCTCGAAGTGCGCGCCGCCATGCGCGTGGAGAACGGACGGCTGCGCGTGACGCAGCTCGGAGACTTCGTCGACCTCTGGCGCGAGTCGGGGAACGACGTCGGCGGCCTGAACGGGATCCTCGCGGCGTTCCCCGACCTGGCGGAGCGCTTCCTGCGGGCGGGCCCCGACTCGATCGGCCCGTATCTGCTGCTCGGCAACCACGACCTGGAGGTGCGCGGCCACCCGGCCTTCGATCGGGCGCGCATGGGTCACTACCTCGAGGGCTGGGACGGCCGGCTGCTCACGACGCACGGCGACGCCTTCGATCTCCTGGAGACCCTCGTCCCCGACAACCTCGCCGCGGCGGTGCTCCGGAGCATCTTCGGAAAGTCGGCGAATCCGCAGACCTATCCGCTCGGAACCCTTCGGCAGCTCCGCGACGACACGACGACGCCGGCGACCGACCGTGACCGCATCCAGGGCGAGGCGGCGCTCGCTCCGCCCGGTGACCTGGGCGCGGCGCTGCCGTCGGATCTGAACGTTCTGCGCGTGCTCGATCCGGCCCGACGACGCGAGGCGCACCGCCTCCTCCCGAATCTCGTGCGCTCCGTCGAGAAGCTGCGCGCGCCGCAGAACGGCCAGCCTCCCGACGCGCCCGATCTGCAGCTCGTCGTGATCGGCCACAGCCACCACGCGCGCATCGTCGTCGACCAGCCGGCGGGACTCGTGCTCATGGACTGCGGCGCCTGGGTGGAATCGTTCCGCGCGCCGGACGCCGCGGATCCACAGCCGAACCGTCAGATCGGGGCCATCCACCAGAACGACCTCCGCATCTACCAGCTCGACCCGAAGGCCGGCGCGCGCGACGACGGAGCCGGCCCCCGCGAGACGGCCGCGGCTCCGCGCGCCCGTTCCCGCGCCCGTCCCCGACGCGGCGCCGCGAGCCCTCGGCGACCTTCGCGTCGCGCGAAGCGGCCGAAGTAGCGGTCTTCTCCGCTGCCTCCGGGGCGTGGCGATCGGCGGACGCGCGGCACGCCCGGAGCCCCATTCGACCTCGACGGACGTCTCGTCGCCGCCGTCGGGGAGGTCGACGGATCGGAGACTGGCGCCGAATCATTCACATCCTCTCGGAACGCCACGGAGGGCGTGCCCGGCTCGTGCACTGATTCGATACCAGTCTCGACGAAGAGCACCTGCCCGTCGGCGAGCGGCTTCCCGGTGCGATGGCTCACGCGGCCTCGCACCTCCTTCGATCGTTCCGCGGTGTCGATTCGAGCTCGTTCGGCGGCTGCAGGCCTCGCAGCGCAAGCGCTGCGTCCGCGAGTGCGGCGCAGAGAACGGTGGACGCGAGCCGCCGGCACAGCGCGAACACCGGGTCGAGGACACATGGCGCCGCGAGAAGACCGCCGCGCGCGCGTAGGATCGGGCGGTTGCGAGCGTCCCGTACGCCACGAGAATCGAATCCGGAGGACCGACCCCATGAACCTCACGCCCCTCGTTCTCGCAATCCTCCCTCTCGGAGCGCTCGCCGCATCGCAGGACCCGAGCAACCGTCCCGAGGGACCGGCCCCCGGCAAGCCGGCGCCGCAGTTCGAGCTGAAGACGCCCGATGGGAAGAGGTCGGTCTCCCTGAAGGAGCTCACCAAGGAGCGTCCCGTGGCGCTCGTCTTCGGGAGCTGGACCTGACCGCCCTTCCGCGCTTCGGGCAAGCGCATCGAGGAGATCTACCGCGCGTACCGCGACCGCGCGGACTTCCTGTTCGTCTACATCCGTGAGGCCCATCCGACGGACGGCCGCATGGTGAAGGCGAATCGCGGCGTCGCGGAGATCGAGGACCCGAAGACGCTCGAGGAGCGGGCGGGCGTCGCGAAGAAGTGCACGACGTCGCTCGAGCTCACGTTGCCGACGGTCGTCGACGGGATGGACGACGCGGTGAACGAAGCCTACGGGGCCTGGCCCGAGCGGCTCTACGTGATCGACAAGGGGGGACCGTCCTCTACCGCGGCGAGCCGGGACCCCGGGGCTTCGAGCCGAAGTCGTTCGAGAAGGCCCTCGCGGCCTTGCCGAAGCCGGCGCCGAAGGCGGCTCCCGCGAGCCGGCCCGCGAGCGCGCCGGGAGAAACTCCCGCGTCGAAGCCGGCGGGGGAGGCGAAGAAGGGCCGCGTCTGACGGAGCACGAGCGCCTTGGGTGCTCGATCGGGTGGCGCTCGCCGGTCTTGCTATCCTCCGCGGCTCCCGCGCCATGACGCCTCCGCTCGCCACCTCCTCGACCGCGCCGCGCGTGCATCTGGTCACCTTCGGGTGCCAGATGAACAAGTACGACTCGGAGCTGCTCGCGGGGCGGCTCGCGTCGCGCGGCTGGGTCGAGACGCCGGTGCCCGACGACGCCGACGTGGTGGCGCTCAACACCTGCTCCGTCCGGAGTGGCGCCGAGGACCGCGTCTACGGACGGCTCGGCAACCTGAAGCGTCTCAAGCGCACACGCCCCGATCTCGTGATCGCCGTGCTCGGCTGCCAGGCGCAGCGCGAGGGGGCCGACCTCCTGCGGCGCGCGCCCCACGTCGACCTCGTGATCGGCACCCGCGAGTTCCCCCGGCTCGCGGAGCTCGTGGAGCGCGTGCGTCGCGGAGAGCGGCCGATCGTCGCCGTCGACGAGGAGCCCGAGGTGCGTGTCGAGCGCGTGGAGCGCTCCGAGCGCGGGCCATCGGCCTTCGTCGCCGTCATGCGCGGCTGCGACCTGCATTGCACCTTCTGCATCGTGCCGACGACGCGCGGCCGCGTCCGCTCGCGCACCGTCGAGGACCTCGTGGAGGAGGCGCGCTGGCTCGTCGCCGACGGCGTCCGCGAGCTGGTGCTCCTGGGCCAGACGGTGAACGCCTACGGCTACGACCTCGCGTCCCCCACGGAGGCGGAGGCGATGGGGTACCGCCGCGCGCTCTCCGACGGCGGCTCGGAGGTTCCCGCCTACGTCGCGCCGTCGAGCGCCGATGGAGCGGGTCCTTCTGCCGTCCTCGCCCTCGCCGAGGAGGCGCCCGTCGTGCCGCGCCTCGCGCATCTCGTGCGCCGACTCGGCGTGATCCCCGGGCTCGATCGGATCCGCCTCGTCACGAACCACGTCGCCTACCTCGACGACGCTCTCATCGCCGCGCTCGCCGAGACGCCGGCCGCGATGCCGTTCCTCCCGGTGCCGGCGCAGCACGGAAGCGACCCGATCCTTCGCGCCATGCGCCGCGGCTACACGACCGACCTCTACCGACGCCGCATCGAGCGGCTGCGCGCACGCGTGCCTGGCATCGAGCTCTCCTCCGACTGGATCGTCGGCTTCCCGAGCGAGACCGACGCCGACTTCGAGAGGAGCGTCGCCTTCCTGCGCGAGATCGGCTTCGCGCAGAGCTTCGTGTTCCGCTACTCGCCGCGGCCCGGCACGGCGTCCTTCGACGGCGCCGAGCTACCCGAGGACGTCGTTGCCGCGCGCAACACCGAACTCCTGCGCGTCGCCGAGGAGGTGCAGGCCGCGCGCTGGAGCCGCCACGTCGGCGCAACGCGGCCGGTCCTCGTCCAGCAGACGAGCGACCGGGAGCCCGGCGTCGTCGGCGGCCGCACGCCGGAGAACCTGGAGGTGTTCTTCCCGGGCGGTGCGGACCTCGTCGGCGAGATCGTCGATGTGCACATCGACTCCGCCGGCGCCCACGTCGGGCGCGGCACGCTAGCGCGCTGAGCGGGTACTGGCTCCGATTTCGTCACTGCACCGGGCCTGCGTTCGAGTCGTCAGTGCCTCGCGCTCACGCGCGCGCGAAGGGGATGGAGATCCTCCCGAGGTCGAGC
>CAZJHD010000008.1:0-17210 GCA_964545855.1 uncultured Planctomycetales bacterium
GGGGTCAGACCCTTTTCTCTCGGTCTCCACTCGCGGCGCGCACGCGCGCCGCGAGTGGAGAGCGAGAGAAAAGGGTCTGACCCCATTCCCGGGACGCACGACTTCCGCCCGATGAGGTCGGCCCCGCAACCTCCCTCGCCGCTACCATCCCGCCCGTGATCGACTCTCCCTTCGACCGGGCCGCCGCCGCGGCGGCGTTCCTCCGCGACCGAGCGCCGGGGACGCCGCGCGTGGCCGTCGTCCTCGGCTCGGGGCTCGGCGGCATCGCCGACCACGTGACCGACGCGGCGACGATCCCCTTCGACGACCTGCCGGGCTTCCCCGAGCCGACGGTGCCGGGGCACGCGGGCAAGTTCGTCGTCGGGAAGCTCCTCGGCACGCCCGTCGTGCTCCAGTGCGGGCGCGCGCACTTCTACGAAGGGCACGGGATGGACACGGTCATGCTGCCGCCGCGCACGCTCGCGGAGCTGGGCGTGCGCGTGATCCTCTTCACGAACGCGGCCGGCGGCCTCGATCCGGCCATGCGGCCGGGCCAGGTGATGCTGGTGGACGACCACATCAACCTCCTCGGTGTGAACCCGCTCCGCGGGCCCCACGACGGCCGCCTCGGCGCGCGCTTCGTCGACCTCACGACGGCCTACGACCTGGAGGTGGCGCGCGCCGTCGAGGACGCGAGCCGGCGCGTCGGCCTCTCGCTGCTCCGCGGCGTGTACGTGGCGGTCTCGGGCCCGAGCTACGAGACGCCCGCCGAGGTGCGGATGCTGCGGGCGATGGGCGCCGACGCCGTCGGCATGTCGACGGTGCCGGAGGTGATCGCGGCGCGCCAGCGCGGGCTCCGCGTCGGGTGCCTGTCGCTCATCACGAACCGCGCGGCGGGTCTCGCCGGCGAGCCGCTCTCGCACGAGGAGGTCGAGCGCGAGGCACGAACGGCCACGGTGGCGATCGGGAACCTCGTGGCGGCGGCGCTGCCGGCGCTCACGGCCCTCGCGGGCTGACGCGCCGCGCTCTCGGCGGCGCGGGACGCGACTCCCCGACTACTCCTCGACGGCCTCGGCGTCCTCGGGAACGTCGTCGTCGGCGCGCCCTCCGGCGAGGATCCCGCGCCGGCTGCCGCGGAGGAACGACACGAGGTGCTCCACCTCGGGCCCTCCGAGCGCGGCAATCTGCTGCACGGCCTCGGGGAGGATGAGCCCCGAGCGGTAGAGGGAGCGGAAAGCCTTGCGGATCCGGCTGCGGCCGGCGAGGTCGATCCCGGCGCGGCGGAGACCCACGACGTTCAGCCCCACGACGACACAGGGCCGGTTCCCGACGGCCATCATGTAGGGAGGCACGTCGCGGGGGACGGCGCTGAGCCCTCCGACCATCGCGAGCCGCCCGATCCGCGAGAACTGGTGCACGACGCAGTTCCCCGAGATGACGGCCCTCGACTCCACGTGGATGTGTCCCGCCAGCAGCGTGTTGTTGCACACCACGACGTCGTCCTCGAGGACGCAGTCGTGCGCCACGTGCGCGAGCGCCATGATCAGGTTGCCGTTGCCGACCACCGTGGCGCCGCCCTCGACGCTCCCGCGGTGGACCTGGCAGTGCTCGCGGAAGACGTTGCGGTCGCCGATCCGCGTGCGCGTCGGCGTGCCCGTCGCGTGCTTGTGCTGGGGCGCGTGGCCCAGGATCGCACCGAAGTGGACCTCGTTGTCGGCACCGAGGTCGGTCCCGGAGCAGACGACGGCGTTCGGGTAGATCCGGTTGCGCGGGCCCAGCACCGCGCCGGGCTCGATGACCGCGTGGGCCCCGACGACACATTCGGCGCCGATCTCGCAATCGGCACCGATCTCGGCGCGGGGCGAGATGGAGGCGGACGGGTGGATCTTCGTCATCGAGCGGTCGGTCGAGCGCCGAGGTGGCGCCCATGAAAAGCGCAGCAGTCTAACGGGGACGTCCAATTCCGGTCGACACGAGGCTTCCGGCCGCTCCTCACCCGCGTCAGCGGATCTGGAACATGAACCCGCGATAGAGCACGCCCTCGAAGACGGGCACCGCCTGGCCCTCGAAGAGCCAGCGGGCCATGAGGGTCGGATCGCGGTCCCAGTAGCTGCGGGGCAGCAGGACGCTATCGGCCCCGAGCGTCGAGCGGACGGCGGGGAAGACGCCGAGGTCGAAGCGGTTTCCGTGGGCCGGCATGGAGACCAGCTCCCCTTTCCAGAAGACAGCGATGTCGATGGGCGCGACGATCCGCTTCGCCTCCGCCACCTCGAAGGCCGCGGCGGCGCGCTTCATGTCGATCAGCTCGTCCTGATCGGCCCCCTCCCGCCCGGTGCCGCCGAGAAAGTCGTAGAAGGTCGGCGGGTGGCGCATCGGGAGATCGACCTCGGGATCGCGGTCGTGGACGAAGTTGAAGACGGTGTCGCTGAGCGCGATCGTGAGACGGAACGCGCCGTAGACGACGAGGAAGGCCATCGCGAAGGCCGGCAGCCAGCGCTTCGTTCCGGTGGCGATCGCGAGGAAGGGGACCAGCAGCGTCGGCAGGAGGAAGCGCGACACGAGCCAGGGGAATCCCCAGTTCGTCGGCGCCTGGATCAGGCAGCCGAGGAGGAACGTCGCCCCGGAGACGACCGCCGCCGGCGCGAATCGGATGCCGAGGGCGAGTTCCGGCGCCGCCGCCACCGCCAGGATCGCGGCGAGCGGCACGAGGTAGCGGGGCTTCGGCGTGGGCCAGAGGACGCTCGCGAGGAAGAGCGTCACGAAGCAGGCGAGGAGGAGCGGACCCGCGAGCCGGCGCCGCCCGTCCTCGCCGCGGTCCGCCAGCAGGCGTCCGAAGCCGCCGGTGGCGAAGAAGGGGAGCACCGGGAGCGCCAGATGCGCCGTCGTCAGGAAGTAGGCCGTGTTGAAGGGCGTCCAGCCGGCGATGCCGCGCAGGATCTGCGCCGCCGTCGCTTCGGCGATCATCCGGGGACGCGGGCCCGAGAGGTCGAGCTGCAGCAGCCCGAGGTTGTGGATGACGTAGGCGCCGTTGGTCGTTTCGAGAGGGTGACCCAGGACGAGCGCGTTCCGGACGAACCAGGGCATCGTCACCGCGAGGCACGCCGCCGCCGCGATCAGGATCGGGCGCAGCGCACCACGCCATCCGCGCGCGACGACGACGGCCACGGCGAAGCCCGGCAGGAGCGCGACGCACTGGTAGTTGAGGAGGAAGAGCAGACCCAGCAGGCCCCCCGTGACGATCGCCTGTCGGGGCCGCGCGAGCTCGCCCGCCGCAAGCGGCAGCAGCAGCAGGCCCAGGGCCTGCGCCGAGTAGAGGGAGCCGTTCCCCGAGTAGTCGCAGAGCGGCAGGCAGAGAGCGATGGCCCAGGCCGCGAAGGCCCCGGCGCGCGGGCCGAAGCGCCCGATGAGGCGCGCCGCCACCGGGATCGCGAGCACGCCGGCGATCCACGAGACGATCTGCAGCGCCAGCACCGCGTCGCCCGTGAGCTTCGCGAGCGGCGCTCCGAGGAGCGGCCAGACGGGGCCGTGCTGGTCGGCCGGGTGGCCGAAGGTTTCGAGGGTCGTCCCGATGGGATCGGGCCGCAGCGTCGTTCCCTCCTCCCAGGGGGTCCAGAAGCCGAGCCCCGACGCGAGGGACCGCGCCGTGGCGGCGTCGAGATGGACGTCGCCATGGGGGAAGCCCCAATTCGCGACGAAGGAGCCGACGCGGAGCGCGGCACCGACGATCGTGGCGGCGGCGGGGGAGGTCAGTCGATCGAGGCGGGGCATCCGGCGGGACGCTCGTCGGGACGACGGAGCCGGAGAACCTACCCGCGAGGTCGCGCGGCCGGCGCGCGAGAACCGAGCGTTCGCTCGTGGCCGCCGATTGCGGGTTTCGCTCGCGTCCCTAGAATCCGACCCCCTTTTCTCGCCTCGTGCCGACGCGTGCGCGCCTGTGCCGCGCTCGGACGCATCCTCCTCCCGAACCGCGGATGAACCGGCAACCGAACCCGACGGGTCTCGCTCCGCGACGCATCGTGTCGGTGGCCCTGCTCCTCCTCGGGCTCGCGGGGCTGGGTCTCGCGGCGGGAGGTCCGGCGCCGCTGGTCCCGCGGATCCAGGATCCGAAGCCCGTCGAGGACGCGGAGAAGCCGGAGAGTCGCGAGTCCCAGGACGAGAAGCCGGCCGAGAAGCCCGACGCCGAGGCGACGCCGCGCCGACCGGCCGCTCGGCCCGGCAACCGCACGCGCCCCCGGCCCGCGCCCGCGACGCCGCCCCTCGCCATCGAGGGCGTGCGCGTCCTGCGCGCCGGGCAGCCCGATCTGGAGGAGGCGACCGTCCTGATCCGAGGCAAGAAGATCGTCGCCGTCGGCAAGGACGTGCAGATCCCGCCCGGCGCGCGCGTGATCGACGGCGAGGACGCCGTGCTCACGGCCGGCTGGATCGACGCCCGCGGCACGACGCCGCTCCTCGCGAGTTCGATCCAGGATCCGTCGGACTCCGGCGCCTGGCCCTCGGCGCTCGAGGCCCTCGACTTCGTCGACCGCGACGAGCGCGTGCGGTCGGCGGTCTCGCACGGCGTCACCTCCGTCTACGTGGCCGCCGGCTCGGGGCTCGTCGCCGGCGAGGGGGCCCTGGTGCGGCTCCGTCCGAAGGAGACCGACCTCGAGAAGCTCGCCGTCCCCGACGCGGAGGCCGTCACGCTGGTGGGCGGCGCCGCCACGGGGCAGTCGGCCGTGGCGCGTCTGAACGGCTGGTCCTCCCTGCGCAAGACGCTCCGCGACGCGCAGAAGTACCGCGAGAAGCTCGACGAGTACGAGGAGGAGATGAAGAAGTACCAGGAGGCGCGCAAGGCCGGGAAGCCGGTCGGTGCCGCGCGCCCCGTCACGGAGAAGACCGACGCGCCCGTGACCGGCCCGGCACCTCCGTTCCCGACGCCTCGCCGACGGCGGCCGCCGCGCACCGACGAGGAGCGCGACCTCGTCGCCCTCTCGAAAGCGCTCGGCCTGGTGCCGATCGTCGAGGACCGAGACGGCGGCGTGATCCTCGACGGGAACGCTCCGGAGCCGGCGGCGCACGAGGACGATGACGGTCATGTCTGCGCCTGCGGCACGCCGGGCGCCCACGCGAACCACCCCGCCGAGCCGCCCTTCCCCGACTACTACTTCCAGGAGCCCAACGAGGGCGAGCCGAAGGAGGGAGAGAAGAAGGACGAAGCGAAGGGCGACCCGAAGATCCCGACCCGGCCGAACAAGCCGCCCTTCGACTACCGCGCCGAGTCGCTCCTCGGAGCGCTCCGCCGCGAGATGCCGGTCCGCATCGAGGCGCGCCACGCCGACGAGATCAAGGCCGCGATCGACCTCGTGCAGCACTTCAAGCTGCGCGCCGTGCTCGAAGGGCTCGACGAGGCCCACCTCGTCCTCGACGAGCTCGCGAAGGCGGAGATCCCCGTGGTCCTCGCGCCCGTCCGGTCCGACGAGCCCGTCCCCGGGAACGCGCGCACGCGCGACCTCGCCGCGCGGCTGCAGGAGCGCGGCATCTCCTTCGCCATCGGAACGGGGCGCCAGTTCGGCGCGACCCAGTGGATCCGCGCGCAGGTGGCCCTCGCCGTGGCCGGCGGCCTCTCGCGCGACGCGGCGCTCGCGGCCGTCACGACGTCGGCGGCGAGCCTGCTCGGTGTGTCCGATCGGCTCGGTTCCGTGGAGCCCGGCCGCGACGCCGACCTCGTCCTCTTCGCGGGCGACCCCTTCGACCCGGCGACTCCCGTCCGCATGACGATCGTCGAGGGAGACGTGGTCTACGAACGATGAAGCTCCAACCGCACAGGCTCCCGCGCGTCGCCGATTCGGTCATCGCCGCCTCGCTCGCCGCCGCCCTGATCGCCGGAGCGGCCTCGGCCGCCCTCGCGGCGCCGCAGTCCGAGGAGCGGCTCGCGCTGAAGGCCGCCGAGGTGGTGATCGCGCCCGGCAAGACGATCCCGCGGGGCGTCGTGATCGTCGAGGGCGGCCGGATCACGGCCGTGGGCACCGATCTCGGGATCCCCCGGGGCGCCCGCGTCGCCGACTTCGGCAGCGCCACGATCGCGGCGGGTCTCGTCGACGCGAGCACCGAGGCCGGCGCCGAGGGCGAGATCACCGACGCGACCTTCGCCTTCACGCCGGGCGTCCGGGCGATCGACGCCTTCCGCCCCGAGCAGCGCGCGTTCCTCCGCGCGGTCTCCGAGGGGGTCACGTCGGTGGCCCTCGCGCCGGGCGACGGCAACGTGATCTCCGGCGTCGGCGCCGTCGTGAAGACCGGCGGTCCCTCCCGGATCCTGATGGCGGAGAGCTTCTTGAAGCTCTCCGTGACGGGGAGCGCCCTCGGATCGGAGCGCTATCCGACGAGCGTCTCGACGGCGCTCGCGGAGCTGCGGGCTCGCTTCGCCGCCGTCGGCAAGGACCCCGCCGCCGCGAAGGCGACGGACGACGCGACGGCGCGCGAGATGCGTTTCCTCGCGCGGGCCCGCAAGGACTTGCGACCCTGGTTCGCCGTCTCGGGGCCCACGGAGGTGCGCCAGGTGCTGCGCCTCGCGAAGGACCTCGAGCTGAAGCCCGTGCTGATCGCCCGCGGCGATCTCGTCGAGGCCGCCGCCGAGATCGCCGAGGCCAAGGTGCCGGTGTGCCTGGGGCCCCTCGGGTTCGACGCGTCGCGCGCGGAGCTGCGGCAGCCCCTCGCCCTCGACCGGGCCGGTGTCGAGATCGCCTTCGCCTCGATGCAGCCCTCGGCCCATCCCCTGTCGCTGCGTCTCACGGCGTCCCTCGCGATCGCGAGCGGGCTCGACCGCAACACGGCGCTCGCCGCGATCTCGTCGACGCCGGCGCGCTGGCTCGGAGTGGCCGACCGCGTCGGCACGGTCGAGGTGGGCCGCGACGCCGACCTCGTCGTCTACTCGGGCGACCCCACGAACCTCGCCTCCTCCGTCGTCGCCGTCTACGTGAACGGCGCGCGCGTCCTCGGGCCGCACGATGGGCGTCAGGAGTGACGGCTCGCCCCGCAACGGGGTGCCTCGCAACGAATGAGATGCCGATGACCGCGACTCCCTTCGCCGCCGCCCTCGCGCTCCTCGCCCTCGGGATCCCGGGCGCGAGCGCGCCGATCCCGCAGGACGCCGCGAAGCCGGCGGCTCCCGCCGAGACGGTCTTCGTGATCCGCGCGAAGCGCGTGCTCCCGGTCGCGGGGCCCGCGATGGAGGACGCCGTCGTCGTCGTGAAGAACGGCCGCATCACGGCCATCGGCCGCGGCGTCGACGTGCCCGGAGGCGCGACGGAGCTGCAGGCCGAGGTGGTGACGCCCGGTCTCGTGGAGTCGAACCTCGCCGCGGGGATCCGCGGGATGGGCGTCGAGAACGCCTTCGAGGTGACGCCCGACTTCCGCGCCGTCGACAACCTCGATCCCGCCGCCACGGACTTCGAGCGCCTCGTGCGCGGCGGCGTGACCTCGGCCTTCGCCGCGCCGCGCGATTGGAACGTCGTGGGCGGCCTCGCCGGGATCGTGAAGACCGCGCCCGCCGGACGCCCGCGCGTCGTGAACGGCGCCGCGGCTCTGAAGCTCGCCGTCGGCGAGGAGCCGAGTTCCGGCAACTTCACGCCGCGTGGCTTCGGCGTGCCCCAGAGCTTCCGCGTGCGGCGGCCCGGCAGCCGTCCCGCGACGGTCATGGAGATGCGCCTCGCGTTCTTCGCAGTGGAGCGCGCGCGCCGCGAGGGGAAGGCCCTCGCCCCCGCGCAGCAGCCGCTCGCCGACGCGCTCGACGGGAAGCTCCCGGTCCGCGTGCACGCCCGCAACCTCGTCGACCTCCGCGCCGCGCTCCGCGTGGCGGGGGAGTTCGGCTTCACCGTGACGGTGGACGACGCGCTCGAGGCGCATCGCTACCTGCCGCAGCTCGTCGCGGCGAAGGCGAAGGTCGTGCTCGGCCCCATGCCGCGCGACCTCCGCGGCGGCGTCGACGGCAACGGGCGCCGCATCGACTTCACCGACGAGCGTCCCGTGCTCGACCGGCTCGCCGTCGTGTCCGCCGCCGGGCTCCCCGTCGCGTTGAGCGCGAGCGGCGCGCCCGTCGAGGACGACCTCGCGACCCAGATGCGCCTCGCCGTGCGCCACGGCGCGAGCCGTGACGTGGCGCTCCGCGCCGTCACGGCCGGCGCAGCCGAGATCCTCGGGATCGGCGACCGCGTCGGCACCCTCGAGGTCGGCCGCGACGCCGACCTCGTGCTCTGGGACGGCGATCCCTTCGAGCTCACATCCTCGCCGGCGACCGTGCTCGTCGACGGCCGAATCTCCTACCAGCGGGCCGCCCGATGAGCCCGCTCCCGCCGACTCTCGCGGAGACGCGCATGCGATCCACGCCGAAGCTCAGCCTCGCTCACGTGCTCTCGAAATGGGCCTCGATCGGCGTCCTCCTCGGCGTCGCCGCGGCCTCCGCCTCCGCCGCGCCCGTCTTCCAGGACCGCATCTTCATCCGCGGCGGCCGGATCATTCCGGTCTCCGGGCCGGAGATCGCCGAGGGCGCGGTGCTGATCGAGAACGGGAAGATCGTCGCCGTCGGATCCGGGATCGAGATCCCCTACGACGCGCGCGTGATCGACGCGACGGGCAAGGTGGTCTTCCCCGGGATGATCGAGGCGCACTGGCCCCGCGGCGTCGACCGCAACGCCGTGAACGAGGGCTACCCGGTCACGCCCTTCGTCTCGATGCTCGACGCGGTGAACGGCCTCCATCCGGACATCGAGGAGGCGCTGCGCGACGGCCTGACGACGCTCCACGTCGTCTTCGGCGAGCGCCAGCCGGTGACGGGCCGGAGCATCGTGATCCGACCCGTCGGCCGCACCGTCGAGAACATGGCGGTGGTGATCGACGCGGCCCTGCGCCTCAACTTCGTGCCGCGTCAGTTCGCGAGCCACGTCTCGCAGTTCGCCGAGATGCGGCGCGTCTTCGACGAGCTCCGCGACTACCTGGAGCGCCTCGAGGACAAGCGCACGGCCGACGAGGAGAAGAAGGAGGACGACAAGAAGAAGGCCGAGAAGGAGGCCAAGGACTCGAAGGACGCCAAGGACGCGAAGAAGCCGACGGAGCGGGAGAAGGCGGCCGCGGCGGCCACCGAGAAGCCCGTGCCGCCGAAGGAGGCGAAGGAGGAGGAGGAGATCGACCGGCGCAAGCGGACGCTCGTCGACCTCATCAAGGGGCGCGTGCCGGTGTTCGTCTCCGTGAACGCCGCCGAGGTGCCCTTCGCCATCGACTTCGCGCGCAAGAACGGATTCCTCGAGCAGACGACCTTCGTCGTCGGGAGCGACGCCTGGAAGATGGCCGATGCGCTCGCGGCGACGGGCCGGCCCGTCGTGCTCGACGCCGACCTCGTCCATCGCGAGGCCGACCCGATCACCGGCAAGGAGATCGAGACGAACGTCCCCGAGGTCTTCGCGCGCAAGAAGGTGAAGATCGCGCTCCAGACGGGGCGCGGCTCCTACGTGCAGCGCTACCTCAATCTGCAGGCGGCCCTCGCCGTGCGCGCCGGTCTCGATCGTGAGACGGCCCTCAAGGCGATCACGCAGTGGCCCGCCGACGTGCTCGGCCTCGGCGATCGCCTCGGCTCCCTGGAGCCCGGCAAGGACGGGAACGTCCTCGTCTTCTCGGGCGATCCCCTCTCGACGACGTCCTTCGTCGACACGGTCCTGATCGACGGGCAGGTCGTCTACGAGCGGTCGAAGGACGCGCGCATGCAGCGGCTCCTGGCGAGCGCCGAGTCGGCCGCGCCGAAGAAGGCCGAGAAGGCCGCCGACGGCGAGGCGAAGGGCGACGGCGAGAAGGCGGGGGACAAGGACGGCGACGGCGGCGAGAAGAAGGCCGGCGGCGAGGCGGGCGACGAGAAGGGCGAGAAGAAGGACGAGAAGAAGGACGGCGAGCGGTGAGCACCACCTCTCGCATCCTGCGCACCGCCGCCTTCGCAGGGCTCGCGGCGATCGCCCTCGTTTCCCCGCGCGCCGACGCGGCCCGCTCCGCCGCTGGAGACGCGCCCGCCCACAGCTTCGTCCTGCGCGCCGGGGTCCTCTATCCCGGCGACGGGCCGCCGCAGATCGACGCACTGGTGATCGTGCGCGACGGCCGCATCGAGTTCGTGAAGCCGGGCGACTCCGAGCTGCCGGCGGACCTGCCCGTCGTCGACCGCCGCGACGCGGTCGTGGCTCCCGGCTTCGTGCTCGCCGAGTCGGCGCTGTCGGACGCCTTCGACGAGCAGTCGAAGGGTTTCCAGTTCGGCACGATCGTCACGTTCCGGGCCGTCGACCCGCTGCGTCGCGCGATCGACGGATTCTCGTTCACGCAGCGCCTCGACTCGGTGCTGGCGACGGGCGTCACCACCGCATACCTCGCGCCCGGACGCGAGCGCGTCGTGAACGGCCGCGGCGCCGTGGTGAAGACGGCCGGTCGCTCCGCCGACACGCGGACGCTGCGCAACGTCTCCGACCTCTCGCTCTCCCTCGGGAACTCGCCGACGAATCCGCCGGGCCGGTTCACGCCTCCTCTGCCGCCCTCGGCGGAGAACCCGCTCGCGCCGGGCGTCCCCCAGATGCCGCGGAGCCGCGCGGGGGCCGCCTTCGCTCTCTGGCAGGCCCTCGACGCGGCGGCGGACTACGCCCGCGCCTGGCGCGGTGCCGCGCTCCCGAAGCAGCGTCCCGAGTTCGAGCCGGAGTGGCTCGCGCTGGCGGAGCTCGTCGCCTCGAAGACTCCCGTCCGCATCCGCACCGACGCGTCGCCCGACGTGGCGGCGGCCCTCGACTTCCTCCAGGAGTCGGGCCTCGCGGGCGCCCTCGTGGGAGGCGCCGAGGCGGAGGACCACGCGCGGCGCCTGCGCGACGCGAAGACGGGCGTGATCGTCGAGGTGCGGGCCGTCTCCGGCGGCGTTCCCGACGTCGATCCGGTGCGCGTCGAGCCGCCGCGCTCGACGGCGCGCACGGCCGCCGCGCTCGCGGAGGCGGGAGTGCCCGTCGCGCTGATCCCCGCCGGCGACGCCATCGGAGACCTCGCCCTCGTGCTCTCCTCCGTCGTCGAGGCAGGCATGACGCGGGAGGCGGCGCTCCGGGCCGTCACCTCCGACGCCGCGAAGATGCTCGGCGTCGCCGATCGCGTCGGGAGCCTCGCCCCCGGCCGCCACGCCGACTTCGTCGTGCTGAACGGCCCGCCGGGCGACGCCACGACGGCCGTGCGCGAGACGTGGATCGAGGGCGAGCGCGTCTTCGACCGCGACGCCGCGCGCGCCTCGCGGCGCGAGTACCTCGAGACGACGAAGCGGATGAAGGTCGAGCCGAGCCGCGGCGGGAGCCTCGTCGTGCGCGCGGGGCTCGTGCTCCCCGTGTCGGGCGATCCGATCCGCAACGGCTCGGTCGCGATCCACGACGGCCGCATCGTCGGCGTCGGCCACGACGTGGCCGTGCCGCCGGGCGCGCGCGTGATCGACGCGGGCCCCGACGCCGTCGTGACGCCGGGCCTCCTCGATGCGCGGTCGTTCCTCGGGCTCGGGCCATCGAAGGGCGCCTTCTCGGGCACGGCGCGTCTCGAGCACCTGGCGGTGCCCGATCATCCGGACTTCGCGTGGGTCGCCTCCGGCGGCGTCACGACGGTGCTGCTGCAGAGCCCGAACTACGCGGGGAGCGGCAGCCCCATCGCGGCGCTGAAGACCGGCGGCGCCTGGAGCGAGGCCGTCGTTCGCGAGACCTGCGGCGTCGGCATCCCGGGCATGGGGAGCAACGCCGACGGCTACCGCGCGCTGCTGAAGCGTGGCCAGCAGTACAGCGAGAAGTGGGACAAGTACTTCGTCGACTCCGACGCCGAGAAGGCCGCCGCCAAGAAGGCGAAGGCCGACGGCAAGGTGGACGAGGCGGCGAAGAAGGACGACAAGGCGAAGACCGAGAAGCCCGGGAACGGCGACGAGGAGAGCGAGAAGCCCGTCGAGGACCCGATCACCGGCACCTGGGAGGGCCAGCTGAGCGGCGGGCCGCTGCCCGGGCCCCAGCCCTTCACGCTGCGGCTGCGGCTGCGCGGCACGTCGGTCTCCGGCTCCATCGAGTCACGCGTCGCCGGCCGCGACGAGCAGAGCTTCGAGGGCGGGAAGTTCGAGAACGGCACGCTCTCCATCACGATCACGCGGCCCGAGATCCCCTTCCCGCTCGTGATCGAGGGGAAGATCGACCGGCCCGACCACATGACGGGCTCGATCGACGCGCGCGTGATCAAGCTCGAGTTCGAGGCGACGCGCACCGAGAAGGTGGCGCCGACGCTCACGGCGAAGCCGAAGGGGAAGAAGGGGCTCGAGATGCCTCCCGTGGACGAGAACCTGGAGCCGTTCCGGCGCGTCTTCCACGGTGACGCGGCGATCGTGGTCGCGACCGATTCCTCCGAGGACATCGAGACGGCGATCTCCGTGATCGTCGACGAGTTCAAGCTCCCCCTCGTGATCCTGCGCGGCAGTGGCGCCGCGAGCGTGGCGCAGAAGATGGCCGAGAAGAAGGTGGGGCTGCTGACGGGCCCCGACTTCCCGGCCCCGGAGCATCGTCTCGGCCTGCCGGTCCCGACGGTGCTCGCCAACGCGGGCGCGGCCGTCGCCATCGGCTCCTCGGCGGGCACCGGCGGGCGCGAGCTGCGCGCGATCGGCGTCTACGCCACGTCGGAAGGGATCGGCGGCGATCAGGTGCTGCGCGCCCTCACGCTCGATGCGGCGCGCATGTTCCAGATCGACGGGCGCGTCGGACACCTCGCCCCGGAGCGGGACGGGGATCTCGTCATCTGGTCGGGCCTGCCCTTCCGGGGCGGCACCCGCGTGAGGACCGTCGTCGTCGGCGGTTCCGTCGTCTACGACGCTTCGGAGGACTCTCGATGAGCTGCACGACCCTCGGCCTCCTGTGTGCTCTCGTCCTGCCCGCCGCGGCGCCCCAGGACGCGGCCGGGCCGAATCCGAGCGCGAAGGCGGCCGCCACGGAGGACCGCGCCGTCGCGATCCGCGGCGGGAAGGTGGTCTGGAACGCCGAGGCGGACCAGCCGATCCACCACCCGGGCACCGTCGTGATGCGCGGCGGGAAGATCGTCGCCGTCGGACCCGTCGCGACGACCACGATCCCCGAGGGGGCGACGATCGTCGACGCGACCGATCAGTGGGTCGTGCCGGGGATCCTCGAGCTCCACAACCACACGGGAGCGGGGAGCCACGGGGGAGACCTCCACGACTACGTCTACCTGACGAACCCCGACCTCCGGACGCTCGACGCCGTGCAGCCCGAGTGCGAGGAGATGAAGGACGCGCTCGCCGCGGGCGTCACGGGAGTGCTCACGATCCCCGGCTCCGGCAACAACATGTCGGGCTTCGGCACCTTCATGAAGACCGGCGGCCTCCCCTTCGAGGAGGCGATCATCCGGTTCCCGGGGTCGCTGAAGATCGCGCAGGCCGGCAATCCCGAGGGCTACATGGCGGGCGTCGCCCAGGCGCTGATGAACTGGAGCACGCGCGACCAGATGACGCGGGGGCGCGACTACACCGCGCGCATGAAGGGGCTCGGTCCGGAGGAGCGCCGGAAGTCGCCCCACTTCAATCCGCAGCTCGAGCTGATGATCCCGCTCTTCGAGCGCGAGGTGCCCATCTCGGTGCACACGCAGCAGAACCAGGTGGAGGCCTCCACCATCCGGATCCTCAACCGGAGCCTGAAGCTCGATGCCTTCGTCGACCACGGCACCTTCGACGGCTACGAGAACTCGCCGGAGGTCCTCGAGTTCGGCGTGATGGGGGCGCTCGGCCCTCGCGGCATCTATCGCGACCCCGCCGAGAACCGGATCCGCGGGATCATGGCCGAGTACTGGGATCGCGGCGTGCGGAGCATGGGCACGAACACCGACTCGCCGGTCGTGCCGCAACAGGAGCTGCCCTACCAGGCCACCATGGGCGTCCGCTACGGCTACCCCGACACGCGGAACGCCCTGCGCGGCCTCACGATCCTCGCGGCGCGGATCATGAAGGTGGAGGAGCGGCTCGGGTCGCTCGAGCCCGGGAAGGACGCCGACGTCGTGATCTGGACGGGCGATCCCATCGATCCTCGGAGCCGCGTGCTCCGCGCCTACGTGAACGGCCGGCTTCGCTACGACGAGGCGGCCGAGGGAATGCGACATTGATGCGCGCGTACGACCGGGCACCCGCCCATCGATCGGCCCTCGCCGTCCTCGCGCTCCTCGGGCTCGCGGCCCTCGGTCCCGCGACGCGGGGAGCGGCGGCCTCGACGCTCCAGGACCCGAAGCCGGCCGCTCCCGAGGCGAAGCCCGCGGCGGCTCCCGCTCCGAAGATCCCGTGGCGGCCGATCCCGTCGCCGGTCCCGGACGACGAGGAAGCGGACGCCGTCGCGATCGTCGTGAAGCGCGCCTACACGGTGTCGGGCGATCCCATCGACGGCGCGACGATCCTCGTCCGCGGCGGCAAGATCGCGGCCATCGGCAAGATCGTCGACGTGCCGAAGGGGACGCGCCGTCTCCACTGGCCCGAGCTCGTGGCGATGCCCGGGCTCGTCGTCGCGCAGTCGCGGGCGGGCATCACGTCGCGCGCATCGACCCAGGGAGCGGCGACGAAGGGGCGCGACCTGGTCGACCCGGACGCGCCGATCTTCCGCGAGGCGCTCGCGGCGGGGATCACCGCCATGGCCGTGGGTCCCGCGGGGAACGGCTTCGTCGGTCAGGCGAGCGTGCTGCGGACGCGTGGCGAGTCGCTCGACGACCGCGTCCTCGCCGACGCGGCCTACGTCCTCTGCTCCTTCCCGCAAGCCAACACGAACACGAAGGACGCCGTCCGCAAGACGCTCGAGAAGGCGAAGCAGGACCTCGAGAAGTTCGAGAAGGCGAAGGAGGAGTACGAGAAGGCGAAGAAGGCCGCCGAAGCCGCGCCGAAGACCGAGAAGAAGGACCCGGCGCCGGATCCCAAGCCCGCTCCGACGCCGGCGCCGGATCCGAAGCCGGCTCCCAAGCCGGAGCCCGACCCGAAGCCCGAGCCCAAGCCGGAGCCGCCGAAGCCCGAGGCCAAGCCCGGATCGGCACCGGCGGCGAAGCCGCCCGTGGAGCCCAAGCTCGACCCGAAGATCGAGCCGATCATCCAGATCCTGAAGGCGGAGAAGAAGTGCGTCGTCGACTTCGACGGCGGCCGGCGCCGCGGTGGATTCGGCGGTCCCTCTCCGGCCGCCGAGCTGCTGCACTTCCAGGACGCGGTGAAGGGGTTCGTGATGGACCGGATCTTCTCCGGCGGCCCGAACCTCGCCCTCGTGGCGGACCGCATCGCCGAGGAGAAGTCGATGGCGCTCCTTCCTTCCGACGAGCTGGACGTCGAGCCCTACACGCGCAATCGCCGGTCGGCGGTCCTCGAGCTGCGGAAGGCGGGCATCACCGTCTCGCTGCTCCCGCCGGACGGGGACGGCCGCGAGTCGTTCCAGGGGTGGCTCCTGAAGCTCGGGCTCCTCGTGCGCGACGGACTGCCCGAGGCCGACGCCCTGCGCGCCGTGACGCTCGGTCCCGCCGAGATGCTCGGCGTCGCCGACCGCATCGGCTCCCTGCAGACCGGGCGCGATGCCGACATCCTCTTCTTCGCCGGGCATCCGTTCGACGCTTCGTCGAAGCTCGTCCACGTGATGGTCGAGGGCGAGATCGTTCCGGAGGAAGAGCTGTGACCGATCGATCGCTCGTGATCCGCCGGCTCCCGTTGCTGCGCATCCTCGGCGCGCTCCTCGTCTCGCTGGCGTTCGCCGGATTCGCGGCCGCGCAGGAGTCGAAGCCCGAATCGAAGCCCGCCGCCGAGACCAAGGCCGAAGCGAAGAAGCCCGAGGAGGAGGAGGCGCCGCCCAAGGAGGAGAAGTTCCTCGCGATCGTGGGCGGAGACGTCGAGACGGTCTCCATGGGCCGGCTCAAGGGCGCCACGGTGCTCATCAAGGGCACGAAGATCTGGAAGGTCGGCCGCAACGTCGCGATCCCCGAGAGCGCATCGCGCATCGACGCGAGCGGGCTCCGCGTCTATCCCGGACTCGTCGCCGCCCGCGCGAACGGCATCGGCGTCTCGGGATTCGGCGGCGGCGGCGGGAAGGACGGCGATCGCTACGACCCCTTCGGCCTGAACGTGCAGCTCGCCATCGCCGGCGGGCTCACGACGGTCTGCCAGGGCGACACGGTGATCAAGGTCCTCACCAGCTCGATCGACGACCTCGTGCTGCGCGAGCCAGCGTTGCTGCGCCTCCAGTACACGAGCGTCCAGCAGCGCTACGACCTCCGGGAGAAGCTCGAGCGCGCCCGCCAGTACATCTTCGAGCTCCGCGAGTACGAGGCGCAGAGAGGCTCGTCGCCGCAGGGCGCACCGGCGGCATCGGCCCGTCCCGAGGGCGCCGGAGGGCGCGGCGGAGAGGCTCCGGCGGAGGATCCGAAGGCTCCGAAGGCGCCGAGTCGCTCCGGCGTCGACATGAACCTCGTGAAGCTCCTGCAGCGGGAAGTGCCCGCGCGCTTCGAGGTGGACGACGCGTCGGAGATGCTCCCGATCCTGGAGCTCCTGGACGAGTTCCGCTTCGACTGCACCTTCAGCGGCGCTCTCGAAGCGTGGACGATCGCCGGCGAGCTGAGCCGCCGCGGCGTGAGCTGCATTCTCTCGCCGCGTCGACGGCAGGCTTCGGACGAGCGCGCCGATCGAACGACGGGGTCCTCGGCCCAGGCGGCCGCCATCCTCCGGCGCGCGGGGATCGAGCTCGCGCTCTATCCGCCTCCGGGATTCGACGGCGGCGACACCGTCGGCGTCGGCGGCATCGCGGGACGCGATCTCCAGACGCTGCCGATGGACGCGGCCTGGGCGATCCGCGGCGGCCTCGACGAGCAGTCGGCCCTCGAGTCGATCACTCTCGGAGCGGCCCGCATCCTCGGCGTCGACCATCGCATCGGGTCCATCGAGCCGGGCAAGGACGCCGACCTGATCCTCACCGATGGGCCGATCTTCGACTTCCGCACCTTCGTGCAGATGTCGATCGTGAACGGCGAGGTGCAGTACGAGAAGGCGAAGTCGAGCCTCTTCCGGTTCATCCGGCCGCTCGCGAAGCCGCCGGGCGAGGTCCCGGCGTTCCCGGAGAAGCCGGCGGAGCCTGCCAGCCCGACCGGGGAGGGGCCGGCCACGACGCCGGCGGGCGGAAACGGCTCGTCCCGCTGAGTCGTCCGGGCAACCGTCCTGGGAA